>NZ_JBITEZ010000062.1:0-1021 GCF_044455665.1 Nonomuraea sp. NPDC051191 | reverse complement strand
CTAGGAGCTGTTTCTTGGATCAGGTCCGGAGCCAGATAACCAAGGTGGCCAGGGTGACGGTGCCGAGGAAGATGTAGGCGCGCTTGTCGTAGCGTGTGGCCACGGCCCGGAAGTTCTTCAGCCGGTTGATAGCCCGTTCGACGACGTTGCGTGCCTTGTAGCGGTCGGCATCGAAGCCGGTGGGCCGTCCCCCGGCAGAGCCGCGCCTGCGGCGGTTGGCACGCTGGTCACGCGGTTCAGGAATGGTGTGGCGGATCTTACGGCGTCGCAAGTAGACGCGATTGGCGCGCGAGGAGTACGCCTTGTCCGCGGCCACGCTGTCGGGTCGGGTACGCGGGCGTCCCGGCCCTAGGCGAGGGACTCGCACAGCCCGCAGCACCCGCTCCAACTGCGGGCTGTCGCCGTACTGGCCCGGCGTCAGGACCAGCGACAGCGCCCGGCATCGGCCGTCCGCCGACAGGTGGATCTTGGTGGTGAACCCGCCGCGGGAACGACCTAGACATTCCCCAGCCTGACCACCTCCGCCAGCCGGGCGGCCAGCGCGGCCAGCACCGGATCGCCCCGGTTTGTCCCGGCCGCGTCCCCCTTTTGCCGGCCGGGCGGCGCGGGGACAGGCGGCGGGGTGCGGGGCGCGCCGGCGGCGTGCTGGTGCGCCCGGACGGTGGTGGAGTCCACGGAGATGTCCCAGTCCACCTCGCCCTCGGCATCCCGCTCGGCCTGGATCGCGGTCAGCAAGCGCTGCCACGTGCCATCGGCCGACCAGCGCCGGTGCCGCTTGTACACCGTGATCCAGGGGCCGAATCGTTCAGGCAGGTCCCGCCAGGGCAGGCCGGTGCGAGCCCGGTACAACACGCCGTTGATCGTTCTGCGGTGGTCGTTCCACCGCCCACCCTGCTGGCCACCTTCGGGCAGCAGCGGCCTGAGCCGCTCCCACTCCGCGTTGGTTAAGTCACCTCGACCCATAGGTCAATCGTGACGACGCAGGCACGATCAGTCAGCAGATCTAAGAAACAGCTCCTAG
>NZ_JBITEZ010000061.1:0-1040 GCF_044455665.1 Nonomuraea sp. NPDC051191 | reverse complement strand
GGTTGGGGTGGGGGTGAGGAGGGTGTTCCAGGTGATGGGGGTGGTGGTGTGGGTGTGGATGGTGGCTAGGGCGTGGAGGAGGGTGGGGGTTTCGGGTTGGTTTTTGTGGAGGGTGTTGATGGTGGTGGGTGGGGGGGTGTTGGTGGTGGGGGTGGGGAGGTTGTGGGTGGTGAGGGTGGTGAGGGGGTTGTCGGGTCCGATTTCGATGTAGGTGGTGACGCCGGCGTTGTGGAGGTAGTTGATGGTGTTGGCGAAGTGGACGGGTTGGCGGGCGTGGGTGGCCCAGTGGGTGGGGTGGAGGGTGGTGGTGGGGGTGGCTGTGGTGTTGGTGATGAGGGGGGTGTGTGCGGTGTGGTGGGTGAGGGTGTGTGCGGTGTGGTTGAGGGTGTTGAGGATGGGGTTGAGGTGGGGTGAGTGGAAGGCGTGGGAGACGGTGAGGGTGTGGGTTTTGCGTCCTTGTTGGGTGAAGTGGTGGGTGATGGTGTTGACGTCGTGGGTGGTGCCGGAGATGACGGTGGTGTTGGGGGTGTTGATGGCGGCGATGGTGACGTTGGGGGTGAGGTGGGGGGTGATTTCTTGGGGGGTGGCGTGGATGGCGGTCATGGTGCCGTTGGTGGGGAGGTTGTGCATGAGGCGGGCGCGGGTGGTGATGAGGGTGGCGGCGTCGTTGAGGGTGAGGATGCCGGCGGTGTGGGCGGCGGTGATTTCGCCGAGGGAGTGTCCGGCGAGGTAGTGGGGGTGGATGTTCCAGCTGGTGAGGAGGTGGTGGAGGGCGGTTTGGAGGGCGAAGAGGGCGGGTTGGGTGTAGAGGGTTTGGTTGAGGAGTTGGGCGTGGGGGGTGTGGGGTTTGGCCCACATGATGTGTTGGAGGGGGTGTTCGAGGTGGGGGTTGAGGGCTTGGAAGGCTTGGTCGAGGGCGTTGGCGAAGGTGGGGAAGGTGGTGTAGAGGTTGTGGCCCATTCCGGGGTGTTGGGTGCCTTGGCCTGAGTAGAGGAAGGCGGTTTTGCCGGGGCGTGTTCGTCCGGTGATGAGGTTTGCGC
>NZ_JBITEZ010000060.1:0-1090 GCF_044455665.1 Nonomuraea sp. NPDC051191 | reverse complement strand
TCGTCGCCGGAGGTTTCATGGAAGTCGGTCTGTTCTACGCCCATCAACTACCCGACACCACCCCCGCCGACGGGTTCGACTGGGACATGCAAGTAGCCCGATGGGCCGAAGTGTACGGACTCAGCGAAGCCTGGTTCTCCGAACACTTCACCGAAGGCTACGAACGCTGGTCCTCACCCGAACTGCACATCGCCGCAGCCGCCCAGCAAACCAGCCGCCTCAAACTCGGCACCGCCGCCAACCTCCTCCCCTACCACAACCCCATCGCCCTGGCCTACCGCCTCATGGCCCTGGACCACATCACCCGCGGCCGCCTCATGGTCGGCTTCGGCGCCGGCGCCTACCCCACCGACGCCCAACTCTTCGGCACCGAACTCCCCACCCAAAACCACGAAATGCTCCAAGAAGCCCAAGACCTCATCCGCCGCATCTGGACCAACACCGGCGAGCAGCTCACCATCACCGGCAAGCACTACAACCTCGACATCCCACCCCTGGACAACCCCCTCCTCCTGGGCAACCACTGGCGCCCCTACCAGCCCGGCGGCCCCCGCATCGCCTGCGCCGGATTCTCCCCCCGCTCCTCCACCATCCGCCAAGGCGGCGCCAACGGCGACATCCCCCTCAGCATCGCCATGACCGACGAATACCTCGCCGGACACTGGGAGGTCTACGCCGAAGGCGCCCACAGCGCCGGCCGCACCCCCGACCGCAACGACTGGCGCGTCGTCCGCGACGTCATCGTCGCCGACACCGACGAACAGGCCTACGCCCTGGCCACCTCCACCCCCCTGCGCCGCCAGCAGGAAGAATGGGTCATCCCCCACAACATCAGCGCCATGGGACTCCCCGACGGCATCAAGCCCGAGGACGTCACCGTCGACCTCCTGGCCCAATACATGTGGATCGTCGGCTCCGTCGACACCGTCGTCGAACGCCTGGCCACCGAATACGAACGCTGCGGCGGCTGGGGCACCCTGCTCGTCTACAACTACGACTTCCACAGCCAGCCCGACGCCTTCCGCCGCCACCTGGAACTCCTGGGCACCCAGGTCGCCCCCCACCTCACCGAACGCGTCAGACACCTCAA
>NZ_JBITEZ010000059.1:0-1125 GCF_044455665.1 Nonomuraea sp. NPDC051191 | reverse complement strand
ACGCCGCCAACGCCACCGACACCGCGAACGTCACCGGCTGCACCACCTCAATCGACCCCAACCCCACCCCACCATCACCCTCAACCTCCATGGCAAGCCGGCCGTGGATCGTGGACTCGCCGTTCACGGAAGACTCGCCGTTCATGACAGGCCCAGCAGTGATCACGCGCTCGCCGTTGATGGGAAGCTCCCCGTTAAGGGCGGGCCCAGCGTTGATGGCAGGCTCGGCGTTGATGGCGGGCTCCGCGGTGATCGCGGGCTCGGTCGTGGCAGCGCGCAGGTCGTCGGCACCCGAGCCAGAGCCCGTGCCAGGGCTCACGCTGGTGTCTGTGTCTGTGTCTGTGTTTGTGGTGTTGGTGGTGGCGGCCTGGGCCAGGACCTCGGCCGGATCCCATGTCACCCACTTGCGGATCTCCGCGAAACACTCCTCCAACCGGGCGGCGAACACCGGCGAGACCCGGGCCAGCTCCACACCCATCCCGGCCCACTGCGTCCCCTGCCCCGGGAACACCAGCACCACATCACGACCCCCGGACACCACACCAGACACCCCGCCGGACACCCCGCCGGACACCCCGCCGGACACCGTGCCCGAGATCGCACCCGACGTCCCGCCGGAAACTGAGCCGGTGACCACACCAGGTGCCGGCTCGCCGGCGGCCAGCGCACGCAACCCCGCCAGCAACTCCTCCCTGTCGCGGCCGGTCACCACCGCCCGGTCCTCCAGCAGCGCCCGCCCCTCCAACAACCCCGCCGCCACCTCACCCAACGGCAGCCCCGGACGCGCCTGCACCCACTCCGCCAGCCGACCCGCCTGCGCCCGCAACGCCCCCTCACCCCGACCCGACACCACCCACGGCACCAACCCACCCGACAACCCACCCGACAGCGCCTGTCCCAAAAGGCCGCCCCCAACCGACGACGGCGCTTCCCGCACGCCGCCCGACGACGCCTCCTGCACGCCGCCCGACGGCACCTCCCGCCCCTCGCCCGGCAGCGTGTTCTGCTCGCCATCAAACGACAGAGGCTGCACCGCCTGACCTGACGGCGGTTGCGGGGCCTCTTCCACGATCACATGCGCGTTCGTCCCACTCACCCCGAACGACGACACCCCCGCACGCCGCA
>NZ_JBITEZ010000058.1:0-1147 GCF_044455665.1 Nonomuraea sp. NPDC051191 | reverse complement strand
CGCCTCTGAACGAGGATCCGGGAACGGGTTCTGGTGAGGAAGTACGCGTCCGTTTCTTGAGAACTCAACAGTGTGTTAAAAGCCAGTGCATGAAAACCATGCATAACCCCGTCACATCTTCGGATGGACGGATTCCTTTTTGGTTGGGTTCAACCACTTTTCCAAGCATTGTTTGGAGAGTTTGATCCTGGCTCAGGACGAACGCTGGCGGCGTGCTTAACACATGCAAGTCGAGCGGAAAGGCCCTTCGGGGTACTCGAGCGGCGAACGGGTGAGTAACACGTGAGCAACCTGCCCCTGACTCTGGGATAAGCCCGGGAAACTGGGTCTAATACCGGATACGACCGCCCCCGGCATCGGGTGGTGGTGGAAAGTTTTTCGGTTGGGGATGGGCTCGCGGCCTATCAGCTTGTTGGTGGGGTAGTGGCCTACCAAGGCGACGACGGGTAGCCGGCCTGAGAGGGCGACCGGCCACACTGGGACTGAGACACGGCCCAGACTCCTACGGGAGGCAGCAGTGGGGAATATTGCGCAATGGGCGGAAGCCTGACGCAGCGACGCCGCGTGGGGGATGACGGCCTTCGGGTTGTAAACCTCTTTCAGCAGGGACGAAGTTGACGTGTACCTGCAGAAGAAGCGCCGGCTAACTACGTGCCAGCAGCCGCGGTAATACGTAGGGCGCAAGCGTTGTCCGGAATTATTGGGCGTAAAGAGCTCGTAGGTGGCTGGTCGCGTCTGCCGTGAAAGCCCGCAGCTTAACTGCGGGTCTGCGGTGGATACGGGCCGGCTAGAGGTAGGTAGGGGCAAGTGGAATTCCTGGTGTAGCGGTGAAATGCGCAGATATCAGGAGGAACACCGGTGGCGAAGGCGGCTTGCTGGGCCTTACCTGACGCTGAGGAGCGAAAGCGTGGGGAGCGAACAGGATTAGATACCCTGGTAGTCCACGCTGTAAACGTTGGGCGCTAGGTGTGGGACCCTTCCACGGGTTCCGTGCCGGAGCTAACGCATTAAGCGCCCCGCCTGGGGAGTACGGCCGCAAGGCTAAAACTCAAAGGAATTGACGGGGGCCCGCACAAGCGGCGGAGCATGTTGCTTAATTCGACGCAACGCGAAGAACCTTACCAAGGTTTGACATCACCCGGAAACA
>NZ_JBITEZ010000057.1:0-1167 GCF_044455665.1 Nonomuraea sp. NPDC051191 | reverse complement strand
CACAGCACGACCGGACCCGCCAACGGCGGTAACGCTACAAATCCCTACGATCACACTGCGGCATCACGGGCATAGGCTCGCAAACTGCACTCTGACTCCCCTCCTCCCAGAAGCGCCATCAGATTACCCATCCGCATGGGCAATGGCTTGCGGCTACGGGAAATAGGCAGGTGAGGGCCGCCCAGGGACCAGGGCGATTGCAGACTTACTCCGAGGTGTAAGAGATTTGCACCGCTGGCTACCGTCATTGTCGTCGGCAAGCAACCGCTCCGGAGATCCGCAATGACAAAGCATGACAGAGAAGCCACGAACCCCAACCGCCTCGCCGTTCGCCGAGTAGCCCGGTCGACCACGGTCCAAATGTGCGATCTCCTCGACCCTGAGGACATTGCGACGATGGGCTCCAGGTACTGGCTTGATCTCCTGCACCACATCCGGACCGACACGCTCCGCCCCAGGCTCGACGGTGAGAACCTGCTCATCGAGATCCACGACCCGGCAGCAGGTCAAAGCCCTCACCTGGTGTGCACCACGAAGCGTGCGTACACCGATTTTCAGAAGGCGGCCGTCGATGGCCGGTTCGACGGGTTGAAGCCGGCACCGTACGGCCTGGGGTTCGGTCCGTGGATCTGGGCCGCGGGTGTCGTGGAGGAGGCAGTGGCCAAGGCTCTGGACGGGGTCGCATGAGCTCCCCTCGGGCCGGGTCTGGCGGGGGACCAGTCGGGTGCATTTGGGCTACTCAAGACAGCGCGTCTGTCGGCCGTGCTTGCCCCACGGTGGAGAAGGTTTCGACTCTCCAGGTCGGTGACCTGTCGCCAGGGCTTCACGAGAAGACAACCTGAGCTGAGGCATCGGTGCGACTCCACTCGACACAGGTCCGCACCGCAGTCGGGGTTGGGTTCCCAGCAACTCTTCCAGGGGCTGGGGGCGGGGCTATGGCCGTCCAAATGCCCACGCAGACCGGTCGCAGCTCCGTCGGGTTCAGCTTCGACACGAGAGAGCGACGACGACCGAGGCCGCCTCTGAGAAGGCTGTTGCCGACAAGTCCGAGACCGAAGGCGCCTTCAAGGCTCTCAGAGTGCAGTTTGCGAGCCTATGCCCGTGATGCCGCAGTGTGATCGTAGGGATTTGTAGCGTTACCGCCGTTGGCGGGTCCGGTCGTGCTGT
>NZ_JBITEZ010000056.1:0-1200 GCF_044455665.1 Nonomuraea sp. NPDC051191 | reverse complement strand
CTAGTGGCCCGTCACCGAATCTTGGACGGGTAATTGATCTCCAGCGGTGAACCCGCCAGGCTTGCTGCCTCTTCGATATTGGGAGGTGGTCGTGGCTCGCCGACCGGAAGTGTTCGTCCGGCCGTTAACGATGGAGGAAGGCCGCAAGCTGCAGCGGATCACGCGGAGCGCGAAGGATCCGGTCAAGCTGCGGCGGGCGATCGTGGTGATGATGTCCGGCCAAGGCCAGAGCGTCCCGGACATCACCTCGTTGATGCAGGTCAGCGACGACTACGTGCGCGATGTCATCCACGCCTTCAACGAGAAGGGGTTCGAGGCGCTTGACCCAAAATGGAACGGGGGCCGTCCACCGACGATCAGTCCTGAAGTGCGTGAGCACATCTGCCTGATCGCCAAGACGGTCCCCGCCGAATGGGGCATCACCGGACACTCCACCTGGAGTCTGCGCACCCTGGCCGCGCACCTCATCGCCCGCGGGGTGGTGTCCGCGATCAGCCGTGAGCACCTGCGGCGGATCCTCCGCAAAGGCGGGGTGACCTGGCAGACGACCACGACGTGGAAGTCCTCCACGGACCCGCAGTTCATCGCCAAGATGCAGCGCGTCCTGGACCTCTACGATCACCCGCCCGCTGACGGGCGGGTGATCTGCCTGGATGAGTTCGGGCCGTTGAACCTGTTGCCTCGAAAGGGCAAGCGGTGGCGTCCGGTGGGTTCGCCGGGCCGGCTGCGTGCCACCTACAACCGCTACAACGGCGTGATGCAGATGATCGCCGCGCTCGATCTGGCCACCGGCAGGTTGTACTACCGGATCCGCAGGCGCAAGCGCTGGCGGGAGGTGTTGTCCTTTCTCAAGACGCTGCGTGTGCGCTGGCCAGGCGAGACGCTGTACGTGATCGCCGACAACTACTCGCCGCACAAACATCCTCAGGTCCGCGCCTGGACCGCTGAAAACGATGTTGAGCTGGTGTTCCTGCCGACCTACGGCTCTTGGTTGAACTGGATCGAGTCGGAGTTCGCCGCGTTGCGGTATTACGCCCTGAACGGCACCGACCACCGCAGCCACGACGAGCAGAACGCGGCGATCGGTGCCTACGTGCGCTGGCGCAACGCCCGAGCCCAGCCCAAGACGAACTTCGCCGCCAGTTCGCCGATCAGAAGCTGGACCAGTTACCCGGCCAAGGTTGCGTGACGGCCCACTAG
>NZ_JBITEZ010000055.1:0-1211 GCF_044455665.1 Nonomuraea sp. NPDC051191 | reverse complement strand
GTCCCAGCAACGCCGCGTGCACCAGGCTCGCGCCCGGGCCAGCCACTACTGGAAACGCTGGCTCAAACATCACGAAATCAGGCTGTAGTACTAACCCCGGGCCAGGAAGAGCAGCTGGAAGCCAGGAAAGACGACTGGCGCTGCCTGCCTCCATGCTGCTGGCTGGCCCGTCTGGCGTGAACGACACGAACTTTGCACATTACGCCATGGGAGGTTCGAGCCCGGGACGGCTCCGCGCCTGCCGGGGTGGGGGTCGGGGCGATCCCGCGAGTCAAGATGGTCACGCGTAGCTGGCATGATGGCGGCCCAGGAAGATCGTCGGAAGGTTTGATGTGAAGAAGACGCTGTCCATCGCCGTCGCGGGCCTGCTCGCGATCGGCCTTGCCCCTGCTGCGCACGCCGTGTCCACGGCGCAGGTGAGCGCGCGCGATGTCTACGCCGGCTACGCCCAGCTCTCCGCCCAAGAGACCGAGGGCCGGGACTATCGCCGCGTCCAGCGCGTCCCCCGCGGAGCGCGGGTGGCGCACATCGCCATCCACGGCGGCGCCATCGAGGCGCCCACGTCGCAGCTCGCCGACCAGGCCGCAGGCCGCAGGCACGCCTACTACTCGTTCGAGGGCATCAAGGCCTCCGGCAACAGCGCTCTGCACATCACCGCCACGCACTTCGACGAACCCAAGGCGCTCGCGGTGGTGACGGGCGTCGACTACACCATCTCCTGGCACGCCGCCGCAGGCACCGGCGCCACCACTTACGTCGGTGGACGAGACACGGCGTTGATCAAGAAGGTGAAGGCCGAGCTGCGCGCCGCCGGGTTCCCCGTCGCGGCGTCCGTACCCACGGAGATCGGCGGCACGAGCACCCGCAACATCGCAAACAGGAACCGCAGAGGCATGGGAGTGCAGCTGGAGATCAGCCGGGGCCAGCGGGAGCGGTTCTTCGACGGCGGGAAGCTGGCTCGCGCCTGGGTCGAGGACCCCGCCAACCGTACGAAAGCCTTCTACCGCTACGTCGCGGCCGTCAACCGTGCCCTTGGCTGAGCGGCGATCTGGCGAAAGTCCTCCCTCTCTGAAGAACGCGAGACGCTGCAGGGCGGCAGGCGCTGTTCCTAGGCTAGCTAGCACTACAGCCTGATTTCGTGATGTTTGAGCCAGCGTTTCCAGTAGTGGCTGGCCCGGGCGCGAGCCTGGTGCACGCGGCGTTGCTGGGAT
>NZ_JBITEZ010000054.1:0-1826 GCF_044455665.1 Nonomuraea sp. NPDC051191 | reverse complement strand
ACCGGGGTGCCGTCCTCAAGGAACGGCATGTCCTCGACCGGCAGGATCTTGGAGATGACGCCCTTGTTGCCGTGCCGGCCGGCCAGCTTGTCACCATCGGTGATCTTACGCTTCTGGGCCACGTAGACGCGGACCAGCTCGTTGACGCCCGGCGGGAGCTCGTCGCCCTCGTCGCGGCTGAACACGCGCACGCCGATGACCTTGCCCTGCTCGCCGTGCGGCACCTTCAGCGAGGTGTCACGGACCTCACGGGCCTTCTCACCGAAGATGGCGCGCAGCAGCCGCTCCTCCGGGGTCAGCTCGGTCTCGCCCTTCGGGGTGACCTTGCCGACCAGGATGTCGCCGGGCACGACCTCGGCGCCGATCCGGATGATGCCGCGCTCGTCGAGGTCGGCCAGGACCTCTTCCGACACGTTGGGGATGTCCCGGGTGATCTCCTCGGGGCCCAGCTTGGTGTCGCGGGCGTCGACCTCGTGCTCCTCGATGTGGATCGAGGAAAGGACGTCGTCCTGGACGAGACGCTGGGACAGGATGATCGCGTCTTCGTAGTTGTGGCCCTCCCACGGCATGAACGCCACGAGCAGGTTCTTGCCGAGCGCCATCTCACCGTTGTCGGTGCAGGGGCCGTCGGCGATGACCTGGTTGACCTCGACCCGGTCGCCCTCGGCGACGATGGGCTTCTGGTTGAAGGAGGTGCCCTGGTTGGAGCGCTTGAACTTGGCGACCCGGTACGTCGTCCGCGTGCCGTCGTCGTTCATGACGGTGACGTAGTCGGCGGAGACCTCCTCGACCACACCGGCCTTCTCGGCGCTGATGACGTCGCCGGCGTCGGTCGCGGCACGGTACTCCATGCCGGTGCCGACCAGCGGCGCCTCGCTCTTGAGCAGCGGCACCGACTGGCGCTGCATGTTGGAGCCCATGAGCGCGCGGTTGGCGTCGTCGTGCTCGAGGAACGGGATCATCGCGGTGGCCACCGACACCATCTGGCGCGGCGACACGTCGATGTAGTCGACTTCCTCGGCACGGGCGAGCTCGGTCTCACCGCCCTTGGTACGGACCAGGACGCGGGACTCGGCGAACGAACCGTCGGAGTTGAGCGTCGTGTTGGCCTGCGCCTTGACGTAGCGGTCTTCCTCGTCGGCCGTCAGGTAGTCGATCTGCTCGGTCACCTTGCCGTCGACGACCTTGCGGTAAGGCGTCTCGACGAAGCCGAAGGCGTTGATCCGGCCGTAGGAGGCCAGCGAGCCGATCAGACCGATGTTCGGGCCTTCAGGGGTCTCGATCGGGCACATCCGGCCGTAGTGGGACGGGTGCACGTCACGGACCTCGAAGCCGGCCCGCTCACGGGACAGACCACCGGGGCCGAGCGCGGACAGACGCCGCTTGTGCGTCAGGCCGGCCAGCGGGTTGGTCTGGTCCATGAACTGCGACAGCTGCGAGGTGCCGAAGAACTCCTTGATGGAGGCAACGACGGGACGGATGTTGATCAGGGTCTGCGGCGTGATCGCCTCGACGTCCTGGGTGGTCATCCGCTCGCGGACGACGCGCTCCATGCGGGCCAGGCCCAGCCGGACCTGGTTCTGGATGAGCTCGCCGACGCTGCGCAGGCGGCGGTTGCCGAAGTGGTCGATGTCGTCGACCTCGACGATCACCTCACCGTTGGCGCCCGGCATCGACTCCTCGCCCGCGTGCAGGCGGACGATGTACTCGATGGTGGCGACGATGTCCTCTTCGGTCAGCGTGCCCTGCGTGATCTCGGAGTCGACCCCGAGCTTCTTGTTGATCTTGTAGCGGCCCACCTTGGCCAGGTCGTACCGCTTGGGATT
>NZ_JBITEZ010000053.1:0-1827 GCF_044455665.1 Nonomuraea sp. NPDC051191 | reverse complement strand
GGTCAAGTCCTCGGCCTATTAGTACCGGTCAGCTCCACACGTTACCATGCTTCCACCTCCGGCCTATCAACCCGGTCGTCTACCGGGAGCCTTACCCACTCACGTGGTGGGAGACCTCATCTCAAGGCGAGCTTCCCGCTTAGATGCTTTCAGCGGTTATCCCTTCCGAACGTAGCCAACCAGCCGTGCACCTGGCGGTACAACTGGCACACCAGAGGTTCGTCCGTCCCGGTCCTCTCGTACTAGGGACAGCTCCTTTCAAGTCTCCTGCGCGCGCAGCGGATAGGGACCGAACTGTCTCGCGACGTTCTAAACCCAGCTCGCGTACCGCTTTAATGGGCGAACAGCCCAACCCTTGGGACCTACTCCAGCCCCAGGATGCGACGAGCCGACATCGAGGTGCCAAACCATCCCGTCGATATGGACTCTTGGGGAAGATCAGCCTGTTATCCCCGGGGTACCTTTTAGCCGTTGAGCGACACCGCTTCCACATGCCGATGCCGGATCACTAGTCCCAGCTTTCGCTCCTGCTCGACCCGTCAGTCTCACAGTCAAGCTCCCTTGTGCACTTACACTCGACACCTGATTGCCAACCAGGCTGAGGGAACCTTTGGGCGCCTCCGTTACCTTTTAGGAGGCAACCGCCCCAGTTAAACTACCCACCAGACACTGTCCCCGATCCGGATCACGGACCAGAGTTAGACGTTCAAAACGACCAGAGTGGTATTTCACCAATGACTCCACCCGAACTAGCGTCCGAGCTTCCCAGTCTCCCACCTATCCTACACAAGACGTTCCAAACGCCAATGTCAAGCTGTAGTGAAGGTCCCGGGGTCTTTCCGTCCTGCTGCGCGTAACGAGCATCTTTACTCGTAGTGCAATTTCGCCGGGTCTGCGGTTGAGACAGCGGGGAAGTCGTTACGCCATTCGTGCAGGTCGGAACTTACCCGACAAGGAATTTCGCTACCTTAGGATGGTTATAGTTACCACCGCCGTTTACCGGCGCTTAAGTTCTCACCTTCGCTGTGTCACCACAACTAAGCGGTCCCCTTAACGTTCCGGCACCGGGCAGGCGTCAGTCCGTATACATCGTCTTACGACTTCGCACGGACCTGTGTTTTTAGTAAACAGTCGCTTCCCCCTGGCCACTGCGACCCCCACCAGCTCCGAGTGCAAGACTCATCACCAGCAGAGGTCCCCCTTCTCCCGAAGTTACGGGGGCAATTTGCCGAGTTCCTTAACCACAGTTCACCCGATCGCCTTAGTATTCTCTACCTGACCACCTGAGTCGGTTTAGGGTACGGGCCGCCACAACACTCGCTAGAGGCTTTTCTCGGCAGCATAGGATCATCCACTTCACCACAATCGGCTCGGCATCACATCTCAGGATATATGCGAGGCGGATTTGCCTACCTCACTCCCTACATGCTTACCCCAGGAACAACCATCGCCTGGGCTGGACTACCTTCCTGCGTCACCCCATCGCTTACCTACTACCCGATCGGATCGAGCGTTCACTCTGACCCCAAGCCCGAAGGCTTTAGGCGAGCTAAGGACTCTTAGCATCACGAGGTTCGATATGGGCGCGTTAAAGCGGGTACGGGAATATCAACCCGTTGTCCATCGACTACGCCTGTCGGCCTCGCCTTAGGTCCCGACTTACCCTGGGCGGATTAGCCTGCCCCAGGAACCCTTGGTCATCCGGCGCGAGGGTTTCTCACCCTCGATTCGCTACTCATGCCTGCATTCTCACTCGCACAGCCTCCACAACTAGATCACTCTGCTGCTTCGCCGGCTGCACGACGCTCCCCTACCCATCCAGCCCCA
>NZ_JBITEZ010000052.1:0-1916 GCF_044455665.1 Nonomuraea sp. NPDC051191 | reverse complement strand
GCTCCCAGGTGGCGGGCGATCTGGATGGCGGCCATGCCGACCCCGCCGGCTCCGGCGTGGATGAGGACCCGCTCACCTCGGGACAGGCCGGCCAGGTCCACCAGCCCGTACCAGGCGGTGGCGAAAGCTCCCGGAACTGCGGCCGCGTCGGCGAAGCTCCACCCTTCAGGGATCTTCACCATCAATCGCTGATCGGTTACGACATGAGGGCCGAACGTTCCCTCGCCCAGCCCCATCACCCGGTCGCCGACGACGAGCTGCTCCACTCCCGGGCCGACCTCGCTCACCACACCGGCGAACTCGACACCGAGCGGACCGGCCTCACCGGGATACATGCCCAGGACGTTGAGCACATCGCGGAAGTTCAGCCCTGCGGCGCGGACCTGCACCCGTACCTGCCCGGTGTCCAGGTCCCGGTCCGCGCGCGGGTCCGGCACCAGGACCAGTCCTTCGACCGAGCCGGGCGTGGGGCAGTCCAGCCGCCACGCCCCGTCTCCGTCCGGTACCGCAAGGTCCTCCCCGGCCCGTGCGGGGGTCAGCCGGGGGACCAGGACCCGGCCCTGCCGGACCAGGATCTGCGGCTCATCTCCCACACCACCCGGCATGCTGCCGGTGCCCAGCACGTTGGCCAGCGCCTGCCAGGAAGCGGGTTGTCCGTCCACGTCGACCAGCAGGAACCGGCCGGGGTGCTCGGCCTGCGCCGACCGCGCCAACCCCAGCACCGCCGCCCCTACCAGCTCACGGTCAGGATCGGTGGTGCCGGGATCGGCGTTGTGTCCCACCGTGACCACGCCGGTGGTGAGCAGCACCAGCCGGGTCTCGGCCGACCGCTCACTGGCCAGCCAGCCCTTCAACACCTCCACCGCCCGGTCCAGCTCCACACGCAACCGCGACAGCAGCTCACCATGCTCGTCGTGGGTGGGCGCTCCCATGTCCAGGTGCAGGATCACCGTCCCAGTTATCGGCTCCTCGGCAGCCAGACCTGCGTCCAACGCCGACAGGTCGGAGTAGTGGCCCACGACAGCGCCACCAGCCGCCCGCACCCCCGCCACCACATCACCGGAGGACGGACCGACCACGATCACCTCCCCCGGCGCCGAATCCGCCCGGCTCCCTGACCACGGCACCCAGTCCATCCGCAGCAAAGACGACGACGAACCGGACGCGTGGACCAGCTGCCCCTCCCCCAGCTCCCGTAGAACCAGCGAACCGATCGAGACCACGGGCTTTCCCGCTGCGTCCGCCGCCTCCACGGTTATCGCGCCGTCCTCGGCAAGCCGCAGACGCACCCGAAGCTGCCGGGCCGCAGCCGCGTACAACCTCACGTCCTTCCAGGAGAACGGCACCGTGATCTTCTCTTCGCCCGCAGCGTCCCCGCCAGAGCTCTGCTCCGCCAGCCCGATCGCGTGCAGGGCCGCGTCCAGCAACGCCGGGTGAACCTCGAACCGGGCGGCATCCACACACTCGCGCTCACCCAGCTCGACCTCGGCGAACACCTCTCCCCCGCGCACCCAGGCCCGTTTCACTCCTTGGAAAGCCGGCCCGTACCCGTATCCCGTTTCCGCCAGCTTCTGGTAGAAGCCCTCCACTTCCACCGCCCGCGCCCCCACCGGCGGCCACACACCCAGCTCGAATCCAGCCTCCGCGCCAGCCCCGTTCACGCTCTCGGCGCTCTCGGCGTTCACCGCGCCTTCGGCGTGCATCGCGCTCGCGGCGTTCACCGCGCTCTCGGTTATCACCGCGCTGGCGTGACGCCGCCACCCCTCCCCTGCACCCGTTCCTGCTCCCGTTCCGGTTGCCGTCCCCGTCCCTGCTCCTGCCGGTCGGGCGTAGACGTGCACCTCACGTCGCCCGTCCGTACCCGCGCCGGACACCCGCACCAGCACCTGGGCTGAGGAGTCGGCGTCCAGCACCAA
>NZ_JBITEZ010000051.1:0-1927 GCF_044455665.1 Nonomuraea sp. NPDC051191 | reverse complement strand
GCCAAGGCAACTACTCAGCCGCCAACGCCTTCCTCGACGCCCTGGCCATCCACCGCACCCACCTGGGCCTACCCGCCCAATCCCTGGCCTGGGGCCTATGGCAACAACCCAGCGGGATGAGCGCTCACCTCACTTCCCTCGACATCGACCGCATTCGACGAGCCGGTTTCGACACCATCACCACTTCCTACGGCAACAGGCTCCTTGACGCCGCGCTCGCCCACCCCCAACCCCATCTGATCCCGCTGCCCGTCAACGGCCGCGCGCTTGCCGCTCGCCACGACGGTGTTCCCGCGATTCTGCGAGCTCTGGCTCCTGCCCCCAAGCGCCGTGCTGCTGTGGTGGAGCCGGAGGCGAGTGTTGAATCGAGCTTCCAGCGGCGGTTGGCGGGGTTGCCGGTGGCCGAACAGGAACACGTGCTGGTCTCGCTCGTGCGCTCGCACGCCGCGGCCGTGCTCGGACACGGGTCGGAGGAGGAGATCGCGGCCGGGCGGCCGTTCAAGGAACTCGGGTTCGACTCGCTCACCTCGGTCGAGCTCCGCAACCGGCTGGGACGGGCGGCAGGGGTGAAACTACCGGCCACGCTGGTGTTCGACCACCCCACCCCCACCGCCGTGGCCGACTACCTGTTCCAGCGAGTAGGCACCGGCCCAGCACAAACCCACGAAGCCAAAGCGGCATCGGCCGCCAAACCCGCAGCCAGCACGACCACAGCGGCCGCGGCAGGAGTGGGCGAGCCGATCGCGGTGGTGGCGATGGCCTGCCGATATCCCGGAGAGATCACCTCACCGGAGGAGATGTGGCAACTACTCGTGCGGGGCGGGTCGGGCATCACCGGCCTGCCCGAGGACCGGGGCTGGGACCTGGAACGGCTGTTTGACCCGGACCCGGACACACCGGGCACCACATATCTGCGGCAGGGCGGGTTCCTGCGGGACGCGGCCGGGTTCGACGCCGGCTTCTTCGGGATCTCCCCACGCGAGGCGGTCGCGATCGACCCGCAGCAGCGGGTGCTGCTGGAGACCTCCTGGGAGGTCCTGGAACGGGCCGGAATCGATCCCGACACGTTGAGAGGTAGCCTGACCGGGGTGTTCATCGGCGGAACACACACGGGATACGGCACGGATGCGCCGTCGGACGCGATCGAAGGCTATCTGGCCACAGGCACTTCGGGTTCGGTCATGTCTGGGCGGGTGGCGTATGCACTCGGGCTGGAAGGGCCGGCGCTGACGGTCGACACCGCTTGTTCGTCTTCTCTGGTGGCCATCCATCTGGCTTGTGAGTCGCTGCGGCGGGGTGAGAGCACCCTGGCGCTGGCAGGCGGCGTGACCGTCATGGCCACCCCCGACCTCCTGGTCGACTTCAGCCGCCAGCGAGGACTGGCACTAGACGGCCGGTGCAAGCCGTTCTCCGACGACGCCGACGGCACCGTGTTCTCCGAAGGCGCCGGCGTCCTGCTGCTGGAACGACTGGCCGACGCCCAGGCCAACGGCCACCAGATACTGGGCGTGATCCGCGGATCAGCGGTCAACCAGGACGGCGCGAGCAACGGACTGTCGGCACCGAACGGCCCCTCCCAGGAACGGGTGATCCGCCAAGCCCTGGCCAACGCCGGACTGACCGCCCGCGACATCGACGCGGTCGAAGCCCACGGCACCGGCACCACACTCGGCGACCCCATCGAAGCACAAGCCCTCTTGGAGGTGTACGGGAGCCGTCCTGACGAGGATCCCTTGTGGCTGGGCAGTGTGAAGTCCAATCTTGGCCACACTCAATGCGCTGCGGGTGTGGCGGGTGTGATCAAAATGCTCATGGCCGCCCAACACCAACTACTCCCCCAAACCCTGCACGCCGACACACCCACCACCCACGTCGACTGGCAACAAGGCCAACTACGCCTCCTCCACCAACCCCAACCCTGGCCCCA
>NZ_JBITEZ010000050.1:0-2527 GCF_044455665.1 Nonomuraea sp. NPDC051191 | reverse complement strand
GGCCACCAGCAACCTGGACAGCGCCACCGGGGCGGCCATCGAGTCCAACCTGTCTTGGCTTCCGCAGACCCGCATCGTTATCGCCCACCGGCTCAGCACGCCCAAGGACGCCGACCTCATCGTGCTACTCGACGCCGGCCGCGTCCTGGACCGTGGCACGCACGAGGAGCTCATGGCGCACGAGGGCCGGTACGCCGAGCTGGTCGCCGCCCAGGTCAGGCTGGCTTGAAGCGGAGGAACGCCCACTCCGACCACCGGCGCGACCTCCGGCACGGCTTGATCCCCAGGTGACCAGGACCGTTGTCCCGGCCAGCACGGGACAGCGGCAGGACGTCGCTCCCGTGCCCGCGGGACACGGTCTGTGACAGTGTGGGACGCGTGTCCGACCTCCGTGCCGCCGGCCGTGACCAGCCCCATGGAGACTGCCGCGGTGCTCCTGTCGGCGCCTCCATGACTGGCGCCCCCGCCGCGCAACCCGCCACTCGGACCGCCGCCGCGGATGCAGCCGAGGTCTGTACCGATGGGCTCGACGAGGCCGGCTCTGAGGGGGCGGCGGCTGGATTGGGCGGTCCGGCTGCCTCGGTGAGGGACCGGTGGCCGGGGGGAGGCGCGGTGACGCTGGCCGCCGCATCCGTCTTCGCCGCCGTGACCGCCACCTGGATCGACGTGGCGACCGGACCGGTGACCCGGCCGGAGCCGCTGGATTGGGAGGTCTGGGCCTCGACGGTCCCGGGTGCCGCCCTGGCGATCGCCGGAGGAGTGCTGGCGGTACGGCGGCCGCGCCACCTGATGACCTGGATCCTGATCACCGGCGGGCTGGTGACCTGCGTGAACGGCCTGGCCGGCGCGTACGCGGTGTTGTCGTCGGCCCATCACGGCGGCACGCTCCCGCTGACCGCGGCTGCGGTCTACGCCGGGGCGCGGCTGGGGCCCTTCCTGAATCTGGTGCCGCTGCTCGTGCTGCTGTACTTCCCCGACGGACGGCTGGTCTCGCCCCGCTGGCGGTGGGCGGCCGCGGTCTCGCTCGCCGCCACGGGCCTGACGGTGCTCATCTTCCTGTTCGTGCCCTGGCGCATCGTGTCGCCGCAGGACTACCTGCCCGGGCTGGACGTGCCGATCCCGGTGATCCCCGACGCCTTCTGGCAGGCGGCGTACGCGGTGTCGCCGGTGCTGCTGGTGGCCAGTCTCCCCGTACCGGTGGCGGCCTTCGCCTGGCGGTTCCGGGGATCGTCGGGCGAGCGGCGGGCGCAGCTGCGCTGGATGCTGCTGGCCGCGCTGCTGAACACGGCCCTGATGCTGGCCTCCGCCGTGCTGGAGGGGATGCCGCGGGATCTGGGGTTCGTGTTGTGCCTGGTGGCGCTCGCCGCGGCGGTCATGGTGGCGGTGAGCCGCTACCGGCTCTACGACGTCGATCCCGTGCTCGGCTGGACCCTGCTGTACGGCGGGCTCGCGCTCGCCGTCGTCGCGATCGACGTCCCGCTCTTCGCCGGTCTTGGCGCGGTCATCGGGGAACCGGTCGCGGCCGTGCTGGCCGCCGTCGCGGTGGGCGTGGTCTACGCGCCGCTTCGCGAACGGGTGCGGCGATGGGTGAACCGGGTGCTGGCCGGGCGGGCGGAGCCGTACGAGGTGGTCTCGGCCCTGGCCCGCCGGCTGGAGGACTCGACGCGGCCGGAGGACCTGCTGCTGGAGGTCGCCAGGGCGGTGTCGGTAGCGTACCGGTCACCGTACGTGCGGGTCGAGCTGGACCGCGCCGACGGCCGGACCGTCGTGGTGGAACACGGCACACCCCGTCCGGACGTCGTCGTGCTGCCGTTCGCCTACCGGGAGGCGCCGATCGGCCGACTCGCCCTGGTGCCGCGCCCCGGCGCCTGGCCGGCCGAGGCCGCGCAGCGGCTGCTCGCCGACGTCGTACGCCAGGCCGCCGCCGCCGTACGCGCCACCGCGCTGACCGAGGAGCTCCAGCACAGCCGCGAACGCCTGGTCAACGGCGTGGCCGAGGAACGCCGCAGACTCCGCCGCGACCTGCACGACGGGCTGGGCCCCACCCTGGCCGCCGCCGCGTTGAAGGTGCAGGCGGCGCACAACCTGATGGCCCGGGACGCCGACTCCGCCCGCGCGGCGCTGGACCAGGTCCGCTCCGACCTCGGCAGCATGCTCGGCGACGTGCGGAGACTGGTGCACGATCTGCGGCCGCCGGCCCTGGACCAGTTCGGCCTGGCGGGCGCGCTCCGGCACGAGGCGTCCCGGTTCCGCGACGGCAGCCTGGCCGTCCAGGTGGACACCGAAGGGGATCTGACGGCGCTGCCGGCCGCGACCGAGGTGGCGGCATACCGCATCGTCTGCGAGGCTCTGACGAACATCGCCCGGCACGCGGGCGCGACCGGCTGCCACGTGCGAGTCGCCGTGGCCGATGACGAACTGGAGGTCGAGGTGATCGACGACGGGCGCGGCCTGCGCCCCGGCGCCGTGGTGGGCGTGGGCCTGCTCGGCATGCGGGAGCGCGCGGAGGAACTGGGCGGCCGGTGCG
>NZ_JBITEZ010000049.1:0-2786 GCF_044455665.1 Nonomuraea sp. NPDC051191 | reverse complement strand
CCGGGTCCCTGACGAGGGCGGCTTCGATCTCGCCGGGCTCGACCCGGAACCCGCGGATCTTGACCTGGTCGTCACCCCGGCCGAGGAACTCCAGCTCACCGTCGCGGCGGAACCGGGCGATGTCGCCGGTCCGGTACATCCTGGTGCCCGGCTCGCCGAACAGCTCACCGAACGGGTCGGCGACGAAACGCTCGGCGGTCAGCCCCGGCCGGTTCAGGTACCCCCGGGCGACCCCGGCGCCGGCGATGTAGAGCTCCCCGGCCACGCCGGGCGCCACCGGTTCGAGCCGGGCGTCGAGGACGTACATGCGGATGTTGGCGATCGGCCGGCCGATCGGCACCGGTGAGGCCGCCGCCGGCGGGCCGTCGATGACGTGGACCGAGCAGCCGACCACGGTCTCCGTCGGGCCGTACTCGTTGATCAGCCGGGCGCCGGGGCAGATCCGCTGCCAGGAGGTCACCGTCTGGGGGCGCACTTCGTCGGCGCCGATCACGTACGTGCGCACCGAGTCGAGGACGGTGCCGGGGGCGAGCTGGGCGGCGAGCAGGTCGACGTGGCCGGGGGTCAGCTTGAGCAGGCTGAAGTCGCGTGGTTCGCGCAGGAGCGCGGCCAGGGCCTGACCGCCGGTGTCCGGGCCGATCAGCGTGACGTCGCGGCCGTCGATCAGCGGGAGCCAGAAGTTGGGCACCGACAGGTCGACGGCGACCGAGCCGACCAGCGGCGCCCCGGACTCGCCGTCCAGGCCGTATCCGTCCACGGCCCACCACAGGTAGTTCAGCAGCCCGCGGTGAGAGATCAGCACGCCCTTGGGGCGTCCGGTCGAACCGGAGGTGTACATGGCGTACACCAGGTTGTCGCCGCTGATCGGCAGGTCCAGGTCCCGGCCGGAACGGGCCTGGATCCGGTCCCGGTCACGGCCCAGCCGGACCACGGTCGCGCCGGTCAGGCCCTCGACGGTGTCGGCGTGCTCGTCCTGCGCGACGACGACGTCGGCGCCGGTGTCGTCCAGGACGAACGCGAGCCGCTCCGCCGGGTGCGCGGGATCCAGCGGGACGTAGGCCGCGCCCGCCTTCATCACCGCCAGCAGGGCGACCAGCAGGTCGGGGCTCTCACCGGCGCAGACCCCGACGAACGACTCGGCGCCCACGCCCAGGCCGCCCAGATGCCGGGCCAGGCGGTTCGCCGCGGCGTTGAGCTCGCCGTAGGTCAGCAGCACGCCGCCGGCGTCGCGTACCGCGGGGGCCTGCGGGTCGGCGGCCGCCTGCGCCTCGATCAGCTGCGGCAGCACCGAATCCGGCAAGGCCGCGCGGGTGTCGTTCCACTCCCGCAGGATCTGGTGCCGCTGCCCGGACGAGAGCACCGGGACCTGGTCGATCCGCACGCCCGGATCGGCGGCGACCGCGGTGAGCACCCGGATCAGCCGGTCCACCAGGGCCTCGGCGCTCACCCGGTCGAAGACGTCGGTGGCGTAGCGCAGCTCGCCGTCCAGGCCGTCGTCGCCGGCCCGCTTGGTGAACGTGAGGATCAGCTCCAGCTTCGCGGGGGCGTAGTCGACCGGCTGGTCGGCGGCGGTGAGCCCGGGCAGGCCGGACATCGGCGCGGTCGCCTCGTGCAGTTCCAGCATGACCTGGACCAGCGGGTTCCAGCCCATCGAACGCGGCGGGTTGAGGGCCTCGACGACCCGCTCGAACGGCACGTCCTGGTGCTGGAACGCGGCGAGGTCGGTCTGCCGGACGCGGGCCAGCAGGTCGGTGAAGGCGGGGTCGCCCCCGGTGTCGGTGCGCAGCACGAGCGTGTTCATGAAGACGCCCACCAGGTCGGTGAGCTCCTCGTGGCCGCGTCCGGCGGTCAGCGCCCCGATCGGGATGTCGTTGCCGCATCCCAGCCGGGTCAGCAGCACGGCGAGGGCGGCCTGCAGCGTCATGAACAGGGTGACCTGCGACTCGCGGGCCAGCGTCCCGAGCTGTCCGTGCAGGCCGGCCGGGATCTCGAACCGCACGCTGTCCCCGCGGAAGGTGGCCACGGCCGGGCGCGGCCGGTCCACCGGCAGCGGCAGGTGCCCCGGCAGATCGGCCAGGGTGGTACGCCACCAGTCCAGCCGCGAGTCGTCGTGCGGCTGCCGCTGCCACAGCGCGTAGTCGGCGTACTGCACGGGCAGCCGGGGCCATTCGGGTTCGCCGCCGGTGAGCCGGGCCCGGTAGGCCGCCGCCAGGTCGCGCCAGAACGGGGGCATGGACAGCGCGTCGCCGGCGATGTGGTGCAGCACCACCAGCAGCACGTGCTCGGTGTCCGACAGCGCGAACAGCGTCACGCGCAGCGGCGGGTCGCGGGTCAGGTCGAACGGCCGGGCGGCGGCGTCGGCCAGCATCCCGGCCAGCTGCCCGGCCTCGACGTCGCGCTCGACGAGACCGGCCGCCGCCTGCCCGGCGGCGATCACCTGCTGCCAGGGGCCTTCGGAGCTGTCCGGGAAGACCGTCCGCAGCGTTTCGTGGCGGGCCACCAGATCGGCGAGCGCGCCGCGCAGCGCGTCCCGGTCCAGCCGGCCGGTCAGGCGTACGGCGGCCGGGATGTTGTACGACCCGCCGTGGTCGATGCGGTTGATGAACCAGAGCCGTTGCTGGGCCGAGGACAGCGGCAGCCGGTCCGGCCGGGCCGCCGGGCGCGGCGCGGGACGGCTGCCGCCCTCCTGCCCGGTGGGGTGGTCGATGTGGTGGGCGATGCCGGTGACGGTGGGGTCGGCGAAGATCTGGCGCAGGGGGAGTTCGGTGTCGAAGAGCGTCCGGATG
>NZ_JBITEZ010000048.1:0-3028 GCF_044455665.1 Nonomuraea sp. NPDC051191 | reverse complement strand
TGGCGCGGTGGCGGGCGCGTGGGGTGCGGGCGCGGGTGCTGGAGGCGACGGTCGCCTCGCATTCGGCGATGGTGGATCCGCTGGCCGGGGAGCTGTTGGAGATGCTCGGGCCGGTCAGTGCGCGGGCGGGCCGGGTTGCGGTGTATTCGACGGTCACGGGCGGGGTGCAGGCCGGTGAGGGGATGGATGCCGGGTACTGGTTTTCCAACGCGCGTTGCATGGTGCGTTTCCAGGAGGCGGTCCGGGCGTTGCTGGCCGATGGGGTGACCGGCTTCATCGAGGTGGGCGCGCATCCGGTGCTGACGATGGCGGTGCAGGACATTCTGGATGACGCTCATGTTCCCGGTGTGGTGGTGGGGACGCTGCGTCGTGGTGAGGGCGGCCCGGACCGGTTCATGCGGTCGATGAGCGAGGCGTTCGTGGGCGGGCTGCCTGTCTCCTGGCGTTCCGTTCTTGCCGAGCAGCCGGACACGGACGCGGGGACGCGTGCGGGGGCGGAGACGGGCGCGGACACGGAGGCGGCGGCGGAGGCGGGGACGCGTGCGGGCGCGGGGACGGGCGCGGAGACGGGCGCGGGCGCGGGTGCGGGGACAGGCTGGGTGGAGTTGCCTACCTACGCTTTCCAGCGTCGCCGTTACTGGCTGGATCAGCTTCCGGTGGGGGTGGGTGCGGATCAGCTGGGGTTGGCGGGGGCGGATCATCCGTTCTTGGGTGCGGTGGTGGAGGTGCCGGAGCAGGGCGGGCTGGTGTTGACGGGGCGGTTGTCTCTGGCTGCTCATCCGTGGCTGGCCGATCACGCTGTCGGCGGGTCGGTGATTTTTCCTGGTACGGGGTTCGTGGAGTTGGTGATCCGGGCGGGTGACGGGGTCGGCTGTTCGCGGGTTGAGGAGTTGACGTTGGAGGCGCCGTTGGTGCTGGACGCCGACTCCTCAGCCCAGGTGCTGGTGCGGGTGTCCGGCGCGGGTACGGACGGGCGACGTGAGGTGCACGTCTACGCCCGACCAGCAGAAACAGGAGCAGGGACAGGTGCGGGAGCTGGGCTGGGCGAGGGGTGGCGGCGTCATGCCAGCGCGGTGATGGTCCAGAGCGAGATGAACGCCGCGAGCACGACGAACACCGCAAGCGTGGTGAACGCCGAGAGCGCCGAGGGCGTGAACGGGGATGGTGCGGGGGCTGGTTTCGAGCTGGGTGTGTGGCCGCCGGTGGGGGCGCGGGCGGTGGAGGTGGAGGGCTTCTATCAAAAGCTGGCCGATGAGGGTTACGGGTATGGGCCTGCTTTTCGGGGGTTGAAGCGGGCCTGGGTGCGCGGGGGGGAGGTGTTCGCGGAGGTTGAGCTGGGTGAGCGGGAGTGTGTGGATGCGGCCCGGTTCGGGGTTCATCCGGCGTTGCTGGATGCCGCCTTGCATGCCACCAGCCTGCCCGCCCACATCGAGCAAACCAACGGGGCCGACAATCCTGGCGGGGCGGGGGTGATGTTGCCGTTCGCGTGGACGGGGGTGGAACTGCTGGCCTCCGGCGCCCGGCAGTTGCGGGTGCACGTCCAACCGGCCTCCGATGCCGGTGGTGGTGTCAGTATCCGGATGGCCGATGGCAGCGGTGCCCCGGTGGCGGTGGTGACGAGTCTGATCTCACGCCCTCTACCGGCGGACGGGCTGGCTACCGGCGGGCTGCGGGCAGGTGAGCGGCCTGCGGTTGAGGGGTTGCATCAGTTGCAGTGGCTGCCCTTACCGGGCAACCCAGCAGGCAACCCAGCAGGCAACCCAGCAGGGCGACCGGCGGGCAAGCTCATAGAAGGGGCATCACACACGGCATCAGAGGCTGCATCGGACGCGACACGGGGCCAAGTGATCGTGGTCGGCCCGTCTTCTGGTGACGTGGTGGCGGCGGTGCAGGAGGCTGGCGGCACTGTCGCGGGCCACTACCGCGACCTACCGGCATTGAACACGGCACTGGCTGCAGGCGAGCCGACAGCCGAGACGGTGATCCTGTCTCTGGACATGAGAGCTCCCACCCACGACACTCACGACACCAACGACACCAACGGCACCAACGGCACCAACGGCACCAACGGCACCAACGGCACCAACGGCACCAACGGCACCAACGACACCAACGACACCAACGACACCAACGACACCAACGACACCAACGACACCAACGACACCAACGACACCAACGACACCAACGACGAGCATGGTGAGCTGCTGTCGCGGTTGCGTGTGGAGCTGGACCGGGTGGTGGAGGTGCTGCGGGGCTGGCTGGCCAGTGAGCGGCTGGCCGAGACCCGGCTGGTGCTGCTCACCACCGGTGTGGTCACGGTGGGACACAACGCCGACCCCGGCACCACCGATCCCGGCAACACCGGTCCTGGGAATGATGGCCGCGAGTTGGTGGGGGCGGCGGTGCTGGGGCTGGCGCGGTCGGCGCAGGCCGAGCACCCCGGCCGGTTCCTGCTGGTCGACGTGGACGGACAACCCGCTTCCTGGCAGGCGCTGGCCAACGTACTGGGCACGGGCGGCGCGCCAGGCAACGCCCCGGCTACCACGCCGGACACAGCCAGCGCACTGGGCACAGGCAGCGCGCCGAGCGGCGTGCCGGGTGAGGCGCTGGGCAACGCCCCGGCCATGAACGGTGCGGCCGGTGTGGGGGATGAGCCGCAGATCCTGGTCCGGCAGGGCCGGGTCCTGGTCCCCCGGCTCACCCCCGCACGGGCCGGGGAGGACCTGGCAGTGCCGGACGGAGACGGGGCGTGGCGGCTGGACTGCCCCACACCCGGCTCGGTCGAAGGACTGGCCCTGGTGTCGGACCCGCGCGGGGACCGGGATTTGGGTGCCGGGCAGGTGCGGGTGCAGGTCCGGGCCGCGGGGGTGAACTTCCGTGATCTCGTGGTCACGCTCGGCATGGTGCCGGAACAGGGTGAACCGATCGGTGGTGAGTTCGCCGGTGTGGTCACCCAGATCGCGGCCGACGTGACCCGGTTCGCGGTCGGTGACCGCGTCATGGGATTAGGTGAAGGGGCGTTCGGCCC
>NZ_JBITEZ010000047.1:0-4588 GCF_044455665.1 Nonomuraea sp. NPDC051191 | reverse complement strand
GTACGCCACCCGGCCGGAGATCACAGAGCTCGTGTTACCGGTCTGCACATACCCTTCCGCCCCCTCGGGGAAGGGCCCCATGCCGGCGACGTATCCGGTCTGCGTCCCTCCGATGAAGACCCCTGTGGGCGTACCGCGCAAACTGCCGGGGGCGATCCCGGCCCGCTCCAGAACCTCCCACGAGACCTCAAGCACCAGCCGCTGCTGCGGATCCATCACCAGGGCCTCGCGCGGGCTGATCCCGAAGAACTGCGCGTCGAAGTCGCCGGCTCCTTCGAGGAAACCGCCTTCGCGCACGTAGGTGGTTCCGCTGCTGGTGAAGTCCGGGTCGTAGAGCGCGTCCATGTCCCAGCCCCGGTCCTCGGGAAACGCCGAGATCCCCGAACGCGACTCCACCAGCATGTTCCACAGGTCTTCGGGAGATTCCACTCCCCCGGGGTAACGGCAGGCCATGCCCACGATCGCGATCGGCTCGCGGTCTTTCGCCTCGACCTCGCGCAGGCGCCGGCGAGTCCGCTGAAGGTCGGCGCTGGCGCGCTTGAGGTATTCGCGGAACTTGTCGTCAGCAGCCATGGAACGTCGACCAGCCCTTCACGTAGGGGGGTGGGACTCGGAAAGCAAAAAGGCATGGCCTCTCTGGATCGTGGTGCGCCCTGCGGCGCATGTTCGATCGAGGGGCCAAGGGGGTCACCTCACGAAGCGGGTCTCCCTGTCGCCCTGGTTCAGGCCACAAGGATCGACAGGAGACCGAACCGTCGTACATCCGAGCAAGCGGAAACCGTCGCATCAGTGAGTGGGGTGACTGTGACGCTCATTCAGTTCCTTCCGGCTCGCGCGGTGATCAGCACCTCGAGCAACCCGCCGGAGCTTCATCGACTCTGACGAGACAGTAATCAGCCGTATAGAAGTCACCGACCCCTAGCTCACCCTTAACTCCCCCTGCGAGCGTTCATCCGTCGCTCCGCGGAGTTTTCTCAGGTGATGGAACGCCCTGATGATGCATCGGGGCATCCGAGCGTTCCGGCAGTCATGGAATGAAGCCGGGTAAGGCCGAGCCGTTCCCAGAACGCCCACCCTCGGAAACAGGGCGTCACCGGGCTGCCGCGGCAGCGGAATCCCGCAGCCAGGAACAAGCTGTTCGGGGCAATGGATGCGTACCGAAATGAAGACCGATGTGATCGGACGTCATAGGGGAAAGACACGGGCCGCCTAGGGGGTCCGCCTTCGAGCGGCCTTCGCCTAGCGTCGTCAAGGTCGCTCACATGGACT
Source organism: Nonomuraea sp. NPDC051191 (assembly GCF_044455665.1). Taxonomy (NCBI): domain Bacteria; kingdom Bacillati; phylum Actinomycetota; class Actinomycetes; order Streptosporangiales; family Streptosporangiaceae; genus Nonomuraea; species Nonomuraea sp. NPDC051191. Next base: position 3,319 of record NZ_JBITEZ010000047.1, on the reverse strand, counting down.
GTGGTCAACCCATCGAATGGTGCCGCGACGAACGGCCTGTGGCGTGCGACGCCGTCTCCGCACCGACCGTGATGAGGTGGTTGGCTTGGCCCTGTCCCCCAGCGCCAGGGGCACCGTGCCGTTCGGCGATCACGTGACCTGGTACCGCGTGACCGGCGCCCTAGGGCAGGGGAAACCGGCTGTCGTGACCCTGCACGGAGGACCCGGCGGCACCCACGACTACCTGCTCCCGTTGGCGGAACTCGCCGGCGCGGGATGGCCGGTGATCCACTACGACCAGCTCGGCAACGGCGGTTCCACCCATGTCGACGACGCGGACCCCGGGTTCTGGACCCCGGAGCTTTTCGACGACGAGTTGGGCAATCTGCTGGACCGCCTCGGAATCGCCGACGACTATGTCCTGTTCGGGCATTCCTGGGGCGGGCTGCTGGCTGTGCGGCACGCGTCCCACCACCCATCTGGGCTACGCGGGCTGATCATCGCGAACTCGCCGGCTTCGTATCCGGAATGGCGCAAGGAACTGAAGATCCTGCGCGACCTCCTGCCGGTCGAGGTGAACGACGTCCTGCTCGCCCACGAGGCGGCCGGGACGACCGACTCCCGCGAGTACTACGAAGCGATGATGGTCTTCTACAACCGGCATGTGCTCCGAATACGACCGTGGCCCAACGAGTTCATGGCGACGTTCATGGACACGCTCAGCAACCCGACCGTCTACCACACCATGAACGGGCCGTGCGAGTTCCATGTGACCGGCACGTTGAAGGACTGGAGCACCATAGACCTGCTGGCCGACATCTCCGTGCCCACTCTGGTGCTTTCGGGCCGGCACGACGAGGTCACCCCGGAATCGGTACGGCCATTTCTCGACCTCATTCCCGAGAGCCGCGAAGTGGTCTTCGAGAACTCCAGTCACTCGCCGCACCTGGAGGAGCCGGAGCGTTTCCGGAAGGTCATGCTCGATTTCCTGGCGACCCTGGCATGAGCTGACGCCAGGCCCTCGACCCGACCGCTCCCCTGCGAGTAGCCACGCATGCCAACCCCAGGCCCGTACATGGAGAACTTCAGGGCCGAAGGTCTCCTCAGGCAGAAAGAGAAGCCGTGAACCTGAAGAGCGACGCCGACCTCGTCGAGCGTTACGGCTCACCGCTGTACGTCTACGACCTGGACCGTGCTGTTGCGGCACGTGACGACCTGCTCGCCTCCCTGCCCGGGGGAACGATCGTCTACTTCTCGTTCAAGGCGAACCCCCATCCGGGAATCGCCGAGGCCTTGCGAAGGGGGGCCGATTCCTCGTGCAAGGCTGAGATCAGCTCCGCAGGCGAGCTGGTGGCGGCCTTGACCGCGGGATTCGATCCGCTCGACATCCTCTACACCGGGCCCGGCAAGACGTCGGAGGAGGTGGAGGCGGCCGTCGAGGCAGGTGTCCGCGTCTTCTCCGTCGAGTCGGTCGGCGACCTGCGGCGTGTCGGACACGCCGCGCTGAGCCAGGGCGCGACCGCGTCCTGCCTCCTGCGGGTGAACAGCTCCGGGCCCGGCGCCACCACCAGCATCCGCATGACGGGCACGCCCTCCCAGTTCGGTTTCGACAGCGAGACGCTGCCCGATCTCATGCCCGAGCTCCGGTCCGTCCCCGGCACTCGTCTGTCGGGGATGCACCTGTTCTCGCTCAGCAACGCGAAGGACGAGGACTCTCTCATCGCGGAGCTGACGCACACGATCACCGCGGCCGCCAAGGTGCGCGACTCGACCGGCCTCGTCCCGGAACTACTGGACCTCGGCGGCGGCTTCGCCTCCCCCTACCTCACGCCCGGCAAACGTCCCCTGTACGGGGGGCTCCGCGCCGCGCTGGAGGAGATCCTCGACTCGTACTTCCCCTCCTGGCGGCAGGGCAGCCCGCGCATCGCCGCCGAATCCGGACGGTATCTCGTCGGTGACTGCGGACGGTTGCTCTGCACCGTCACCAACGTCAAGGAGAGCCGCGGCATCCGGTTCGTCATCCTGGACGCCGGGATCAACGTGCTGGGAGGCATGTCCGGACTCGGACGTCTGCTGCCGGTCTCCGTCGCGCTCGATGGCGACGAGAACGGCCGCGGCTCCGCCGTCGCGAACCTGGTCGGCCCGCTCTGCACCCCGGGCGACATCCTCGGCCGCAACGTCGCCGTCCCCGACCTGCGGCCGGGCGATCTGGTGACCATTCCGAACGCCGGAGCCTACGGCATGACGGCCAGCCTGGTCATGTTCCTGGGGCGTCCGGCGCCAATGGAGATCACCCTGCGCCGCGACGAGGTCGTCTCCGCGTCCCGCGTGATCTTCACCCGCATGCAGACCTAGCGCCTCAGCGCCTCCCTGCCTCCGGCAGGACCTCGCCGTCCCCGATGTCGGCTGCTCTATCCGAATGCAGAGGCAGAACCACCGCCGTTCGTAGGGAGAGTCAACGATGAGCCCGTCCGATCACAGTGCGTCCGACGCCAGCGGCACCCCGGCCACCGGTGCCAGGCGAGCGACGAGCTTCACGCTCCAGCTGGCCGACCTCTCCATGGCGAGACGCCGAGCCGTCCTCATCGAATTGGTGAGCCGTACGACGCTGGACGTGATGAGCGCCATCATGCCCGGAGCGCTGGAGACGATCTCCCCCGAGCAGAGCTTCAAGGACATGGGGCTCGATTCTCTCGGCGCGGTGGACCTGCACGACCGGCTCGTCGCCGAGCTCGGCATCGAGCTGCCGATCGGCATCGCGTTCGACCGTCCCACGCCGTCCGCCCTGGTCGACTACCTCGTCACCGAGGCGCTCGGGCTCGGCGAGACGTCGGCCGTCGAGATCACACCCGCCGTCTTCGGTGACGAACCGATCGCGATCGTGGGCATGGCCTGCCGCTACCCCGGTGGGATCGCCAGCCCTGAGGAGTTGTGGGAGCTGGTCCGCGACGGCCGGGAGACCGTGTCGGAGTTCCCGACCGATCGAGGATGGGATCTCGACCGGCTCTTCGACGACGACCCCGATGCCGGGAACACCACCTATGCGCGCGTGGGCCACTTCCTGCACGACGCCGCGGAGTTCGACGCGGAGTTCTTCGGGATCAGTCCGCGCGAGGCCCTGGCGATGGACCCGCAGCAGCGGCTGGTGCTCGAAACCTGCTGGGAGGCCATCGAGCGGGCGGGCATCGACGCGCACACACTTCGTAAAAGCCTCACCGGGGTCTTCATCGGGGCCGAACCGCAGGACTACGGCCCTCGGCTGCACCAGGCGCCCGCCGACGTCGAGGCACACCTTGTCACCGGTGCGGCGCCGAGCGTGGTCTCTGGGCGAGTGGCTTAT
>NZ_JBITEZ010000046.1:0-5164 GCF_044455665.1 Nonomuraea sp. NPDC051191 | reverse complement strand
TGCGCGCCCGAGACGTGGCCATAGCCCTGGACCTGCCCCTGACGCGCAACGACATCCAAAACCTCCGCGCCAAGCTCAAACGCCTGGCCGGTCGCGGCATCCTCGTCGAGACCGAACCGGGATTGTTCACCCAACCGCCCTCATAGCCCGAATGACGAGCCTCTGACCGGGCGACCTAAGCCAACTCCGGCGACGAAAGGGGCATCAGCTCGCGAAACGCACTCTCAGATGTCGAGGCAGGGACAGGATTCGAGCCCGCAGGCACGAGGGCGCAGATTGGCACGGATCGGGAATGAGTTGTGGCTGGAGACGGGATCGGTCAAAAAGGCGGCAACGGAACTAATGCGGCGCTATCCGCTCATTTGTAGCCTTCAGGCACACCGGTATGCCTGCGGTCTTTCCCAGGATCAGGCCGCTGTCCGGTACAACCAGATGACTGGCCACCAGACCAGCCTGGGCGGTACATCCATCAACGCATGGGAGACCTGGGCCCGTGAACGCAGCAGGTCCGGATCGGCTCCCAGCTTCACCAGCCTGCTGGTCCTCGCCGCCGCCTACGGAGGCGGCCCCACCGGGGTGGCCGAGGAGGACATCTCTCCCAGTGATCTGGTCGCCGAAGCGTACGAGCGGTTGGCAGTGGAGGACCAACTCGCCCTGAAAAGGTACGCCACCACCCAGTCCACTCCCCCACCACCCGCCACAGCACCGGCAGCAGCAGGGACAGGCAGCACAACCGCCAGAACGACACCGGCCGAATCCAACGCCGTGGGCCAAGACTTCATCATCGCGGCCCCTACCGTCGAATTCGGCACTCCCGACAGGCTTGTCTACTCCCTGCCCAACCCTGCCCCCGGCCAGCTCCTCAACCTCACCTGGGCGTCCTTCGGCTACGGCATCGAGCGCCTCATCCACCAGATCAAAAACCTCGGGCACCGTACCGATGTAGACGCCTGTTTCGGAATCAACGAGGCCGGCCTGGTCATGGCCACCTTCCTCGCCTCCGCCCAATTCGGGCGATGTCCCATCGGCTACCTCAAATGCAACAAGAGCCGAGAATTCATCAGCCTCGACAGAGCGTCCATCTTCCCAGAGTTGCCAGACGCTCCAGAGATCGTGTTGTGCGACTTTGAGGTCAAGCATGCCGATGTGGTCGGCTTCATCTCACGCGAGATCCGTGACCGCTATCCCGGAGCGCAGATCTATTTCGCGGTGTTCGGAGCCATGACCAAGGGGAAGCTCGAAGTCAGCGATTTCGACGATCTGACCGGCGCTGGCATCATGCGAGCGGCAAGCTTCAAGGCGGTGTTCATCGCCGCGACGATGAGCCCACCAGGAATCGAACCGCCGCTGGAGCTGCGCTAACAGTACGGAGGTCCCGTCGTGACAACCCCTGCCGCCCTCCCCGGCCTCGCCCAGAGCCTCGCCGAGCTGGTCTCTCAGGTGATCGGGGAGATCCGACCCCGCCTGATCCAGGCCGCGCTATCAGGTGAACGATCAGAGGCCGCCAACCTGCGCCACTCCGATAACTTCCTGTCCGCCCACGATCTGTGGATGCATGAGCGCTACCGAGAGCTTCTGAGCCCGATCCTTCCCTCGTACATCTATGCCTCGGAAGAGGCCGACCCTCAAGTCATCGGAGCCGACCCAGAGCCGGATCTGTGCGTGCTGGTCGATCCTCTCGACACCAGCGAGCTGGCCGTTCGCGCCCTGTACGGCTACACGCACGTGATGGTGTACTCCCGCAGCCTTGCCCGGCCCATCGCCGCTGTGGTGGGCGACATCTTCCACCATCTCCAGATGTATCTCGCGGCCCGCGACGAGGACGGCAACGACCAGGCGTTCGTCTACACGCAAGACGGCAAGGCACACGAGCTGAAGGTGCGGCGCTTCGCAGAACTGCGCGAGGCGCTGATCACGAACTACCTGATGAAGCCTGCTGAACGACTCCAGCCGCTCGGACGCCAGACCCGCCTGCTCGACGCGCTCAACCAGCCTTCGGCGGACGGCGCCGTTCGCGGCCGCGTCGGAGTCGACTTCGGGTCCATCAGCCTGTGCCACGTCGCGGCGGGCTTCACCGACGCCACCATTGAGTTCGCCAAAGGTTTCGCCGTCTGGGATTTGGCCCCCGGGCACTACATCCTCGATGCTGCGGGCGGCGTAGTTCTCGACCTCGAAGGCGATCCCAGACCCTTGGACTACCAGTTCGGAAGCATCGCCGATATCAACAAGGCCATGGACACACGACAGAAGTTCGTGGCCGCTTCCAGCCTGGCCCTCGCCCGGGACATCGTTGCCGCCATCTACGCCACCTAGCCTGGCAAGATGCGCTCCCGCTGGCGCTCGAACGCACCCTTTGCCTGGAGTCGGGTGAGACGGGCCTAACTTCTTTCCGCACCTGCTCGGTGTCCCCGAGGTCCGGTCTCTGACTGGCGGGCCTCCAATAACCAACCCCAGGAGTCCAGATCCTCGCCATGATGTCACTGTGCCTTCTCTTGGCTGCGGTCGGTTTCGAAGGACTTGGAGGCATGGCTTTGTTCTTGTTCAAACTCACCAGCTGAGCCCATCGAGGCCTCGGCGCACGGCCCAGTAAGGATGGACTGCTATGGGATGGGAGTCGCTGCTTCCGGCGGAGTTCCAGCGGCTACGGTCCAGTCCGAACGCGCACCAACGTGGGCAGCAACTGGAAGAACTTCTGGAGCGACTATTCCAGCAGGCACACTTTCGCGTCCACCGCAACGCTGGCATCGCCCGTCCGCGGCAGACGGACCTGGTAGCCAGCTACGGGGATCGGTGGTACCTGATCGAGGCCAAGTGGGAAAACACCCCTGCCGGCGTGGACGTCTTCGACGCAGTGCGATCTCGGCTGGAGCGGGCAGCCTCGGCCGCCGTCATCGGCGTGATCGTCAGCGTGTCAGGCTTCACCGCCACCGTCCGTGAGCAGGTTACCCAATACCGAGGCAGGGAGCCTGTCCTTCTGCTTGGCGAAGAAGAGCTGATGCAGGTGCTGCAAGCGCCGGAGACGTTGGCCCACCTTCTGTGGACCAAATGGGAGACCCTAGTCACCCACGGTCGCGTCCACCTGCCTGTGGGAAACCGGCATCGTCGTCGGCGCCGGCCGTCCACTGACTTGTCAGCTTCCGACCTCACGCTACTCAGCACGGAGCTGACCCCGCTGCCATACGTCACGTCGGGAGGCGGCTACGCCGAACTCGTTTTCGTTCAAGACCTACCCGACGTGGACTGGGTGCCTGCGGACGGCAGCGGCGTCAGTTTAGACCTGCCTATCAGGGCCCTCGACGAGAACGGACTCGCCGACCTTCTGCACGCGTTCAACTCATTGGGCTGGATGACCTCCCGACCGAGTTGGAGTATCCAGCAGGCCACCTTGAACTGGCACGGCGTAGGCGCCCGCGAATTCCTTAACGCACTCCGCGCGTGGAGAGAGCGCTGCGAAGGCCTACAACACGCCCACCATACAGAACAGGTGACGTACTTCGACGTCTGCCAAGGCGGAGGCTTCTACACCTTGGCCGCTGATATCGCCAATCATGCTTCCCGCATGGTTAGCCACTGCAACGTGTCCTTCCAACTCCCGGGAATACCTGTAGACAGTCAGCCACTCCGGCACTTGTTCGAGCAGTTCGATGCCATCGCCACCGGCTACTACCGCCCCCTTACCGCCCGGGCCGTCATCCGGCGCCGCGCAGAGAACAACGTGCCGCTGAAGCCAACCGGCTACCTCGTGGCCGCGGACCCGTTTTCGGGTGATCCGCCCGAGGACGCCTCTCGTCGCGACGAGTCGCCGGAATGCCCACATACACCGAGCAAGTGGGTCACCGCCATCGTGGCTGAGAACCCCTTCCGGAAGGACAGCAATGTGTCCGCCCCGCGGGACTGGCCGCATTCGCTCGAAGACACCGAGTTGATCGTGTGCTCCCTGCGCTCTCATCATCCGCTGAGCAAGATCCCCGACGCGTACCACCTGGACTCCTGGGAGCACGCCCGAACCACCGACATTCGGGCCTTCAGACCAGTCGCCGACTGGTAGGCACCGCTCCCACCGAAGTTAGAAATCGCAAGCCCAAGCGCCTGCAGGCCAGACTCCGCGACATCGATCAGCGATTGCGACCGCATCAGGACGTACGATGCGTGCGCGACTACATCGAGCAATCCCGGGAAACGCTCACCCCACCATGACGCACTCCGAAACCCACGAGCCGAGCGAACACAGCAACTTTCTCGAACCGGACATCTACTACGCCAAGCTCGCCTCCCTGCACGTGGCCACCGGCGCCCTCATCACCGACCCCCAGGGCCGTATCCTGCTGGTCAAACCCAACTACCGGCCGCATTGGCTCATCCCCGGCGGCATGGCCGACGACGGCGAGCCACCCGAGAGCGCCTGCGCCCGCGAACTACACGAAGAACTCGGCCTGCGCGCCTCCATCGGACGGCTGCTCGTGGCGGACTGGGCACCCCCGGCCGAGCACCGTCTGCGCCCCATCCTCTACTTGCTGTTCGACGCCGGTACCGTGCACGGCGAGCGCCCCCGACTTCAGCACGCCGTGCTTGACGACGCGGCGTTCCTGCCCGCCGATGAAGCAGCGTCCCGCCTGTCAGGCCTGGTGGCGGCACGACTCCCTGCGGCGTTGGCTGCTCGCGAACAAGGCATCACTGTGTACCGTCCGGCTTTCGATAGATGATGCGACTGTTTATGCGCTAGAAGTTCTGCACGAGCTCGGGGCGACTTCACTGCGAGGAAGTACCTCAAGATCCTGAGCCAGCCCACCTGCCCCTTGGTGGTTGAGCCTTTGGTGGTCGGCCAGGGCAGCCTGCTGGAGGGGTGCCACAGGGATGGTGGAGGGTCGTCCTCAGCGAGGTAGCGAGTCACGGCACGTGGAACCAGGTAGCGCCCTGCCAACGTGGAATGGCTCAATGACCTGCATAATCCATCCATCCCAGCCAGATGGGCACATTGACCGCTATCCTCGACGATTGTGTGGCTGTGGGCGCCGAGCGCAGCACGCTGCTGTGCATGGCGTGCGCCGGCAGCCGAATAGCCAGCGCCCTGAGAGTGCGTTTCGCGAGCTGATGCCCCTTTCGTCGCCGGAGTTGGCTTAGGTCGCCCGGTCAGAGGCTCGTCATTCGGGCTATGGGCGCGGTT
>NZ_JBITEZ010000045.1:0-5953 GCF_044455665.1 Nonomuraea sp. NPDC051191 | reverse complement strand
ACGCTACGACAAGCGCGCCTACATCTTCCTCGGCACCGTCACCCTGGCCACCTTGGTTATCTGGCTCCGGACCTGATCCAAGAAACAGCTCCTAGAGTCTCGGACAGCGTCGCGTGCCGGTGGCGGACTGCGTCAGGCATGGAGGCGTCGGATCCGGAAGGTGGTCATGATGCCCCTTTCCCCGTTCCTCACCCGTGGGTGAGAGCGCGAAGAACAGGCTCCTGGCCTGGAACATCGAACTGCAGGCCGCACACCGCCGCCTGCGCGAGGCGCTGCGCCTCGCGCGCGAAGCCCTGGAAGCCGGGGACACGGTCTCGGCGCGGGCAGATCTCCTGCTCTACTGCAAGGGATTCTGCGCCGCCCTCGACGGGCACCACGTGCGCGAGGACGTCGGGCTCTTCCCCGAACTGGCCGAGCGCCATCCGTCGCTGCGTCCCACGATCGCGAAGCTCCAGCAGGACCACGAGATGATCGCGATGCTGCTCGGGCAGCTGGACCGCGCGATGGCCTCGGACGCCACGCCGGGCGAGCTGTCCACGCACCTGGACGGGCTCTCCGCGATCATGGAGTCCCATTTCCGGTACGAGGAACGCCAACTCCTGGGCGTCCTGTCGACGCTCGACCTCGACGCCGACCCGCATGACCTGCTCGGACCGCTCTGACGTCCGGTCGATCGGTCAGGGGCGGACGGCGGCGCACAGGCGGACGAGCTCGGGGACCAGCCGCCGCAGCAGCTCCTCGTCGCGCGGGGCGGCGGGGGCGTACTCGGTGATGCCCAGCCCGGCGATCTCGTGCCGGGCGGCCAGCGCGGCCACGGCCTGGACGAGCTCGTCGGCGGACAGGCCGCCGGGCTCGGGGTAGCCGACCGAGGTGATGCCGTCCAGGACGTCGAGGTCCACGTGCACGTAGACGACCGCGTCGGCGGCGATGGTGTCGAGGCCGCCGATGCCGGTCCGCCGGATGTGGTCGGCCTCGGCCGGGTCGAGCGCGCGGGTGCCCGCCAGCGCGATCCGCTCGGGGCGCAGGGTGGGGGAACGCAGGAGGTCGGCCGGGCCCTCGCCCTGCAGCGTGCGGAGGATCATCCCGTGGAAGGCCCCGGACGGGGACGTCTCCGGGGTGTTCATGTCGCCGTGTGCGTCGAACCAGGCGACGTGCAGGCGGTCGCCGTGGCGGCGCAGCGCGGCCGTGACCGGTTCGAGCTCGACGCCGCAGTCACCCCCGACCGTGACCGTGAACCCGTCGCCGGGCAACGCCCGCCGCACCCGTTCGGCGGTCTCGGCGAGGGTCGCGCCGGTCTCCACCCGCACGTGCCGTCCGGCCGCCGGGAGCATCGCGGCCAGCCGGGCGGCGCCCTCGGCCAGCCTGGGCGCCGTGGGCGACGACGACCCCTGCCACTGCGGGACCTCGACGACGGTCAGCATGCTTCTTCCTCCCGGGGCGACGGTGGTGGGCCGCCAGTGTCACCCGGACGGATCGGCAACGTCCACTTAGTGATGCTGCACTGATCTATAAGATGTGCTTGATGTTGGATCCAGCCAGGTTGCGCCTGCTCCGCGAGTTCGCCGAGCACGGCACGATGACGGCCGTGGCCGAGGTCTGCGGCCTGACCTCGTCCGCCGTCTCGCAGCAGTTCGCCGTGCTGGAGCGGGAGGCGGGGGTGCCGCTGTTCGAGCGGGCCGGGCGTCGCGTGCGCCTGACCGCCGAGGGGCGGCGTCTCGTGGGGCACGCGCGCGTCGTCCTGAACGCTCTGGACGCGGCCGAGGAGGACCTGCGCTCGGCCTCGACCCCCCGGGGGCCGGTCAGGGTGGCGTGTTTCGCCACGGCCGCCGCCGACCGCCTGCTGCCCGCGATCGCCGCGGCGCGGGTCCGCCACCCGGAGCTGCACGTGATCATGTACGAGCTGGAGCCCCGCGAGGCCGTCGAGACGCTCCGCGGCGGCGGTTGTGACCTGGCGATCGCCTTCACCTACAACCTGATCCCCGAGGAGCCTCCGGCCGGCGTCTCCCGCCGCGTCCTGGCCACCGAACCGATCCTGCTGGCGCTCCCGGCCGGCCACCCGGCGGCGGACCGCGAGGTGGAACTGCCGGCGCTGCGCGAGGAACCGTGGATCGCCGGCTCCCTGGGCACCAGCGACCACGAGATGTTGCACCGCGCCTGCGCCCTGGCGGGCTTCCGGCCGAACGTCGTCCACACGGCCGACGACTACGCGCTCGTGCTGCGCATGGTCGGCGAGGGGCTGGGGGCGAGCCTTGTCCCCGAGCTGGTCGCCACCGTGGTGGGGGTGCCCGACGGGGTCGTGCTGCGGCCGGTCGCCACCATGGAGATCACCCGTACGACGCACGCGCTCGTCCGCACCGCTACGCCTGCGGTCAGGGCCGTGCTCGATCTGGTGACCGAGCCCGGCCCGCGCTCGTGAGCGGCCGCAGGCGGGCGTCAGCGGCCGGCGGGCTCGCGGACCGGTACGGGAGCGGCCTGGTGGTGGCGTTCCAGGTTGGCGCCCTCGACGTCCACGTCGGGCAGGAGCCGGTCGAGCCACCGGGGGAGCCACCACGCCTTGTCGCCCGCCAGGTGCATGACCGCCGGGATGATCAGCATGCGCACGACGAAGGCGTCGACGAGCACGCCGAAGGCCAGGGCGAAGCCGACCGGCCGGATCATCGTCATGTGGGAGAACATGAACCCGCCGAAGACCGAGATCATGATGACCGCGGCGGCGGTGACGACGGCCCTGCCCGCCCGCACCCCCTCGGTGACCGCCTGCCGGGCCGGGGCGCCGTGCGCGTACGCCTCCCGTATCCCTGAGGTGAGGAAGAGCTGGTAGTCCATGGCCAGCCCGAACAGGATGCCCACCAGCAGGGTCGGCAGGAAGTTGAGGATCGGCGCGGGATCGGTGACGCCGAAGACGGCGCCGAGCCACCCCCACTGGTAGACGGCCGTGACGCCGCCGAGCGCCGCGAACAACGACAGGACGAAGCCGCCGGTGGCGATCAGCGGCACCAGCAGGGAGCGGAACACGACGATCAGGATGAGCAGCGACAGGCCCACCACGACCGCGAGGTAGGTCGGCAGGGCGTCGGCGAGCTTCCCGGAGATGTCGATGTTGGCGCTGGCGCTGCCCGCGACGGACAGGGCGACGCTGCCGGACCCGAGGTCGAGGGTGCGGCCACGCAGGTCGTGGACGAGGTCCTCGGTGGACTCCGAGGTCGGCCCGCCGGTCGGGACGACCTGGAAGACCAGCACGGTCCCCTTCTCGTTGGCGCCGATGGGGGCGACCGCGGTCACGCCCCGGACGTCCATGAGCTGCTTGCCGAGGTCGGCCTGCGCCGGCGCGAGGTCGTCCCCGGTCACGCCGCGCCGCAGGTCGGCGACGACGACCAGCGGCCCGTTGGCGCCGGCGCCGAACTTCTCGGTGATGGCGGTGTAGGCGCGGTACTGCGTGGAGTCGGCGGCCTCGGAGGCGCCGGTCGGCAGGCCGAGACGCATGGAGGCGGCGGGCAGCGCGATGACGGCCAGCGCGCCGACCCCGATCACGATGCGCAGGACGGCACGTCCGATGGTCATGGGCGGCACGTGCTTGGGCGCGGCCGGGGTCGCGGCGGGCCCGGTGGCGGCGTTCCTGTCGCGCCTGGGCAGCAGCCGGTGCCCGAGCAGGCGGAGCAGTGCCGGGGTCATGGTCACGGTGAGGAGCACCGCGACGGCGATGGCGACGGCGCCGACGGTCCCCATCAGCGCCAGGAACGGGATGCCGGTGACGTTGAGTGCCAGCAGCGCGATGAGCACGGTGCTGCCCGCGAAGACCACGGCGTTGCCGCTGGTGCCGTTGGCCAGCCCGATGGACTCCTCGACGGCCATGCCCGTCCTCAGCTGGCGGCGGTGGCGGTGCAGGATGAACAGCGAGTAGTCGATGCCGACGGCCAGGCCGAGCATGGCGCCCAGGATGGGCGTCACCGACGTCATCTCGATGGTGCCGGACAGGGCCATGGCCCCGGCGACGGCCACGCCCACGCCGAGCAGCGCGTTGAGGATCGGCAGCCCGGCGGCCACGAGGGTGCCGGTCATGACGATGAGCACGAGCGCCGCGACGACCAGGCCGACCGCCTCGCCGACGCCGCCCAGCTGCACCTCGCCCTGCGTGATCTCGGCGGAGTAGTCGGCGGTGACGCCGCCGGGGAGGGCGTCGTCGACGGTCTCGATGACGGCCTTCTTGGTCTCCGGGGTGACCTCCTGCTGCGGCAGGTCGAAGACGACGGTCGCGGTGGCGGTGGAGCCGTCCGAGGAGACCGTGCGGATGTCCGCCGCCATGGTCAGCAGGCTGCGTCCGACGAGCAGCTGCTGTTCGGACGTCTTCAGCGTGGCGCTCTGCTTGTCGAGCTCGGCCTGCTGCTGGTCGAGCTGGGCGAGGGTCGCCTTGAGCCGCGGGTCGGAGCCGGCCTGCTCGATGGCCGCCTCGGCCTGCTTACGGGCCTGGTCGAGCTGTTTCTGGCCCTTGGCGAGCCGGGCGCGACCGCCCTCGACCTGGGCCAGGCCGTCCGTGATCTTCTTGGCCTGCTCGGCGCGCATGCCGGTGGAGGTGAACGGGTCGGCGACCTGGTCGACGCCGTCGAGGGCGGCGACCTTGCGCAGCGCGGCGCTGACGTTCGCGCGCTGGTCGTCCGTGAACCGCCCGCCGGCCTCGGACCGGATGACGACCTGCCCGGTGCCGCCGCTGGCCACGGGCAGCTCGGTCTTGAGCCGGTCGGTCACCTGCGCGGTGGGCGTGCCGGGGATGGTCATCGTCGAGCTCATGGCCCCGCCGAAGGCCAGGAAGGCTCCGACGGCCAGGCCGAGCACGACGAGCCACGCGGTGATCACCCACCAGGCCCGCCGGGCGGTGAACCGGCCCAGCCGGTAGAGCAGTTCGGCCATCGTGGACTCGCTTTCTGGTTCTGGAGCGGGGCAGTCGAGTAAGCGGATGGGATATATCCGATTTGGCAGTCTATTGAGAAGTGGATAGCAATCATCCAGTTCACCGTGGCATGCGAGCTGTGATGTTGATCCCACCTATCCGGTTAGAGGTACGCTGAGGCGATGACCCCGCGACCGCTTGCCGAGCACGAGCCGGCACGTCGTGGAGCCCTGCGCCGGGACGCCGAGCGCAACCGCGATCGCATCGTGCGCGCCGCCCAGGAACTCTTCGCCGAGCGCGGCCTCGCCGTCGGCTTCAACGAGGTCGCCCACCATGCCGGCGTCGGCGTCGGCACCGTGTACAGGCGCTTCGCCGACAAGGAGGAGCTCATGCACGCGGCGCTCGAGGAGCCGCTGAGCGAGCTGGCCGAGGTCGCGCAGCGGGCGGGCGAGGCCGAGCGGGCCTGGGACGGCCTCGAACTCCTCCTGCAACGCATCACCGAGCTCCTGGTGGACAACCTCGGGCTGCGGGACGTCGCGCTGGGCGGCGGCGGATGGCACCTGGGCAGGTCCGCGGCCGAGCGCGTCGCGGAGGTGATGACGCAGCTGCTCGACCGGGCGCGGGCCGAGGGAGACCTGCGTGACGGCGTCGTGGGCGACGACGTGATGATGATCCTGTGGCTGGTGACGGACCTGGCGCAACATTCCGTCCAGGTCCATCCGGGGCTGTACCGCCGCTATCTGCAAGTGGCGCTGGACGGGCTGCGGGCCTGGCCGGGGAGCAGGCCGCTGGTGGAGAGGCCCACGGAGCAGCAGACGCTGACGATCTGCCGCCGCTGGGCCGGCGCCCCCCTCTGACTCCGGCGACATGCCCCTCGCCGGCGCCGGGCGATCGCACCTCCGACGGGCCCGGAATTCCGCGCTACGCGTGCCCGATTGTCGGGCTTCGGACGTATTACCCGCACGTAGATGGGTGTGACCAGCGGTAACGGAAATGTCGGTATGCCTACCGATGAACATACGTATTTTCGCGCCGTCAACAAGCGCTTAGCGTCTGGCGGCAACAAGG
>NZ_JBITEZ010000044.1:0-6163 GCF_044455665.1 Nonomuraea sp. NPDC051191 | reverse complement strand
CTGTCGCTGTCCCCCAAGACCGTGCGCAACAACGTCTCCAACGTCTTCGCCAAGCTCCAGGTCGCCGACCGCGCCCAGGCGATCATCCAGGCCCGAGAGGCCGGCCTCGGCCAATGAAGGGGCGCCGCTGAGAATCGTGTCATGAGCCCCAGCACAACGGTGTTGATCTTGTCGTGATCTTGCCTGGTCAACGCTGGTCATCCATGGGGACCCTCCGATGCGCACGGACGAGCCGGTCGAGTACCGGCCCCATTCTGGGTGAAGAACGCGAGCTGAACGCAGAGGAGCTCGGCTGGTCGGCCCGCGATGACTTGCACATGCACCGGCCGGCCGACGACGACACCCGGCTCAGGCCGTGGCTGGTAGATCGATCGAGGCGAGTTTGGCCGGGTCGACAGCCATGTGGATGCCGGTGATCCGACCGACGGCGACGGTGAAGGCGATGACCGACAACGGCGTTCCCTCCGAGCGCAGGACGTGTGGCCGGGGACGCCGTTGACGAGCGACCTCGCCGGAGAACATGCGGGGACCGGAGGCGACCGTGGTGGCGCCGAAGGTGACGACCACGCCGCCCGGGGTGTCGACCGGGCGCCGGTGTCGCTCGGCCGGCCCGCGGCCGCCGCATGCGACCACTGGAGGATCTGCGCCGGGCTGCTGGGAACGCCGACCGTGAGGAACCGCCCGTCGGGGCCCGCGTAGTCGGCCCGCGCGGGGGCCAGCCGCGCCCGAGCCGCCATGACGTCCCGATGGCGAGACAGCTAGGACATGGCGCCCTCCTGATCAAGCTGGGCAGATCACCCATCCTCGCATGCCGTGGCCACGCTCAGCCAGACAATCGTCCCTTGCGAGGCCGCCCAGAATCGTCCGGCTGGAGGACGAGAATGCCCGGGGTGCGCCGCGAGGTCGAGGAGCCGCGAGGTCGAGGAGAAGAACGCGTTTCCCATCCCGTGCGGGCGAAAATGCGCGCCGATGTCGAGGCGCTGCGGGTCGAGAACGAAGGCTCAAGGCCGAGCCGGCAAAGCTGGAGCCGTTCAAGCAGTTCATCGAAGCGGCGAAGGAGACCGGCATGTGACAGCCGTCGTCGACCAGCCTGATAGGCGGCTCGACGTTCATCACTGTGGGTGTTCACCAGCCGTCATCGACATCTTCGAGGTCTATTGCGGGATCGTCGCCTTCATCGGCCCCGTTGTTCTCGCCCGAACAGGACGGCTCTTGCCCGTTGCCGGTCCGGATGTCGTGCACCTGGCTGATGGTGAGAAAGATTCCCAGAGCGGCGGCGAAGAGCCCTATCAGCACATTCCAAGGGGTAGAGAGGTCATTTCCTGCATCGTTGGTCCCATTGATCCTGCTGTCACCTTAAGTAACTCTCAGTCGCGCACCAAAGACTTTAAGTAGTGCATGCGGCTGCTTGGCGCACAATATCTAGGGGTCCGTACGGCATGTTCGGGGGCGAGGAACCCAGGAACAGCCGTTGGCGCCGAGAATGATCTTGCGGGAAGTGTGACGTCCTGGCTTTGGCGTGTGATCACCCTACCTGGAGGTTACCGGCCCGCGGATGATGCAGTGGATGGTGGAGCGTCCGACGCTGTATCGGTGGCCAGGTCGGCCAGGACACCTCGCCCTCTGCGCATCGCCGCAGGATGGAGCGCCGGGCGTGTCGGGCAGTTTGGGTTGCTTACGCCCTCTGCCTCCACCAGCAGCTGGACCTGTTCGCTCGCATGGTCCCAATGCTTGTCAAGACGCTGATGATATTGCCGAACCGCCCTGTTATGGCCGCCTTGAGTGAGCTTGTCACGCTCCAACGCTGAGCGATTGGATCCAGAGGTGATCTTCTGCAGTGCGTCGCAGGCGGGTTTCGGATGCGCTACCCATGTCGTCGCCTGCCCGCCCGGCCCTCTTGCCGCGGGCGGGCCATCGGCCCGCGCCGTCCTCCAAGAAAAGGAGTCGTGACCATGACCATGCTGACCTACACCGTCCTCACCGACCCGGCGCCCCTGGAGGCGTCAGCGGCCGGGCGGCCGTCCACGGGGACGGTGTACCTGGTCGTCACCAACACCGGGCAGCAGGCGGCGTACTGGTCCACGATCGAGGTGGAGGTGCCGGTCGGCAACGGCGCCGACGACCTCACCCTCACCTCGAACTTCAACAAGATCAAGCCCAAGGGCGACTACAAGCACGGCCCACCGTCGGGCACCCGGTCGTCGGTGAACATCCAGCGGCAGGGCTCCAACGCCTTCCAGGCCACCGCCCCTGGCGGCACAGGCCCTAACGGCACAGCCCCTTTCGCCCCCGGCGACCACATGGTGCTGACGCTGAAGGACGTCACCATCGCCCCCACCGCCGGGCTGGCCGTGCTCACGGTGACCGAGAACACCAGCAGAACCAAGAGCGCCAAACCCCGCTCCAGTTCCACGGTGGTGGCGCTGGTGAAGACCGCACCAAAGGAGCTCCCGCCGCACAGCTTCCATCCGGACAAGGCCATGGTGAACCCCGGTGACAAGCTCACGCTGAGCTGGCAGGGGTCCACCGGCTTCCGCTACGAGATCATGTACCCGGGCGCGCCGCAGCCCGTCCCCGTCTCCGGGAGCAGCTGGTCACCGCCCGACGCCCCGAACCGGGCCACGACCTACATTCTCATCGCCACCGACCCCAACAAGCAGCAGCACTTCCTCACCACGACCGTTCAAGTGCGCAACCCCGTCCTGGAAACCCTTACCGCCACCACCGGGATCAAGACCCCCCGGGTCCAAGGGGCCGTGACCAACTGGGGCCTGACCATCACCGGCACAGGGGCGGAGATCTCCAACGACTCCGGCGTGAAGGGGACGTTGACGGCTGGCGAGGCCACCGTCAGCGGCGTGGCCACCAAGTATGTGAAGGGGCTCCAGGACGGCGACGGAGACATCACCTTCCTCCAAGGCGGGGTGAAAGTCTGGCGCACACCCGGCTCCAACGACCCAGGCACTCTGTACGCCGGCGGCATCAGAACCGAGTACGTGACCGGACCAAATGACGGCGACGGAGATATCAGATTCCTCCCAGGGGGAATGAAAATCTGGAGCGCGCTCGGCTCCAACGACCTGGGCACCCTGTACGCCGGCGAGGCCACCGTCAGCGGCGTGGCCACCGAGTACGTGAAGGGGCTCAATAGCGGCGACGGAGACATCACTTTCCCCCCGGGCGGGGTGAGAGTCTGGCGCACACGCGGCTCCAACGACCCGGGCACCCTGCATGCCGACCAGGCCACCGTCGGCAACCTCGTCACCGAGTTTGTCTACGCGAAGTCCGCCCCTTACGGGCAGGGTGGCGGGTGGATCAACCTCCACGACGAAGGGATAACCGTCTACCTGTCAAAGAACGGGAGCAATGGTCTTGGGAGCGTGACGGCCCGCGCCTACAACCGATGAACGAGTGGTAACGGACGATCCGGCCCCACCCCACGATCACACTCACCCTCAGAAGATCAGGATCATTCTTAGCGCCAACGACTGTTCCTGGGGTCTCGACCCCAGGAACAGTCCAGCCCGCACAAGCCCAAACCCACATTAAGATGATCTTGAGATAGGGACGGTGAGGCATAAAGCTGTGATCTTGTTAGCCTGTTGTGTTCGTATTCGTCTCGCTACGGTGCGTCTCGTCCATTGACGGGACGACCCCGAAGGCGTGGCCAGCCCGGGCCCCAGGGCGGTGTGGCTGCGCGCCACCCGGGGGCACTGTGAGCCGATCCGGGCCACCGGCCGGGTGATTGTCCCGGAGGAAGCGAGGAGAGGACATGCGTTTTCTAGAGCGGGAACGCGCCACCATGGCGCAGCTGCTGCCGGACCTGGACAAGAGCCTACGGGCGGTCTCCCTCATGGAACTGGAGGGCCCAGGCGGCCCCGGCATCGGGCTCTTCCGCGACAGCGGCGGCCCCGGGTTGCTGGCGCCAACCGCCTACCAGGGGCAGGGAGCCACCGCCCTGGACGCCCTACGGGTACAGCGCGCACTGGGCAGCAGGGCACCGTCGCTGGCCGCGGCCAGCGCCCTGCACCACTTCTCGATGGCCACCCTGAACGCCCTGATCACCGATGAGTACATGAAGTCGATGCTTGTCGGGGGTGTGGCCTCCACCAACAGGCTCGTGGCGTTCGGCTTCGCCGAGGACCGCCCCGGCGCGGGAGTCCTCTCCCCCTCGATGACAGCCTCGCAGGGGTCCGACGGGGTGCGGGTCAGCGGGGTGACGCGCACGCGCGGTCTGGCCCAGTCGATGGACCTGCTCATCACCGGTGTCATGATCCCCCGCGAGGACGGCCCGGGCGAGGAACCGGCGCTCGCGCTGGTGCCCGCGGACAGCGACGGTGTGAGCATCAGCGAGGCAGGGACGGACAGGGAGCAGGTCACCCTCGACGACGTCGTGGTGCCGCCGGAGCTGCTGGTGCGCCCCTCGGCCCCCGACGGGCAACTGGACGTCCTGCTGACCGCGAGCTTCGCCTGGTACCAGCTGCTGATCACCGGCAGCTACCTCGGGGCCGCCGGCGCACTGGTCGAGCGGGTGCTGCTCGACAACCAGGCGCCCGAGTCCGAGCGGATCCGGCTACTGGTGGAGGTCGAGGGCGCGATGTCGGCCGCGGAGGGCATCGCCCGCCAGATCGACGACGGCGGCCCAGACGAGTCCACGCTCGCCGCCTCGCTCTACGTCCGGTACAACGTGCAGGACGCCCTCTCCCGGGTGGTCCCGCGCGCGATCGAACTGCTCGGCGACCTCGATTCCACGGCCTCCGACGAGGTCGGCCACCTCACCACCTGCGTCAACGGGCTGGTCCTGCAGCCGCCGGCACGGTTCCGGATGACCAGTCCGTTTGCGGCGTACCTGGTCGACGGGCCGCTCACCATCGCCTGATCCCGGCGTCCTCGCCCCGGGCCACAACGCAACGCAGCGTGATGTGGTTGCGTCGCGGCAAGACCTCGCCGCGACGCAACCCGGGGGAAGGGCTCAGGAGAGGGTGAAGTCCGGGGCGTGCCAGAACGCGATCGCGGCCGCGGCACGGATGCGCCGGCAGCCGTCAACAGGGCTGCGATCCGCGTCACCGGCGGGAGGTTCGATCGGGACCGGGTGGCAGGAGCGACTGACCGGATCGCCGGTGGTGGCCTCCCCCGCCTACCGGTGCCAGGTCACGATAGAGCTGGTGGTCGAGGTCCTGGTCGACGTCGCTCAGGAGCGCGGCCGGTGGCGGCACCCGATGCGGTACCGGCGGCTGCGACTCGGCCTGTCCCCGGACGCCGTCCCGCGCACGACCTGGCTGGACGCCGGGTCGGCGTAACCGTGCCCGGGCCCACGGTGCCGAGGTATGAGATCCGGGGATGGCTGTCAGCGATCAATCGCCAAAAATCTCGTAGGTCGCTGTGACTACGGCCGCAGCGTCATCGTCATGATATTTGCGTGGGTTCATTGTGATCCGACAGAAGGCACTCCATGGAGTCGCCGGAGAAGCCGACGACGGCCGAGGACGTCGCCCACTGGTTCGCCACCAGCTCGCCCGAGACGTCGGCGCACGTCTGCGTCGACCAGAACTCGGTGGTGCGGTGCGTCGACGGCGAAGCCGCGATCACTACGTCCGTGCCGCGGGATCAGTGTCGTGGCGATCCGGCCCCCGCCGCTGCAACACTGCGCCTGCCGATGACTACATCCGCCCAGGTCATTGCTTCGCATGGCGTACGTGAAGTCCGGTCACCCGGAAGTCGGAAGCGGGTACGGCAGGACGATCCGCTGTGCTGCTTCGCTTGGCCCACCTGACCGTCACGAACGCCTTCACCGCGCTGCTGTTGCCGCCCATGAGCGATCGAGACAAGGACGTGGAGATTCTCGTTCTACGTCACCAGTTTTCCGTCCTCGAACGTCAACTCGGCGCTGACACCAGAGTGCGATTCGCGCCCGAGGACCGGGCCCTTCTCGCCGCGCTCATGACGTCGCTGCCCCTCGGGGTCCTGTGCCGGCTGCGGCAGGTGACGGACCTGCTCGACGGGAGCCATGACCTGGGCACCATCGCGGCCGCTCTGCCGTCCACGGTGGACCAGCTCCTCACCCCGGCCTAGTGGCCCGTCACCGAATCTTGGACGGGTAATTGATCTCCAGCGGTGAACCCGCCAGGCTTGCTGCCTCTTCGATATTGGGAGGTGGTCGTGG
>NZ_JBITEZ010000043.1:0-9863 GCF_044455665.1 Nonomuraea sp. NPDC051191 | reverse complement strand
TACTTGCATGTCCCAGTCGAACCCGTCGGCGGGGGTGGTGTCGGGTAGTTGATGGGCGTAGAACAGACCGACTTCCATGAAACCTCCGGCGACGATGTCAGAGTGGTCGAGTGAAGAAAGGGGCGGCCGGCGGCCGCGAAGTGAGGCGCCGACGCGCCCTCGGCCCGAGCCTGTCAGGCGGACGACCTGCGGCATCGAGCCTGAGCGCCATCCACTTGGGAAGCGGTGCCAGCCACTCACCGGCTCATCGGCCGCCGCCTACGTGAGCGCCTTGCGCAGGACCGGGGCGACCGGCTGCTTTCCCGCGCCGTCACTGCTGATCGAGACGTACACGATCTTCGCCGTGCAGGTCACAAGGTCTTCACGCAGCACCGTGTAATGCACGTCGAAGCTCGTCGTCCCGATTCGCGCGGGCTGCACCGCGATCGAAACCTCATCCCCGAAGCGGACACCACTGATCCAATCGATCTCCGAGTGGACGAGTTGAAAGTTGATGCCCTGGTTCGCCATCTCGAAGACGGACAAGCCCTTGTCTCGCAGGAAGGCCGTGAAAGCCTCGTCGAACCAGGCGAGGTACCAGGCGTTGAAGACCACCCCCTGCTGGTCGGCCTCGTAGTACCGCACCTGCCACGGCTGCACGTACGTCATGGGTATCTCCTTATGACTCGTTCGCGAAGGGCGGGCGACAGTTGCCCTGCTCCACGATCGAACTTCAGTGAGCCATCCGCGCGACGTCATCCCACAAGCAGCTCGATGGCGGAGTTCTTCATCTGTCGCCCGTGTCGCCACTTTGCATCCGGCAACTGACCTGGCCGTTGAACGAGCGAGCCACATGGTCACGCAGGTGTGTCAGGTTCAGCTGAACCGATGCGCCCCAGGAGGATTGTGTGACGACAGTGCGCGCCCACCGATCGAGGTAGCCTCCGGATTCACCGGGCGGATGCTCGGCCTGGCCGCCATCACCGTCCCTGAACCTGTGCGCTGCGTGAACTACCGACCCCTCCAGCACTGACCCAGGGCCCGTTCCGGTTGACGGGTCTATCGAGGCAGGCACGTCAAGGATGCGGGCCTGCCTCGATACAGTTCAGGTGGTGGCCGGGCTGGGTCGCGGCGGCAGAGTGATCAGCTGAGAGGTGTGATTGCCAGCCGCTGCGGTGCTGATAAGGGCAGCGGTGGATTCGGCGGCGGCGCGGGCGACCTCTGGGTAGACGCTCGTGTAGGTGTCGCGGGTGAAGGTGGAAGAGACGTGCCCCAAGGTCTCCTGTACGACCTTCAAATCCACTCCAGCCGCGAGCATGATCGACGCTGCACCGTGACGAAGGTCGTGCAACCGCACCGGTGGCAGCGCCGCCTGGAAGGCCAGCAGGTAGAACTGGTCGCTGACCTGCTGGGGATGCAGTGGCCGGCCGAGCTCGTCGGTGAAGACGAACCCGCTGTCCGCCCACGCCTCGCCCGCCGCCAGCCGCTCGGCCGCCTGCCGCTTACGGTGCGCGCGCAACGCGGTGACGGTGTCCGCGTCCAAGGCGATGGTGCGGTCGCTGGCCTCGGTCTTCGGCCTGCCCTGCACCGGCTCCCACCCCAGCTGAGTGATCTGCCAGTGCACGCCAGCCGTCCCGGCGTCCAGGTCGACGTCCTTCCAGCGCAGCCCGACCGCTTCGCCCCGACGCAGCCCACGCAGGGCGATCAACCGGTACAGGGGGAACAGCCGGTGGCCGGCCGACTTGGTGAGGAAGGCAGAAGTCTGGGAGGGCGTCCAGACCATCACCGGTGACGGCCGTGGCGTGGCCACGTACATGTTGATGATGTTGGCGTGGCTGAACCGGGCTCCGCGCCGCCGCTGCTCGGCGGCGAGCCGGTCCTGCAGGTCGCGGTTCCAGGCGGCGACCCGCTCGTCGGTCCACACCAGCGCCTTCGGCCGGTCCACGTCCGGAAGTTCGACGACGGCGGCGGGGTTGAAGTCGATCAACCGGTCCTGCTTGATCGCGATGTTCAGTGCATGCCGTAGCGTGGCCCGGATGCGGTGCATGGTCGCCGGGCCGACCGGCCGCCGGTACTTCACCGTCGCACGTTCCTCGGGGTCGCCGCTGGCCCGGGCGCTGGTGATGACGTCGTTGAACTCCTCGATCGCATCGAACATGCCCGCCACGTCCGACACCCGCAGCCGATCCAGCCGGATGTCACCGAGGTAGGGGGTGAAGTACAGGCGGATGTGTGCCTCGTACGAGCGGCGGGTGGTGGCGTCGATCTTTCGCTTACGCCGCAGGAACTCCTGCATCCATTCAGCGACCGTGACGGTGGGATTGAGGTCCTGCCGGGTGCGAACCTTGCGCCGGATCTCTTCCACCGGTGGCAGCGCCTTGGTGTCCTTGAGCGTGGCCAGCATCAGCTCGGCGACCTTCCGCTGGATGTGCGGGTCCTCATCCAGCGCCAGCAGCGCCCGGGCGTGCTCCAACTCCGCCTCGACCTCCTCCAACGTGGCGAAACCGCGCCGCCGCAGCGGGTTACGCCGCCGTCCGTCGGCGTGTGCGGGCAGCTCCAGCTGGTAGGCCCACCGGCCATGGGCGCTGCTCCACCGCTCCCCTCCACCCGGGCGGCGCAGCTTCGGGCAGGCCTTGCCCAATTTCTTGCCAGTCGCCTCGTCCCGGCAGGAGCACGTCTTGAAGGTGGTTCCGTTCATCGTCGCTGTCGCGCCTTTCTTGTCGCTGATCTCGCGCCGTCGCTTCCTCGACGTCGCGCTTCCTGCGGCGCTCCCCGTCCCCGGACCTCGACGACGTTGGTTGCGCCGGGACATGACGCCACCGGCGGCATCACAGACCCGGCCCATCTCCACGCCGGTCGCCGTCGGCCGGTCCCCGAAATGGGGATTGCCGTGCCCCGGCCCAGCGGGCGACCCTGATCGGCCCGCACCGGCCCGTCATAGGCGCTGGAGCGGGGACGCGCGGGGCCACCGGCCGGAGCGGGGCGGTCGGTATCGACGCCCACCTTCACCACCCATGTCAAGCGAAATCCGCTGGTCACATCGCCCCGCGGCCCGCGCCGGCCAAACCCGGGCGTCCGCCTGCATGCCTCGACCAGAGAACGCTGACCTCAAGCAAGGGGTACCGCGCTGATCCCATGACGGCGGCCTCAGCAGACACGCAAGGCACATCATCGAGATTCGGCGAAACGACTGGACTGTACGGTCACCACCCGAGACTCCGATCTGGCGGGCAGATCATCCCTGTCACTTATTGAAATACCGGCCAGAAAGGCCGAGTCCGGACAGCGCAATCGGTCAATCTTCAGCCAACCACGATCGAACGGAGTCGGCCCTGACCGGTCCCAAGACCGAAAGATCGATCATCGCAGCGGAGTTTGGCGCTGCACCTAAAGGGTCAGTCCCGGACACGGCCTGCAATTCCCGTAGTTACGGCGAGGCGTCACACTTGATCGCCTTCCTGGATCGAGCGGTGAGTCGACACGCGCCGAGTAGGTCGGAAGCTTGGCTTCGCAGCGCAGTTCCCTCTCGCCCCTGGCGTATGGGGGCCCCGCAAGAAGCGGCTTGGTCCAGGGCTCTATGGGCTGCCTGGATCAGGTGACATTGCGACGAGCGAGGGGGCTTCGGTGAGCGCCGAAGCTCCCTCGCCCTGTCTGGCGCGGCATGTACTAGAAGTCGAACTCGCCCTTCTTCGCGCCGTCGAGGAAGGCCGCCCATACAGATGCTGAAACAACGTAGGGGGCTTGGTCAGGAGCTTCGGTGTCTCGGATGCCGACCCGGCCTCCAGGCAAAGGGGCCACCTCAAGGCAATTACCGTTATCGCCAGAGCGTGTGGCCTTGCGCCAGGCAGCGCGGTCCAGGTCCTCGTTGGTCACTTCCATCGCTTGGCTTTCTCCTCGATCAACTGAAGTGATGCTCTCCGGGGCAGAGCATCGCCGTGCAACATCTCATACCTCGACTTGACGTCCAGGACCCGACCGGGATCGGCAGTGATCTGGCTCAGCGTAATCGACTCGATGTAGGCCGTGTCCGGCATTTCCGGACCGCTGGCCAGCATGAAGGCGCCTTGCAAGCCGGTCGTCAGCCACGCATCGTGAGGAAGGACATGGAGGTGAACACGCGGGTGATCGTTCATCGCGGCGAGATGCGCGAGTTGCCCAGCCATGATCTCCTCACTCCCGATAGGCCGGGTGAGGACTCCTTCGTCTAGCACTACCCATAGCGTAGGACCATTCTCCCGCTCCAGGATGCGCTGGCGATCCATCCGCGCAGCCACGCCTTGCTCGACGAGGTCAGGCGTGGTTCCCGGCCTGCCTCGGAAGATGGCCCGGGCATAGTGTTCCGTCTGAAGAATGCCGGGAACGATCAAGGGCTCCCAGGCCCGCAACATGTCCGCCCGCTGCTCGATCTCGACCAGTTGAGCCAGCCAGATGGAGAAGCGGCCAGCGTGCTCAACGGTCTCTCGCCAGCGTGTCAGGAGGCCGCCGCCCGCTCCAAGTGCGGAGTCGGCGGCACGGGCGAAGTCTTCGTCAGCGGGGCGTTCTCCGCGCTCAACCATGCTGATCTTCGAGACGGACCAGCCGAGCAGGGCAGCAAGCTCCTTTTGTCGTTTGCCTGCCAATATGCGGTATTCACGAAGATGGATGCCGAATTTCACTCCAGGAGCTTTTAGAGCAGGTTCCGACTCACTGTTTTCCAAGGTAGATCCCCCCTCCTTCCCAGGACCACACAGGAAACGCACGAGCATGTGTAGTAGCACACCTGGTTCGTGCCTGGGAAGTGCTTTGCCGCAGGGCCCTCATGCAGGGGTTTTCTGAGATGGTCTCTTCAGACCAAGTTGAATCGCACCACCAGCCGCACGAATGGCAGGCAGGCGTGTAAACGCTGCTCGCATTCTTCTCAAAAGGAAGCGGCCGATGATCAGGAACTAGCGAGGCGAGTTCGGCGATGTACTACACACCACCACCGGACACATTCGAAGAGCTCGGCGTCGTCCAGCTCGCGTGCAGCGATCGAGCGCCGAAACTGGCGCGGCAGGCGGTGACCGCATGGCTGGGAACCAAACACACAGCCTGCGAGATCGTGACGCTAGCCACTTCAGAACTGGTAACCAACGCCGTGAAGTACACCGACGCAACCGCCACCGCCGCCAATGACGACCGTGACCAGATCACGCTCAAGCTGTCCCAGGACGAGGCCGTCCTCCGACTCGTGGTGACCGATCCCGGTTCACGCTGCTCGGCACCTGCCCGTATCCCGATGCAGGGACCCAATCTGCACTCCGAGCACGGACGTGGACTGGCGATCGTGGACAACCTGTCGCGCGGACGGTGGGGAAGCTACCGGATGCCCAGAGAGGGTCATCGCTGCGTATGGTGCCACCTCGACCGGGAACCCACCCCGGCGCAGCTAGAGGAACTCTTCCGCGCCCCGATGTAGCCGGCGACCGGGCCTCGCCCTGGAGTTCATGACTGGCATCAGAGAAGGAAGAAGCTTCTGTGCGAGGCCATCACATGATCGTGCTCCTACCGCTGTTCGTCATCACGGGATTCATCGGGTGGATCAGCGCATCACCCGAAGGCGTTCCCATTCCGGTCATCGTCGCGGCGGCCGTGCTGGGGCCGAGTGTCTTTGTGGCCGCCGTGCTCGGACATCGGAGCCGACGTCGACGGGCCAACGTCCGTTCGCTGTTCGACCGCTGACCGTCCCGGACGCCGATCCCTCTCCGCGCGCTTCTTCCCATCTCGTGAAGGAAGGTTCTTCCATGTCCCGTGACAAGCTGCTCTCCGCGCTTGCGCTGCTCCTGACCGCTGGGTTCGTTGCCTTCGTGCTACTGGCCCCCACCAGCCTGACCCGGCCGGTTTCCCAGGCGGTGCTCGGCGGCGTCCCCTTCGGCGTCGCCGCAGTGATTGCGCGGAAGGCCTACCGCGCCCGGCGTTCCGCCGGCCGTACCCAGCCGCCCGCTTAGACTCCGCCGCTGCCCGACCTGTTTGGGAGACCGTCTCATGTCTGAACCCGTCCCGGCCGCTGTGGCCGACCAGGCCACCGCCTACCTGGGCGACCTGCAAACTCTGCTGCAGGCGCAGGGCCTGCACACCCGCATCCTCATCCAGCCTGAGCGCGTGCCGCGCCTACGAGTGATCAACCTCGGCTGCGCCTCCCTGTGCGAGGTAATCAGGGCCGCGCCTGTAGATGGCGAGTGGAGCTTCTGGTGGTCGTGGGGCGAACCGATCGCCCCGACCAGTGACGTGATCATCACCGCCGACCGCATCGGCCATGTGCTGACCCCGGCCGCCCACCAGTGCGCCTGACTTACCCCGGACGGGAACCGCCCCCGACATCGTGCGGCCCGCCATCCCGTAGCAGCGGCGGACAGAGGCTTGGGAGACCGTCAAATCCACCCGTTCGGCACCATCAAAGCCACACAACCCTGTCTGGCGCTACTCGCCATCGGGGCGGATGTCTGCGGCTGGCAGCGCTCTTACATGGCCCTGTCCGGAGGCCAGGTGAGAGCACTCTTCTCCGGAGCGCGACCGTCGATCAGACGAGTTCGTCGCGCTCTGGAGATGGTGATGACCGCGAACTCCTGGAGTGCAGGCGTGAACGCGGTCGCCCCCGGGGGCTGGCTGGTAAGCGGAGACCGGCCCGCCCCCTGTCCGGCGGCGATCACGGCGGTGCCCCCGTCTGCCTGATCGCCGCCCAGGGCGGCCCCTCGGTCAAGGTGGCGTCGCTGGCGCAGAGCCGCGCGACGCGAGGGGCCGCCCCTCTCCAGACGTCCGGCAGCAGCACGCCACCTTCCCAGCCTGTGCTGCTGCCGGACCGCATCCCCTCGGGAAGCGGCGCAGTGGTCGCCGCGCCGTGGCGCAGGTCGTGCAGCTGGATGGGTGGCCGACCCGCCTGGTAGCAGATCTGGTGGAAGCGGTTCGGTCACGTGCTGGGGATGCAACCTGCAGCGGCCGGCCGATCTCGCCGTCCTGTCGCCACTGGGTCACGCGCTCCCCGGTTCAGATGACCGGCTTGGGCCGGGTCACCGCGCCAAGCTCGACAAGCGGCGGCCGGGTTGAAGCAAGCTCAGCAGCCGATTCTGTCGAATCGCCATCGTGGTGCCTTGATGTTCGGCTTGCTGGCCATTGTGGTCATCCTTCCTTGCGAGCCGGACGGCTGCCGCTGTCCGGGTTGTTGTGATCGAGTCGTAGCGCTGCTGGGTCAAGAAGCGCCCACAGGGCGCGCACCGGTACGGCGTATCGGTCGCCGATGCGCAGCACCCGGCACGGGAATTCACCCGCTTTCGCGAGCCGGTATGCCTTGGTGCGGCCCATCCCGAGCAACCGTCCGGCCGCCAGCAGGCTCACCACTTCCGGCCGGTCGACCGCGCCGGCTTCGAGGAGCTCGTTCGGGGTTGTGCTGGTCATGCGTCACCTCCATGCGCGTTGATGAACAGTGGCCGGTCCATGCCGTGCGGGATGCGCGGCATCATTCGGCCGGTGCGGGCTGTCGTGGGCGCTACGCCGCCGACCCGCATGCCCTCGGTCCGGAGCCGGGGGCGGCCGTCCCGTGGACGACGGGCGCCACAGCCCTCGGCACGCCGGGTGCGGGCGGGGTGGCTACGTACGGTATCGACGCCCACGTTCATGGCCCTTGTAGCGAAATTCGCAGGTCAGGCACGAACCCCTGTTCCCGATCCGCATTCGGGTCGGGAACACGGCCACGCGGCGCTACTACAGCTCGCCGCCGTCTGGAGGGTACGAGGTGGGCGCGGCCGGCTCCGGGCCAAGCACGTGCGGGCGAACGAACACCAGCAGGTCCTCGTGCGCCACCGCATGCACGGGCAGGCCACGCGCCCATGCCTTACGTGCCTCGTGAAGCTGGAAGAATGACGCCCGGTTCAGCAGGTGGCCCTCGCCGAGGCCGCACAGCAGGCACACGATCCGATCTGCGAATGCCAGCCCCGCCTCGCTTGCTACCTGATGGACATGTCCCGGCAGGTCAACCAGCTCGCCACGAACCCGGTACGGGCGCACCGTGATCGCCGCCACCCCGCCGGGACGCAGCAGGTCCCTACACCCGGCCAAGATCCGGCCGAACCCCTCCAACAGCGCGGGGAGCTGCTGATGGGCGAGGTTGCCGCGGTCGGCCGAGTAGTGGTGATTCCACTTGCGCACCCCCGGCTCGCCGGTGTCGCGGGTGGAGCGGATGTGCCCGTGGGTGTAGGTCCCGTACGGCGGGGAGGTCAGCACCAGCGCCGCCCGCCCGGCCAGGTCCGGCAGCAGCCGGGCAATGTTGCGGGCGTCCCCGGCCACCACCCGGCCGAAGCCGGACGCGCCCTGTTTCTTGGCGTAGCCGAGGTTCGCCACAGCCAGGCGTGCCCACTGCTCCTCGTACTCCACCCCCGCGGCGTGCCGGCCCAGATGGGTGGCTTCGACCAGGGTGGTGCCGATCCCGCACATCGGGTCGACCACCAACTCCCCCGGCTGCGTGTACGTGTCGATCACACGGGCGGCGATCGAGGGCAGCATCTTGCCCGGATGCCGCATGGACTCCGGCACGTACCGGCCTCGCCGCTGCACCCGCGACGGACGCTGCCCGGTCGCCCACACCGACGTCGTCACCTCGGCCATCAACGCCCACCTCCCACCTGGGCAAAGGCCCCAGCCGCGACCGGTGAAGCCGTACTGGCGGCAGGACGTGCCGTCGGTTCGGGCGGACCGGCGAGCCCTCGCGGACGGGTGAACAGCAACACATCCGAGTGGACCCGGGTGCTGGCAGGCAGGTCGGCACATACCTGAAGCTCATGTGTCGCGGCCAGACCGCGACACAGGTGGGCCGGTTCGATGCGCTCGCCGCGAGCCGGGTGGCGTAGAGCGATGATGTGCTGCAGATACACCAGCCCCGCCTTGCGGGCCCGCGTGATGATCTCCGGCAGCGGGTCGACCATGCCACCGTGGCGGTACAGGCCCGTCACCACGGCCAGATGCCCTCCTGGCTTCACCAACCGCGCCGCCGCCGTGATGTCGTGCACCTTGATCGCGCCCGGCGAGCTTGGCCATCCGGGATGCCGGTCCGGCTGCTCGCAGACCTGCTCCGCCACCACCAGTCCCGCGTCATCGGCGAGGTCGGCCAGCGGCGTCTCGTCGCCGAGGTCGGTGATGCGCAGGTCGGTGACCTCCAGGTCATGGGTGGGATGGGTGCGTGCGAGCCGCGTCCAGATCACGCCCACGCGGGCGGTGTTGGTGAAGACCGCCACCGGCAGGCAACCCGCCGTCAGCGCGGCCGAGATGAGCTGGTGATCGCTGGCGCCGAGATGAACGACCGTCTCGCCCAGCCGAGCACACGCCGCGATGAGGTCGCGAGCCAGCGGGCCACTGATCGGGTGGCAGCAGCCTCCCGTGCAGGCAGGGACGGATTCGGTGTCGGATGCGGCCAGCCACACCGTCAGCGGCAGGTGCCCCCGTGAAGGGTCCTGTACCTCGCGGCTTACGCACAGCTCTCGGAAGAAATCGATGGCCGGGGTGGAGGTGCTGGACGAAGAGGTGGTGGTCGGATCGGTCATGTGGGTGTGGCCCGAGTACCGGGTCAGCGATCCCTGTCACTGATCCAAATACCGGCCCGAGTGCCTGTGGTAGGACGGGCGGTCAAGCAAAGGTTCGACAAGGGCTGCCCCTACCCTGCGGCTCCGCCATGTGCGCACGAATGACCCCGGACTGCTCTTCTCTACGCGCCACGTCGTCGGGCCGGGACGGGCGCAGCCTTCGGTGAGGCACCAGGGCTTTGAGAGTGCGTTTCGCGAGCTGATGCCCCTTTCGTCGCCGGAGTTGGCTTAGGTCGCCCGGTCAGAGGCTCGTCATTCGGGCTATGGGCGCGGTTGGGTGAACAATCCCGGTTCGGT
>NZ_JBITEZ010000042.1:0-11054 GCF_044455665.1 Nonomuraea sp. NPDC051191 | reverse complement strand
CCCCCGGCAAACAGCCTCAATCACAGCCAAAGCACACCGGGGTATGCGTATGCAAACGACAGGCAAGCCCCGCCCATTCCCTTCATGACCTGGGCGTTCCCGCCCGGGGTCGGCCCTCGGCGGACCGGCCCCGGGCGGGCCTCGACGTCAACGGCCCGACCGCTCCCCGGGCGTCGGGCGTTCCGTCGCCGCCCGCGTCCGGAGGCCACCAGCCACTTGCAAGGGGATGCAAGCCCGTTCCCAGTGCCGTCCGAGATCGTTCTGTCCAGCGTCAGCGCGACAGACACGAGGTGAGGAATGGCGACGGCGATCAGCGCGTCCACGCTCAACGGACGCCACCACAAGGCGGCACTCACGGCCTTCATGGCCATCGTGGTGGCCCATTGGGCCGAGCACCTGGTGCAGGCCGTGCAGGTCTACGTCTGGGGGTGGCCGCTGAGCGAGGCCCGGGGGGTGCTCGGCCTGCCGTTCCCGTGGCTGGTGACCTCGGAGTGGATGCACTACGGGTACGCGCTGCTCATGCTGGTGGGCCTGGTCCTGCTGCGCAAGGGGTTCGCCGGCCGTTCGCGCACGTGGTGGAACATCTCCCTCGGCATCCAGGTCTGGCACCACATGGAGCACCTGCTCCTGCTCGTGCAGAAGCTCACCGGGCTCTACCTGCTGGGACGTCCGGTCCCGACCAGCGTCCTGCAGATCTTCCTGCCCCGGATGGAGCTGCACCTGTTCTACAACGCGGTCGTCTTCGCCCCGATGGTGGTGGCGATGGTGCTCCACCGCCGGGCCTCCGAGCACGGCGGGGCCGTCTGCACCTGCGCGGTGGCGCACTAGGCATGGCGGTCACCAGACGACGTCCGAGCGGGTTCACGGTGGCGCTGGCCGTTCTGGGGCTGTTGCTGCTGTTCGTGTCCGTGCCCGAGTTCGGCCCCGTCGTACGGGCCGCGCGCGCCGACGGGGTGGGCGGCGCGTTCACCGCCCGGGAGCTGCGGTGCGTGTCGCATCCCGGGCACGAGTCGTGCGTCTGGGCCGGGGACTTCACCTCCGGCGACGGACGGATCCGGCGGCGCGACGTCGAGCTGTACGGCAGCGACCGCGGCACCCTGGCGGCCGGGCAGGCCACCCCGGCCGTGGACACGGGCCGCGAGACCCGCGTCTACGGCCCGGACGGCTCGGACGAGTGGCTGTTCACCGCGCTGATCACGCTGGCCGGGCTGGCCGTGCTGACGGTGGCGGCCAGGCGGCTGCGGCGCCCCCGCGCCTGAACCCGCGCCTGAACCCGCGCCTGAACCCGCGCCTGAACCCGCGGCTCCCCGGAGCGGGCGATCGCCCGTACGATTCCTCCAGCGTTTTCAGGATCTTGTGAGGTATGTGGTGTTCGGGATCATCCGTCCGTGCGGTGAGCACGGGTGCGCGGCGGTGCGCACGGCGTGGCGGGCACACCTGTGCGGGCTCTGCCTGACCCTGCGCGACGGGCAGGGGCACGCCGCCCGGCTGACCACCAACTACGACACGCTGATCCTCTCGGTGCTCACCGAGGCCCAGCTTCCGTCCTCCGTGCCGCACCGGACGGCCGGGCCGTGCGCGCTGCGCGGGTTCCGCTCCGCCGACGTGGTGGACGCCCGCGGGCGGGGAGCCAGGCTGGCGGCGGGCGTGTCGCTCGTCCTGGCCGCGGGCAAGCTGCGCGACCAGGTGGCCGACCGCGACGCCGCCCCGGGCACGGCCACGGCCCGCCGCCTGCTGGCGGCCCGCTGGGAGGCGGGCGGCGCCAGGCTGGCCTCCGGCGTCGGCTTCGACACCGCCGTGCTGTCGGCGACGGTCGACCGGCAGCTCGAACGCGAACGCCGGGCCCGCACCGCCCCCGCGGAGGTGCTCGACCTCACCGCGCCCGCGGAGGAGGCGGTGGCGGCGGCCTTCGCCCACACGGCGGTGCTGGCCGGACGGCCCGGCAACGTCGAGGCGCTGGCCGAGGCGGGCAGGTTCTTCGGCCGGATCGCGCACCTCCTCGACGCCGTCGAGGACCAGGCGGCCGACGACGAGCGCGGCGCGTTCAACCCGCTGACCGCCACCGGGACCGGCCGCGAGCAGGCCCGGCGGCTCTGCGACGACGCCGCGCACGGGCTCGCCCTCGCGCTGGCGGACCTGGAGCTGGAGCAGCGGCACCTGGTGGAACGGCTGCTCGGCGCCGAGGTGCGCCGGGCGGTCGAGCGCGCGTTCGCCGCGGCCTCCTACCAGCGGCCCGGCTGGGTCCGCAAGTCGGCGGCGGGCGTGGCGACGTTCCTGACCTGCGGACTCTGGCGGCCGAGGTGGAGCAAGAAGGTGGGACGTCCCTGCTCCGACCGCTGCTACCTGGACGACTGCGGCGGCTGCGACTGCCCCGACTGCGGCGGTTGCTGCGACTGCGAGTGCGGTTGCTGCGACTGCAGCTGCTGAGGTCAGGGGGCCGAGATGTGGAGCACCTCGCCCGCCTTGTGATAGCCGACGCGCGCGTAGACGCGGCTCGCGGCGTCGTCGGCCGGGGTGAGGAACGGCATGGTGACCCCGGCGTCGAGGCCGGCCCTGGTCAGCAGGGCGGTGACGGCCCCGCCGATCCCGCGCCGCCGGTGCGTCTCGCGCACGGCGATGCCGGCGATCTCGGCGACGCCCTCCTGGGGGCCGCCGAGCTGGCCGGCGCCGACGACCTCGCCCGTGGCGGCGTCGGTGGCCGCGGCCACCAGGCCGCCGCGGCCGAGGACGCCGCGCAGCCGCGCGACGTCGTGCTCGTTGGCCTCGGGCGCGTCGAAGGCCGCGTTCATCACCCGCGCGACCTGCCACAACCCCGGCTCGTCGGTCACCAGCGCGAGCCGTACGGCGGCGTCGGCGGGCGCCTCGACCAGCGATCCGGCCGGGCACACCAGCAGCGGGAACCGGCCCTCGGCGACGAACCCGGCGGCCAGCAGCGCCTCCTCCACCTCGGGCGCGACCTGCGGCACGTACTCCAGCCGGGGCGTCCTGCCCCGCTCGCGGAAGGTGGCGGCCAGCGCGGCCACCTCCTCGCCGGTGGGCGCGAGGCCGTCGTCGGGGACGGCGTAGTTGAACGGCGGCGCGTCGTCGTGCTCGTCGAAGCGGATCAGGAACGGCCCGGCCCGGTGCGCCCGGGACCCGGCCGCCGCTCGGAGGTACGCGTGCACATGGGCGCCCAGCAAGTGAAGTCCTCTCGGTTGACCTGCGATCGTCACAAGCTAGGGCCGCGCCGACCGCCGGACAAACGATTTTCCCACCCGGGACCGCCTTCCGGACGACGACCCCAAGGTCATTGACATCCCCCTGAATCCGACCCTACGTTGGCGAACGTTTCGACCACCGTCCAGGCCGGGTGCAGATGACCTCGTTACGCGACGTCGCCGCGCGGGCGCGGGTGGAGGAGGGCAAGGCGGGCGTTCGACCACCTGACGGACCGGCAGCCCGAGGTGAGCGCCGTGATGGACGCCCGCCGCGGATCGGGAACCGCCCCTCACGAGACCACGGAGTGACCATGTTCCCCACCGACTTCCTCTGGGGCACCGCCACCGCCGCCTACCAGGTCGAGGGCGCCGCCGCCGAGGACGGCCGCACCCCGTCGATCTGGGACGTCTTCTCCCGCACCCCCGGCAAGGTGACCCGCGGCGAGACCGGCGACGTCGCCTGCGACCACTACCACCGCCTGGAGGAGGACCTGGACATCCTGGCCGGGCTGGGCGTGGGCGCCTACCGGTTCTCGATCTCCTGGCCGCGCGTCCAGCCGGGCGGGAGCGGCCCGGCCAACCCGCGCGGGCTCGCCTTCTACGACCGCCTGGTGGACGGCCTGCTGGCCAGGGGCATCGCCCCCGTGGCCACGCTCTACCACTGGGACCTGCCGCAGGAGCTGGAGGAGGCGGGCGGCTGGCCGCACCGCGACACCGCCTTCCGCTTCGCCGAGTACGCCCGGCTCATGGGCGAGGCGCTCGGCGACCGCGTGCACACCTGGATCACCCTGAACGAGCCGTGGTGCACGGCCTACCTGGGCTACGCCTCCGGCGTGCACGCCCCCGGCAGGACCGACGCCGCCGCCGCGCTGGCCGCCGTGCACCACCTGAACCTCGGCCACGGGCTGGCCGTGCGCGCCCTGCGCGAGGCGGCCGACCCGGCGGCGCGGATGTCGGTGACGCTCAACCTGCACCACGTGCGCGGGGTGTCCGAGGCCGACGCCGAGGCGGTGCGCCGCGTGGACACCCTGGCCAACCTGGCCTTCCTCGGCCCGATGCTCGACGGGGCCTACCCGCGTTCCCTGTTCGACGACACCGCCGCGGTGACCGACTGGGCGTTCGTGCAGGACGGCGACGAGGCCGCCGCGTGCGCGCCCCTGGACGTGCTGGGCGTCAACTACTACAACCCCGTCCTGGTGCGGCGGAGGGAGGGCGGCGCGGGACGGGAGACGGCCGACGGGCACGCCGACGGCGTCGCGTCCCCGTGGATCGCCTGCCAGGACGTGGAGTTCGTCCGGCAGCCGGGGCCGTACACGGAGATGGGCTGGAACATCGACGAGACCGGGCTGACCGAGCTGCTGCTACGGCTGCGCCGCGACCATCCCGGCCTGCCCACGATGATCACCGAGAACGGCGCGGCGTTCCCCGACCCGGTGGAGGCCGATGGCCGGGTCAGGGACGACGACCGGATCGACTACCTGCGCCGGCACATCCGCGCGGTGGCCGAGGCCATGGCGGGCGGCGCGGACGTGCGCGGCTACTTCCTGTGGTCCCTGATGGACAACTTCGAGTGGGCGCACGGCTACGCCAAGCGGTTCGGCGTCGTCCGGGTGGACCGCGGCACGCTGGAGCGCACCTGGAAGGACAGCGCCCACTGGTACCGCGGGGTGATCGCGGCGAACGGCGTCGAGCAGGGTTAGACGGCCGGCCAGAGGTCGGGGCGAGCATGCCGGAGACCTCGCGGGTGGTCAGCGGCTCCTCCTCCCCCGCGACGGCCAGGCGCATGACGATGCGCAGGGAGATGTCGGTGAAGGCGGTCAGGCGCATGTCCTCACGTCAGGCGCACCGGGGAGGTCGCCGGTTCACCAGCGGTCGAGATGCAGGACCTCGTCCAGCGGCTGCCGCGCGGCCGGCTTGAAGGTCTCCCCCGTGAAGTACGCGGTGGGCAGCAGCACGCCCTGGCGCACCTCGGCCGGGATGCCGAGCAGCTCGGCGATCTCGCTCTCGTACTCCAGGTGCAGGGTGGTCCACGCGCTGCCGAGGCCGCGGGCGCGGGCGGCGAGCATGTAGCTCCACGCGGCGGGCAGCAGCGAGCCCCACAGCCCGGCCTGGTTGCCCTCGGGCAGCCGGCCGCCGGGGAGCTCGATCGCGCCGATCACCAGCACCGGGACGTCGCCCATGTGCTCGGCCAGGTAGGCGGCGCTGTCACTGACGCGTTCCTGGGCCGCCGTCCGCGCCGGGTCGTCCCTGAACATCGACCGGGCCGAGCCGCCGGAGGTGGAGTAGGCGTTCCACGAGCGCCGGTAGTAGTCGCCGATCGCCTTGCGGCGGTCGGGGTCGGTGACCACGATCCAGTGCCACCCCTGCCGGTTGCCGCCGCTGGGCGCCTGGAGCGCGACCTCCAGGCACTCGCGGACCAGCGACGCCGGGACCAGGCGGGACAGGTCGAGGCGCCTGCGCACGCTGCGGGTGGTGGTGAGCAGCGTGTCCGGGGCCAATGGTTCGATCGTCATGGGCCCATCATGTCAACGCGGGCCCCGGGAATCCCGTAGGCCGTACGGTCGCATCGGGACCTGATTTCCGGCGTTCCGGGACGTATGATCACGCCAGCCGGACTCGCCCGACGCAACCGAAGGAGCCACCGTGGCCGACGACGAGCAGGGAACGCCCATCCCGGGCGTGGACACGACCAAGCCCAGCGTCGCCCGCGTCTACGACTACATGCTCGGCGGCAAGGACAACTTCGAGATCGACCGCGAGGTGGCCCAGATGGCGCTCGGGATCGCCCCGGACGCCCCGCAGGCGGCCCGGTCGAACCGGGACTTCCTGGCGCGCGTCGTCCGCGACCTGGCCGTCGAGGCGGGCATCCGCCAGTTCCTGGACATCGGGTCGGGCCTGCCCACGCAGGGCAACGTGCACGAGATCGCCCAGGCGGCCGCGCCGGGCTGCCGGGTCGTCTACGTCGACCACGACCCGATCGTCCTGGTCCACGGCCGGGCGCTGCTGGCCGTGGACGACGGCACCACCGTCATCGAGGCCGACATCCGCCGGCCGGACGACATCCTCGACCACCCCGAGACCAGGCAGCTCATCGACCTCGACGAGCCGGTGGGCCTGCTGCTGTTCGGCATCCTGCACCACCTGTCGGACGAGGAGGACCCGGCCGGCATCGCCCGCCGCCTGGTCGCCCGGCTGGCGCCGGGCAGCCACGTCGCCGTCTCCAGCTTCCACAACCCGATGGAGGAGCGCCCGGAGGTGTCGCGGCAGGCGTTCGAGGCCGAGCGGCTCTTCAACGACACCATGGGCACCGGGCGGTGGCGCACCCGCGAGGAGATCCTCGCCTTCTTCGACGGCCTGGAGCTGCTGGAGCCCGGTCTGGTGCCGCTGGCCGAGTGGCGCCCCGAGCCGGGATACCGGCCGGATCTGGGGATCACGTATCACACGTTCCTGGGCGGGGTCGGGCGCAAGCCGTGACCGTCAGCAGACGGCCTCCGGCAGGGCGATCGGCACCTGCTGCCGGTCGTCCGGGGTGAACGGGCGGCCGAACACCTCGCACAGCCGCCGCCGCCAGGTGTCCACGTCCAGCCGGAGCAGGTCGGTGGAGTAGCCCGTGACGCTGTCGCCGCCCTTGAGCCGCAGCAGCAGCGCGCCGTCGGGCGAGATCTCCAGGAAGTCCTGGGCCTGGCGGAAGGTGTAGCCCTCCTCGTAGGACACCTGGGTCTCGCCGAGCCCGAAGACGCGGATCTCCCGTTCGCCGAACAGGAACAGCCTGCCCGCGTTCTCCGGCATCATCGACGTCATGCGCTCGCCGCCGCGGATGTTCTCGCCCGCCGAACGCAGCGGGCCGAGCACCTTCCTGAGCGGGTGGGTGAGCCACACCTCGGGCAGCATGCCGTTGCGGAACAGCAGCAGGTGGGTGCCCGCGCGGTCGAGGACGAACCCGCTGACGACGTCGGAGCCCACGGTCAGCCGCCGGTCCTTGACCTCCTCGCCGGTGCGCAGGTCGATCGTGCGCAGGTAGTCGGCGCCCTGCACGGCGATCATCAGGTGGTCCGCGCTCCACGGGCTGACCTGCACCTCCGTCACGACCGTGCCGGGGCCGGCGACGTCGAAGGCGCTCTTGCGGCGGCCGGTGGCCGGATCCCAGCGCTCCAGGCGGCGGCCGGCGAAGGTGAACAGGTCGCCGTCCTTGAAGAAGTACGTGAGCTGCGCGCCCTGCGGCGGCCGGGCGGTGGCGACCTCGGTGACGGGGGTGAGCGAGGGCAGCGCGCGGACGGCGACCTTCGCGGGGCCGACGGCGTCGGCGAGGAGGCGTCCGGACTCGTCCGCGACGGGGTCGCCGTAGGCGTTCAGGCCCTTCGGGCTCTTCGTGCGCGCGACGTCGGCCAGGGTGCGCTGCGGATCGCCGGTCTCCATGAGGCGCAGGCGGGCGCCGCCGTCGACCTGGGCGACCATCCGCTGCCCGCCCTGGAGCAGTGCCGGGTTGCCGACGCGCTGCTCGCCCTCGCGCAGCGCGGTCAGCACCATGGTCTCGGACGACCTGGTGAGCAGCTCCTGCGCGCCCGGGGCGCCCACCAGCGCGACCGGGGCGGCGCCCGTCTCGGCGCCGGTCGGGGCGGTCTGGGCGTCGATCCAGGTGCGTGACAGGGTGACGCCCTCGGCCAGGTCGACCAGCTCCCAGCCGGAGGCGCCCTGCTCGGCCACCCGCCGCCCCTCTCGGTCGACGACGAAGGGGCCGCACGGGCGTCCGGCGCTGAAGCCGCCCAGCCGCGCGCCGTCGCTCACCGCGTACCCCGTGTACGTGGCGGTGCGGCCGTCGTCGCTGTTGCGGCAGGTCACGGCGGTGGCGCCGGCGCCGGAGACGGCCAGGCCGTCGGCCGGGCCGAGGGTGCGGACGGTGAGCTCCTGCCACGCCGGGCTGCCCTTGCTGCTGTACACCTTGGCCACGCCCTTCTCCCTGGCGACCAGGGTGGTGGCGTCGGGGCCGAAGCGGACGAGGTCGGCGGGGAGGTCGTACACCCAGGTGCGGGCCGCGCCGGTGGTGCCGAGCGACTGCAGGACGAGCTTCTTCGGGCCGGCGGTCGCGATCCAGCCGTCGTCGCCGTCGGCCCTGATGTCGGCGGCGGGCTCGTCGGCCAGGGCCTGCCGGTCCTGGCGGTCCAGGACGTGGCCCTGGTCCAGCAGCTCGCCGTCGTCGGGGTCGACGCGGTGCCAGACCATGCTGCCGTCCTCGACGGCGTAGGCGACGAGGCCGCCGTCGGCGGAGACTGCCGGATGGCTGGTGCCGCCCCGGTCGGGCAGGTGGGTGGGCCGGTAGCGGCCCTCGGGGCCGCGGGTGAACAGCGTGGCCCGGCCGGCGGCGGAGGCGGTCGTGGCCAGCAGGACGCGGGCGTCGTCGCTGGCGTCGGCCGCGGTGAGCGAGCCGAGCGCGCCCGTGGCCACCCCCTTGGTGTAGCGGTGCTCGACGTAGCGTTGCAGGAGCTGGGTCCTGGCCTCCTGGGTGGGGGCCGCGCGGTAGGCGCCGACCGCGAGCAGCGACGACAGCTCGGGATCGCGTCCGGCCAGGTCGGCCGAGGCGCCCGCCAGCGCGCGGGAGCGGGCCTCGGCGGCGCGCTGGTCGCCGATGCGGCCCTGGTAGAGCGTCCAGGCGACCAGCGAGACGACGGTCAGCAGCGCCACCCCCGCGCCGGTGATCGCGCCCCGGCGGCGCAGCGTGCGTGCGCGCTGCCGGCGGCGGCCCTGGCGCAGGTAGTCGTGCTCGCCCTCGGTCAGGTCGGCGGGCCGCTCGGCGAGCCAGCGGGCGGCGGCGGCCAGCTCGGGCGGCCCCGGCAGCCGGTCGGGGGCCTGCCCGGCCTGCCGCCAGCGGCGCATGTCCTGGTGGAGCAGGTCGCGCCATTCGAGGAACTTCAGGTCCGCCGCCACGATCCCGGCCAGCCGCGGCCATTCGGCGATCAGCGCCTCGTGGGCCAGCTCGACGGTCTGGCGGCCGTCCTCGCCGGTGTCCATGACGAGCAGCCGCCCGGCCGCCAGGCGGCCGGCCAGCCGCCAGCGCTCCTCCCCCGCCTCCTCGCGGGCGACCCGCCTGCGCAGCGGCGCGTGCGCCCCGGCGGCGACCCGGACGAGCCGGGACAGCAGCTCCTGGCCGGCGGCGCTGTCCTGCTCGGGCACGCACGCCGCCCAGACCTGCTCGGCCTGCGCGGCCAGGGCCCCGCGTACGCCGCGGCACGCCTCGTAGGAGGTGTGGCTGATGCGGCCGCCCTGCTGCTCGTGCCAGAGGCGGTCGAGCAGGAAGCCGATCAGCGGCAGGGCGCCGGGCGCGGTGCCGGCGTCGGCCAGGATGCGGTCCACCAGGCCGGGGTCGTACGTCACGGCGGGGACGGCGTCCAGCGGCGCCTCGACGACCTCCCGGAGCTGGTCGCGGGTCATGGGGGTGAGCCCGTACGTCTCGCGGCCGAGCGCGCCGCCGAGGGCGGGATGGGACAGGGCGGCGGGCAGGAAGTCGGCCCGCAGCGTGAACAGCACCCGGACGGCCGCGCACGCGCGGGCCGCGGCCAGGACCCGGGCCGCCTCGGCCGCCTGCTCCTCCACGCCGACCAGCAGTTCCTCCGCCTGGTCGACGACGAGCAGCAGCCCGGTGGCGCCGGTGTCGCGCAGCACCTGGGCGACGACGTCGGGCAGCCTGCCGTTCCTCAGCGGCTCGCGCAACGCGTCGGCCCTGGCCAGCGCCTCGGCCCCGGTCAGGCCCGGGTGCGACAGGGCGGCCAGTTCGGCGGCGAGGGCGTCCGGCCAGGAACGCACGGCCGAGGGCCGCAGGACGACGATCTCGCAGCCCTCGCGGCGCATCGCGGGCACGACCCCGGCCAGCGCCAGCGAGGACTTGCCGCAGCCGGACGGGCCGGTGAGCGTGACCTCGGAGTGGGCGCGCAGGAGGCGCTGGATCCGGGCGGTCTCGGCGTCGCGGCCGAAGAAGACCGCGGCGTCGCCCTCGCGGAAGGCCGACAGCCCGCGGAAGGGCGAGGCCGGCCGTACGGTGGCGGCCAGGGCGGGGACGGCGCGGGTGAGCGACCGGGTGGGGATCACGAACGCCTGGCGGGGGCCGCCTGGCTGGGCCGCGACGACCATGCCGACGACGTCGCCGAGCTCGACGTCCCAGACGGGGCTGCCGCTGAAGCCGCTCTCGATCGGCACGCCGCCGGGCTCGTCGGGGGCGCACTGGAGCCAGCCCTGCTGGGTGCCGCCGAGCAGCCGGCCGGTGTGCCAGCCGCCGCCCCGCAGGCCGTGCGGGAACCCGGCCACGGCCACGCGGTGGCCCCACACGCTGCGCGGCTCGGCCATGCGCAGCGGGCGCCCGCCCGGGGGCGCGGCCTCCAGCC
Source organism: Nonomuraea sp. NPDC051191 (assembly GCF_044455665.1). NCBI lineage: Bacteria > Bacillati > Actinomycetota > Actinomycetes > Streptosporangiales > Streptosporangiaceae > Nonomuraea > Nonomuraea sp. NPDC051191. The sequence goes on along the minus strand of NZ_JBITEZ010000042.1, from coordinate 484 downwards.
GCAGGACGGCGATGTCGCCCGAGCCGTCGTCGGCGGTCTGGACCCAGTGCTCGACGCGGGCCCGCACGGGGGCCGGGTCGTCGGCGAAGGGCAGTTCGACGGTGACCCAGGCGTCGGACGGCGGCGGCCCCTCCGGACGGCCCAGCGCGCCCGAGACGACGTGCGCGCAGGTCAGGGCCAGGTCAGGCGCGATCAGGAAGCCCGCCCCCGCCACGGCCTCCTCCGGGCCGCGCACGCGAAGGACGGCGAGGTTCAGCGCCTCGTCGGGCCCTCGATCCATCACGTACGGTCACCGCCTCGTCACTCCGGTCGTCCGGGGTGTCAGTATGACGGCTGGGCGGAAGTGGCGTTCGCCGTTCCTTGACATGCGAGAAGGGCGTTCCCCGTGATCGGGGAACGCCCTTCGTCGTGTACGCGCTGTGCGGGTGTTACTTCTTGACCGACAGGGGGACGGTGCCGGTGTCCTGCTGACGCCAGGCGCCGG
>NZ_JBITEZ010000041.1:0-13667 GCF_044455665.1 Nonomuraea sp. NPDC051191 | reverse complement strand
ATCGTCCCGCAGACCAGCGAGGTCCGTTCGGGCGAGGCCGAGCTGAGGCGTATCACGGGCGCCCAGGCTCCCTCAGGCATCCCCGTGACCATCACCGCACCGGTTGTCAGTCGCCGGTCGGGACGGAACGGCAGACGATTCCGGTAGCAGCGGATGGGGCTCGCCCAAGGCCAGGCAGTTGAGGCTTTTGGGTTGTTGGCAAGAGTGCTGAAGAGATCGGCCGGGCGGTGTGGATACCCGGCCGATCTTGCGGATGAGTTGGCTGCTGGCCCAGCGAGACAGGGTCACGTCCACGGACGTGGTGTATGAATCGATCTTCGCGTGATCCTGTTTCTGCAGGTTAAGCGGTAAGTGTCTGTGGGAGCGGGTTCTGTGCTGGTGTGTCGCCGCAGATCACCCGGACGCGGGCCTTGGCCAGGACGTCCAGGCCCATGTAGCGGCGGGCTTCGACCCACTCATCGGTCTGCTCGGCCAGCACCGCGCCGACCAGCCGGATGATCGATGGCCGGTCGGGGAAGATCCCGACCACGTCGGTGCGGCGGCGGATCTCCTTGTTCAACCGCTCTTGCGGGTTGTTGGACCAGATCTGCGGCCAGATCTCGCGCGGGAAGGCGGCGAAGGCGATCAGATCCTCCCGGGCGGCGTCGAGATGCTCGGCGGCGGCCGGATGCTTGGCCTCCAGCGTCTGCACCACCCAGGCGTGCTGAGAACGCACCGAGGCGGCGTCGGGTTGGTCGAAGACGGTGCGCACCAAGGTGGCCACGAACGGCTGCGCGGACTTGCTGACGCAGGTCAGCAAGTTGCGCAGGTAGTGGCTGCGACACCGCTGCCAGGACGCGCCGGCCAGGGTAGCGCCGATCGCGGCCACGAGACCGGCATGGCAGTCGGAGATGACCAGTTGCACCCCGGACAGACCGCGGGCGACCAGGCCGCGCAGGAACGCCAGCCAGCCCGCGCCGTCCTCGGCCGAGGTGACCTCCAGGCCGAGGATCTCACGCCGGCCGTCAGCGTTGACCCCGGTCGCGACCAGGACGTGCACGTTGATGATCCGGCCGCCCTCGCGCACCTTCTGTGTCAGGGCGTCCAGCCAGACGAAGGTGTAGGGGCGGGCATCCAGCGCCCGGGTCCGGAACGCGTCGACCTGCTCATCCAGTGTCTTGGCCATCTGGCTGACCTGGCTCTTGGAGATGTGCTTGATACCGAGCTGCTCGATCAGCTTGTCCACCCGGTGGGTCAATGCCGTTGCCTTATGGCGGTTTGCCAGCGAGAGTGACGGTCGGTAGTGGAGTCGATGGAGAGGAAGAGCGTGAGCCGGGTCTGAGGCGGGCGAAGCGGGCGCTGACGCGTTTGAGTCTGCGCGGGCAGTGCCGATGGCGTCTGTCCTCGACGGGGTGGGAACGCAATTCGGTGACTGTCCGGTGAAGTGCTCGGCGTTGCCAACGGGGAGATAGCGGCCGGCCGAGGTTACGTCGGACGGCTTGTTGAGCCCTGCGGAATGAGATTTCGTCGGGGTCGATGGGCGGGGTCGCCTGGGCTGCGTGGTAGATAAGCGTCTGGGTGAGGTGGTGCACAATCAGCTGGGCCCAGATCTCTTGGCGGATGCCGTCCGGATAGTGGGAGCGTAAGACGGTGCCCGTGCCGCGCTGCTGTGTCTTCAGTTTGGCGTAGGCGACTTCGGCCTCCCAGCGTTGGTGATAGAGGACGGCCAGTTCGCTGGCTGGAGCCAGGGTGGGGTCGAGTAATGAGGTGGCCAGTCGGTAGAGTTCCCGCCCTTCGCCGAGGTGGTATTCGATGACGCGGACGGTGACCTGGGCGGGTATGTCGCGGTTGGTTCGTCGGCGTTGCTTGGCTCGGTTTGAGCCGATGCGCACGGTGGCGAGGTAGCTGCCGTCGGGCAGGTCACCGACGCGATGGCGGGCCACCTTGGGCCGGATGCGCCACAGGAGGTGGGCGCCGGTACTGGTGAAGGCATGCCATAACTCGACACCCAGCATGTTGCGATCGGCTAGCACGAGGGTGTTCGGACCGGTGGCTGGCACGAGTTGGCTGGCGAGGGTTATCTCGTTGTCGTCCCGTTCGCCGACCGCTGCGGCGATGATCGAGTGTGTCCCGATCTCGAATAAGATACCGAGCTCTACCTGCGGATATCCGTATTTCTCCAGGATGTTAGCGCCTTTGCGCAGGAAGGCTGCGGCGTTGGCTGGAGTGTCGGCGACGGCGAGCGCGGTGCCGTCGAACGCAGTGAGTCGAAGTCCTCGCCAGAATGCTGATGGGCATGCATCAAGGCTGGCCATCGGGCCGGTGACCTGGTCAAAGACTTCCTGCAGCACGGCTGGCCCCACGCGTCGCCGGGCACGACACAGCGAGGACTTGTTGGGGACGTGCCAAGGGCCGGTCTCTTCGGCGTCGGCGGGTACCAGCTCGCGCAGCACGTGCTCGTAGCCCAGATGCGGAAACAGGCAGCGTGCCATTTCGAAGTAGACCATCATCCGGGTCGAGAGCAGGCGACGTCTCCGCTCATACCGCCCGCACTTGGCGATGGCCGCATCTATCAGCTCCGGCGGGCACCATCGCGTGAGAACGCTCAATCCCACCTCTGGACAGCCTTCTTCACCCATAGTGATGGAGTTACTCCACTATGCATGCAAACGCAACGGCATTGACTCGGCGGGTGGACAAGCTGGTCGAGCAGCTCGGCATCAAACACATCTCCAAGAGCCAGGTGTCTCAGATGGCCAAGACCCTGGATGAGCAGGTCGAGGCCTTCCGCACCCGGACGTTGGATGCCGGCCCCTACACGTTCGTCTGGCTGGATGCGTTGACGCAGAAGGTGCGTGAGGGCGGCCGCACGATCAACGTGCACGCCCTGGTCGCCACCGCTGTGAACGCCAACGGGCAGCGGGAGATCCTCGGGCTGGAGGTCACCTCGGCCGAGGACGGCGCGGGCTGGCTGGCGTTCCTGCGCGGCCTGGTCGCGCGCGGCCTGTCCGGGGTGCAGCTGGTGATCTCCGACGCGCACCGCGGACTGGTCGAGGCGATCGGCGCGAGCCTGCCGGGCGCGGCCTGGCAGCGCTGCCGCACCCACTACCTGCGCAACCTGCTCACCACCGTTCCGAAATCGGCGCAGCCGTGGGTGGCCACGCTGGTGCGCACCATCTTCGACCAGCCCACCAGCGAGCAGGTCCGCACCCAGCATGCCTGGGTGATCGACGCGTTGGAGGCCAAGTATCCGGCCGCCTGCGAGCATCTGGACGGCGCCCGCGAGGACCTGCTGGCCTTCGCCGTCTTCCCTCGCGAGGTCTGGAAACAGATCTGGTCCAACAATCCACAGGAGCGGCTGAACAAGGAGATCCGCCGCCGCACCGACGTGGTCGGTATCTTCCCCGATCGGGCCGCGATCGTCCGCCTGGTCGGTGCCGTTTTGGCCGAGCAGACCGACGAATGGACAGAAGCCCGCCGCTACATGGGTCTGGACGTGCTGGCCAAAGCCCGGATGCGGGTGATCCCGGGCGACACACCCGCCCAGAACCAGATCCCACAGACACTCACCGCTTAACCTGCAGAAACAGGATCACGCGCAGATCGATTCATACACCACGTCCGTGGACGTGACCGAGCGGCCGTGGGGTCAATCGTGCTGCAAACGCCGACGGGTGAGGATGCCTGCTGCCTCCGTTTGTTCTGCCCTTCTCTCAAGGATGTGCAGGTCCTGGCTGTTGAGGACCTTGGTGACCATGTGCTGATCGCAGCGCGCACGGTGGTGCCCGAGACTTCGTGTCCGGAGTGTGGGCTGCCGTCGGCCCGAGTGCACAGCCGGTACCGACGGACTGTGTGGGATCTGGCCGCGTGCGGACGGCCGGTCAAGGTCGAGCTGGAGGTACGCCGTTTCTTCTGCAGCGCGTTCACCTGCGAGCGGGGGGATCTTCGCTGAGCAGGTTGATGGGCTGACGCGGCGGCATGCCCGTCGCAGCACCGCGTTGCGCACGCTGCTGGCCTCGATCGTGATCGCGCTGGCCGGGCGAGCCGGTGCCCGTCTGGCCGTCCTGGCAGGTGCGCCGGTCGGCCGCTCCACGCTGCTGCGGATGCTCCGGGCATTGCCCGATCCGGAGGTGGGGCAGGTCACGGTGCTGGGCGTCGACGACTTCGCCGAGAGGCGCGGAAACTCCTACGGCACCGTCCTGGTGGACATGGATACCCATCGTCCTGTTGATCTGCTGGACGGCCGGACCGCTGAGGACTTGGCGGCTTGGCGAAAGGGCCATCCCGGGGTCGAGGTGATCTGCCGGGAACGGGCCGGCTCCTATGCCGACGGCGCCCGGCAGGGTGCCCCCGAGGCGGTCCAGGTCGCCGATCGTTTCCATTGTGGCAGAACCTCGCCGACGCGGTGGACAAGACGGTCCGCACACACCGATCCTGCCTGCACGAAGCCCTGGAACCAGGCACCGCGATCAAGGAGGAGACCGGCCGCGAGGTCGAACCCGTCGAGCGGCCCAAGGTATTGGACTCCTACGGCAACGAACGGCCGATAGTGACGCGGATGCAGGAGCGCTACACCCAGGTGCAAGCGCTGAAGAACGGCGGCGCGTCCCTGAATGCGATCAGCCGTCAGCTTGGCCTGGCCTTCCGTACTGCCCGCAAGTACGCGGGCGCCACCAGCGTGGATGTACTCCTGGCCCCGACTCTGAGCCGCAGCAGCAAGCTGGATCAGTTCAAGCCCTACCTCACCCGGCGCTGGAACGAAGGCTGCACGAACGCCATCCAGTTCCACGCCGAGATCAACGCCCAAGGCTTCACCGGAGCCGACGCGCCGTCCAGGGCTGGCTCAAGCCGCTACGCGGCCACCAGAAACGTGCGGCAAGAACCCTGCCTGCCACCCAAGCCCCGCCGCGTCACCGGCTGAATCATGTCTCACCCTGACCATCTGGACGCCGACAACCGGGGCCACATGGCCGAACTCCTGAACCGCTGCCCCGAGCTGGATAGCGCAGCCGGACACGTCCGCACCTTCGCCACGATGATGACCAACCGCGACGGGCATTTGCTGGACGCCTGGATCGCCGCGGTCACCGCCGACGCGGAAGTCCTTCCCCATCTGACGGCCTTCGCCGCTGGGCTCCGCCGCGACCACGCCGCGGTGCAAGCCGGGCTGACCCTGCCCTACAGCAGCGGCGCCGTCGAGGGCACCGTCAACAAGATCAAATTCCTGAAGCGGCAGATGTTTGGCCGGGCGAACTTCGATCTGCTTCGGATCCGCGTCCTCCGCTACATGTGACCGAGTATTCCTACGCTCCGTGACTAGATCACCGAGAGAGCCAGAGCCGCTCGGCGTCACCCGCTCGCGCGGCGTTGTCGGCACCGGCGCCGACAACGCGGCGGCCGAGCCCTTCAACGCGAGCCTGAAACGCGAGACGCTGCAGGGCGCACACAGCTGGCCCGACGCCCGCACCGCCCACCTCGCCGTGTTCCGTTGGATCACCCGCTACAACACGGTCCGGCGGCACTCCCGCCTCGACCAGCTCAGTCCGATCGACTATGAGAAGACGACAGCTAGCCTAAAGCCTGCCGCTTGAAATGGGTGTCCACGTCTATGGGGAAGCCCCGCACCTCGTAGCATCGGCCGCATGGCGTGTGTACTGGTCGTGGAGGACGATCTGGTCATTCGGTCCGAGCTGGTCGAGGCGCTGGCCGCCCAGGGGTACGAGGCGGAACCAGCCGAGGACGGGGCCGAGGCGGTGCAGGCGGCCGAGCGGCACCAGCCGGATCTCGTCCTGCTGGATCTGGGGCTGCCCGATGTGGACGGGGTGTCCCTGTGCCGGCGGCTGCGTTTGAGGGTGCCGGACACGGTGATCGTCGTGCTGACGGCTCGTACGCAGGAGTTCGAGGTCGTGGTGGCGCTGGACGCGGGGGCTGATGACTACCTGACCAAGCCGTTCCGGTTGACCGAGCTGATGGCCAGGATCCGCGCGCATCTGCGGCGACGTGGCCCGGCACCGGGGGAGCGCATACTGACGGCCGGGCGGTTGCGCCTCGACCTGCCTGCGCGGCGCGCCTACGTCGGGCAGGCGGAGGTGGTGTTGCGGCCCAAGGAGTTCGACCTGCTGGCGGCGCTGGTCAGCCGGGCGGGCGAGGTGGTGACCCGCGAGCAGCTGATGGACGAGGTGTGGGACGAGAACTGGTTCGGCCCCACCAAGACGCTGGATGTGCACGTGTTCGCGCTGCGCCGCAAGCTGGCCGAGCACGGCGAACCGATGGAGCGGATCGTCACAGTACGGGGGCGCGGCTACCGCTACGAGCCATGACTCGCCGCCGCTCGCCACCCGTCCGGCGTCAGGCGTCGTGACCGGGGAGCAGCAGGCTGAACAGCGGGGGACTGGCGCGGCTGAGTACCAGCCTGCCGCCCTCGGCCTCGGCCAGTGACCGGGCCAGGGCCAGGCCAATGCCGTGGCTGTGTCCGCTGGACCTGACGAACGGGTCGCTGTCCGTGGCCATGCCCGGCCCGTGATCGCTCACCTCGACGGCCATGCCGGGGCCCACGTCGGAGACAGTGACGGCGACCTCTCCCCGGCCGTGCCGCAAGGCGTTGTCAAGCAGGACGCGCAGGATCTGCCGGACCGCGGCGGGCTGGGCGGTCACCGGCGGCAGTGCGGGTTCCACGGTGATGGTCAGGCGGCGGCCCACTTGGGCCAGCGGGCCGTGCCATTCTTGCCGGATCTCCTCCATCAGCGCGTCCACGTCGAGCCGCTCGGCGGGCGTGCGGTTGTCGCGGCTGAGCCGTACGAGATCGTCGAGGACTTCCTGCAGCCGCTCGCCCCTGCTCAGCGCGGCCTGGACCGCGGGGGCCAGGTCTGTGCCGGGCCGGGACAGCGCCGATTCCAGGCCGAGCAGCAGGCCGGTCAGCCCGGTGCGCAACTGGTGGGAGACGTCGGCGCTGAAGGCCCGCTCGCGGGCGAGCACGTCGCCGAGGCGGCGTGCCGTCGACTCCAGCGCTTGTGCGGCCTGATCGGCCTCGCGTAGCCCGGAGGGTGCGGTGCGGACGCTGAAGTCGCCGCCGCCGAGTGCCTGGGCCGCGGCGGTCAGCCGCTCCAGGGGTGCGGCGAGCCGGGCCGACTGCCGCACGGCCGCGCCCGCGGCCAGGGCGATCACGATCAGCGCCAGCCCGCCCATGAGCAGCCATGCCTGGTGGATGCGCTGTTCGACCTGTGCGTTCGGCGTCGCCACTCGGATGATCAGCGCGGGGCCCTCGTCGGAGGGGACGGGGGCGGACACTGCCAGGAAGCCTTCCTCCACCGCGTCGTGGACGCGGCCGTCCTTGCTGGAGGTTGCCAGGTGGGAGAGGGCGGGGCCGTTGCCGAACAGGCGGGCGCCGGCCGTGGTGTAGCCGCCGATGGCCAGGTCGCCCGGCAGGCCCGTCGGCAGCTTCAACGACCCCCGTGGTTCGTCGGGGACGGCGGCGGCGACCCAGGCGGCGTCGCGTTGCAGGGCGGCCACCGTCTGGTCGTGGTACAGGATGTTCACCGCGATCGCCAGGGGCACCAGAAAGAGCGCGACGGCAAGGGCGGTCACGCTGACGATCACCACCAGCACCCGCCGCCGCAGCGGCACGCCCTGCGCTGTCACTGTTCCAGGGTGGCAGATGGTAGGTAAACGCCCCGCTAACCCGTCGTTGAGCGGGCGCTTGCCGGCCTGTTCCTAGCGTGGGAGGCATGAAGGTACGGCAGAGCGTCATCGTCCTGGTCACGGCAGGGCTGGCGGCAGGCTGCTCGGCAGCGACGCCCGCCCAGACCCAGACCCAGCCTCAGACACAGACGCAGGTACGGACACAGGCGGCCGCGGGCAACGACACCCCGGCCCCGCGGCCCACGGAGTCGAATCCGCCGGGCGACATCCCGGACGACACCGTCTTCGTCGCCTACCGGCACCCCGGGCAACCGTATGAGGTGAAGGTGCCCGAAGGGTGGGCGCGCACGGACCTGCCCACCGGGGCGAGCTTCACCGACAAGCTCAACAGCATTCGCATCGAGACCAGGCCCGCCGCCCTCCCGCCGACCGAGGCGTCGGTCAGGAGCGGGGTGCCCAGCAGCAACATTCGCACGGTGGACACGGTGAGCAGGAAGGGCGGCAAGGCCGTGCGGATCGTCTACCGCGCAGGCAGCAGCCCCGACCCGGTCACCGGCAAGGTCGTCAAGGACGAGGTCGAGCGCTACATCTTCTACCGGGCCAGGCGCGAGGCGATCCTGACCCTGTCCGGGCCGGTCGGCGCGGACAACGTGGACCCGTGGCGGACGGTGTCGGACTCCTTCCACTGGACGGCGTCGTGATCGTGCAGGCCGAAGAGCTCTACCGGTTCTACCGGTCGGGTGATGAGGAGACCAGGGCGCTGCGCGGCGTCAGCCTTGATGTCGCTGCGGGGGAGGTCGTGCTGGTCAGCGGCCCGTCGGGGTCAGGCAAGTCCACGCTGCTGGCCTGTCTGGGCGGGCTGGACGACCCGGACGGCGGCACCGTCAGGGTGGATGGCCACCGCATCAGTCACCGGCCCGAAGCCGAGCGCGCGGCGCTGCGCGCCCGGCTGGTGGGCGTGCTGTTCCAGAGTGGCAACCTGATCGAGCATCTGACGGTCGCGGCCAACGTCGATCTGGCCCAGCGGCTGGCGGGGCGGCGCGATCGTCGCCTGCGCGACGAGCTGCTGGCCGGTCTGGGGCTGGCGGCCAGGGCGCGGGCATGGCCGAGCCAGCTGTCCGGGGGCGAGGCGGCCCGCGCGGGGCTGGCGGTGGCGCTGGCCAACCGTCCGGCGCTGCTGCTGGCCGACGAGCCCACCGGCGAGCTCGACCAGCACACGGAGGGGCCCGTGCTGCGGCTGATCCGCAGGCAGGCGGGTGAGCGGACCGCCGTGGTGATCGCCTCGCACAGCCCGGCCGTGCGGCGGCTGGCCGACCGCGTCCTGGAGCTGAAGGACGGCCGGGCGACATGACCGTGGAGGCCAAGGATCGGGCGGCGGGCATCACCGCGCTGGTCACCTGCCAGGGGCTGGCCCGCTCGTACGGCAAGGGGGCGAACGCCCTGGTCGCCGTGCACAGCGTCACCTGCGAGCTGCGGCCGGGACAGCAGGTCGCGATCACCGGCCCGTCTGGGTCGGGCAAGACGACACTGCTGCACCTGCTGGCCGGGCTCGACCGGCCCACGGCGGGCCGGATCGGCTGGCCCGCCCTCGACGACCGCCCGCGAGGCCGCGTCGGCGTGGTCTTCCAGGGGCCGAGCCTGCTGCCCCCGCTCACCGTCGTCGAGAACGTCGCGCTGCCGCTGATCATCGCGGGTGTCGAAGAAGCCGAGGCCAAGAAGCGGGCGCTGATCGCGCTGGCCACGATCGGTCTGGCCGGTCTGGCCGGGTCGCTGCCCGAGGAGCTGTCGGGCGGGCAGGCACAGCGCGTGGCGGTAGCCCGCGTGCTGGCCGCCGAGCCGCGCCTGATCATCGCGGACGAGCCCACGGCACAGCTCGACTCGGACCTGGCCCGCAGAGTGGTGGACCTGCTCGTCGGGGTGGCCTCCCGGCTGGAGGCGGCCCTTGTGGTCGCCACCCACGATCCGCTGGTCGCCTCCCGGCTGCCCGCCTCCTGGACGATGAGCGACGGAGCGCTGTCATGCTGATCCTCATCTGGCTGCGCGGCCTGCTGGCCCGCCGGACAGGCAGGCTGGCCGCGGCCGCGGCGGGCATCGCGCTCGCCGTGGCGCTTCCCGCCGCGCTGGGCGCGTTCCTCGCAACTGCGAAGGCCACCATGACGGCCCGCTCGATCCAGCGGGTGGCGGTCGACTGGCAGGTGGAACAGCAGCCCGGCCAGAGCGTGTCCGTACCGATGCCCGGCACGTCCAGGCGGGTGAGCTTCGCCCGCGTCGACGGGCTGGAGTCCCGCCAGGCCGGGCAGACGCTGACCACCGGCGCGGGCCAGGTCCTCGGGCTCCCCGCCGACTACGCCGCTGTCTTCCCCGGCGAGCTGCGCCTGCTCGCCGGTAACGCGAACGGGCCGCTGCTGGCCCAGCAGACCGCCGCCAACCTGCACGCCCAGCCCGGAGCCAGTGTCACCGTCCGCCGTCCTGGGCTGCCGGACGCGACGGTGGCGGTTACCGGGGTGGTGGAGCTGCCCGCCGCCGACTCGCTGTTCCAGCGCGTCGGCGCGCCGCCCGGCGCGCAGCCGCAGGCGCCCCCCGACAACGTGCTGCTGCTGCCGGAGGCCGACTGGCACCGGCTGTTCGACGGCATCCCGCGCGACCGGGTACGCACCCAGTTCCACGTCCGCATCGACCACCGGCTGCCGCCCGACCCGGCCGCCGCCTACACCGCGGTCACCGGGCAGGCGCGCAACCTGGAGGAGCGCATGGCCGGCAGCGGCCTGGTCGGCGACAACCTCGGCGCGGCCCTGGACGCCGCCCGCGAGGACGCCCTGTACTCGCAGGTGCTGTTCTTGTTCCTGGGCGCGCCGGCGGTCGTGCTGGCGGCCCTGCTCGCCGGTCTCGTGACGCGGGCGGGCGCACCGCGGCGGACGGCCGATCAGGCGCTGTTGCGTACCAGGGGCGCCTCCAGGGGCACGCTGGTGCGGCTCGCGCTGGCCGAGACGGCGCTGGTGGGCGTGGCAGGAGTGCTGGCCGGCCTGGGGCTGGCCGCGCTGGCCGGGCGGGTGCTGTTCGGATCGGCGAACGTTTCGTGGTGGGCGGCCGCTCTGGGACTGCTGGTCGCGGCCGTCACCGTGCTGCCGCCCACGCTGCGTGCCACCACCGTGGCGGCAGCTCGCCGTCCGGTCGGCGGATCGCGCCGATCGCCCGCCTGGTTGCGGTACGGGCTGGACCTGTGGCTGCTGGCAGGATCCGCGGTGATCTTCTGGATCACCAGCAAGAACGGCTACCAGCTCGTCCTGGTCCCCGAGGGCCTGCCCCAGCTGTCGGTCGACTACTGGGCCTTCGCCGGACCGGCCCTGCTGTGGACCGGCGCCGGGCTGCTGATCTGGCGCCTGACCAGGACGTTGCCCATCACCTGGGCGGTCCGGCCGCTGACCGGGGGCCTGGCGGGCACCGTCTCGGCGATGCTGACGCGCCAGCGTGCCCCGCTGGCCCGGGCGGCCACCCTGGCGGCGCTGGCCGTCGCGTTCGCCGTGTCCACCTCCGTCTTCGACACCACCTACCGTCAGCAGGCCCAGGTGGATGCCGAGCTGACCAACGGCGCCGACGTCACCGTCTCCCAGACCAGGGCGACGGCGCAGCAGTTGGCGGCCGTGCCCGGCGTCGGGCGGGTGGAGCCGTTGCAGCACCGCTTCGCCTACGTCGGCTCCGACCTGCAGGACCTGTACGGCATCCGCCCCTCCACCGTGCGCCTGCACGACGCCTACGTCTCCGGCGGCACCGCCCGCGAGATCCTCGACCGGCTCGCCAGGCAACCTGACGCGCTTCTGGTCAGCCAGGAGACCGTCAACGACTTCCAGCTTCACCTCGGTGACCAGGTGCGGCTGCGGACCGAGAACGGCAGGACCGTCCCCTTCCACTACGCGGGCGTCATCACCGAGTTCCCCACCGCACCCCGCGACAGCTTCCTGGTGGCCAACGCCTCCTACCTGGCCCGCACCATGCCCGCCGACACCATGTACCTGATCAGCACCGACGGGACCCCGCCCCACCGGGTCGCCGCCGAGCTGCGCGGCCTGCTCGGCCCGACGGCCAAGGTCACCGACGTCGAGACCAGCCGCCAGGTCGTCGGCAGCAGCCTCACCGCCGTGGACCTGGCCGGCCTGACGACCATCGAGCTCGGCTACGCGCTGGCGCTGGCTGCCTTGGCCACCGGTCTGCTGCTGGCCCTCGGCTTCGCCGAGCGGCGCCGCACCTACGCGCTGGCCCGGGTGCTGGGGGCGACCCCGCGGCAGCTGGGCTCGTTCGTGTGGGCCGAGGTCGCTCTGGTCGGGGTGGCCGCGACCGTCTTCGGGGCGCTGTGCGGGTGGGCGCTGTCGAGGATGCTGGTGGCCGTGCTCAGCGGGGTGTTCGACCCGCCTCCCGACGCGCTGGCCGTGCCGTGGGCGTATCTGGGGCTGCTGGCGGTCCTCGGCGTCGCGGCGCTGCTGGCGGCCGGGGCGGCGACGGTACGGGCCGCCCGCCGCCCGCCGATGACCGTGTTGCGCGACCTGTGATCCATCCGTGGCCCGCTCGGAGGAGGATCCCACCCGGCCGCACCTTCCTCGGTGGTGGGATCGTGGCCATGGGTCTACAAGCGGCGCGCTATCGATGCCCGAGACGGTCCCTTTGCCAGGGGCGGCACACAGCATGAAGACAGCATGAAGGCGGCGTAGGAGTTCGCCCGGCCGAGCTAGGGCAAGGCTAGATCTGAGCTTGGATCGCCACATCGACCAGGAGGGCACATGAGCTCGCCAGGTTGCGCCTGCCGGAGAGCCGCCTTCGTGGTGGTCGGCGCCGCGATGCTCGTCGCCGTGCCGGTCAGCACCGCGAACGTGGCGGACGTCCGCAGCCGCAACGACGTACATGCTCAAACGCGCGCCAACCTGGCCGAGTCAGCGCGCAGTGCGGCCTTTGCCCACGCGATGTACCGTGTCTACGCCACCCAGGCTGCCCAGGAAGGGCTTCCGCACGTGCGGGACGTGCTCAACCAGGCGGCACGCACCGAGTTGCACGAGCGCTTCACCGGGCAGGCCAAGCTGATCGGGCTGGTCGGCGACAATGTCGCAAACCTGCGCGACGCCATGACCCGCAACTCCTACCTGGCGAGCCTGTACAGGAGGTTCGCCGCCGAAGCTGAGCACGACGGCGAGACGAACGCGGTCCGGGTGTTCACTGATCAGGCTCGAAACGTGGCCGCCCGCCACGACACCTTGACGCAGGCGCTCGAGGCAATCGTTCACCCCGCGTTGGGCACGGCGACCCCGGCGGCGGTGCCCGTCCCACCGGAGAGGACCCGAACCGGCGGTCCTGCCGCATCGGCTGCCCGCACGCTGGGCAATCTGGTCGCCGCGCTGATGCAAGAGGCATTCGCCGACGCCAAGTACACCCTCTACGCCGAGCGGGCCCGGCAGACGGGCGAGCCGCGGCTGGCCATGCTGTTCGGCAGCATGGCCGGTGCTGAGCGCACGGAGCACTTCGCTGCGGAGGCACGGCTCGCCGGCCTGGTCCACGACACCAGGGCGAACACGTGCGAGGCGATCGGTGGTGAGCTCTACAACGGTCGGCGAATGTATCCCGGCTATGCCAGGCAAGCGGCCAGGGTCGGCGATCACACCGTGGCGGCCCTGTTCACCAGCATCGCGCGCGACGAGATGGAGCAGGCGCAGGCGCTCACCAGCGCCGTGTCCCGGCTGCGTACTCGCTGCCCGGCCTCGGGCTGAACCAGATCATCCACTGCCACCACCACTCACCGCAGGCGCAACCCAACCGATTTTGCGACCGCGCCCCAGATGTCGCCGTCCCCTAAGGATGGCCTTCCCATCTCAGGAAATGCCGCCCCTCCCGGGTGCCCATCGGCACCGATGCGGCCGCCAATGGATTCAGCGCGCTCCGCCGCGTGCTGCACGCACCGTTTTCGAGGTTCTGAGAGTGCAGTTTGCGAGCCTATGCCCGTGATGCCGCAGTGTGATCGTAGGGATTTGTAGCGTTACCGCCGTTGGCGGGTCCGGTCGTGCTGTGAT
>NZ_JBITEZ010000040.1:0-14929 GCF_044455665.1 Nonomuraea sp. NPDC051191 | reverse complement strand
TAGCCGGGCTCGGTTTCGAAGTGCACGGTGGCTAGGGCCCAGTCATACAGGCGTGGCCCTTTGGCGCCGTTGCCGCAGGAGTGGCGCTTCCATGCCTCAGGCGGGGCATGGGCGGTCGCGGTGTGGGCGTGGATCTGCTCGCCCCACCCCTTACCGACCCATTGGTTCTTGGGGACCGCGACCACGTAGCCGAGGTGGTGCGTTTCCAGGAACCGCCGGAACTTGAAGTCCATGCCGTATGCCTCATCGGCCGTTACCCACGAGGCTGGCACACCCGTCTCCAAGGCGCGGGTGAGCATCATCCGGGCCAGTACGGGCTTGGTGGCGAACTGCCCCTCTTCGCCGATGCCGGCTTGGGCGCATCGGACTCGATCATCGGTCCATGACTTCGGCAGATACAGTTCGGCGTCGATCAGCGCTCGGCCCCACGGGGAGGCGTAGGCGAGGAAGACGCCCAGCTGGCAGTTCTCTACCCGGCCGGCCGTGCTGGAGTTCGCACTCGAGGATCACGCGATGGCCGTCGCCATTTCACGGCCGCCACGCTTGTGGCCAGGTCAAACTCGTACACCACTCCTGTGGATGCAGTGAGCTACGGCATTGAGGTGAGGAAATGCGCTCTTCTGGATGGGGCACGCCCTCAAAGCCCTGGTGCCTCACCGGAGACTGAGCCCGCCTGGGCCCGAGGACGGGCGTGCAGAGAAGAGCAGGCCGAGATCATCCACACGCGATGGTGGACCGCACGGCAGAGCGGGCCTTGTCGAACCTTTGCTTGACGGCCTGTCCTAACACAGGCTCTCGGGCCGGTATTTGGATCAGTGACAGGGATCGCTGACCCGGTATTCGGGCCACACCCACATGACTGAACCGACCGCCACCTCTTCGTCCAGCACCTCCAGTACCTCCACTCCGGCCATCGATTTCTTCCGGGAGCTGTGCGTAAGCCGCGAGGTGCAGGACCCTTCACGGGGGCACCTGCCGCTGACGGTGTGGCTGGCCGCAGCCGACACCGGGGTTTGGGTGCACCGGCTGGCTGGGCGAGTGCGGGGCGCAGGTTCCGAAACCCGCGCCGGACCCGGGCGGGAGTGAGCTGACCCCACGCGGCCGCTTTCTCCCACGGGTGACGTAGGTCCTCGGTCAGCCGGCGAGCCAGGCGTAGCTGGGTGTGAACGATGATGAGCAGCCAGGTCCAGCGGTCGGCGGCTTGGGCGGCGCGCAGCTTGGGCCGGGTCCAGCCGAGGGTCTGCTTCCAGAAGCGGTAGGTGTGCTCCAGGTCGAATCTGCGCAGGAACGCCTGCCAGCAGCGATCCACGTCCGCGCTGGTGGCGCCGGTTTTAGAGGACCACAGCCAGACCGGTGGGGCGTCCCGGTCGCCAGGCAGGTGCTCAACCTTCAACCGGATCAAGGTGCCCTCGATGAGGGGCAACTCGCCATCGTGATCGAGCCACGCCGCGCGATGCGTCAGTCGAGGATGCAGCCGGTCCCAGGCTCTGGTCTCGGCCTTGCCGTAGTGAGTGGTGTCCGTCGCGGTGGTCACCGCCGGTTCGGGCCAGGTGGCGGGGTCGGCCAGGGCGAACTCACCGCCGTGCTTGGGCGGCCGGCCACCTTTGGGGTCATAGCGGCGCGGCGGGGGCGGCAGGCGCAGCACCCGGTCGGAGCGGATGCGCCCCAGCAGTTCGACCGGCAGGTCGCGCAGGACGTAGGCCAGACGGGTGATGTCGTAGCCGGCGTCGGCCACGATGAGCACGTCCGGGTCCCCGCTGCACCACTGGCCGGCGGCGATCAGCCGTTCGATGACGCCGCGCAGTTGGGCGGCGGTGACGGCGGTGGCATCATCGGCCGGTCCCAGCCGCACCACATCCAGCGGCGCCGTCCATGACGTGCGGCCCATCTCCAGCGCCGCCACGAACGAGTACGGCCAGCCCGGGATGAACTGCGAGGCGCTCTTGGCCCGGCCATAGACGTGGCAGAACAGCCGCTCGGCCGAGCAGGGCGCGTCCGAGCGCAGCCACGGGGACACATCAACCGCCAGCACGATCCGCCCGTCCGGCCAGCGCGGCAACGGCAGCCCGGCCAGCACCTGGCGCAGCCCTTCCCCATCGATCCGACCGTGGTTGAGCCCGCTGTACAAGGCGCCGTGCCCGCGCCGGTACTCCGGCGTCAAGGTCAGATCCACCGGCGAGCGCACCGGTCCCGGCTCACACAGCAGCGCATCAGCCAGCTCGAACAACGCATCGGCCCGCACCTTGAGGCAGGCGTAGACGTCGTTCCGGAACCGGGACAACACCTCGGAGGACTCGACACAGGCGGCATCATTCAGCAGACTCACCCTCACGGCCTTGCGTGATCAGTAGCGACTCGACACCGCACATGATCACTCAAGGCCGTCTTGCTGTCCGCGAAACGATCAAACCGCCGCTCAGCACAACAAACCGGAGGATAAAGAACAAGCTGAGACTGGGAACCAGCTATGGCCTCGCCCGCTGTGGCGGGCGAGCTAGTGGCCCGTCACCGAATCTCGGACAGGTAATTGGTCTGTCCCGGGACCGGCGGCCCGGTCCCGGGAGGCGGTCAGCTTTGCCGTAGGGCGGGCATCGGGAGGGGGATGGCGTACGCGGTGGCGCCGCCGCCCACGCCTCCCTCGCAGGAGTTCGGAGGTGCGGTGGTCACGCCCCTTGTGGAGGGACGTTCGGCGGCCCAGAACATGTAGCCGAGCATGCCGGAAGTGAGTCCGGCACCCTTCGGCGCGGCCGTCTGGACGAACGATCCCGTGGACTTCTGCAGCGAGGTGCTGAAGTTCGTGCATTCGGCGCGGACCTTGCTTCCTTCAGCGATGTAGAACGCGCCGGTGAACTTGGCCGGAGCCAGCGACGGGATCGGCGGAGAGTAGGTGGTCTTGCCGTCGATGTGCTCCTGCCAGTTGGCGATGGCGTCGGAGCTCCTGGGCTGCTGGGCGGGCACCATCGCGTTGGCGTAGTCCAGGACCGGGGTGTCGGTGCGCAGCCAGTCCGCGGTCGCCTTCCTGGTGATGTCGATGAGCCAGCGGTCACCGGCGGCGAGGTCGATGGTCAGCCGGGCGGCTGGGTTCGCACCGCTCGCGTCGTACGGCAGGGCGGAGCGGTAGGCGTCGACGAAGGCCTGCAGAGCGGCCAGGTCGGGCCTGCTGTTCTCCTCGTAGTCGATCTCTATGCCGACGCCGAGCCGCTGGGCGACCTCGGCCGCGTTGCGCCCGAACTGCGCCGCATTCTCCGCCAGGGCGGAGTTCCACGCGGTGGTGTACGTGATGCCGCCGATGGAGAGCATCACCCGGATTCCACGGCTGGTGAAGTAGTTCACGATGTCAGCGGTCATGCCACGCGGCACGCCTTCGAGGGTCTGCGTGTCGGTGGTCTTGTGTAGCAACTTGACCGGGTGGACGAAGCTGAGCACCACGAGGTTGACCGAGGGGCGGCCGTCTCCTCGGTCGATCAGCCAGTGGTTCTTTGCGTCGAAGTCTGTTGGACTGCGGACGTTGCCCCAGATGCAGGCGTCATCACCGCAGTGCCAGGCGCCGTAGACCTGCAGCGGGGTCGCAGCGGCCTGTGCGGGGACGGGCAGGAGAAGGAGGGGGAGGAGTAAGGAGACGAGCGCGGCCAGACGGCGCATGCCGATACCTCCGTTCACGAGGAACTGGAAAGGAGGTTAACTAATTCTGCACGGTGCTGTCCCTCCCCCGGAGGGACACACCCGGGTCCCACAAGGGCTCGCGTCGCCATGAGCGCTCAGCTAGTGGCCCATCACCGAATGTCGGACAAGTAATTGACCTCCGGCGGTGAACCCTGAATTGGATCGAATCAGAGTCGCCGCGCTGCGCTACTACACGCTGAACGGCACCGACCACCGCAGTCATGACGAGCAGAACGCGGCGATCGGTGCCTACGTCCGCTGGCGCAACGCCCGAACCGACCCAAGACGAACTTCGCCGCCAGTTCGCTGATCAGAAGCTGGACCAATTACCCGGCCAAGGTTGCGTGACAGGCCACTAGTACGGCTGTTCGCCCGCGAACGCCTGCACGCCGAAGAGGCCGGAGCCGACCAGCAGGCGACCACCGAGACGATGATCGCGTGGCTATTGAGGATGGCCACCACCGCGGGCCGCCGGTTCGAGCCCGCCCACGGCCCGCCCGAGCGGCGGGAGCCCGGCCTGGCCACCGTGGCGGAGGCCGAGCAGTGGCTGCGGGTGAACGTGGACAACTGGCTGGGCGTGATGCGGCTGGCCACCGAGCGCGGCCGGCATGCGCAGGTCTTGGACTGCGCCGAGTCGATGCACTGGTTCTCCGACCGGTGGATGCACGGACCGCACTGGCAGGAGGTCTTCACTCCCGGCGAGCGGGCGGCCCAAGCGCTCGGTGATGCCGCGCATCCCGCGCCGGGCGCAATCGCGCAGCAGGTCAGCCCCGCTCCCCCGAGAAGGGGAGCCGCATCCCTCCCGCAAGGGAGTCCCGCCGATCTCGGCCCAGCGAGGATGGTCACCATGAGCACCAACACGCCCCCGAGCCGGCTCACCATTTGGGCAGGCCACACCATGATCCTCATTGCCGTGCTGCACACCGCCGTGTTCGCCCGGCTCGCCCCGTGGTCCAGCTGGCTCGCCGGTGACCTCCGCGACCGGGTCGGCGGCAGCGACTCGATGGTGACGTTCTGGGCGCTGCCCGGCGGATTCGTCGTGGTGTTGGTGCTGCTGGGGCTGCTGGTGTCGCGGGCAGGGAGGCAGGGACAGCACGTCCCGGGGTATGTCGGCTGGGCCCTGCTCGGGTGGGCGGCGCTAGCCATCCTCCTGATCGGGCCGAGCGGGTTCCTCGGTGCGCTCATCCCCGCCGGGATGCTCATCGCGGCCAACTTCACCGCCGCAAGGACCGCTCACTGAACCCTTTTCCCACAGGCAGAAGCGTATTCTGTCCAGTCCGAGGATCCCGATGGCGCCGAAGAACGCGATGAACTTGCGCCTCCAGTTCGCATGGTCGCCGAGCCTGGCGAGTGATGGCCGACTGGACGAATGCGGCTTGCGGAACGCCGCAGCGACGGTGGGTTCCATGGCGGGTAGATGGGCCCGCGTCCCGGACGGTACTCGACGGTCGCGCTGATCCACGCACACTTCGGGTAGATGGGTTCCAGGTCGCTGCGCCCGACAGCTATCTGGCCGGCCTGCACCTAGCGGAGCCGTCTTGTGGATCCGAAGCCTCCACAGTCGGTCTCGTGCGCGGCCACCGGCTGTTCCGCCGCGATGGCGGCGGGTGGGGTGACGGGTGGCGGCGCGGCCGGACCGGCGTCGCCGAGGGCATCATCTAACTGATGGTCATGTCTGGCGGGGCGCCCTCGGCAGAATTCCTCACTTGGTATGTAACAGATCCGGGGATCCGGACATCTCCTGCGGTATACCCGGCACCCCGAGAGGAATCGCTGCATGGCGCCCAAACAGCGCTTCGAGGAGATCTACACGGCGCACTACCCGGCTGTGGCCACCTACGTGCGGCGACGAACCGTCCACCCCGAAGACATCGCCGATGTGATTGCCGAGACGTTCACTGTCGCCTGGCGGCGAATCGGGGACGTGCCGGCCGGGGACGAGGCACGGCTGTGGCTGTACTGCGTGGCCAGGCGGGTGCTGGCCAATCACTTCAGGGCCGAGGAACGCAGGTCGGCGCTGGCGGGGCGGCTCAGGGACGAGTTCCAGGCGCAGGAACCGCAGGACGACGTCGTGGTACGCGAGACGGGAGCCGCTTACCGCGCCTTCAGGCAGTTGTCCGACGACGATCGGGAACTGTTGTCGCTCGTTGCCTGGGAAGGGCTCGGAAGCAAGGAGATCGCCAAGGTGCTGGATTGCTCGCGTGGGGCCGTACGCCTGAGGCTGCATCGCGCGCGCAAGCGGTTCGCGACCGCGCTGGCCGACGCGCACATGGATCTTTCGCCGTTCGGTGAGCGGGCCGTGGCGCTCGCAGAGAGGCAGTCATGAGGACCAACATCGATCACCTCGTCGCCCGATTCGCCGCCGCGCCCGTGACAGAGGTCAGTGACGGGGCGCGCGAGCTGATGCACGCGATCACGGCCGAGGAGCCACCCGCCGAGCGCGTGCGCCGGAAGCGCCTCGGGTGGCGGCTGGCCGCGCCTGCCACCGCCCTGGTCGCGGCCGGGCTGCTGGCGGTCAATTGGGTGCTGCCGATGGAGTCGGGGCTCGGGCCGGCACCGGCCGCCGCGCTCGATATCGAGCGGGAGAACGGCTTCTACGTCATCAAGATCAACGACCTGTACGCCAACCCAGCCGCCTACCAGGCGCAGCTCAGGGCCGCCGGGCTGGACATCACGCTCCGGGTGGTACCGGAGACCGGGGCGTACGAGGGCCGGGTGTTCCCCGTGGCGCCGGGTAACAAGTACGTCAAGCAGATCAAGGGCATCTACCCGGCCGGGGGCTGTGACAGGACCGAAGGCTGCGCCCTCGGGGTCAAGATTCCCATCGCGTTCGCTGGCAAGGCCGACATCACGATCGGGCGCAAGGCCAAGCCGGGGGAGCCGTACCGGTCGATCACCCGGTTCGACGCCAAGGGCGAACCGCTGTACTGCGTGCCGTACAAGGACAAGACGGTCGCTGAGGTGCGGCGGCTGCTGGCCGAGCGGGGGGTGCACATAAGCGACTTCACCGTCCAGGGGCCGGAGGGGTCGAGCGACCCGCTACCGACCGTGCCCGACGGCTACTTCGTTCAGAACGGATTCCTCACCGAGCCCAGAAAGGCCTTGGTCTACGTGACCGAGACCCAACTCGGTGAGGTCCAGCAGGACTGCTAGCGGGAGTATCTGACAATTCGGCGTGTCGGAGCCAGAGTTTGAGCGAGGCGATGGTGACTCCCGTCGGTTAGCGGCTGGCCAGCTTGTCGAAGCGCGTGGCGATGGCGCGCCTTGCTTGAGCTTGCCGATACAGCCTTCGACCAGGGTAGGTGAGGGCGTCGAAGGTGTGCGGGCAGCCGCCGAGGCTGCTCCCGATGCTCCCGCCAGGAACGTCCCCGTCCATCGGTCGCCCGCAGCAACGGCTCGAGCCGCGCCCACGCCTTATCGGTCAACTCGCCACGTCGCACCGCGATCAACCATTCAAGCGTGAACGTTGATCATTTGTCAGACACTCCCTAATCCAGGGCGCTACTTCACCGCGTAGGCGCGGATGATCGTCTGCTCGAGAGATCCGGGTACCTTTGCACGCAACGATATGAAGCTGGCCTGGCTGGGATTCGGCACGAGTGCGATCGAGCCCTTGACCAGCGGCACCTGGTGCCAGCTCTTACCGTCATCGGACGACATCTCCACCGAGACCGCGCGCTGTCCGCCTTCCACCCAGATCGGCACCCGCGTCACAGTGCCCGCCTTGGCCTGGTTGAGCGAGTCCAACCCGATCGGCGCGTAACGCACCGCCACGAGGGAGAGCGGGGTCGTCTGTGCCGCGTGCCCTGATCGGAACGTCCACACCGACTCGACCGCCGTGGACAGCGTGGAATGGTCCACCTGTCTGCGCATCGACGTGGTCAGCGTATAGGTCGCCTCTTCCGCCGGCACCTCGGCCGACAGCATGCAGGTTTCAGGTGCGTCGCCCCGGCATCCGGCCAGCTCGGCCGCGGTCACGATCTTCCCGCCGCTGGTCAAGATCGCGGTGCCGGTCGCCGCGCCATCGGTCCCCGCGTGCCCGGGGTTCCCGTCCGCGAAGAGCGAGCCGGCCGCGATCGTGATCGTGTCCCTGGTACGGCTGCCGCTGCCCGGCGAGGGCCCAGCCACCGCGATGTTCCACAGTTCCTGGACGCCGTCCACCGGGGTGGTCCGCCCGCTGTCGGTCATCACCGCGTCGCCGACCATCAGCCCGCTGTCGTAGACCACCCCGGGCGTCCGGTAGTAGGTCTGGGTGCTGGGCAGGTCGACCTCGGAGAACACCGGGCTCAGGGCCGCAGATGGGGAGTCGCCCAGCCGGTTCCCCACTATCGGCGTGCCCTTGGCGGCGACGCCCGCGCCCCGGTAGGTCGCGCTCACCTTGGCCAGTTCGGCGCGCTTGGCAACGTAGGAGGGGTCGTCGGGGAATCCGTTCTCGTAGTGCGCCACCAGGACATACGGGGTGGCGGCCTTCCAGATGGTACTGATCGAGGCGCGCAGCCCGGCCTGCCGTACCGGGATGAAGCGGAAGTGGGACGACGCGTCGGGCGAGCCGCCTGACATCAACATCCGCCACCTGCCGTACTCCATCTGGAACGTGTACCCGCGTGGCACCACGGCGGACGGGTCGTCCACGCCGATCTTCGCCGTTCTGGCGCTCCTGGCGTCGATCGTGATGCTCTGGCCTGGGCTGTCCAGTTTGATGGCGTCGTGGAAGATCACCTTCGATGGCCGGACGGCGACTTCGGCGTAGACGTTCCAGTCGCCCTTGGAGAGCCGGATCGTCCCGGTGCCCGCCTGCACGCTTACCTCGCGGATGTCGTTCGTGCGCGGGTCGTAGATCTGGGCGTACGCGTCGGCGGGTTCGCCGTTCGCGCTGAGCGCCTTGATCGTGAGGTCGTAGGACTCCGGCTCGACATAGGCTCCAGCCATCGTGCGGATCAAGGTATCACCCGAGGTAGCGGTGATGATCGCGACGTGGTCGCCGGGCGCCTTGCCGCTCGCGTCGACGATCACGTCCACCGAAGCCTGTCCGCCCGCAGGCACCTTCAGCGTGGCTGCGCTCAGCTTGACCATGTCGTCCGTGGCCCGCAGGGCGAGGCTGACCAGGGAGTCGCCGGCGTTCGCGTAGGTGATGGTGCCGCGTTGGACCCGGTTCTGCCCGTCCCAGCGGAATGCGGCCCAGGCGTCCTTGGCCTCCGCCGTGACCTGGAGCTTCAGCGCGCGCACCACGTCCACCCGCCCGCTGCCCTGCTGGTACGGCGTGGTCCCCTCCGCGGGAATCGCGCTGCCCATGAGCACCGCCTTGAGCCGTTGCCCGCTCCAGTCCGGATGGCGCTGGGCCAGGATCGCCGCGGCCCCCGCCACGTGCGGCGTCGCCATCGAGGTGCCGTCCATCGCGACGTGCCCCCCACCTGCCTCGGCCGCCATGATGGCAATGCCTGGCGCGGTGATGTCCGGCTTGACCGCGTGGTCGCCCTCGCGAGGGCCGGTGCTGGAGAAGTCGGCGATCTTGTCGTCCCGATCGACCGCGCCGACCGCGAGCGCGGCGTCCGCGCTTGCCGGACTGCTGACCGGTGCTCGTCCCGAGTTGCCCGCGCCGACGACGAACAGCGCCCCGGTGCTGGCCGACAGCGCGTTGACCGCCTGCTCGACGGGGTCGAGGCCAGGTTGGTCCGGGGCGGCCATGCTGAAGTTGATGACCTTGGCCTTGACCTCGTTGGCCGCCCAGTCCATCCCGGCCACGATCGCCGACTCGCTGGCTCCAGCCGCGCCGCCCACCTTGCCGATGGCCAGCCGGGCACCTGGCGCCACGCCGCGGTAGGTCGCGTCGTTGGAGGCGATGATCGAGGCCACGTGGGTGCCGTGCCCGAGGGGGTCGGTGATGTCGGGATCGGTGCTGAAGTTGCGCTCCTGGCTCACCACGCCCTTGAGGTCGGGATGGTCAGGGTCGTAGCCAGAGTCGAGGACGGCCACCGTGACGCCCTCGCCCGTCAGGCCCTGCTTCCACGCCTCGGTCGCGCCGATCTGCGCGGTGCTCTTGTCCAGTGTGTAGGTGCGCTTGCCGTCCAGCCAGATCTTGGTCGCTTGCAGGCTCCTGGCATTGCCCGCGAGGCTCTGCCAGGTCGTGGCCGCGTCGCTCTTGGGCAGACTGAGTGCCGACATGCCGAGGCCACCAAGCTGCCGTGCCCCGCGTAGTCCCGGGGCGGACTGGGTGATGAGGGGGATGTCGGGCCGTTCCGCGTCGCCGTACCCCCATTGGAGGAGCTGGGTGACGTCGAACAGTCGCCGGTCGAGCACTCCGCGCGCGATGAGCGGACGGACGTCGGAGGGGATCACGAAGAGGTGGCCGCCGACGACCTGGCTCATGAAGTCGACGTCGCGGCCGGGGCCAGGGACGACCTGGTGGGCCTGGCCGCTGACAACGACCCGGTCGCCGGTGAGCAGGGTCAAACCGCTCCGGGAAGGCGGAGGCGAGGTGGTGGCGGCCGTGGCCGCGAGCAACGTCGGGATGAGCCCGAAACTCAGTATCCGATGATCAAAAAATGACACAAGGGGGTAGATGTCCGGCTCGGCGTTGTTGTTACCGGTTTCTGGGGCAGCGGATCGATGACGTGCAACCCAGTCCATGGCCGTGTAAAACGGTCAGCGGCAGATCGAGGAGCTGATCGAGTGCGTCCAGGCGACCGCAGCCGAAGCGGAAGGTCAGGTGCGGTGGGCGGTGGACTTGGTCGTGGGTGCAGGCCGGCACCAGCAGGTCTTCCTTGGCGTTCCTCCGCGGCCAGGATCGGCGCGCCAAGCCGCTTGGGCAGCGCCATCAGATCGTCGATCAACGGGGCGAGCTGGGAGGCGTGCATGCGGACGGCTCGGCGGATTGCCGCATGCCGGATGTGGCCCTGCCGATCAGGAACGCACGTCACCCGGCCGTGTGCGCGAGGATGGCGGCGGCCAGTTCCTCGTGCACCTCCGGCGGCAGCGTGTGCCCCATACCCGCCACCACCATCAGCCGCGCCCCCGGGATCTGCTCGGCGATGATCGCGCTATGGCCCGGCTTGGCCGGCTCGTGGCTGCCCTCGATCACCAATGTCGGCACCTTCACCCGGTGCAACACACCCACCGGCTCGAAGTCGGGCTTGGCCATGTGTGCCAGCCGATGGTTGGCCATCGCCGACAAATCACGGGCCCGGTCATAGATCCGTTCCTGCAGACGCCGCGCCGCGTTCTCATCGAACGGCAAACCGGCACCGTGCAGCAGACGCTGCTCGGCGATCATGCCGTCGATCCGCGCACGCCGGCCCTCCGATGGCGGAGCGGCCATCAGCGACTGGTAGAAGGCCACGAACTCCGGCGCCGGCTCCGGCAAGCTCCCCTCAGGCTGCGGCTGCCCCATCAGAGCCCGCATGATCACCTGACCCTCGCCACCTCCGAGCGGGGAAGAACCGATGACAGTCAGCGAACGCACCCGCTCGGGCCGCTCCACGGCCACGAACTGACCCAGCAGCCCGCCCGCCGAATGACAGACCAGGTGCGCGCTCTCCAGGACATGGGCGTCCATCACGCGGTACACGTCGTTCTTGATGTCGTCCCACGTGTACGGCTCCGCCGCGAAGTCCACGGTGCCCGACATGCCGGTGTCACGGTGGTCGTACCGGATCACCCGCCGACCTCCGGCGGTCAGTCGGCCGACGAACTCATCCGGCCACAGGACGCCCTGCGACATCGAACCCATGATCAACAAGATCGGCGCGTCCGTCTCGGCACCGAACTCTTCACTCCAGATGGTCACGTTTTGCATGCCTCAAAGCATGTCGTCTTCGGCTACTGGCGCCTTCTGTAGAACTACTAGCCGCGCCAGTTCCGTACGGGAGCCGATGCCCAGCTTCGGATAGATCTTGTACAGGTGGTACTCGACCGTGCGCGGGCTCAGGAAGAGCTGGGCGGCGATCTGCTTGCGCGACCGACCAGAGCGTTCCGCAGGCTGACCGGTTCACCACCAGCGCAGGCCAGGTGAGCGCGACGCAGCCCGTGTGAGCGCAGGTGGCGGACATCCTCGGCAGTGTCGTACATGAGTCGGACGTGGAAGCAATTCTCTTGCTCAAGCGTCGAGACCAACCCGAACTCCAGGCCTGGCCACCTGCCCGATCCAGGACCAGTCACCACGGTCCAGGCTCCAGAGCTCAGGAACGGCTGTTCAAGCCGTGTTCGTAGGCCCCTTTGCGAGATCAACCCGTCTCATGCGGCGTCGGCGTCGGCAAGCAACCCGTCCCGATCTTCACGCCAGGTGTGGCGTCCCGGAAGGGGCAGGGGGACTTCTTCAAGAACGCCAGCTTCTCCCGCAGCTCGGCGTTCTCCCGCTCCAACTCCCGGATCCTGGCCCGTTCCGGCCCTGAGACCGGCTGCTTCACCTCCTCCAGCACGATCCGATGCCGGTGCACCCAACCGCCCAACGTGCTGGCGTTGATCCCGAACTCGCGTGCCACTGACGCGACCGTCCGTTCCCCTCCAGCACCATGCGGACTGCTTCTTCCTTGAACTCCGGGGAGAACTGCTGCGACGCCTCGTCACGTACCTCTACCTCTTCCAGACTTCTGTCAGCTTATGTAGCCGACTGTCCGGAATCTGCTTGGCACCTCACTGCGCCTGGTGGGGTGCCGCCGGTGAGTTCGAGCATGCGTACGGTCAGCTCAGAGCCGCCGGAGTTGCGGTCGGGGGCGTCGAGGAGCTGCCGGGTGACCGGGGCGAGGTCGTTGCGCTGCAGCAGGTGCGGGGCGGGGTGTCGACGGGATGGAACCAGCTGTAGCCGTAATGGAGCATGAGGGCGATGCGGGGCTGCCGGACGCCATATGTCCGCCCCGATGAACGCTGCTCGTGATCTCTCCCATCCACCGGATGTGTCGCGATCCGTTCAGCTGCTTGACGAGCGGCGCCCTGGCTGATCATTTCCAGCAGTGCAGCCAGTGTCTCGCTGATCTTGGACTTAGGATGACCAGATGTCCGGTTCCCGGCGTTCGATGGCATTGCTTGTCTCGCTTCTGCTCTGTGCCTGCTCGGCCGCGTCGGCGGGCGCTCCCTCCACCCCGCCGACCTCTACCACCATGGCGAAACCGGCGCCCGTGCCCACCTGTGACGACCTGCCGCCTATGGAACCGGACGATCCCCTCCCCACCAATCGCGTCGACGACTGGCGTCACATCAGGACCATCACGGACGGGCGGCCCGCCGACGTGGCGGTCTTGCGAGATGGGATGGTCTGGGTGGTCGGACTCGGAGATGTTCTGGTCAAGCCATACGTGGACAAGGACCGGGGATGCCTGGCCACGAACGACACCGAGACCCGCGGGAGGGTGTGGCGCTACGACGGAGCCACGTGGCAGCTGGTCGCTCCTCCACGAACCTGCTCGGATGTCCTGACCGAGGTCGAGGCGGCAGAGGACGGAAGCCTGTGGGTGTTCGGCCTGAGCGAGGTCAAGGAGGGCGAAGACGAGCCTTGTGCGGCTCGGTGGAACGGCAGGGGATGGGCCGAGCGGACACTCCCGTTCGAGCCGGATTTCGTGCTGGCTGTCAGCGACACCGAACTGTGGACCCTCCATGAAGGCTATGTAGAGGATGACCGCCTTGGGCAGATCACTCAGTTGGTCAAAGGGAAGGCCCTCACGCACAAACCGGTCCCGAATGCTGACGTGCTCGCACGAGGACCCGGCGGCGCGGTCTGGGTGGCGGGCGGCCGTGGCAACAATCGCGTCCAGGTCGCCCAATGGGACCGTCGGCGCTGGCAGCGGCTCCCCGATCTGGTGCTGCCTCCGCTGCGGGAGTACACGAAGCCCTGGCTCGAGCTCGACAGCATGGTCGTGACCGCGCCTGACGATGTCTGGGTGGTCGCGCACATGACGTGGAACGCGGAGGACGAGTCGGAGCCGAACAGGCAGATCTTGGCGCACTGGAACGGCTCGGCCTGGTCATCGCGCGTGGGCAAGGAAATCCTGCCGTGGGGCAGCGGAGAGATCGTCTCCGATGGGGATGGTGGCTTCTGGTTCGCCGACGCCGACGAAGGTGGCCTCGCGCACATGACCGCCTGGCACCGCGAGCCTGTCACCCTGCCTACGATGGACGGTCGCCGCGACACAAGCGTGAAGCTATCCCAGCGCCCCGGTAGCACGGAGGTCTGGGCGCTGGACGAGGAAAGCCTCTGGAGCACCAGAAGGGCCGACGAGTAGCACTTCGAACGGCGGCTCCGCTGCGTACGTTTCAGGGCCCGATTTCGCGCCGCCAGATCGTCTGGAAGATCTGCCCGTTGGCCTGGCCGCGGATCGTCGACTCCATGCTGTCCAGCGTCGAGAATGCCGGCGGCTCCAGCCGGGCCTGAGCCGGCCGCTCCAACGCCACGTTGATCAGGTCTGGTGGATGGTTCTTCACCCACGCCGCCCGGGTCATCGCCTTGGCCGCGATCTTGCGGGCCTTGCCCGGCGCGTACGCCGCCCCTTCCCGGCGCCGCACCAGCACCCGATGGGACTCGGCGGTGCACGTCGAGGCGTACGTCGGCGCGACGTCCTCCTTCAGCTCCAGGCACCGCCGCACCTGCTCCACCACCACGACCGGCACCTCGCGAGCCTTGGCGAAGCGGCCGAGCCGCTGAAAGCACTTCAGCGCGAGCGTCAACGCCAGCAGGTGCTCATCAGTGTCGGTTGAGCAAGTCGGTTGGAGTGCCGAGCTTGGCAAGGTGCAGAGAAGCTGGGTGAGATCGAGCGCATTGACCGAACCTTCCAATGCCTGCGGGACAAGCGTTCCGACGCGTTGCAGCTGACCCGTGTCACCCACCAAAATAGGCAGCATCTCGGCCGAGAGCGGCTTTGCAAGCCCTTAGACGGGTCTCGGATTAAGTTGGGCACGGCCTGCCAAGCGACCCTCGCATAGTACCCCTCTCCTTGGACGTTTGGCGGGTCCGGCATTACCTATCGGGGCAGGGTGACGCGGCGACCGCCCACGCAAAGCGGGCATTCCACACCGCGCACATGCCCGCCGACATGCCGAACCCGTGCCGAAGAGCATGTGGCGAGCATGATCTCGGCCCTTTTCGCCTCTCAGAGACGAGCCGAGAATCGAGAAAGCCCAGGTCAGATGGGATGTGGAATGGTAGGGCGCCCGGGGCTCGAACCCGGAACCTACGGATTAAAAGCCCTCAGAGTGCAGTTTGCGAGCCTATGCCCGTGATGCCGCAGTGTGATCGTAGGGATTTGTAGCGTTACCGCCGTTGGCGGGTCCGGTCGTGCTG
>NZ_JBITEZ010000039.1:0-16112 GCF_044455665.1 Nonomuraea sp. NPDC051191 | reverse complement strand
GCGGCCAGCTCGTCACGATGGGCGTCCATCAGCTCACGGAACCGGAACAGCACCTGCGCCCGCTTGACCAGCGAGGCGTCCCGCCACGCCGGGAAGGCCGCCACCGCCGCCGCGACCGCCGCGTCCACCTCGGCGGCCGAGGCCAGCGCGACATGACCGCTGACCTCACCGGTCGCCGGGTTGAAGACCTCCGCCGTCCGGCCACCGCCGTCCGTCAGGGCGCCGTTGATCCAATGCTTGACCGACTTCACTGAGCTGCTGCCTCTGCGTTGATGACTTCGAGTGCGTTGACGATGATCCCCAGGCCCTCGGTGGCCTCGTCCACCGTGAGGGTGAGGGGCGGGGCCATGCGGATGGCGGTGCCGTACAGGCCGCCCTTGCCCGCCAGCAGGCCCGCCTTCTTGGTCTCCTCCATGAAGCGGACGGCCTGGGCGGGGCTCTCCAGCTCGACGGCGAACATCAGGCCCTTGCCGCGCACGTCCTTGACGATCGGCAGGCGCGCGGCCGCCTCCTTGAGGCCGCCGATGATGATGTCGCCGGTCCGCGCCGCGTTGGCCTGGAGGTCGTGGTCGAGGACGTAGTCGAGGGTGGCGTTGGCGGCGGCCATGGAGATGGGGTTGCCGCCGAACGTGGACAGGCCCACGGCGTGCGGCCCGTCCATCAGGTCGCCGCGGGCCACGATGCCGCCGACCGCGAAGCCGTTGCCCAGCCCCTTGGCGAACGTGATCATGTCGGGGGTCACGCCGTGGTTCTGGATGCCGAAGAACGCGCTGCCCGTACGGCCCCAGCCGGTCTGCACCTCGTCGGAGATGAGGTAGATGCCCTGCTCGTCCAGGACCTCCTTGTAGGCGGCGAACAGGCCGTCGGGGGCCATGGTGAAGCCGCCCACGCCCTGGATCGGCTCGGCGATCAGCGCCGCCACGTCGTTGGAGACCGAGGTGGCCAGCACGTGGCGCAGGTCGTCCACGCACGCCTTGATGTAGTCGGCGTCGGACAGGCCCTTGAACTGGGTGAGGTGCCGGTCGGCGCCGTGCAGGAAGTGCACGTTGAGCGGGGAGAGCGAGTTGTTCTTCCACGCCCGGTTGGAGGTGACGCTGACCGCGCCGAAGCTGCGCCCGTGGTAGCTCTGCCGCATGGCGAGCACCTGGTCGGTCTTGCGGGCGTACGTCGCGAGGAGGAGGGCGGTCTCGTTGGCCTCGGTCCCGGAGTTGGTGAAGAACACCTTGGCGTCGGGGATGCCGGAGAGCCTGGCGATCTTCTCGGCGAGCTCGACCTGGCCGCGCAGCAGGTAGACGGTGCTGGTGTGGACCACGCCGGTGGCGAGCTGACGCTCGACGGCGTCGCGCACCTCGGGCACGTCGTACCCGATCATGTTGGTCAGGATCCCGGCGAAGAAGTCAAGGTAGCTCTTGCCATCGGCGTCGATGACGCGGTTGCCCTTGCCGCTGACGATCTCGATGGGCTCGTTGTAGTTGAGGGCCAGCCAGTTCGGCATCACTGCCCGGTGGCGCGCGAGTAGCTCCGACATGGTACTGAGTATCCCGTTCTCCCGTGCTTCCTCACAGCGGCAGGCTGTCGGCGGGGGGCCACATCACCTTACAAGATGTAAGTCCTCCCCCTAGGGGATCACCCGTGCGCCTGGAGGCGTACGCGCCGGCCCCCCGGTACGCCGCCAGAGGCATCGCGATTGACCACTCGCGGGCGACGACCCGGCGGGGCCCGCTCGGCCACCATCGGATCATCGACGAACCGAGGAGACCGAGATGACCGTCACCATCGACCTTCGCCCGGAGGCGCCCGCCGGGCCGCCCAAGCTCGACCGCGACCAGCTCCGCCGCGCCCAGCAGGACACCCTCGACACCCCGCGCATGGACTACAGCCTGCTGGCGCGGATGATGTTCAAGCCCGTGGACCTGATGTACGGCAGGAAGGGCTCGTACACGAAGTTCGCCATGCTGGAGATCATCGCGCGGGTGCCGTACCAGGCGTGGGAGCGGATGGGCTACTGGGCCGTCCACCGGCACGCCGGGCGCTCGGCCCTGGCCAGGAGGGTCTTCGAGCGCATCGTGGAGGCCCGCGCCGACCAGGACAACGAGCAGTGGCACCTGCTGATCATGCAGGACCTGGTGCAGCGCGCCGGGCAGCGCCAGAACTGGCTGCTGCACAAGGCGGCGCCGTGGCTGATCGCCTTCTTCTACTACCACGTGTCCTGGGTGCTGTTCGTGGTCCGGCCGGACTGGAGCTACCGGCTCAACGCCGAGTTCGAGGACCACGCCGAGCACGAGTACATGACGTTCGTGGCCGAGAACCCGGACCTGGACTTCGTGCCCGACCCCGGCACGTACGCCGACGAGTACGGCCGCTACCGCTCGGTGGCCGACCTGCTCCGGCAGATCGGCCACGACGAGCGCACGCACAAGCTCGACAGCCTGGAGAGCATGCGTGAGCCCCGCGTCCGCTAGACCTCGGCGAGCTCGGAAGCGGCCGCGACGGGGGCGGCCGGGCGCAGCACGACCAGCGCGAGCAGCGCGGCGGCGAGGCTGAACCCGGCCCCGACCCACGACCCGAGGTGCACGGCCACGGTGAAGGCCCGGTCGGCCACCTCGCCGAGCCCGATCTGCTCGGCGACCCCGATCGACTCGCGGGCCGCCGCGGGCGCGTCGAGCGGCATCTCCGAGGTGTAGACGCCGGCCAGCACGCTGCCGAGCACGGCGATGCTCATGGCCAGGCCCACCTGCTGCACGGTGTCGTTGAGCGCGGACCCGACGCCGGCGTGCTCCAGGGGGATCGCCCCCATCAGCGAGGCGTACGCGGACGGACCGGCCAGGCCGGCTCCCGCGCCCATCAGCACCAGCCCGCCCATCAGCGGCAGGTAGCCGGTGGTGAGCGCCATCACGACGAACCCCACCGCCATGATCAGCAGCCCGGCGGAGATCAGCACCCGGTTGGACACCTTCTTGCCCAGCGCCGCGCCGACGCCGTTGAAGACGACGGCCGCCGCCGCCTGGGGCAGCATGGCCAGACCGGCCTGGAGCTCGCCGTAGCCCAGCACGAACTGCAGGTACTGGGTGAGCATCAGCATCACGGCGCCCGCGCCGAACGACATCAGCAGGATCGAGAAGGACGCGCCGCTGAAGTTGCGGTTCCTGAACAGCTGCAGCGGCAACATCGGGTGCTCGGCCCGCCGCTCCCAGATGACGAACGCGGTCAGCGTGACGACCGCCACCGCGATGACGGGCAGGTTCCACTCGCGTTCGATGATCACGTACACGGCCGAGGTCAGGCCCACGATCGAGAGCACCACGCCCACCGGGTCGATCCGCCGCCCGGCGCTGCGGGTCTCGGGCATCAGCACGAAGGCGGCCACGATGGCCAGCACCGCGATCGGGATGTTGAGCAGGAAGACCGAGCCCCACCAGTAGTGCTCCAGCAGGAAGCCGCCCAGGGTCGGGCCGGCGATCACGCCGAGCATCGCCACGCTTCCCCAGATGGCCATGGCCTTGCGCCGCTCGTCCTCCTCGAAGACGGTCATGAGGATGGAGAGCGTCGAGGGCATCAGGATCGAGCCGCCGACCCCCATCAGGGCCCGTGCGCCGATCACCTGCCAGGGCTCGGCGGCCAGCACGGCCAGCAGCGACGCGCCGCCGAAGAAGGCCAGGCCGATGACGAGGAAGCGGCGGCGGCCGTACCGGTCGGACAGGCTTCCGGCGGTCAGCAGCAGGCCGGCGAAGACCAGCACGTAGGCGTCGAGGATCCACTGGATGTCGGACGGCGTCGCGCCCAGCTCCTCGATCAGGGACGGGATCGCCAGGTTCAGCACGGTTCCGTCCACCGTGAGCACCAGCAGCGAAAGGCAGAGTACGACAAGGACCCACCAGCGGCGCGGGTCTCGTACAGTGTTCGAGGTCACTCGCACAGCGTACGACAACTCTCGCACACTGTGCGAGAGCATTTATCCTTGGGGGATGACCGGCAAGCAGTTCACCTCCGTCTGGTTCCGCGAGCCGCGCAAGACCGCCGCCCCCGGCCGCAGCCGCGAGGAGATCGTCAGAGCCGCCCTTGAGCTGCTCGACGAGGAGGGCATGGCCGGGCTGAGCATGCGCAAGCTCGGCGCGAGGCTGAGCGCCGGCGCCACCAGCCTCTACTGGTACGTCGCCAACAAGGACGAACTGCTCGAACTCGCCTACGACCAGGTCTGGGCCGAGATGACCGTCCCCGACGCCGAGGAGGTGGGCTGGCGCGACGCCGCCTCGGCCATGGCCTACGGCATGCGCGCGGTCATGCTGCGGCACCCGTGGTCGGCCGACCTCCTCGGCCGGGTGCCCGCGCTCGGCCCGCACGCCCTGTCCGCCTCCGACCGGATGCGCAAGATCTTCAGGACGGCCGGGTTCCACGGCCTCGACATCGACTACGCCGTGGCCGCCGTCACCGCCTTCGTCTACGGCATGACCCTGCCCGAGATCGCCTGGGACGCCACCGCGAAAGACTCCGACTACGACGCCGACGAGATGCGCGGCATGGTCGCCAAGGCCGCGGCCGACTTCCCCGACATGCTGGAGAGCCTGGCCATGGGGGCGTACCAGGATCCGCAGGTCCTTCGGGCCACGGCGTTCGACTTCGGGCTCGTGTCGGTGCTCGACGGCCTTGAGCGGCGGCTGGCGACGTAGCAGGATCCGGGGCATGAGCGATTTCCGCGCGGCCCGCGATCTTCTCCTGAGCGCCGACTACCCCACGGCCCGGCGTGACTTCCGCTGGCCGGAGGCCGAGCAGTTCAACTGGGCGCTCGACTGGTTCGACGGGGTGCTGGCCACCGAGACGCCGCAGGCCGCCGCCCTGACCATCGTGAACCCCGGCGGCCGGGTCTCCCACACCTTCGCCGAGTTGTCGGCCCGCTCCAACCAGGTCGCCAACTGGCTGCGCGAGCAGGGCGTGCGCCGGGGCGACCGCGTCCTGCTCATGCTGGGCAACCAGACCGAGCTGTGGGAGTCCATGCTGGCCGCCATGAAGCTCGGCGCGGTGATCATCCCCGCCACGACCCTGCTGACGGCCAAGGACATCGGCGAACGCCTCGAACGCGGCCAGGTCGCCCACGTGATCGCCAACGCCGCCGACGCGGGCAAGTTCGGGGCCGGCGAGTTCACGAAGATCGCGGTCGGCGACGCGTACGGGTGGCTGCCGTACCACGAGGCGTACGAGGCCGGCGAGCGCTTCACCCCCGACGCCCCCACCAGGGCCGGCGACTCCCTGCTGCTCTACTTCACCTCCGGCACGACCTCCCGCCCCAAGCTGGTCGAGCACACCCACGCCTCCTACCCGGCCGGTCATCTGTCCACCATGTTCTGGATCGGCCTGCGCCCCGGCGACGTGCACCTCAACGTCTCCTCCCCCGGCTGGGCCAAGCACGCCTGGAGCAACGTGTTCGCCCCCTGGAACGCCGGGGCGACCGTGCTCATCCACAACTACGAGCGCTTCGCCGCCCGCGCCCTGCTGGAGGTGCTGCGCGACGAGCGGGTCACCACGTTCTGCGCGCCGCCGACCGTGTGGCGGATGCTCATCCAGGAGGACCTGGCGGCCTGGAAGCTGCCGTTGCGCACCGCCGTGGCCGCGGGCGAGCCGCTCAACCCCGAGATCATCGACCAGGTCGCCAAGGCGTGGGGCATCACCATCCGCGACGGCTACGGCCAGACCGAGACCACCGCCCAGATCGGCAACGTACCCGACGAGCCGGTCAAACCCGGATCGATGGGACGCCCACTGCCCGGCTACGACATCGTGCTCATCGACCCCGTCTCCGGCGAGCCCGGCGACGACGGGGAGATCTGCCTGCCGCTCGACCCCCGCCCCCTGGGCCTGATGGCCGGGTACGTCGGCGGCTCCGCCGAGGCCATGCGCGACGGCTACTACCACACCGGCGACGTCGCCACCCGCGACCAGGACGGCTACATCACCTACGTCGGCAGGACCGACGACGTCTTCAAGGCCTCCGACTACCGCATCTCGCCGTTCGAGCTGGAGAGCGTGCTGCTGGAGCACCCGGCCGTGGCCGAGGCGGCCGTCGTGCCCGCCCCCGACCCGGTGCGCCTGGCCGTGCCGAAGGCGTACGTGATGCTGGCGCCCGGGTTCGAGCCCGGCACCGAGACCGCGCGGTCGATCTTCGAGCACTGCCGGCGGGAGCTGGCGCCGTACAAGCGGGTGCGCCGGCTGGAGTTCGCCGACCTGCCGAAGACGATCTCGGGGAAGATCCGGCGGGTGGAGCTCCGGGTGCGCGAACCCCAAGGTGAGTACCGCGAGGAGGAGTTCAATCTGTGACAGTGTGTATATGGCTGTATGACCGTTCTTACAGGTTGATCGGCTAGGCTCGCCCCGTGCTCCCCACCATCGCCGACGTCCTCGCTCTTGAGACCGTGCGCCGGGGCAGCCCGCGCGTGGTCGCGGGCGCCGACCGGCTCGACACCAGGGTGCGGTGGGTGCACGTCGGTGAGATCGTCGACATCGCCCATCTGCTGCGCGGCGGCGAGCTGGTGCTCACCACGGGCGTCGCGCTCCCCGACGACCCGGAGAAGCTCGCCGACTACATCGGCGAGCTCGCCTCCGTCGGGGCCTCCGGGCTGATCGTGGAGCTGGGCCGCAGGTTCCTGCGCGAGCTGCCGGGGGCAGTGGTCAAGTCGGCCGAGGAGCACGGGCTGCCGGTCATCGTGCTGGCCCGCGAGACGCCGTTCGTGCAGATCACCGAGTCCGTGCACGCCCGGATCATCGACATCCAGCTTGAGGAGCTGCGCGCCTCCGAGCAGCTGCACGAGGTGTTCACCGAGCTGTCGGTCGAGGGCGCCTCGCCCGCCGAGGTGCTGACCCAGGTCGCCCGGCTGTCCGGCCGACCGGTACTGCTGGAGAACCTCGCCCACCAGGTGCTGGCCTGCGAGTCCGCGGGCCGCGACGCCGGCACGCTGCTGGCCGGGTGGGAGAGCAGGTCGCGGGGGGTGGCCCCGGCCGGGCGCACGGCGTACGACCCCGCCTCCGGCTGGCTGATCACCACCGTCGGCGCCCGCGGCCAGGACTGGGGGCGGCTGATCCTCATCTGCGAGACGCCGCCGACGCCCCGCGAGATGGTGCTCGCCGAACGCGCTGCCACCACGCTCGCCCTCGGCCGCCTGCTCGAACGCCACCAGGAGTCCCTGGAACGCCAGGCCCACGGCACGATCATCACCGGCATCCTGACCCACGCCTACGCCGACCCCGACGAGGCCGCCGCCCGCGCCCGCGCGGTCGGCGTGCCGCTGACCGGCCGCAAGCTGGTCAGCGTCGTCATCAGGCCGACCGAACCCGCCGACCAGGCGCTCGACGGCCAGGCGCAGCTCGGCGAGCTGGCCGAGGCCACCGCCGCCGCCTGCCGCGACGCCCGCCTGCCGGCCCTGGTGGGCGCGCTCGACCAGGAGCGGGTCGGTGTCCTGCTGCCGCTCCCGCCGCGCACCGGCGCCGAGCCCGCGCTGACCGCGCTCGCCGAGCGGCTGCGCGTGCTGTGGCGGCCCGGCTCGGCGTTCGTGCTGGCCGCGGGGTCGGTGGTGGAGTCCATCCGCGACGTACGGCGCAGCTTCCTCGAAGCCGAGCAGGTCGCGGACGTGGCCGTGCGCCAGCCCGACGGCCGCGCCTTCTACCGCCTGCCCGACCTGCGCCTGCGCGGCCTGCTCCACCTGCTGCGCGACGACGCCCGGCTGCAGACGTTCGCCGAACGCGAGCTGGGCCCGCTGCTCGCGCACGACGCCCAGCGCGGCGGCGACCTCACCCGGATCCTGCGCACCTACCTCGACGCCGGCCGCAACAAGGCCGTGGCCGCGCAGAAGGCCCACCTGTCCAGGCCGGCCTTCTACGACCGCCTGCGCCGCCTCGAACGCATCCTCGACACCGACCTCGACGACGTCGAGTCATGCCTGTCACTGCACGTCGCACTGCTGGCGCTGGAGTCCTTCCGCAGGGAGAACCGTTGAGAGCTCGTGATCACGACATCGTCGTCGGCACCGGCGTCCCCGGTCCGCTGAACGCGATCACCGACGTGCCCGGCGTCCTCGTCGGCCACACCACGCTGACCGAGGGCACCGCCCGTACGGGGGTCACCGTCGTCCGCCCCGGCCCGGGCTCGGCCTACGACTCACCCGTCTACGCCGGCTACCACTGGCTCAACGGCAACGGCGAGATGACCGGCCTGCCCTACCTCGACGACTTCGGCCTGTTGCACTCGCCGATCGGGCTGACCAACACCTTCTCCGTCGGCGTGGTGCGCGACGCGCTGGTCTCCCTGGAGGTCGGCGGCCGGGGCGCGGGCGCGTGGTCGCTGCCGGTGGTCGCCGAGACCTGGGACGGCCGGCTCAACGACATCGACGCCCGGCACGTCCGCCAGGAGCACGTCGAGCGGGCCTACCACGGCGCCTCGGCCGGCCCGGTGCCCGAGGGCTCGGTCGGCGGCGGCACCGGCATGATCTGCCACGGCTTCAAGGGCGGCATCGGCACCGCGTCCCGCGTGACCGGCGACTACACGGTCGGCGTGCTCGTGCAGGCCAACCACGGCCGCCGCGACCGGCTCACCGTCAACGGCCGCCCGATCGTCATGGACGACGTGCCCCGCCCCGGCATGCGCGAGGGCGCGGGGTCGATCATCGCCGTGGTCGCCACCGACGCGCCGCTCCTCCCCCACCAGTGCCGCAAGCTCGCCCAGCGGGCCGGGCTCGGCGTGGCCAGGACGGGCGGCGCCGGCGAGAGCTCCAGCGGCGACGGCTTCGTCTGCTTCGCCACCGGCAACCGCGACCTGCCCTCCAACGCCCTCGACGACGGCGGCTCGGGCGTGTTCGAGGTGCGGGTGCTGGCCGACGCCCTCCTCGACCCGCTCTTCCACGCCGCGATCGAGGCCACGGAGGAGGCCATCGTCAACGCGATGGTCGCCGCCGACACGATGACCGGCGCGAACGGCTTCACCGCCTACGCACTCGACGGCGCCCGCCTGGCCGACCTGGTGAAATGAGCAACATGTCTGACGTCCTGATGCCCGACCTCGAAGACCTCGGCCGCATGATCGCGACCGCCGGCGCGTTCGCCGTGCCCGTGCACGACGTGCGGCTGACCCCCGACGAGCTCGCCCCCGAGCAGATCGTCGCGGGCGACCCCGCCACCTCGTCGCTGGAGCTGGGCGACGGCCGGGGCATCTGGGAGATCACCCCCGGCGTCGTCACCGACGTCGAGACCGACGAGATCTTCGTCGTGCTGTCCGGCCGCGCCACCATCGCCGTCGAGGGCGGCACCACCATCGAGGTCGGGCCGGGCGACGTGTGTCTGCTGGCCGAGGGCGCCCGGACGACGTGGATCGTGCACGAGACCCTGCGCAAGGTCTACCAGTCCCGGCAGTCCGGCTAGAACCGGCTAGAACCCCATCGCCGTACGGACCTCCTCCAGCGTGCGGACCGCCCGCTCCCGGGCCCGCTCGTTGCCCCGCGCCAGCACCTGCCTGACGTCGGCCTCGGTGTGCTCGCGCCGCCGCCGCCTGATCGGACGCAGGAACTCGTTGACCGCCTCGGTCGTCAGCGCTTTGAGCTCGGCGGCCCCGCCGTCGCCGATCTCCTCGGCAATCTCCTGAGGCGGACGCCCGAGGCAGAGCCCGGCCAGCGTGAGCAGGTTCGCGACCCCGGGCCGGTGCAGCTCGTCGAAGGTGATCAGGCGTTCGGAGTCGGTGCGGGCCTTGCGGATGAGGGCGGCGGTCTCGTCCTCGGTGGCCGCCAGGGCGATGGCGTTGCCGCGGCTCTTGCTCATCTTGCCGCCGTCCAGGCCCATGAGCAGCGGACGCTCGCCCAGCATGGCCTCGGGCAGCGGGAAGACCTCGCCGTACCGTTCGTTGAAGCGCCGCGCGACCAGCCGGGCCACCTCCACGTGCGGGAGCTGGTCGCGGCCCACGGGCACCAGCGTGCCCTTGCAGAACAGGATGTCGGCGGCCTGGTGCACCGGATAGGTGAACAGCAGGCCGCTGACCGCGCGCCGGGCGCTGTGCGCGATCTCGTCCTTCACCGTCGGGTTACGGCTCAGCTCCGCCACCGACACCAGGCTCAGGAACGGCAGCAGCAGCTGGTTCAGCTCGGGGATCGCGCTGTGCTGGAAGATCGTGACCTTGGCCGGGTCGAGGCCGACGGCCAGGTAGTCGAGCAGCACCTCGGTGATGTTGCGCTGGATCTCGCCGGGCAGGTCACGGTCGGTGATCACCTGGTAGTCGGCGATCAGCACGTACGTCCGGTATTGGTCCTGCAGCTCCACCTGGTTGGCGAGGGTGCCGAAATAGTGGCCCAGATGCAGGCGTCCGGTCGGCCGGTCGCCGGTCAGGACGACGTCGTTCACGGTGGGTCTCTCCTTCAGGTGTGCCGCCTGAGGGGATCCCGCGCTCGTGCAGGGCCGCCATCAGGACGGCCCAGCATGGAAGATCAGCGGCCGTCTGCCGGCCGCCACCACATGCTGATACGGGTCATAACACAATGTTATCCGGACTGGGTGTCAATCTGGTAACTCTTGAGCGGTTTGGCGCGTTCTGCTGACCCCGAGACCTTGATCTCGTCAGGATGGTTCGGTCCCTTTTCCGCCCTCTGGAGAGTTCATGTCTCGACGCACCCTCGCCGGCGGCCTGGCCATAGCCGCCACGATCACCGTCACCGCAGTTCCCGCCTCGGCGGCGCAGCTCGCGGTGCAGTTCCCGTCGGCCGACTTCCCGCTGGGCGCCCGGTCCGCCGCCACCAAGACGCTGACCGCCGTCACCCAGGGCATCGACCTGTACGACGTGAAGGCCGGCAGCTCCACCGACGGCTACACGGTGACCGTGCTCATGCCGAGCGGCCGCGACTACGGCGCTCTGGAGACCGCCCAGGCCAAGGTCACCGAGGTCGAGGCGGCCGGGGAGGCGGCGAGCCTGCAGAAGGTGATCCGGCCGAGCGTCGCCGACGCGCCCTCCCAGACCGTCTACATGGTCCGCGTGGGCCTGTGGTCCTTCAAGGACAAGGCGAAGGCCGACGAGACCGCCAAGACGCTCAAGGAAGCCGGGCTGAAGGTCAAGGTCGACTACCTCGGCGACGACGGCCTGAAGACCACCGGCCCCTGGGACGCCAAGGTCGTCATGATCGACTCCCGGACGTTCCGCGGCTCGTACGCCGCCTCCCTCGGCACCAGCGTCGCCAAGCGCGAGACGGTCTCCTCGATGGCCAAGGCGCGCAACGCGGTGGTCGGCGTCAACGGCGGCTTCTTCAACATCCACACCGCCAAGAACCTGCGCGGCGAGCCCGTCGGCGCCTCCGTGGTCGCCGGACGCCTGCTCAGCGAGGCCGTGCCGGGCCGCTCCGCCGTGGTGCTCCAGGGCCGCAGCGTCCGCGTCACCGAGCTGAAGACCGCCGTCACCGCGATCTCCCAAGACGGCGACAAGCTCGTCGTCAACGGCGTCAACCGCGCCGCCGCGACGGACGAGGCCGTGCTCTACACCGAGGAGTACGGCGCCAAGACCCCGACCGGCGGCACCGACATTGTCCTCGACGCCAACGGCAAGGCGGTCGCCGTACGCACGAGCGGCGCCGCCGTCGCCAAGGGCACCCGGGTGCTGCACGGCCAGGGCACGTCCGCCGAATGGCTCGCCGAGCACGCCTGGGAAGGCTGGGCGGTCAAGATCGACACGAAGGTCACCGACCTGCGTACCGGCAAGGCCCTCAAGCTGACCCCCGACCTGAACGTGATCGCCGGCGGCGTCGGCCTCGTGCGCAACGGCCGCGTGAAGATCACCGCCAAGCGCGACGGCCACGACTCCGTGAACATGATCCTGCGCCGCCACCCGCGCACCCTCCTCGGCGTCACCAGGAACGGCAGCCTCATCCTGGCCACCATCGACGGCCGCCAGCCCGGCGTGACCATCGGCGCCAACTTCCACGAGGCCGCCCAGTTCATGCGCTGGCTCGGCGCGGTCCAGGCCGTCAACCTGGACGGCGGCGGCTCGACCGCGATGGTCGTGTCGAACAAGCTGGTCAACCGGCCATCGGACGGCGTGGAGCGCGGCGTCGGCGACGCCCTCCTCGTCCTTCCCCAGTAGCGGCCGGGGCGCGAGGGGCAGGCTCGCCCCCTCGCGCCCCGGCTCCCCTCCTCAACACCCCTCACGGTCGGGTGCGGGCCGTCCAGTGGGCGAGTTGTTCCCTCGTCGTCACCGTGGCCGGATGGCCGGCCCCGAGGATGCGCTCCCGGACCGGCAGCAGCGCCGCACACAGATCCCGAGCTCCCACCACATCCCCCGCCTCCCCCGTCCAGTACGCCAGATTGGCCCTGGCGGTGAGCGTGTCAGGATGCTCAGGCCCCTGGACGCGCCCCCGTACCGGGACCAACTCCGCGTACTGATCCCGCGCCGCCGCCGCGTCCCCCAGCTCCCCCGTCCACCGCGCCAGCTCATGCCGGATCGTCAACGTGTCCGGATGGTCAGGCCCGAGAATGCGCTCCCGGACCGGAAGCAGCGCCGCGTACAGGTCACGGGCCGCCGCCGCGTCCCCCGCCTTCCCCGTCCACTGGGCCAGGCTGGCCCTGGCGGTGAGCGTGTCAG
Source organism: Nonomuraea sp. NPDC051191 (assembly GCF_044455665.1). NCBI lineage: Bacteria > Bacillati > Actinomycetota > Actinomycetes > Streptosporangiales > Streptosporangiaceae > Nonomuraea > Nonomuraea sp. NPDC051191. The sequence continues at coordinate 3,523 of NZ_JBITEZ010000039.1, read as the reverse complement.
GATGCTCAGGCCCCTGGACGCGCTCCCGTACCGGGACCAACTCCGCGTACTGATCCCGCGCCGCCGCCGCGTCCCCCAGCTCCCCCGTCCACCGCGCCAGCTCATGCCGGACCGTCAGCGTGTCCGGATGATGCGGCCCCGACACCCGCTCCCGTACCAGGAGCAACGCCGCGTACTGGTCGCGGGCGGCCAGCGCGTCCCCCAGCTCACCGGTCCAACGGGCCAGCTCGTGCCGGTTGATCAGCGTCGACGGATGCTCGGCCCCCTGAACCCGCTCCCGCGTGGGCAGCAGCGCCGCGTACTGGTCGCGGGCGGCGGCCGCGTCCCCCGCCTGCCCGGTCCACTGGGCGAGGTTGGCCTGCGTGGTCAGGGTGTCCGGATGCTCCGGCCCCGACACCCACTGCCGCACGGGCAGCAGCGCCGCGTACTGGTCGCGGGCGGCCACCGGGTCGCCCGCCCGTCCCGTCCACTGGGCCAGGTTGTGCCGGGTCGTCAGGGTGTGCGGATGCTCGGGACCGAGCACCCGCTCGTAGACGGGAAGCAGCTCCAGGTAATGGTCGCGCGCCGCCGACGGGTCGCCCGCCTCGCCCGTCCAGAGCGCCAGCTCGTGCCGGGCGGTCAGCGTCGCCGGCTCCTCCGGGCCCAGCGCCGCCGCGAGCGCGTCGGCGATCTCCTGGAACAACGCCTTCGCCGTACGGTAGTCGCCGCTGGCCCCCAGATACTGGGCCGTCTTGTCCATGCCGGGCGAGGTCGGCCCGAGCACCGTCCGGATGTGCGGCAACAACCTGGCGTACCGCGGCCACCGCACCTTCTGCCCGGGATCGTCCGGCAGCACGGCTTCCATCAGCACCGCCGCCACCTCCCGCCACCGGCGCTGTGCCCGCAGCGGAAGCTGGTCGAGCGTGACGGCCTGCACCAGCCGGTGCACGGTGACCGTCCCGTCCACGGGCGGCCCGATCAGGCTGTGCCGCCGCAACGCGCTCAGCGCCGCGTTGATCCTGAGCGTGTCGTGCGGCAGCGTCCGCATCATCATCAGCACGCTGGGATGCACGTCACGCAGCAGACGCGTCCGCGGCCCGGCAACCCGCCCGTACGCCAGCCGCCGCTGCATGTCCCCCCGGAACAGCTCGCGCGGCGCCCACCGCGCCAGCGGCGAAAGCAGCAAATGGTACGGAATCGCCTCGTGCGCGTAGCAGGCCAGCAGCCGCAGCAGCGCGATGGCCTGCGGACTCGTCCTGGCCAGCCGCCGGAACGCGAACTGCCACGTGGAGGCGACCCGCTCCCGATACCCCCACGCCTGCCCCTGCGCCAGCAACTCGGCACGCTGGTGATGCAGCAGATCCAGGTACTCCGACAGCTCCAGCCCCGTCTCCGACATGTACGCCGCCGCCTGCTCCAACGCCAGCGGCAACGCCCCGAGCTCCGCCACCACGGCGGCGGCCGCCACGGCGTCGTCCTGCCCCGAACTCGCCAGCATCAGCAGCGCCGCCGACTCCAGATCGAGCACCGGCAGCTCCAGCCCTTGGTCCCGCGGCCAGCTCCCGGACCGGCTCGTGATCAGCACATGCCCCGGCCCCGCCGGAGGCAGCACGGCCTGCACGGCCTCGGCCCCCGGCACGTTGTCGAAAATCAGCAACCACGGCCGGGTACGCGCCGCCAGCGCGGCGTGCACCTGGTCGACCGGGTCCGCCGCGTTCGCGCCCAGCTCCCGTAATCCCATGAGCGCCGCCAACCGGGTGAACGCCGCCGACAACACCGCCGGCTCGGCCGCCGGCAACTGCCAGACGAGCTCGTAGTCGTGCTGGTACCGGTAGGCGTACTCCAGCGCGAGACTGGTCTTGCCCACGCCGCCGAGCCCGTGCACGGCCACCACCGCCGGCCGTACGTCGCTCCTCAGCAGCCGCTCCCGCAGCTCCGCCACGGCATCGTCCCGTCCGACGAGCTGCGGCGGCCGCGGCGCCAGCTGCACGGGCCGCGTCGCCACCTGAGGCCGCGACGGGAGATGCACGGCCCCGATGACGTTGACCTGCCCACCGGTCACCGCCGTGGACCTGTCCCCGGTCATGGCCAGCCCGGACTCCTGCCGCCCTACAACGATCGACCGCTCGCCCTCAGCAGCCCCCACCACCCGCCCGAGCCCGCCCCCCTCACCGCCCCCACCTTCACCTGCCCCACCTGCTTCGCCTGCACCCGGTCCCGAACCGGCTCCGGCACCGGGCCGCCCAACCTCCTCCTGACCCCCAGCACTTCCACCCGCACCGACCGACTCCCCACCACCGGAGGACCCCATGGCGGCCCGAAGCTGCGCCCACAGCCCGACACCGGCGATGAACAACCCCGCCACACCCACGAACATGCTGACGACACTGGCCCGCTTGTCCAGCAGCTCCAGCTGTAGCGGCTCAGCGAAGAACCCCACGACCCCCGCGGCCACCAACCCGACGGAGATCGACGCGAAGGTCCACACCAGCAGCCGACGGCTACGGCGCGCTGACTGCCTGGAAGGGGGAGAAGCGGTCACTCTAATAGAGTTACCCGATTACGCTAAGTATCCTATCGATATTGCCAGGTCCATAAGCAACCCCTGACCTCGCCCAACCCCACCCACGAACCATCCCTCCCCCCGCCCCCAAGCCCCCCATCACACAACGAAACCCCCACCGACTCCCACACGCGAGCCCCATCCCTGTACGACTCGACGTGTTCGGTGACCTGTCGGTAGCAATGACGATCTTCGGCTGATCAGACTGCTCGTAACCAGCGATCCAGGGCGATGAGGTCGTCGTTGGTGAGCCCCTGAGCCGACGGAACATGATGGAGGAGGGCTCGGCCGCGATGGTGTGCGGACACCCAGTCCCGATCGGCATCGGTGATCTCGTCGTCGACCCAGGCGAATGGACGCTGGTTGGCCCATGCCACCAGGGTCCTGGTCTTCCAGCAGAGCCCGAACCACTGGTCCTGACGTTCGTCCTCGTCGGAGGGCTCGGGCCAGTTCACGACAGGTAGCCGTGGCAATCCGATCCGGGGTGCGATCTCGACGTTGGCCTGATCTTCCCAGGTGGTGGCCCAGACCAGGTCGCACGGCAGCGCCGCCAGTCGAAGCCCCACCTGCGGGTCGAGCCGCGCCAGGTGGTTGGTCTGCCCACTGCCCGAGGGCTGGCGCTGCAGGCCCTCACCGAACGGCAACAGCGGCCCGTCGACATCAAGGAAGAGCAGGGGACGCCCCTGATAGCCAGTCATGCTGCGGTCACCTGTTCGCGTCGAAGGGCAGCCGGCGCACGACGGCCCCCAGGACACCCACCCCACACCGGCAGCCCGACCAAAGATCACAACCTTCGGGAGGTAGCGCCCCGGCCGTACCCGCCGTCGCCGGCACAGGCGTCTGGAAAAAGCTCCCGACATACAGAAAGGGCCCCGACCTAAGTCGGAGCCCTTTCAAAAGATTGTCCGGCGGTGACCTACTCTCCCACACCCTCCCGAGTGCAGTACCATCGGCGCAGAGAAGCTTAACTTCCGGGTTCGG
>NZ_JBITEZ010000038.1:0-17189 GCF_044455665.1 Nonomuraea sp. NPDC051191 | reverse complement strand
ACCCGCCACCTGAAGCACCGCAACGTCATCCACAGAGGAGGAGTCATGAACGACTCGATCAAGACGACCGGCGGGCCCGAGCAGACCGCTCAGGAGTCCGAAGTGCTCACGGAGGACATGCTGCTCGAAGACGTGTCGATCGATGGCATGTGCGGCGTCTACTAGCCAAGATCGGAACACGCGATGACGAACTTGCTGAATGACGCATGGGAGCTTTCTCCCAGTGTGGCATTGCGGCCGGAACCTTTCGGAGCGCTGGCCTACCACTTCGGCAACCGGCGTCTGTCCTTCATCAAACGCCCGGAGCTGGTCTCCGTCGTCAATGCGCTCGCCGGCCAGCCCGACGCTCGTGCCGCGCTGGTCCTGGCGGAGGTGGCCCCGGATCAGTGGCCTGCCTACTCGTCCGCGCTGAGCGCCTTGGCCGACGCCGACATGATCAGACGGCGTACACCCGGCGCCCCGCTCACGCCGCCGGCCGCACGACCGGACGGCGGTCGCACCGGTACGGCCGGTGGAGGGCTCGTCAAGCGGTTCGAACGCGGCCTCGCCGCCCCGATCTGCCTGACCTGGGAGCTCACCTACGCCTGCAACCTGTCGTGCGTGCACTGCCTTTCATCGTCCGGGCGACGCGATCCTCGCGAGCTGAGCACCCGGCAGTGCGAAGCGGTGATCGACGAACTGCAGGCGATGCAGGTCTTCTACGTCAACATCGGCGGCGGGGAGCCGACGATCCGTCCGGACTTCTGGCACCTGTTGGACTACGCGGTGAGCCGCCAGGTCGGGGTGAAGTTCTCGACCAACGGGGTGCGCCTGACGCCCGAGCGGGCCCGGCTCTTGGCGGCCACCGACTACGTCGACGTGCAGGTGTCCCTGGACGGCGCCACGGCCGAGGTGAACGACAAGGTGCGCGGCCCCGGCTCGTACGCGACGGCGATGCGCGCGCTGGACAACCTGGCCGCCGCCGGTTTCGAGAACGCGAAGCTGTCGGTGGTCGTCACGCGTGAGAACGCGGGCCAGCTCGACGACTTCAAGGCGATCGCGGACGCTCACGGGGCGACGCTCCGGCTCACCCGGTTGCGTCCCTCCGGCCGTGGCGCGGATGTGTGGGACGATCTGCACCCGACGGCCGACCAGCAGCGCGACCTGTACGAATGGCTGCTGCGGTCGGGTGAGGACGTGCTGACCGGCGACTCGTTCTTCCATCTGGCCGGCTACGGCGAGTCGCTGCCCGGGCTGAACCTGTGCGGCGCGGGCCGGGTGGTGTGCCTGATCGATCCGATCGGCGACGTGTACGCCTGCCCGTTCGCGATCCACGACCGCTTCCGCGCGGGCAACCTGCTGTCGGCCGGAGGTTTCGCCCAGGTGTGGCGCGAGTCGGAGCTGTTCGCGGAGCTGCGTTCGCCGCAGACCGGCGGCGCCTGTTCGGGATGCGCCTTCTACGACTCCTGCCGGGGCGGTTGCATGGCGGCGAAGTTCTTCACCGGTCTGCCGCTGGACGGTCCCGATCCCGAATGCGTGCAAGGGCACGCGGCCGATGCCCTGGCCGCGGCCGGACGGACGGTGCCCCGGCCCAGCCAGGATCACTCCCGCCCCGTTCCGGTACGGATCGGCCCGCGTCCTGCCGCTCCCCCGGTGCGCGCCTGCGCGGAGAGCCCTCTGGCCGGATTGACCGTCTCCTCGGAAAGAGGTCTGTGATGCCCGCTTGGTTCGAGACGGTGGCCACGGCGCAACGCCGGGCCCGCCGGCGCCTGCCCCGCTCGGTGTACGCGGCGCTGCTGGCGGGCTCGGAGAGGGGCGTGACCTACCGCGACAACGTAGGTGCGTTCGCCGAGCTCGGCTTCGCTCCCCATATCGCGGACCTGCCCGCCAAGCGTGACCTGTCCACCAGCGTGATGGGGCAGCCCGTGTCCCTTCCGGTGCTCATCTCGCCGACCGGCGTGCAGGCCGTGCATCCGGATGCCGAGGTGGCGGTCGCGCGCGCGGCCGCGGCCCGCGGCACGGTCATGGGGCTGAGCAACTTCGCCAGCAAGCCGATCGAGGAGGTCGTCGCGGCCAATCCGCAGACCTTCTTCCAGATGTATTGGATGGGCACCAAGGAGTCCATGACGGCGGAGATGGAGCGCGCCCGCGCCGCCGGCGCCAAGGGCCTGATCGTGACGCTGGACTGGACGTTCTCCCACGGCCGCGACTGGGGCAGCCCGTGGATCCCCGACCGGCTGGACCTCAAGGCGATGATCAAACTGTCGCCTCAGGCGCTGGCCCGGCCGCGCTGGCTCCTCGACTTCGTCAGATCCGGCCGCCTGCCCGATCTGACGGTGCCCAACGTGGTCCCGGCCGGACAGGCGGCCCCGACGTTCTTCGGCACGTACGGCAAGTGGATGCAGACGCCTCCTCCCACGTGGGAGGACATCGCGTGGATGCGGGAACGGTGGGGCGGTCCCTTCATGGTCAAGGGCATCAGCCGCCTGGACGACGCCCGCCGGGCCGTGGAGGCCGGAGCCACCGCGATCTCGGTGTCCAATCACGGAGGCAACAACCTGGACGGCATCCCGGCCAGCATCCGGCTGCTGCCGGCCATCGCCGAGTCGGTCGGCTCGCAGGTCGAAGTGCTGCTGGACGGGGGCGTGCGGCGCGGCGGCGACGTGGTCAAGGCGCTGGCGCTCGGTGCGCGTGCCGTCATGATCGGGCGGGCCTACCTGTGGGGGCTGGCCGCCAACGGCCAGGCCGGGGTGGAGAACGTGCTCGACGTCCTGCGCAACGGGATCGACTCGGCGCTGCTGGGCCTCGGCCACGCGTCCGTGCACGACCTGGCCCCCTCCGACGTCGTGATCCCGCCCGGCTTCACCAGGGAGATCGGCACCTGAGGTGTCAGTAGACCTGCCGTGGGCCGCGCTGCCGCCATCGCCCACCGTCCTGGTTCCGTTCGGATCGACCGAGCAGCACGGCCCGCATCTGCCGCTGCACACCGACACCACGATCGCCGTCGCTGTCGCACGGGCTGCCTCGGCCCGCCTGGCCGCGCCGGTCATGGTCGCCCCCGCCCTCGCCTACGGCGCCAGCGGCGAGCACCAGGGCTTCCCTGGCACCATGTCGCTCGGCACGGAGGCTCTGCGGTTCCTGCTGGTCGAGCTCGTCCGGTCCGTGTCGTTGTGGGCCGGACGCACTGTGATCGTCAACGGGCACGGCGGCAACGTGCGCGGTCTGGCCGCCGCCGTCACGCAGCTGAGATCCGAAGGCCACCACGTGGCGTGGGTGCCGTGCGCCACGGCAGGAACCGATGCGCATGCGGGACACGCCGAGACGTCGCTCATGCTGCACCTGGCCCCCCGCCTCGTGGACATGACCAAGGCGAAGCCGGGCAACCTCACCCCCCTCCCCCAGCTCATGCCGGACATCCTCGCCAAGGGCGTGGCCGGCGTGTCGCCCTCAGGAGTGCTCGGGGACCCCACCGCCGCCTCGGCGCAGGAGGGGCAGCGCCTGTTCGATCAGATGACGGAGGACGTGGCGGCCAGGGTCGGTGACGGGCACGTGGACCCGGACGGGTGCCTGACGCGCCCCCGGGCGGCGCCGTGCCGGCCATGAGCATGACCAGAGGCGCCCCGGCGACCGGCGGCGCGAGAGGAAGAGGAACCACTCCATGACCAGCGCCGGTGCCGGCCCGCTGCCGATCGGCTTCACCGTCCGGCTGAATCGGCACGTACGAGTCCGCGATCAGGGGCGCACCCTGGTCGGCGGAGCTCCGACCCGCATGATCCGCCTGGCCGAGGCCGCCGCCGGTCACCTCGACGGGCGCACCATCCGCGTCCGCGACCGCGCCTCCGCCCTGCTGGCCGACCGGCTGCTCGAAGGCGGCCTGGCCGATCCCGTCGTGGCCGACCTGCCCGGCCTCGACCCCGCGCACATCACGGTCGTGATCCCCGTGCGCGACCGGCCTGACGCCCTCGACAGACTGCTCTCCTGCATCGGGGACCGGCATCACGTGATCGTGGTGGACGACGCGTCACAGGCCGCGGCCGCCATCGCCGGCGTCGCCGCCCGGCACCGTGCCGAGCTCGTCGCGCTGAAGCGGAACGTGGGCCCGGCCACCGCCCGCAACGAAGGGCTGAAACGGGTCACCACTCCTTACGTCGCCTTCGCCGACGATGACGTGGTCCTCGAACCCGACGCCCTGCCGCTGCTGCTGCGGCACTTCAACGACCCGCGCGTGGCCATGGTCGCCCCGCGCGTGCTGGGACTGCGCCTGCCCGGCCGGGACCGGTGGGTCGGACGCTACGAGGACGCCCGCTCCTCCCTCGACCTCGGCGTTCATCCGGGCATCGTCCGTCCTCGCGCGCCCGTCTCCTGGGTGCCCAGCGCCTGCCTGCTCGCCAAGGTCGACGCCCTCGGATCGGGGTTCAGCGCCGGCATGCGCGTCGGCGAGGACGTCGACCTCGCCTGGCGGCTGGCCGGCGAAGGCCACCGGGTCCGCTACGAGCCGGCCGCCACCGCCTATCACGAACACCGCACCGACGTCCCCGACTGGCTCAGGCGCAAGGCCTTCTACGGCACCGGAGCCGACCTGCTCGCCCAGCGGCACGGCCATGACGTCGCCCCCGCCATCGCCACCCCGTGGAGCGCCGCCTTCGCCACGGCCCTCCTCCTGCAACGCCGCTGGTCACTACCGGCTGCCGCGCTCATCTTCGCCGCGGCCACCCTGCGCCTGTCGCGCAAGGTCCGCAACACCGAGCATCCTGTCCGGCTCGGCGCCGTCCTCACCTACGACCGCGCCCTCGCCGCGACCTGGCAGCTCAAGGCCCTGCTCCTGCGCCATTGGTGGCCGCCGGTGGCGATCGGCTGCCTGTTCTCGCGGCGTCTGCGCCGAGCAGTGGCCGCAGCGGCCCTCTTCGACGCGATCGTCGACTTCCGCCGCACCAAGGCCCATCTCGACCCGTTTCGCTTCGCCATCGCCCGCCGTCTCGATGACCTGGCCTACGGGGCCGGTGTCTGGTACGGCGCGTTCAAGGGCCGCTCGCTGCGGGCCCTGCTGCCCGACATCCGCTGGAAGGGCACGGCCAACCACAACACGAGGACGGGGTCCGACAGATGACGGCCATTCGGGTGCTCATCGCCGACGACCAAGCCGGCGTCAGGGACGCGCTCATGATGATCTTCGACGGGGTGGACGGCATCGAGGTCGTGGGTGAGGCGAGCGATGGTGAGCAGGCGGTCACGATCGCCCGGGAGCTGCGGCCCGACGTGGTGTTGATGGACGTGCAGATGCCACGGCTCGATGGCATCGCCGCCACCGAGCGGCTGACCGGGGTCTGCGCCGTGCTGATCCTGACGACGTTCGCCGGCGATGCGTGCATGTCCAGGGCGTTGCGGGCGGGTGCGGCGGGCGTCCTGTTCAAGGACGCCGAAGCCAGGCTGCTGGTGGAGGCCGTCACGGCGACTGCTCGCGGATCCAGCTGAATCCGCGAGCAGCCGCCCGGCCCGCCCTCTCCGCGGGTCAGCTACCGCTGTTCTCCCGGACCCGGGGCGCCGGCAGCGAGTCGAAGACGTCGGCGAACGCTTCGGTCGTCGCGAACACGTCCTCCGTGGTGTGTTGCGTGGACAGGAACAGCCGCCCTCCCGGCAGCAGGTAGACGCCGTACTCGAGCATGGCGGGGACGACGTGCTTGGCCCAGTGCTCCCAGTCGGCCTCGGCGTAATCATCCGGACCTGTGAGCTTGGGAATCCCCGGAGCGATCATCGCGGTGGCTCCCAGGTGGTGCGCGGCCACCACGTGCCCGGCCTCGATCGCCGCCTTGCGCACCCCGTCGACCAGGGCCTTCCCCATCGCGTCGATATGGTCGTACACCCCTGGCTGGGACAGCACGTCGAGGGTGGCGGTGAGGACGGTCATCGCCAGCGGGTTGCCGTTGAACGTGCCCGAATGGACCGCGCCCTGCAGGACGAGGTCGATCACCTCGCCCCGGCCGGCCACCGCGGCCACCGCCATGCCGCTGCCGATGGCCTTCCCGTACGTCGCGAGATCCGGGGTGACGCCGAAGCGGCCGGCGGCGCCGGACAGGCCGAGCCGCAGCCCGGAGACCACCTCGTCGAAGATCAGCAACGCGCCGTGCTCGTCGCACAGCCGCCGGAGCCCCTCCAGGTAACCCGGCTCGGGGGCGACGCTCCCGGTGTTCGACGAGGTCGGATCGACCAGGACGGCGGCGATCCGGCCGGGCTCCGCGTCGAAGACCGCCGCGCAGTGGTCCAGGTCGTTGTACAGGCCGACGCGCAGGTCGGCCAGCGAGGAGGCGGGCTGTCCCAGCGAGTGCGGTACCGGCTCTCCCCCCTTGCCGTAACCCATGTAGCTGGCCAGGACGGTGTCGTGCCATCCGTGGTATCCGCCGCCGAGCTTGATGACGATGTCCCGTCCCGTGTGCGCGCGCGCCAGGCGCAGGGCGATCTGGACGGCCTCCGTGCCGGTGTTCGTCCACAGCAGGCGTTCGGCCCATCCGAGGGCGTTCAGGAAACGTTCCGCCGCGACGACCTCGTGCACGTTCCCGCCGCCGAACATGATTCCCCGGTCCAGCTGGATGTGCGCGGCTTCCAGGATCGCGGGGTGGCCGTGCCCGAGCAGCAAGGGGCCCCAGCCCAGCACGTAGTCGATGTAGCTGTCACCGTCGATGTCGACCAGGCGGGCGCCCTCGCCGGACTCGAAATACAACTGGTGCGGATACACCCCGCCACGCACGCTGGAGGCCACGCCACCGCCGATGCTCCGGCACGCGCGCTCCCACAACGCCTTCGAACTGCTCCACCGTGGCTCCATCGACTGCCTCCTGTACGGCCGGTCCAGACCCCACCACGGTGGTGCAGGAGCACTCGGTGGTCATTGGGCCACCGTGCCAGCCGATCGACCGCCGGTGTCACGTCCGCAGTCGCGGTCAGGGCGCCTTCCGCAACCCCTTCCGATAGGTGGCCGGTGTGGTGTCGTACACCCGTTTGAAGTCGTTGATGAAGTGGCTGGCATCGGCGTAACCCCAGCGCATGGCGATGGTCTGGACCATGTCGTCGGTGTGCAGCAGGTCGCGGCAGGCCCGCTCCATCCGGCGCCGGCGCACCAGGGAGCCGAAGCTCTCACCCGAGTCGGCGAACAGGCGATGCAGCGAACGCACCGAGATTCCGTGCTCCTCGGCGGCCTGGGCGGGCAGCACCTGACCGAGATGGAGGTGGTCGTCGATCCACCGGCTCACCGACAGGCGCATGCCCTCGCTGACCGCCGCACCCGACGGCCGGCGATGCTCCTGCACCACGCTGAGCAGGAGTTCGACGACGATGTTGCGCGCCACCTCGATGGCTGTGGGGCTGAGCCGGTCGACTTCGGCCGCGATGGTGAGGAGCACCCCGCGCAGGAGGCGCAGCGAGGCCTGATCCTCCTCCAGCACCGCCTCGTCCAGAATCAGGGAGTTGCTCCTCGACATGTGCAGCGCCGGCTTCGGGACGAGCACCACGGTCTGCGACATCGGGTCGAGGATCTCCGACTCCAGCAACGTGGTGGCGTCCCAGACCTCGACCGGCGCCGACACCACGTACTCGCGGTGGTCGCCGAACACGACCCGCTCGGTGAACCTGCACGTGTTGACCGACACCCCGATGTACTGCGTCACCGGCGAGTCGCTCGTGTATCGGGTGCCGAAGGGGTCGGCCTCGACATCGACCAGGACGAGGTCTTGCAGCGTGCGCCGCCGGAACCGGCCGCGGAACGAGGTGAGCTGCTTCGGGAACCACACCGAATCGGCCATCTGGCTCGACACGTACGCGTTGTTCCACGCTCGCACCCGCTCGGGGGTGATCGGGCCGTCCATCTGCAGGCGCCCCCCGGTCTCCGCCATCACGGCGAGACCTCCGGAGTGGCGGGCTGCGGGGCCGTGCGGTACGGCGTGAACCGAGCGGGACGGGCAGCGGATCGAATGCTCTTCACGCTTTGCTCCGGGTCATCACGGGTCAGCGAGCCAGGGCTGACCGGTTGTTGTGCCCCACCGTAGACGCGATTTGTTCACCTGACAATGTCAGTTGAACAACTCCTTGCCGCCAGGGCACCGAGGTCCCATACGATCGGACCGTGGCACACGTGAGCGCCGCCGAGCGCCGACCACAGCTGATCCGCGCCGCCATCACCGTGATGAGACGGGACGGCGTGGCCGCCGCCAGCACGCGGGCGATCGCCGCTGAACTCGGCATCGCGCAGGCGACGGTGCACTACGTCTACGGCGCCAAGGACGAGCTGTACCGAGCGGTCATCCAGCAACTGACCGCCGAAATCGCCGAGCAGGTCAGGGGCATCGACATACCGCCGGGCCCGGACTTCCACGCTGTCATCGGGGCGTACGCCCGCCGACTGTGGCGTACCGTCGTCGAGCAGCCCCACGTCCACCAATTGATCGCCGAACTCTTCGTCATGGGGCTCCGTTCCCCGTCGCTGCATCCCACCATCACCGCATATCAGCGGCATCTCGACGCCGTCTTCGCGGACGCGTTCCGGGAGGCCGCCGCATATGCGGGTACGACCTTGGCCCTCCCGGCCGAGGAGGTGGCCCGCTTCTTCTTCGCCGGGCTCGACGGGCTGATCCTGCAGCGGCTCGCCCGCACCGACGACCTGGCCGATGAGCGCTCGCTGGAGCAGATCGTGGCGGCCACGACGGCTCTGGCGGAAGGGCGCCTGCCCCTGTCGAGATCCCGGTAACCAGACCCCACGGTCCGGACATGTGCACGGTCACACCCTTCTAACTGACCAGATGGTCTGTTGTACCGTCCGGATGGTATAGCCTGGCGTCATGACCGCGATGACCCCTCGAACTCGTGCCGGTCGGCGGGAATGGCTTTCCCTGATCGTGCTCACGCTCGCCGTCGTGCTGCTGGCAGTGGACGGCACCGTGCTCATCCTCGCGATCCCGGCGTTGACGGCCGACCTCATGCCCACCTCGACGCAGGTGTTGTGGACGGGCGACATCTACTCGTTCATGCTCGCCGGGCTACTGGTGACGATGGGCAACCTCGCGGACCGGATCGGGCGCAAGAAGCTGCTGATGATCGGCTCGGTCGGGTTCGGGCTCGCCTCGGTGGTCGCCGCGTTCGCGCCGAACGCGGAGATGCTGATCCTCGCGCGGGCGCTGCTGGGGCTGTTCGGGGCGACGATCATGCCGTCGACGCTGTCGATCCTGCGGAACACGTTCGAGGATCCGAAACAGCGGGCGAGCGCGATCGCGGTGTGGGCGGCCGGTGCGACAGGCGGCGCCGCCGTGGGTCCGCTGGTGGGCGGAGCCTTGCTGGCGAACTTCTGGTGGGGATCGGTGTTCCTCATCAACGTGCCGGTGATGCTGCTCGTCGTGGTGTGCGGGATCACGCTGCTGCAGGAGTCGAAGCACCCTGAGGGCAAGAAGATCGACCTGGTTTCCGCGGTGCTGTCGGTGCTGGCCATCGTCCCGATCGTGTACGCGATCAAGCGTCTCGCCGGCGACGGCTTCGACCTGTCCGTGGCGGTGAGCGCGGTGATCGGGCTCGGGGCGGGCGCGTTGTTCGTGCGACGTCAGCGCCGGCTGGAGCATCCGCTGGTGGACATCTCGCTGTTCCGCGTCCCCGCGTTCGCGGGCGCGGTCGCCGCGGAGACGATCGCGGTCTTCGCGTTCATCGGCCTGCTGTTCTTCTTCTCGCAGTACCTCCAGCTCGTGCGCGGCCTCGGCCCGTTCCAGGCGGGTCTGGTGGAGCTGCCGGCGACGATCGCCTCGATGGTGGTCATCGCCATCGCCGGCACCGTCCTCACCCGGCTGGGCCGCGGGCGCGCGATCGCGGTGTCGATGGTCGCTTCCGCGTTCGGGCTCGCGCTCCTGGCCGTCGCCGAAGCCGCCCCCGGCTACTGGCTGCTGTGCATCGCGCTGTCCATCTGCGGTCTCGGCGCGGGTCTGAGCATGACGCTGTCCACGGACGCCGTCGTCGGCGCCGTCCCCAAGGAGCGGGCGGGAGCCGCGTCGTCCGTGTCGGAGACCGCCTACGAACTGGGAGTGGCACTCGGCATCGCCGTGCTCGGCTCGCTGCAGAACGTCCTCTACCGGGCCCGCCTCGATCTGCCCGCCGGGCTGCCGGAAAACGTGCGCGGCGCTTTCCACGACTCGCTCGCGACGGGCGCCGCGATCGCCGAGCAGGCCGGCGGCGAACTGGCTGCGATCATGGAGGCCGCGCGGCACGCCTTCATCGGCAGCATGCAGGCCACGTCCCTCATCGCCGCCGCGCTGCTGCTCGTCGCATCCGGCGTCGCGTGGCGCTTGATCCCCTCGATCACAGAAAGGGAGTCCCAGCATGACGGCCACCACTAGACGGCCTACGAGCCGCGACCGCGAACGCACCCGCCAGGCGATCATCGCCGCCACCGAGAACCTGCTGCAGGAACGCGGGACGCGGTTCAGCCTCGCCGACGTCGCCGCCGTCGCCGAGGTCTCCAAGAGCGGCCTGCTCTACCATTTCCCCAGCCGGGAGGCCCTCTTCGTCTCGGTGGTCGACCACGCCATCGCCCGCTTCCGCAGCGAGGTGATGGAACACACCGACATCTCGGAGAACCGCGCCGGCAAGCTCCTTCGCGGGTACGTCCGCGCCCTGTGCGGCGGCAGCGAGGACGCCATCCAGACCTTCGCCCCCTCCACGCACTGGGCCGGCGTCGAGGAGATCCCCGAGGTCGCCGAGCTCTTGCGCGCGGACGCCGAATGGTGGCGCGCCGCCTTTCTCAAGGACGGGCTGCCCGCCGCCCGCACCCACACCGTCCGCTTCGCCGCCGAGGGGCTGGCGGCCGCGATCGCGTTCGACGTCTCCTACGTCACCCAGGAGGAGCTCGTGACGACCCGCGCCGCGCTCCTCGAGCTCGCAGAACCATGACCCGCACGCATCGCCACGGCACACGCAAAGGATCAGGGAGGACGCACCATGACCAGTGAGCCCGTCACCACCCGAGCGCAGCTGTTCGACCCGTTCGTCGAGGGGTTCACCGACGACCCCTATCCGCAGTACGCGCGGCTACGCGAGATCGCGCCCGTGCACGAGAGCCCGCTCGGTTTCTGGGTGGCTTCCACCCATGACGACGTCTCGGCGTTGCTGCGCTCCGGCGCCTCGGTCGAGCTGCGCAACGTGACCACCCCCGACGCCGAGCAGACCTCCATGCCCGCCACCGACGACGTCTCCATGCTGCACCGGGACCCGCCGGACCACACTCGTCTGCGCAGGCTCGTCCAGAAGGCGTTCACGCCCAGGGCGGTCAAGGCACTCGAACCACGCATCGCCGAGCTGACCGACGGAATGCTCGACGAGATCGCCGCCGCCACGAGCGTGGACCTCGTGCCCGCGCTCGCCTTTCCGCTGCCGTTCGCCGTGATCGCCGAGATGCTCGGCACGCCGCCCACCGACCACGCCCGGGTCCGCGACCTGAGCGGCACCGTCGTCCGGGCGCTGGAACCCGTGAACGACGCGGCCGTGATGAGCGCGATCGACGCCGCCCAGGAGGAGCTCGTCGGCATCACCTCGGAGATGATCGCGTGGAAGCGCGGCCATCCCGAGGACGACCTGCTCACCGCGCTGATCCACGCGGAGGAGGACGGCGACGGGCTCAGCGAGGACGAGCTCGTCGCGCAGGTCCTGCTGCTCTACATCGCCGGCCACGAGACCACCGTGAACCTGCTCGCCGGTGGCACCGTCGCACTGCTGCGGCATCCGGACCAGCTCGCCGCGCTACGCGCCGATCGGGCCCTCATGCCGGGAGCCGTCGAGGAGCTGCTCCGCTACGACAGCCCCGTCCAGGCGAGCGGGAGGGTCACGCTGGAACCGATGGCGCTGGGCGGCATCGACATCCCCGCAGGGGCATTCGTGATGGCGCTGCTCGGCTCGGCGAACCGGGACGAGCGGCGCTTCGGCCCGGACGCCGGCGAGCTGCGCGTCGGCAGGGAAGGGGCTCATCACCATGTCTCGTTCGGCGCCGGGCCGCACCACTGCCTCGGCGCCGCGCTGGCCCGGCTGGAGGCTCGGGTCGTCTTCGAACGCCTGCTGTCCCGGTTCCCCGCCCTCGCCCTCAGCGCAGAGGTCAGGTGGAACGGCCGGATCAACCTTCGCGGGCCGGCCTCCGTCCCGGTGACCGTGCGCCCCTCATGACAGTCCCGGGCTCCGCTTTCCGGTGTCAGGTGCCGGGAATGTCCTCGGGTCTCGGGGTCACCTGCGGGGCGAGGTCCTCATCGTCGTCCTCGATCGCCGGAGGGTGTTCGAGCGGGACCAGGACGCCGTTCTCCTCCTGGTCCCCGATCAGCTCGTACACCTCGGGACGCCTGGCCTTGAGCCAGCGGGCGTACAACACGCCGCCCACGGCCACCAGGATGAGGAAGGCGATGCCGAGCGCCCCGAGCTCCGCCGACCCGAACAGGGCTTCACGCTGCACCGTGGCGAGATAGAGCACGACCGCCATCCCGCACAGCGCGAGGACCGGGGCGACGAGCCGCGTCCAGACCGATGCGTGCAGGTTCCTGTTGCGGGCGAAGAACACCACGGTGGCCAGTGCCGTGCCTGCGAACAGCGCCACCATGCACCAGCTCGCCAGCCCGTACTGTATGGTGTAGCCGACGACAGGGTCCAGCTGGAACGTCGCGGGCGCGAGGGCGAACACCAATAACGTGACCGACACCGCCATGGCCGCGGTGGACGGGGACTTGTATCGCGGATGCACCCGGGCCAGCCACCGGGGGAACACCCCGTCCCTGGCGAGGGCGAAGATGTAACGTGCCGTGACGTTGTGGATGGCGAGCAGGGCGGCGGCCGCGCTGGACCACGTCAGCACGTAGCCGAGCTGCTGCATGAACGTGCCGGTGTAGGCGCCGATGCTCGCCATGAACGCGTTGGTTGGGTCCGCCGCGGTGGCCATCGCCGGGCCGGTCCCGTAGGCGACGAGGTAGACGTACGAGCCGATGCAGTAGAACCCGGCCAGGAAGACGACCGTCAGATACGTCGCCCGTGGGATCGTCTTCATCGGGTTGCGGGTCTCGTCGCGGTACACCTGGATGGACTCGAACCCGCCCAGACAGGACAGCCCCATCAGCAGGGCGAAGCCGAGAGAGCCGGTCGTCAGTTGCCCGTCCAGGTCGAGCGACCGGCCCTCGGGGCCCCCGTTGATCACGACGGCGAGGCTCCATACGGCGACGATGAGGACCTCGACGGCGAGGGCGACGCCGAGTACGCGGATCGAGATGTCGATGTTACGCAGGCTGAGCCAGCTGATCAGGGCCCACTGGCCGAGCACGATCACCCACCACGGGATGTCCGGACCGCCCAGGTTGTTGTGGAGCAGGCTCTGCTCGGAGAAGCCGGCGACCACGTAGGTCGAGGCGCCGAGCCCCAGGTACGTCAGGATCGCGAGGAAGCCGCCTCCGAGCCCGACGGAGCGGCCCAGTCCCGCGATGATGTAGGTGTAGAAGGCGCCCGGTTTCTCCATGTACTTCGCCATGGCGACCAGGCCCACCGCGAAGACGAGAACCAGTGCCATGATCGCCAGGTAAACTACGGGCGTGCCGGCTCCGATGCCGCCGTTGATGACGATCGGGACTGTCGCCGCCATGACGGTCAGCGGAGCGTTGAAGGCGAGAGCGGTGAAGATCAGGCCGAGGGTGCCGAGATGGCCTTGCAGGTGCTCGCTGCCGTCCTGCTGTGTCTCGATCGATGGCCCACTGTGCGAAGTCGTGTCGTCCACGCCTCTCCAATCGGGGTAGTGCGAGGAAGGCGTCTCCCGGGCTGACCGCACCGGGCGTGCCACTCTGGCCGATGCCGTGATACTCCCCGTGTGGCAGCGGCTCGGATTGAACGGGCGCGCCATGCGATGTTCGCGCAGCGACAGCCGCTCGGCGGTTCATGGACGGTGCTCCTCACCGGCACCAAGGTGATGCGAATGATCATTCGCCGCGGTGAGGACCCCATGCTCGTAGCTCGAGGCCAGCACGCGCCGCTCCCCGCAGCGGCCGAACGCGCCGCCCCTCGCAGGTGCCGCCCGGCGGGGCGGGCATGAGCCACCGGACGCTGACCGCGGGCCTGTCCGCGGTGATGACCCTGGTGGCGTTCGCGTACATGGCGATCGCGACCGCCATGCCTCTGGTGGCCCGCGAACTCGACGGTCTGGCCCTGTACGGCCTGGCCTTCAGCAGCGCGATGGCCGGGGGTGTCATCGGCACGGTGACCGGTGGCTGGTGGGCCGACGCCCGCGGGCCGAGCGCACCCTTGTGGACGGGGATGACCGGCTTCGTCGCGGGCCTGCTCATCGCGGGACTGGCGACGTCGATGGAGGCGCTGATCGCGGGCCGGGTGGTGCAGGGCTTCGGCGGCGCCCTGGTCGGCGTGGCCCTGTACGTCGTGGTCGCCAGGGTGTATCCGGAGGACGACCGGCCGAAGATCTTCTCCTTGCTCGCCACCGCCTGGGTGCTGCCCTCGCTGGCCGGCCCGGTCATCGTCGGGATCGTCGTGGACACGGTGGGCTGGCGATGGGTGTTCCTGTCGGTGCCGGCGCTGATGACCGTCGCGGCGCCGGCGCTGCTGCGCGGCCTTGCCGGCCACCCTGTCTCCGGCGGGCAGGCCGCAGCCGCCCCGGGCCTGCTCCGCAAGGCCGGCTGGGCCGCGCTGACGGCCGCGGGCGCGGTCCTGACGCAGTACGGCAGCACTGCCGGGCCGCTCATTCTGGTGACAGGGCTGATCGTGCTCGCCGCGGCGCTGCCCCGGCTGCTGCCCAGGGGCACCTTGAGGGCGACGGCCGGCCTGCCCGCCGTCGTGGCGCTGCGCGGACTGACCACCGGCGCCTTCTACGCCGCCGAGGTCATGGTGCCACTGATGCTGGTCGCCGAACGGGGACTGCCGGCCGCCACCGCCGGCATCGCTCTCACGGGTGGGGCGCTCACCTGGGCGTCGGGGTCGTGGCTGCAAGGAAGGCAGGCTTTCGCCCGGACCACCAACCTCCGCGTCGGTACGGTGCTCGTCGCCGTGGGCATCGCGCTGACGGCGGGCGTCACGATGGAAGCGGTGCCGGTCGCCGTCGCCTATCTGTCGTGGCTCGTCGGAGGGTTCGGCATCGGGCTGGTGTACCCGACCCTGTCGGTGGTCACCCTGGAACTCTCCGGGCCGGGCGAGCAGGGGACCAACACCTCCTCCCTTCAGGTCGGCGAGGCGGTGTTCTCGGTCGTGGCGATCGCGGTCACGAGCGCGATGTTCACCGCCACCGGGTCCGGCTACGCTCTGGCGTTCGCGGCCGCCGTGCTCATCGCACTGGCCGCCGCGTGGGTGGCGATCCTCCGCCCGCTCTCCCGAGAGAAGTCCGCACCGATGACCAGGTGAAGACGGGTGTGACCGGCATGGATGAGGGCGGACGCCAGGGGCGCCCGCCCTCATCTCGCTCGATTTCCCACTGTCACTGCAGCTGGGCGCAGACCGACTTGACTTCGGTGTAGGCCTCCAGCGCCTCGTGACCCATCTCCCGGCCCCAGCCGGACTGCTTGTAGCCGCCGAACGGCAGAGCGGCGTCGAAGACGTTGTAGCAGTTGATCCACACCGTACCGGCCCGGATCTTGCTCGCGAGCGCGTGCGCCTTGGAGATGTCGCGCGTCCAGATGCCGGCGCCCAGCCCGTAGGGGGTGTTGTTGGCCTGGGCGGCGATCTCGTCCAGGTCGGAGAACGGCGAGGCCACCACGACCGGGCCGAAGATCTCCTCGCGGACGACCTTCATGTCGGGACGGGTGTCGGTGAGCACGGTGGGCTCGACGAAGTAGCCTCGCTCGCCGTGCCGTGCGCCGCCGGCCAACGCTCGCGCGCCCTCGTCCCGGCCGGAGTCGAGGAAGCCGGTCACCCGGCGCAGCTGCTCGTCGGAGACCAGCGGCCCCATCTGGGTGTCCGCCTCCAGGCCCGGGCCGAGCTTGATCGCGCGAGCGATGTCGGCGACACCCTCGACCACCTCGTCGAACCTGCTCTGGTGCACGTACAGGCGCGAGCCCGCCACACAGCACTGGCCATGGTTGAAGAAGATCGCGTTGGCCGCGCCCTCGATGGCGAGCGCCGGGTCGGCGTCGTCGAAGACGATGTTGGGGCTCTTGCCGCCGAGCTCCAGGGTCACCTTCTTCAGGTTGCCCGCCGCGGCGCGCACGATGAGCTTGCCGACCTCGGTGGAGCCGGTGAAGGCCACCTTGTCCACGCCGGGATGCGCGGCGAGCGCGGCCCCGGCCGTCTCGCCGTAACCGGGCAGCACGTTGACCACGCCGTCCGGGATGCCCGCCTCGGCGATCAGCTCGGCCAGCCGCAGCGCCGACAGTGGCGTCTGCTCGGCCGGCTTGAGGATGATCGTGTTGCCGGTCGCCAGCGCGGGACCGAGCTTCCAGGCCGCCATCAGCAGCGGGAAGTTCCACGGGATGATCTGGGCGACCACGCCGACCGGCTCCCGGAGCGTGTAGGCGTGGAAGGCGGCGCCGGGCGCGGTCGGTGCCGAGATCGAGATCGTGTTGCCCTCGATCTTGGTGGCCCAGCCCGCCATGTAGTGGAACAGATCGGCGGCCAGCGGCACGTCGGCGACCCGGGCCACGGCCAGCGGCTTGCCGTTGTCCAGCGACTCCAACTGGGCGAGCTCTTCGAGGTGCTCCAGGATGAGGTCACCGATCCGCCAGATCATCCGGCCGCGCTCGGACGGGGTCAACCGCGACCACGGGCCTTCGAAGGCTCGCCGGGCCGCTTTCACCGCGCGTTCGACGTCCTCCGCATCGGCTTCGGCGACCCGGGCCAGCGTCTCGCCGGTGGCCGGATCGGGGGTGGTGAAGGTCTTGCCGGAGGCGGCGTCCACCCACCGGCCGTCGATGAAGAGCTGCCGGGGCTTTGCGACGAAGTCCTCGACACTCTTCTCCAGGATGACCGTCATCGGCGTCATTTCCTTTCGTTCAGGGGCTCCGGTGGCTCGGCGGCCTCGTCGTCGAGCCACCGGAGCTGCGGGGGCAGGTGGGCACGAGATCACATGATGTTGGGTCGTCTGCTGCTCGCCTTGCTGCTGCGGTGAAACCGGCCCGGCGGCCGGTCCCTGCTCGAACGATCCGGCAGGGACCGGCCGTCCCGAGGTCGCGACCTTCTCGTGAGCCGTCCCGAGCAGCGGCGACTCATGCCCGGAGGTCGGTCAGGTGGTGGGG
>NZ_JBITEZ010000037.1:0-27528 GCF_044455665.1 Nonomuraea sp. NPDC051191 | reverse complement strand
CCAACCGCGCCCATAGCCCGAATGACGAGCCTCTGACCGGGCGACCTAAGCCAACTCCGGCGACGAAAGGGGCATAAGCTCGCGAAACGCACTCTCAGATGCCGATGGCGTCGGGGCCGCACGCGCTTGTGCCCAGAGCCCATGCGCCCGACGCGCTGGGGGTCCCCGTAGCAAACGGCGGAAGTCCAACGGATTTCCGCCTGACCTGTGGGTTCTCGAGTTCCACGGTTCTTGTTGATCATCTCCGCTACGGTTTGTCACGAATCTGGGTGATCTGTGGCGCGTGGGGTGGTTGATGTCGACGCGCGACTAAGGGTTGGATCTTCCGCGAAAGCTGCATCCAGCGCCAATTGCATCTGATGCGAATACCTGGCGTCACCATCACCCGGGGCCGTGGCCGGCTCCGGCAAGCAACGGATTCTCCTGGGATCATCGACTCCCGCACTCCCCCTCCCCACGGAAGTGGTGCCATGACCACCCCCTTGCGCGACGACGACCCCGCACAGATCGGCCCCTACCGCATCCATGCCCGGCTGGGCGGCGGCGGGATGGGCCAGGTGTTCCTGGGCCGCTCCCCAGGTGGCCGCACCGTCGCGGTCAAGATCGTGCGCTCCGATCTGGCCGGTGACGCAGGCTTCCGGCGCCGCTTCTCCGATGAGGTGAAGGCCGCGCGTAAGGTGGGCGGCTTCTACACCGCCCCGGTCGTGGACGCCGACCCCGAGGGGAACCCGCCATGGCTGGCCACCGCCTACATCCCCGGCCCCACCCTGCACCAGGCCGTCGCCGACCACGGACCCCTGCCGATGGAGTCGGTGGCCGTGCTCGGCGCCGGCCTGGCCGAGGGGTTGGACGCCATACACGCCCAGAACGTGGTGCACCGCGACCTCAAACCCGCCAACGTCATCCTCACCGCGGACGGCCCCCGCCTGATCGACTTCGGCATCGCCCGCGCCCTGGATGCCACCTCCCACACCCGCACCGCCACTGTGCTGGGCACCGCCGCGTTCATGTCCCCTGAGCAGGCCACGGTCCAGACCGTCGGCTCGGCCGCGGACGTGTTCTCCCTCGGCTGTGTGCTCGCGTTCGCCGCGACCGGCCACAGCCCGTTCGGTGAGGGCCCGGTGCACGCGCTCGTCTACCGGGTCGTGCACGAGGAGCCGAACCTGTCGGACCTGCCCACCCCGTTGACCACCCTTGTGGCCGCCTGCCTGGCCAAGGACCCCGCCGCACGGCCCACACCGCGGGCGTTGCTGGACGAGCTGGCCGCCCTCGCCCCGCACAACCCGCAACGTGCTGGTGGGGCCTGGCTGCCGGACGCCGTCACCGAGGTCGTCACGCTGCACGCGACGCGCGTCCAGCCACCGGGCACTCCACCGCCTACCCCTCATGCGCAATCTGTCGGGAACGCGCCCGCGAAGGCGCGGGGGTGGATGGTCGGGTGGAAGGGTGCGGCGGCCGGGCTCGTCCTCTTGGCCCTCGCCCCCACTGCCGTCGTGCTGCACGACGGCGGCACAGATCGCTTCTCCGCCTGGGTGAATCGTGCGCTGACCCACCTCGGCGTGCGCGAACTCGATGCGGGGGACTGTGTCGCCGACATCTACGGCTCGTTGATCAAGGTCCCCTGCGACTCCGCTGACGCCGAATACCGCGTCATCATGAAAGACCCCAACGTGGACTCGCCACGCCCCGATCCGAGCGAGAGCTGCGAGGACGGCAACCTCGCGCAGGATTGGGACCGTGCGGAAGCGACCCCGACTTCCAACCTCTGCTTGCTGTACATCCCTGGCGACTGAAGGCAGGCCACCGATCCAGACACGGCAGGGTCGCGGCGGAGCCGGGCAGGGTGGCCCGCCCTTGCGTTGCGCAGCACCGAGACCGCCATGGATGCCCTGTTCGAGGCCGAGTTCGTCTGCCTCCACGTGCCCTGACCTCGGACGGGTGGACTCGGGGACGGGCATTAACTCCGCAGGTCAAACGCGTCCTCGTCCACCCACTTCACAACCCGCTCGAATGACGTGCCGCTCGGCGCTCCCGCTCTAGTCGGCAGCGGAGATCAATTAGGATCGTGGAACGCGAGAAACCACAGGTCAGGCGTAGATTCGTTGGATTTCCGCCGTTTGCTACGGAGACCCCGCTGGCTCCCTCCAAGCCAGCCACCGCACGTCCCTATCAGCAATCGCATGAACACGCATGGTGGGTGGTCGAGCCTCCGGGTGCTGCTACTTCTCACCGACACTCCGGGCCCGATCACCCCCGGGTGCTGTCCAAACTGACCGACAAAGCGCTGCTGCTACTCACCAGCAAAACCAACCAGCTGCACGCCCACGACTGCGGGGAGCATCTGGAATGGCAACTGCGGACGGAGATCAGCGCCGAGCAGGTGCGCCAGGAGGAAGAACGCGCCGAGCAACTCTTCCCCCACGCGGTAGCGCGCTTCCAGACGGCGCTGCAGGCCCTGCCTGCCGATCAGGCCGACAGCCCCTTCGTGCAGGCCCTGGTGGAACTGGTCACGCTGAACGACGACAAGTTCTGCGGCCGCAGCGGGTTCATCATCCTGCCGGAGTGGGTCGACATCCTGGACCTGCACTTCCCCGCCGCCCCGCAGTAGCGGATGCGGGTCGGTCCTCGGCTCGGGCAGCGTCCCATTCAGCCAGGACGGCCCGCAGCTCCTGCGCCACGGCGGGATCCACGCCCCCACGCTCAGCGGTGTAGCGCAGGTACTCCTCAGCCCCTTGGAGCAAGCCTGACCAAGGGTTGCCGATGACCTGCGCGACGTGGGTCCCGGGTGGCCCGATGTGGGACCAGGCATCGAAACAACTGCCGTCGGGCTCAGGCTCGCCGTTGGACCGGACCGCGGGAATGTGGCCCTCTACGTAACCGCCGCCGGGACCGTGGCACTGCCAGGAGATCTTCAGAGCGCAGCCGCACGCGATGGTGCCGTTCATCTGGGGATATCGGCGCTGCCATTCTTTGTCCAGGTCGTAGGCGTCCGACGCCAGAGGGATGAGCCTGCCGCACAGACAGCAGGTGATCCGGAACTTCGGGCGCGCCATCAAGGTCTCCATGTCTCTGGACGGTCGGGTGCATCTCATGCTGGCAAAGGGAAGCCGCCCCGGCCGGGGCTTTGGAGAAGCGGTCAGCGCACGTCGATGGCCGACGACCCACCAGTAGGTCGTCCTTGCGCGGCCTCCCGGGCGGTGCGTGGCCAGCTACTAATGGTGTGTGCAGCATCTGTACTGGGATCTTGGAGAAACCGGGGCCGGCGCTTGCTTTGAGGTGGACTGGCGCGGGTCGACGGCCCGGGTCTGCCTGATGGACAGCGACGAGTACCAGGCGTACCTCGACCAGGAGGCCTACAAGTACCACGGCGGCTTCTTCGACTACAGCCCTCTCACACTGCAGGTGCCCTACGACGACTACTGGTACCTGGTCATCGACAGCTACGACCGGGTCAAGAAGGCCACCGTTGTCCAGCTCTTCAACTGACCGGTGCCGCCAGGACCAGACCGGCTGCAAGGCCCGCCTGCCCGCTCATCAGGCGGTGCCGGCGCGGATCGCGCCGGGACGTCGGGTGGTCAGCCGTGCAAGGTGAGGCCGGGGGAGCGGCCGAACTCTCGCCTGTACAGCGCGGCGAATCGGCCGGGGTGGGCGAATCCCCAGCGGGCGGCGATGGCGGCGACTGAGTCGCCTCGCCCCGGGTCGGCGGCGCGCAGGTCGTCGTGGGCGTGGTGCAGGCGGATCCGGCGCAGGTAGCCCAGGGGAGTGGTGTCCAGGTGGCGGCGGAAGGCCAGCTGGATGGTGCGGACGGTGACGTGCGCGGCCTCGGCGATGTCGGCCACGGTGATGTCCTGATCGGCGTGGGCCTCCAGGTAGGCGATGGCGCGGCGCAATGTGTCCCGGTGGGCGTCCCGGCCGGCCAAGTGAGCTGGCTCGGCAGCGGTGGTGTACGGGAAGACCGACAGCGTGACCGCGGCCAGATGCCGGGCAGCCTGTGCCAGGATCAGCGGGCTGTGCATGGCGTGCGGGTTGCCCGCGACCGCGCTGTGCACGTAGGCGTAGGTCCGCGTCCACAACACGCCGGCCTCCCGCGAGACAGGCCGATGGCTCAGCAGCCGCACCCGGCCCCCGCCGCCGGAGGCGGACGGGGCCTGGCCGGACGGTGCGGCGAGCTCGGCTGCCACGTCACCGAGCAGGACCGGGTCCAAGACGGCCACGTCGCAGGCCAGGTCGCGCAGGCTCGTCTGGAACGGCCGGCCGGGCTGGGCGGCCAGGAACACCTCGCCGGGCCGGTGCAGCACCTCCTCCCGCCCGGACCGGTAGCGCAGCCGTCCCGAACGCAGCCGCCCAACGCACAACGTGCCGAGCGGTTCGCAGTCGGCCTCCAGAGCCGCCTGGACACTCACCCGGTCCAGCCGCACGGCGCCCAGGTGCTGCTGTTCGATGCGCAGGCGAGGCTGCTCACCTGACGCGCTGAGCCGCATCGAGGTGTATTGGCGGCGCAGCACGACCCCGGCCGCCTCCAGCCCGGCGGCTTCCAGCACGTCCGTCATCGCCTCCCCCTCCCCGGCCCTGATGAGACGGAACATTGACCCCTTACCGGTCCAGAGGGTTATATTGCGGCGCCCGCCCTCCCGCGCTCTCCCTGGGCCTGACGGGTGGGTCAAGCCAGGGCGGCCAGTGCTTGGTCCAGCGTGTCGTAGCTGGGGATACGCTGAGCCAGGCCGGTGATCCACATGACTTTGACGCGGGCGTAGTCGGCGCCGATCAGCGCGAACTTCTCGCCGCCGGTGACGGCGCGCTGCCAGTGGTGCACGATGAGGCCCAGGGCGCGCGAGTCCATGAAGGTCACCCCGGCCAGGTCCAGGAACAGCGCGGGACCGGCCTGGTCGAGGTAGTCGGCGAACTGGTCGCGGGTGGTGACATCCAGCAACCCGCTGATGGTGATGACGGCGATGCCGTCCACGAGCCGCGAGGTCAGGGTCAGCGGCGCAGGCGGTACATCGTCACTGCCGACAGTGATCACGGATGCCATCCTAGTCCGGAATGTCTGCCGCGCACATCGGCCCCCGGGAGGAGGGTTTGTGCACGTCAAGAGCAGTCTGGGCTACCCGTGGGGCCGGGGGTGTGCGGGGTGCGGGGGGTGTTCATGGTCAGGGTCAGCAGCGCGCCGCGGCTGGTGCGTTGCAGGTGCACCCCGTCGCACAACCGCTGGATGATCCACAGCCCGTGCCCGCGCATCGCGGTCGGATCGATCTCCGCGGCGTCCAGGTGCTCGCGGGTCAGCTGGCCGGAGGTGTCCTCGATCTGAACGAGCACAGCGCCAGGCCGGGCGTGCAGGGTGAGCGTGCCGGCGCCGCCGCCGTGGTCGAGCACGTTGGTGACCGCCTCGTTGACCGCCAGCACCAGATCCTCTAACCGCTCCCCGCGCAACCCGCCGGCGTCGGCGTAGGCATGCACCACATCACGCAGTCGGCCTAGATCGGCGTTGATCGGGCAGCGGAGCACCCGCTCTGTCATCATCGCCGCTGGCCCGGCACAGCAGACGGGGAGGGGAGCGTAAACACCTTTCCCCGCTGACCTGCAGATCCAACATCAAACCCAGAAAGCCGAACAGGTGAACCGCTAGAAGCTCTGCCGTTGCGGGGATGGGATCACACAGCCTGAGCGGAGGGTCCGGAGAGGAATCCCGCTTAGAGTGCCATGCTGCGAAAAGGAACATACCGGTCGAACCCGTGCAATCCACTTCCGGATACGCCGAAGCGGCTGAGAGGCTGGCTGAGCAGTACGAGAGCGTCACGTTCGCAGAGGTCCACCGCGAGATGCTGCACTTGTTCCCCGCACGGCCGAGCTCGGTGCTGGACATCGGTGCGGGCAGCGGCCGCGACCACCCGCTCGAAGACCGGACAGCAGGGTTGCCTTCTGCTCCAGGCGCAGGTGTGTGTGGCACGCTAGTGAAGATGATCGCGCCCGCAGTGGCCAGCCCCACACACAGGGCGGGGCTGCCGACCGTGTAGATCAACGGGACAGTCGACGCAGGGCGATCTCGCAGGGCCCCCGGTGGCCGACCCGGCGCATCCAGTCGGCCAGCACGATCGACAGCAGCCAGACCGCCACGCCGATGGCGTGTGCGGCGGCGCCGCCCATGGCATCGGCCAGGTCCAGCGTGAAGGGATAGAACAGGGCGTAGAACACGACGGACTGGAAGAGGTAGAAGCTCAGCGAGCGCTGGCCGAGCGCCACCAGCGCGGTCGTGAGGCGGCCGCGGTTGCCGCCGATCTTGACGGCGATCAGCCCCATGGCGGCGGCCAGTCCGATGCCGCCGGCGTATCCGGCGATCGTGTGCACGATCGCCGGCAGCCAGGTCGAGTCGGTCGTCCACGCCCCGGTCGAGATCAGCGCCATCGGGAGCCTGCCGACAACGGCCAGGGTGAGGAAGGAGACGGTGACGCGGCGGAGCAAGACCACGTGCAGCTCGGGGTCGTCGATGATCCGGCGCCGGGCGGCCCAGATGCCGATTGCGATGCCGGGCACCACGAGCAGGACCATCCCCGGTGCTTTCGCCGGCCACATCACCAGGTGGAAGAGCAGCTGACTGGCGAAGTCGTCCTTCATCAGCGGCGGCAGCGACTCCGGGTGGCCGCCGGCCGCCGCGGCGTGCGCCCGGACGGTCGTCCATGCCACGATGGCCGTCGCGGGGACAAAGGAGATCGCTGCGGTCCAGAGCAGGACCGAGTCACGGGCGCGGATCATGGGCGCCATGATCAGTAACGCCATGCCGTACGTCGCGACGATGTCGATCGGCACCAGCAGCGTCGCGTGCAGGAACCCGATGACGAGCAGCCAGAACCCCCGGCGGCGCAGCAGCTTGCGGACCGAGGGCCAATCGCTGCCCTGAGCGAACTGGCTGCCGGCCAGCTGGCCCAGCCCGTAGCCGAACAGGAACACGAACATCGTGCGCGCCAGGTTGTCGGCGACCAAGACCTTGAGGAACTGGCTGACGGTGTTGAGCGCCGATGGGCCGAGGTCGGCGTCGCTGACAAAGGTCGGCGCATGCGCTAGCGCGATCAACAACAGCATGACGCCGCGCGCCAGGTCGGGGGCAAGCGCGCGGACCCGTGTCGGAGGCGGCGCCTGCACGCTTTCCGAAGGGACAGTAGGCATGGATCACTCCTGCAAGAAGGGAGAAGAGGAGAAGGGAAAGAGGATTCTGGGCGCTTGTCCAGGGCCTGGTGGACCCGGGCGAGCAGGGTGGGGCGGGCGGTGCCGGCCAGGGGCGAGGGCGTGGGAACGGTGCAGTGCTCGGGACGTCATGCGTACGGTCGCGGCCATCGGCGGCCTCGATCCGTCCGTCCTCGGCGACGCCCAGCACCGCGCCGGGATGCCGTGGTGGGCTGCCAGTTCCTGCAGCGACTCCTGGAGTTCGGTCATCCGAGGCAGGATCGGACGGCCTTGGCCAGGTTCGATGCCCGCGGGTCGTCGGGCCGGTAGTTCCACAGGTTCGTGACGTAGCCGAAGCCGACACTGGCGTCGGGGTCGGCGAAGCCGATCGATCCGCCGGAGCCCGGGTGGCCGAATGACCCCGGCCCGGTCATCGGCAGCGGTGGGCAGGCTCGCCAGAACCCGAGCGACATGTAGAAAGAGCGGTCGGCCGGGAGGTTCAGCCCCGGCGGCAGCCCGTGCATCGGTGTCCTGTCGGTCTGGACGGCCGTCATTCTCTCGACTGTCGATGGATTGAGCAGCCGAAGCCCGTCGACGTCGCTGACCGTGGCGGCATACATCCGCGCCACCGATCGGGCGTCCGCGAGCATGTTCGCGGCAGGGAACTCGGCCGCGCGCCAGGCACGCGTGGTGTAGACCTCGGGGTTGGTCAAGGCGCCGCCGAGCTCGCCGGCGCGGGCCTGGACCGAGCCCGGAGCCCACACGGCGTTCACCCATGCCGTGACCGTGTCCGCGTCGAGCCCGGTCATCGCGATCAGCCCGGCCAGCAGCTCCTCCAGGCTGAACGGGGCGGCGTCGTGGAGCCGGGCCACCCGCTTCTCTTCCTTCTCGGGCAGCCCGATCCAGGCGCTCAGCCCGAGAGGGGCGGCAACCTCCTCGGCGAAGAAGGTGCCGAGTGACTTGCCGGTGATCCGGCGTACGACCTCGCCGATCAGGAACCCGTACGTGACGCTGTGGTAGACGTGCTCGGTGCCCGGCTGCCACAGCGGCTTCTGGGCCTCAAGCGCGCGGATGACGGGGTGCCAGGCGCAGGCCTGCTCGAACGTCAGCGGCCCGTCGGCGATGGGCAGGCCGGCCTGGTGCGACAGTAACCAGCGCACCGGGATCTGCTCCTTGCCGGCGGCGCCGAACTCCGGCCAGTACCGGGCCACCGGGGCGTCTAGATCCAGCTCGCCGCGCTGGACCAGCAGGTGAGCACAGATCGCGGTGGCGCCCTTCGTGGTGGATGCGACCTGGACGATGGTGTTCCTGCGCCACGGCCGATTCGCCTCGCGATCGGCGAGGCCGCCCCACAGGTTGACCACGGGGCGGCCGCCCACGTAGACGCTGCACGCCGCGCCGACCTCGCCGGAGTTTCTGAAGTTCGCGCGGAACGCGTCGGCGACTTTCCCCCAGCCGTGCTCGACACCGCGCTCGACATCGTCACCACCACCGCTCGCGGAGGCGTTGGCGCGGCCGGCGAGGACGGCGTGTGCGCCGGCGAGCGCGCCGGCACCCAGCACGCCCTTCAACACGGTCCGGCGCCCGACGTGTCCCTGCTCGGGTGTCCCGATTGTCGTGTCTGCCATGCTCTGATTCCTTTCTAGAGAGCTGAAACTCAGGGATCTGAGACTCTTGGAGAAGACGTACGCCTGGATCGACCGGGACGGCCAGGTGTAGCGTGGTCCTCCAGCGCCACCCGCTGGAACCGCTCACAACCCGATATTCATCTCGCGCAAAATCTCCTGAAAGCCTCCGCCCGGTGGCGCGAGCGAGCCGAGAGATTGCTGTTCTGTTCAGGGCAACCGCGCCGCCGTCTTCCTGTCCCACGCTGATCGGGATCAAGACACGCCCGATCGATGCGCCCTAGGAGATCTTGCGGCGGTAGGTGTCCATGGCGAAGGCAAAGGCGACGACGAGGATGCCGACACGGCCGGACAGGATCGCCAGGACGATGCCCTCCAGCGTTCCCTTGCCCTTGAGCATCTCGGTCATCTGCTTGCCCACGGAACACCCCCTCTTCCAGCTACTCGGTGATGCCGACTACTGGTACAAAGTACTACTGACTACTGGTACTCGGCAACACTGAATAGCTAGGAAATGAGCCGACACCGTAAGCGCACGGGCGACCTGATCGCTGCCCGTGAGCGAGCCCGCCACCACCCCTTAGAAGAAGACGGGCTGCGATCAGCCCACCGAAGATTGCGACCGCCGGCTTCGCCGTCGTGGATGCGGGGGTTAGAGAGATTTGGAACGGAATCCGGCATCAACGGGGTTCCCGCTGGTCATGTAGCTGATCCGCTCGTTTTTGGAGACGCGGATGAACGCCGGATCTCGTTCCATCGCACGGGGTCATGAAGCCGATGGCACCGTGGCGTCCGCTTCGTCGTGCTCGCGGAGCATGCGCAGGACGGTGGCCGGGGACGGGTGCCGGCCCCTCTTCTTGCCTTTGGTGAGGACGAGGCGAGCGGCGATGTCGCGCAGGCTGAGGTTCTGCTGGCGCAGGTGCAGGGCCATGGACAGCATGGCGTCGTCTGTGACAGCGGCGCCGCCGATGGTCTTACCGCGGGCACGGGCGGATTCGTGGCCTTCCAGGGTGCGGTCGCGGATGTACTCCCGTTCCATCCCCGACAGCGCGGCCAGCACGGTGAACACCACGCCGGACGGATCGTGGCTGCTGTTGCGGCAGATCCATCTCCGGCGGCAGCTCACCAGCGTGTCGTTGGTGAGCAGTTCGCCTATCTCCAGGGGGCTCCGGCGTCCGCACGGGCACACCCACTCGGCAGGGGTGGTCACAGAGTCGCTCACGGCCTGGCCTTCAGCCGTCTGCTGCACGATGAACGAGGCAGTCGTGAGGAAGTGGCCGCCGCTCGCGCCCTCGCTGTGGATCGCGCCGCACCAGCGGCAGCGGACGTGATCGTCCCGGCGGGGACGCAGGCCGCAGCGGCGCAGGCGGTCAACGTCAGGATGACCAGTGCCGCCGTCGCGCCGCCTGGTCCCCGGTCGAACAACCCGCCCACCGCGATGCCACCGGCGAACGCGACCAGGCCCGACAGGAACGTCTGCACGCCCAGGTACGCCCCGAAACGCGTCGGCGGGGCGAGCCGGGCGATCGTCTGGAACACCGCCGGCTGGAGCAGCCCGTCGGCGAGCCCGTGCAGCACGGCCACCAGCACCAGGCCTGGCAGCCCGGTGCCCGCGCCGCTTGCCAGCAGCAGATGGCCGCCTGCGGCGAGCAGCAGTCCCGCGCGCAGCACGTGCGGGCGGTCGGCGCGGCCGGGTACCACGCACCACGGCTGGACCGCGGCCGACACCATGGCGAGCACGCAGGAGAACACGGTGACCGCTGTCGCGTCCGCGCCGCCGAGCGGTACGACCACCGACGACTGGTCGGTCAGCAGCATGGCGGGCGCCGACACGGCCGCGAACCCGATGAACACCCGGTCCCGAAGTACCGTTCGCACTCCGGAGACGACCCCGTGCGGCACCTGTACGCGAGGGACGTGCCGCAGGAGTGAGAACAGGAACGCCGCCACGCCCCACAGCGCTGTCGCCGTCAGCGCCACCAGCCAGTAGCCGACGTTCAGCAGCGCCAGCCCGAGCATCGGGCCGGCCACCGCCGCGACCTGCAACGTCATCGCGTACGCCGCGTATCCGCGCGCCCTTCGCCGTTCGGCGAGCCCGGCCAGCAGCGACTGCGCCGCCGGGTGGAACAGCGCCCCGCCCGTGCCCAGCAGCACCACGGCGACGATCAGCCAGGGCAGGCTGGACACAGTGCCCAGCAGGGCGAACCCGGCCGCGCGCAGCAGGCACGCCAGAATGCCCATCCGTACCGGGCCAAGTACGTCCACCAGCACGCCGACCGGCAGGGAGAGCGTGTGCTGCACGAGATTGCGCAGCGCCAGCACCAGGCCGATCCCTCCGGCGGCCAATCCGAGGTCGGCTCGCAGGTGCAGGACGACGTGTGCCATGGCCGCGAAGTAGCCCAGCGAGATGGCCGCCTGAACGGTGACGACCACGGTGACCGTGCGACGGTCACCGTGGTCTGCGGGGGAGACGGTCACGCCGCGGGCAGGACGTTCAGCCGGTACAGCAGTTGACGGGCGAGCGTGGCGCGCTTGGCGGCGTCGGCGTCCTTGGCTATGTCCATGTTCAGCGCGAAGGTGTATACGCGTCCGCCGCGCTCGACCCAGCCCGTCCACCAGCCGGTGCCGGGGCTGGGGGCGTTCTGCCAGCCTGACTTGGCGTACAGGGTGTACCCGTTCTTCTTCTCCATCAGGATCAGGTCCTGGACGGTACGCTGGTTCGCGCGGGAGGCGGGCAGGCGCAGGGCGGCCAGCCGTTCCATGAACCGGGTCTGCTCCACCGCCGAGATCTTCAGCGGGCCGTCCAGCCAGAACCGGTCGACCACGGTCCCGGTCTGCCGGTTGCCGTAGCCAAGCCGGTGCAGCCACTGACGTTCGCGCGTGAGGCCGATGCGGCGGGCGATCACCTGGAACGCCGCCGCGTTGGAGATGCGTACGGCCTCCCGCATGGTCATGTCCTTTTCCCACTCGGGATACGGCTGCGGCGTGCCGTCCCAGGGGATCACCTCGTCGGGGCTCTTGACCACGCCCGTCTCCAACGCGACGAGCGCGTGCGGGACCTTGAAACTGGACGCGGGCACCATCGGCGTCTCCGCGCGCCGCCGGTCCACCACGGTCGTCGTCTTGGACGACACGTCCAGCAGCGCGAACGTGCCCCGCACCCCGGCCGTGTCGAACACCGTACGCAGGTCGTCGCGCACGGTCGTTCCCGGCCGCACCTCGACAGCCACAGTGGCGGCGCCGGCTGAGGCGGTGGCCGCGTACGAGGGAGCACCGAGGAGGGTGAGTGAGGTGGAAACGATGACGCCCAGCCCGGAACGGAGGGCCTGGGGGATTGCCTTCTTCATGCGCAGAGAAGATCACGGGACATCTGAACTGTCCAATATCGATATCAATGGACGACCGATATTCGAATCCGTATTCCTGCTGGCAGAGAAGCCGTCGACGACGACGAGCGGCAGATGACGGTCGGTGACAGGACGTCCCTGTATCGTGTTCGCGCTCCCACCGATGGGGTTCCGGCTGACCCCGGCCGGGCTGGGCCGCTCACGCGGCTGGCTGAGCAGCAAGGTGCATCTTGGGGTGCCGGTAAGAACCGTGTCAGTGCGCCATGGAAAGCACTGTTTGTCCGAATGGAGCTGAAAGGCCGCCGTCGCTCTGCCGTCGTAGCGGCGGGGTGAAGCTGGAGGCAGCCTGATCCGGGGATCACCGGGGAGGGCGCTCTCAGCCAGCCGCGCCAGCGGTAGCCCGCCGTTCTCCACCCGCCACCGGTAGCCGGTCTCGCGCCCGATCCCGAGGGCGCGACAAGCCTCCACCGTTCCCACGCCGGACAGCACCAGCCGCCGGTACTCCGACTCAACATCCAGCCTGCGCTTGGGCCCACGCCTCGCCATCAACACGCCCTCCATGATCAGGTGTGTTGCGTCAAGCACTAGAACCCGAGCGTCGTTAGGGGGTCAGAATTCGGGATCAGGCACACATTTCGTGACCCGTCGCGTAGATCACGGTTCGGGCGTTCCGGCGCGATGACGCGCCGCCCGGCATGGTGGCGGCGGCCGGCACCGCCTCCGCAGAGTTCCTCGGCGCCGTCGTCCGCCTGCTGCGCCTGCCCGACCAGCCCGGCGGCGCCATCGTTCTCGCGCCGCTCGTCGAACGGGAGATCCCGGCGGCTGATCATCGGCGGATACGGCGCGATCGTGGGCCGGCTGGGGCTCGCCAAGTCGGGTGCGCTTGGCCGGCGAGGATCTGAGCTAACGAAGCCCGGATCGGTGAAGGCGGTGTCGAGGCCATCTCGCCTCGGCGCTGCGTTGCTCCTTCGTCGCCAGGGACGGACGACTCTGTTGCCCTGGTCGACGCCAAACGGTGCACCCGTCGCCACCGCAACTGGCGGGATCTTCAACGCGAACAGCAAGAATCGATGGTCTTGGCGTGCTGATGGCCAACGCCTGAACCTTGTGCCCAGGATCTTCGTTGAAGTTTATGGCGCCTTCTATCCTGAGATGCGAAAAAGATTCAAGTCTAGCTGTTAAGTATGGGGAATTGATGATTCGTGTAGCTGTCTAGGTGTTTGTCGGTTTATCGTGTTGGGTTGGGTCGCTTCTGTGTGGCGTAGAGGCGAGTAAATCTGGCGATTTACGATCCCTTGGCGCCCGCGTCATCGTAGGCTGTGTGCTCGTACTTCCGTGATGCGCCTAGAGGCGGTGTGGTGGGCTCCGGTTTTCGGTGGTTTGGGAATTTGCACGAAGAGAGCACCAGCTTCGTGGGGCGGACCCGGTTACTCGCCAACCTCAAGCGGCATCTCGCCGAGTCCCGGCTGGTGACCGTCACGGGCATCGGCGGTGTGGGCAAGTCGCGTACGGTGCTGCGGCTGGCGCACCAGGTCCGCACCCAGTACCCCGACGGCGTGTGGTTCGCCGACCTGGCCCGGTTGCAGGACGCGGGCATGGTCAGGCACACGATCGCCTCGGCGCTCGGCATCGCCGACCAGTCCTCGCGGGCGGAGTCGGGAGTCGCTGTCGGAGTGGGTCGGCGAACGCGACATGCTGCTCATCATCGACACCTGCGAACACCTGGTGCAGGGCTGCGCCGAGCTGGTCCACGAGCTGCTGGAGGCCGCGCCCAACCTGAAGGTGCTGGCCACGAGCAGGCAGTCGCTCCACCTGCCCTACGAGCAGGTGGTGCCGGTGCCGCCGCTGGTGGTGCCCGGCGAGGACCCGGCGGAGAACCTGTTCACCAACGAGTCGGTGCAGTTGTTCGCGCTGCGGGCGGGGGCGGTCGTGCCCGACTTCCAGCTCGACGAGGAGAACATCGGCGCGGTGGCCGAGCTGTGCCGCAGGCTCGACGGCATCCCGCTGGCGATCGAGCTGGCGGCGGTGCGGCTGCGCGCCCTGTCGGTGGAGCAGATCCTCGGGCTGGTGGCCGACCGGTTCGGCCTGCTGGCCGGCGCGAGCGGCACTGACCTGCCGCGCCATGCGACGCTGCGGGCGGCGATCGGCTGGAGTCACGAGCTGTGTGAGCCCGCCGAGCGGTTGTTGTGGGCGCGGTTGTCGGTGTTCGCCGGAGATTTCGAGATAGAAGCAGCCCAGTCTGTGTGCTCAGATCGGAGACTCCCGCCCGAGGACATCCCCGAAGTGGTGATGACCTTGGTAGAGAAATCGATAGTACTAGTCACGAGCAACCACGCCGGCGTGCGCTACAAGCTGATCGACACGCTGGCCGAGTACGGTGAGGAGTGGCTGGACAAGCTCGGCCAGGCTCAGCAGCTGCGGCAGCGTCACCTGGAGTACTACCTGGGTCTGGCTCAGCGCAGCGAAGACGCATGGTCGGGCCCGCGGCAGATTTACTGGATGTTCCGGATGCGGCAGGAGCACGACAACGTGCGAATGGCGCTGGAGCACGCGTTGTCGTCGCCGAGGCGGAGCGCGTTGGCACTGGTTTTGCTGGCGTCATTGTGGTTCATGTGGGTGTGCTGCGGTTTCGTGCGCGAAGGGCGGCTCTACCTCGAACGCGCGCTGGAGGCCAACCCCTCGCCGAGCAAGGAGCGCTGCAAGGCCCTGTGGGTGCTGTCCTACGTACGCAGCTCGCAGGGTGACGGAGAAGAAAGTCTCAAGGCGGCTGAGCAGTGCAGCGTCGAGGCCGTCCGGGTGGGCGACTCCAGGGCGGTGATCCTGGCCTCGAAGATGCAGGGCACGGCCGCGCTGCTGCAGGGCGATCTGCAGAAGGCCAGCGCGCTGCTGGGCGTGGCGATCGAGTTCAACACCGACAACAAGGAGCTCAACCCGGGTCTGCTGCCCGCGGTTGTCGAGCTGTCGCTGGTGTTGTCGTCGCAGGGTGAGCTGTTCGAGGCCGAGTCGCTGCTCCAGGACTGCCTTCAGGTGTGCCGGGAGCGCGGCGAGCTGTGGGTCAGCTCGTATGCCCAGTGGGCGATGTCGCGTACTGCCCTGGCCACCAACAGGGCGGAGGAGGCGCTGCACAGTGCCCGGGAGGCGCTGCGGATCAAGCGGCACTTCCACGACACGCTGGGCACGCTGCTGGTCCTGGAGACGACCGCGCGCATCCTCATCGCGCTCGAGCAGGCGCCGACGGCGGCCAAGCTGCTGGGCGCGTTGCAGCAGAACTGGCGGACGGCGGGCCTGCCACAGATGGGCGCCCCGTTCCTGACCGACGATCACGACGCGTGCGTCGAGGACTGCAAGTCGATGATGGGCGAGCTGGCCTACAAG
Organism: Nonomuraea sp. NPDC051191; assembly: GCF_044455665.1. Lineage (NCBI taxonomy): Bacteria > Bacillati > Actinomycetota > Actinomycetes > Streptosporangiales > Streptosporangiaceae > Nonomuraea > Nonomuraea sp. NPDC051191. Next base: position 12,023 of record NZ_JBITEZ010000037.1, on the reverse strand, counting down.
AACGCCTTCGAGAACGGCGCCCGCCTCGACCTCGACGAGGCGTCCACGATCGCACTCGGCGAGCTTTCGAAGCCGTCTGTACTGGAGGTCAGAGTCCCGGAGTCGGATGGCGATGGGCTCGCCACGGTGGAAAAAGCTGTGGTGCGCGTAGTTGATGCGTTCGGTTTGGCCGCGCCCACGGAAGATGGGTTCCGTAACGATCGCCACGCGATGAAGTTGCACGCGGACCTTCCTGGCATCAATGTGCACGAACAACGTGAGGAAATGGATCGAGCACTACGTGAAGAGTCGCCGCGAGTAGACGTGGATCAAACCAGTGCCGTAGATGCCCTCTTCGCGGCCTTGGAGGGTGTCGACCGGGCGGTCGTGATGGTTGATCAAACCCTTCTCGCCAAGGTGAACGGCAAGGTGGACGCCAGACGACTATCGCCCGCCGAGCAGACATATTTGGACAACTATCGTCACCTCTTCAACGACCCTGTCATGCTGCTGCGTGAGCTCGATCAGCTGGGAGCAGAAACCACGGGGAGCCAACCTTGTCGTATTGAGGGAGCCCACCGCGAAACCATCATCGAGCATCTGGGTCAAGTTGCACTGGATGCACTCGAATCATGGGCGGCCACCGGAAATTATGAAATCCTGACCAATTTGCCTCTTTGGGTAAAACGAGGGTACACCGAGAGTCGGCTTCTAGGGCTTATCGTCAAGACCCAGGCGGGGAGCGATGAGCAGACAAAGAAGATGGTCGCGAAGCTATGCCCGCCTGGCTCCTTGTCCAGAGAGCCGGAGCAGCATCGTCGCGCCTGGGATGCGAGTCCTCGGAGTTTTCGTGAGGACCACCTGGTGAGGCTGCGGTCCAATTCTCCAAGGTTAAGTGACGCCGGGGGTTATGTGCTGCTCCAAGAAGTAGCGGGAGGCAGCTTCGCGGAGATGTGTCAGCTGGAAGAGATCAGGTCCCGTCATGAGATTATCGAAGCTTTCCAGGTGGTGCTGAAGGGGCTTCTCTGCTCCTGGAACAAGCGCCGGCCTGACCCCTACTCCCATATTGATTCCGGCAAGTATCTTCAAGGTGAGCTGCGTCGAACGCTCGGCCCGAATGGAAAGCTGCGCACCTGGGCCCAAGGGCACGGACTGCTCCAAGCGGAACGTCGCTGGATAGTATTCGAGGGGGAGAGGGACGCGCCTATGCTACCCAATCCTCTCGCCATGGCGATGGGAGAAATTGTCGGAGGGCAGAACATTCAGCACTTGCGGGGACTGACGCACGGTGATCTGCATGGCGGTAACGTTCTCATGCCCCGCACCCGGGACGGGGTGCTGCGGCCCGATCGGTTCAGGCTTATTGATCTGACCACTTTCGACGAGAGCGCGCCGCTGACGAGAGACCCTGCCATGCTCTTGCTCTCAATTGTCGCCAAGCATATCCCGGTTGATTCACGTGCTGAAGAGGAGTTGTTTGAGCAGATCGTCCGCGGCGCAGGCCGTGATGAACTCTTTGCGCCGCTGATAAGCATCTTGCATGACACTGAGGGACAACTGATCCCGGACGACTTCCGGGATGACTGGCGCAACCAACTTCCCTTGTCACTGCAGGCTGCCGCATTACTGCATTGTACGTTCGACAATCTGGACGAGCGGGTCCGTTGGTGGTTCTTCCGTTTGGCGGCCCGATGCGGTGCGGATTATCTCCATTCGGCCGGCTCCTCCTTAGGCACGCTTGGCGGAACGCCTTATTCTCTTGGGCGTGAGATCATGACGGGATTCCCCGCGCCATCACGTTGAGTCATTTCCAACCCCACGGTTCCAGTCGGAAGTGGCGCGAATTGCGGTGTGTGCTTGTGGGGAGGCTGCTGATCAGGCAGCGTTAGACCAAGATTCGCTGCCCCGACCGAAGCTCCGTGGCTGCCTGCTCCAGGGCTCGATTCCGTTGTAAGCCTCACCTTGAACGGAAGCAATTTATGGTTAAACGGCATGGTAGTCAGCGGCTTATGCGCTGATTCTTGAGTTGGATGCGACGTACTGGACGATCAGGCCGCCCTGGTCGCCCGCCGCCCGGCCGAGCTGCTCCGCGCCCAGCAGGCCAAGCGCCGCAGCCGATGGCGGCGCCTGGATGCGTTCCGGCAAGCCCTGCTCGTGCTCGCCCACCTGCGCAACGGAGACACCTACGCACGCCTGGCCGCGGGCTTCGCCAGCGGCACCAGTACCGCCTGGCGCTACGTCCGCGAGGCGGTCGACCTGCTCGCCATACTCGCCGACCACGTCCACGCCGCCGTCTTACGCGCCGGCCGGCTGGCCTACGCCATCTTGGACGGCACTCTGATCCCGATCGACCGGCTGGCCGACGAACGGCCGTACTACTCCGGCAAACACCGGCTCCACGGCGTGAACGTGCAGGTCCTGGCCGATCCGACCGGCCGGCTGGTGTGGGTCTCACCTGCGCTGCCCGGTGCCACGCACGACCTGACCGCAGCACGCGCCACCGGCCTGATCGACGCACTGACCACCGCAGAGGTGAAGACCTTCGCCGACAAGGGATATCAAGGCGCGGGCGGCAGCATCCGCACGCCGTTCAAAGGACATCGGCTGCGGCCGCCGCTGTTGCGCCATCAGCGCTCAGTCAACCGCGCACACGCCCGCATCCGCGCCTGCGGGGAACGCGCTGTTGCCACCTTGAAGACCTGGAAGATCCGGACCCGGCTGCGCTGCTGCCCGCACCGCGCCACCACGATCGTGCAGGCCATCCTCGTCCTGCAGCTCATCGAAGAAGGCCGCTACTTAGGATGAAAAGCGCTCATGCTGTATGCGTTCGCCCTCTCCCGGTGGTTGGAGCTGGCGCCGCGACGCGAAGCCTCCGGACGGCCATGACCTGGGCAGATGTGACTATCGGCAGGCGCAGTGATGGTCGGCTTAAGCCGAGCTCGAAGGCGGATCCGGTTGGGTTGCGTCCACTACAGACCCGCTGGCGATCCGGTGGCGGGAAGCGGTCTGAAGGATGTGATCAACCGGACGACCGCAGCCCGGCGGACTACGAGGAGTTCGAAAGTCGAGGGTCTCCAGAAGGATGATGGGATCACGCCTGCAGGAGGGGCCGCGAGCCCGGGTGATGCCAGAGAATATCCGCACCGGAATTTCGCTGCCGATAAGTATCACTCTGGCCCGTGGTTGAGGGCTCAGGGAGCGGTATTTGTACGTTGACGTCGTCTCGATGAGTTTGCATGTCGTTCCACAAAGAGAGGGCTGGCGACTACCAGTTGGCTGGTATCGAACTTGGAATCGAAATGCAAGACTGCGGTCACTTGAGCATAGCCGGCCATCCAACCTGCCATCTGTGATGCAAGCGTATCCACGAACCTCTCAGCGGGCTCATTTCGCTTCAGTTCGTGCTGGAGAATCTCGCCAGGGGTCCGTTGAATCGGTAAGCCTAGGTCGAGATCGCGTAGTGTTTGGCCAGCGTACTTAGCTGGCTCTATGAATGGTGGCAGGTTCACGGTTTTATTGCCTATCCGTTCGCGAATCGTCTCGTTCTCCTCCTCGGCGATAGTAGCCAGCCATTCGGCGAAAGCTGGGCCATGGGAGAAGCTGAACGAGGTTTCGGGAACGTCGGCGGCGCCGACTAGATGAGCAGGTGACCCATGAAGGAGCAGACGCGTAACCGTCGGAGAATCATGGGGTGTCGGCTCCCAAAAGAAGAGCATGGCGCGAGATTGCCCGTACTCGTCTCCCCATCGTCGAAACTTGTAACTGAGGCGTGCCTCAAATTTCACCCATTGGCCAGGCTCAAGTGCCTCGTCTAAATATGATGCAAGAGGTCGATGGGCTCGCTCAATATAGCGGATGACTTGAGCAAGATTGAGGTGGCGGACTGAGGTGCCGTTGGCCAGTGAGACACTTGCCTCTCCCAGTCCAAATGGACCTTTGATTGCCAGGCCGGTGATCCGCTGCCACCAGCCACTCGCGGATCTTCTTGGGCTGAACTGCCTGAGCTTCCGCTCTGACACGTAGACAAGCTCCCGCATGGATCAATCATGGCACCAGTTCGAACCCTGCGGCGGGCTGGGAAACGATGGTCCTTCGATGGCTCAACCACGGTGCAGGGCGCAACAGCGCCAATGCCCAGAAACAGCTTGGAGCTGGGTATGGGAGGTCGGTTGCGCGGCTCAGATCAATGGCGGCCCTGATGCTGGTCTGCGGGCGGTCATGAGGCCGGAGTGGCCGGCTCGTACCGACGAGATCATTCCCGAGAGGAGTCGGTGTGCGGCAGCTGCCTTGACCCGTGGTGGAGCCGCGGGCCGTCGAGGTGGGAGGGGCGTCTGCTGTGGCTGGCTCTACAGATACGCGCGAATCAGCGCCTGTGATCGCGAGTCTTGGCTCATCGCCTCCATAGCGCCAGGCGAGGGAGGCCGGGGACCCTCTGGGGACCGCACGCCCTGCTCGCGCCAGCGGGGCCTGCAGGCCGACGAATGGCGTGCTCAGTGCGAGAGTGTGTTTGACGTGCGGAAACGCTTACTCCCCTGTTCTGGGGGTCAAGGGGTCGCAGGTTCAAATCCTGTCGTCCCGACGGTGTGATGTCTCGGGACATCGGAAACCCTCGAACCTTTGGGTTCGGGGGTGTCGTCTTGTTCGGGTTTGCCTGGGGCTGGTAGTCGCGGGCGGGGTCGAGGATCAGCTCGCGTAGGAGTTCTCCGGTGACGGCCGTCTGGGTGGAGGTAGCGCTGTGTAGTCGTCAGGGATCCGTGGCCGGCGATCTTGCGAAGGACGGGGAGGGGAACCCCCGCGTCGGCCATACGTACCGGCACTAGCCTGTCCTCAGAACCAGCGAAGTGCCGACGCCCATCGGCGAGTCGGCACTTCGGCCGGACGGCTCCGGCACACGCCGGAGCTGCCCGGCCACCCTCATCAGCCTCCCGGACTTCGAAGGCGCCGGCGAACATTGCAGCCACGGAGGCCGCGCCACGTCCACCAGCACATGTTCACCGGCCTCGTACGCCGACTTACCGATCAACAGTGCCTCACGACGTAAGCCGAAACCGTGGCCGCCGGGCCTGGACTCACCGCGTTCCCCGCACCGCCGCGCCCAGCGGCCAGCCGCCGATCCAGTGGTGTGATGGCGGCTGGTCAGGGCGAGGCCAGCGCCTCTGTCGGGGCCAGGTGGCTGGCACGGATGGCGGGGTAGAGCCCAGCCAGGCCGCCGATCATCAGGGTTGCGGCCAGACCGCCTACCAGTGCCCAGATGGGGATCACCATCGGCAGGGCCTGGATGGCCGCGTACACACCGGTCACCGCGATACCCAGGAACAGGCCGCCGATACCGCCGAGACCGGACAGCAGCAGCGCCTCGGCCAGGAACTGGACGCGGATCTGCCCCTGCGTGGCCCCCAGTGACCGGCGCAGCCCGATCTCGGCTTTGCGCTCCAGGACCGCGATGACCATGGTGTTGGCCACGCCCACACCCCCGACGACCAGGGCGACCGCGCCGAGGCCGAGCAGCAGGCCGGTCAGGGCCCGGTCCGTCGCCTGTCGGGCGGCGAGCGCGTCGGATGGCCTGGACACGTTCACCTCGCCGGGCACCTGAGGTTTGGCGGTGGCGGCCAGCACGGCGCGCACCGCTTCCACGGCCGGGTCCTCGGTGCGGGTGTAGATCGTGCTCGGATGCCCATCGAACGACAGGTACCGTGCGGCAGCGGGCCAGCCGATCATCGCGGAGGAGTCCAACTCCGGCGCGAGCGGTGCCGGGTCCAGCATCCCGATGACGGTGAACCAGTGTCCACTCAGGGACACCTGCCGTCCCAGCTCTGTGACGCCCAGCCGTTCAGCCGCCGTCGAGCCCAGCACGACGGCCGGGTACCGGGCCGTCGCGCCGTTGAGCCAGGTGCCTCGCGCCACAGCCGCCCCGACGAGATCGGGGACGGTCAGCTCTGTGGCGACGACGGCGATGCCGCCGCTCTCGGCCGCAGGGATCCGGTCGTTGCGGTAAACGTGCGCGTCGGGCAGCAGCGCGGTAGCGGCGGCACCCGTCACCGGGCGGATCCTGCGGATCATGGCCGCCGCCCCCTGCGGCAGCTGCGCCTGCTTGCCGAACACGGTCTGGCCCGGCGCGACCGTGAGCAGGTTGGTGCCGAGCCTGGCCAGGGTCCGGTCCAGCTCGGCTCGGCTGGAAGCGGAGATCCCGACGACCGACACCATCGCGGCGATCCCAATGGCGACGCCGAGGGCCGACAGGAGGGCGCGCATCGGCCGGGTGCGCAGCCCGGCCCCGCCCACCCTGATCACGTCCCTGGCCGACAGCGCCGTCATGGCAGCACCCGCCCGTCCCGCATGCGCACCTGCCTGGGCAGGGCGTGCGCGATCTCCAAGTCGTGTGTGATCACGACGATCGTGGTCCCTGACGCGTTCAGCTCTCGTAGCAGCGCGAGCACGCCCGCGCCCGCCGCCGAGTCGAGGTTTCCCGTCGGCTCGTCGGCCAGCAGCAAGACAGGCCTGCGCACAGCCGCCCGTGCGATGGCCACGCGCTGCCGCTCACCGCCGGACAGCTCGTGCGGCCGGTGCCGAACGCGACGGCCGAGCCCCACCTGGTCGAGCGCCTCCAGCGCCCGGGCGCGCCGCCGCCCGAGCGGCACCCCTGCATACAGCAGTCCGTCGGCCACGTTGTCCAGCGCCGACGCGCCTGTGGTCAGGTGGAACTGCTGGAACACGAACCCGATCCTGGTGGCCCGCAACTCCGACAGGGCGCGGTCCGGCAGTGTGTCCACGTCCTGGCCGTCGAGGCGCACCCGGCCGCTGGTGGGCCGGTCCAAGGTGCCGAGGATGTGCAACATGGTGGACTTTCCCGACCCGGACGGCCCGACGATGGCCAGCAGCTCGCCCTTCTCGACCTCCAGCGAGACGTCATCCAGCGCGATGACACCACCGGGGTAGGCCTTGGTGACGCCCTCGAGCCGCGCGATCATGTCGGCATCCCCACCTTCAGTCCGGCGGTGAGCCCCTGGCCCGACACCTCGACACGCCCACCGGCGAAGAGCCCCGTCCGGACCGGAACGACGCGGCCGTCCGCGAGTTCGACGCCGTACCCGCCCTCGGACAGCGCCAGGAGCGCCGCGACCGGCACCGTGAGAACGTCCTTGCGCACCTCGGAGACGAGCGTCACATCGACCGCCGCCCGGTCGTAGCCGACGGCCCCGATCGCCACGGTCAGCTCCACCTTCGTGGTCGTGCCTCGCTGATCGGAATTGACCACGAACTGTGCCGTGGTGACCTTCCCCTGAACCTGCTCGCCGGCCGGTGTCCTGACCGTCGCCGCAGCGCCGATCTTGGCCAGCCGGTACTCCGTCTCGTCCAGCCGCACGGTGACCAAGTGCGCGGTCCCGGTAACGGTGAGGAGAGGAGAGCCCGGACGGACAAGCGTCCCAGGCACTGCCGTCTGGTCGTTGACGCGGACGGCGTCCGGCTGGAAGACGACCCGGCCGAGCTCGACCACGCCGGTCTGTTTGACGCCGAGGTCCTTCTGCCACTTGCGTACGGCCCGCGCGCTCTCCCCGCTGAATACGTCATCGATGGTGAAACCGTGATAGCCGAGTTCGCGCAGATTCTCTTCCAGCTGCCGGACATCGGCTCCTCGCACGCCGGACCGCAGTGTCCGGTAGGCGGGCACCTTGCCGTACAAGAGCACGGTGGGGACCTGGTCGACCTTGAACAGCACGCCACCGCGCCGGACCGTCGAGCCGATGGCGGGGAGCGCGGTGACCGTGCCGGGGGCGGCCGCGGCCAGCGGACGCTCACGGCCGTAGCCCACGATCCCCGTGGCCGTCGTGGTGTCGGCCAGGTCCTGCTCGGTGACCTCGGCGAGAGCGGCGGGCACGGCGTGGCGGGCGACCGGTTCGTCTCCGCGCCCGCCGAACACGATTACCGCGGTGGTGGCGCAGACCGCCGCGAGGATCAGCGACCCGGCCGCGAGCCGGCCGGTCATGCCGCGCGGCACTTTTCCATGGCGGCCTTGAACTTCGGGTCGTCAGGGCCGGCTCCGAGGGCGCCGACGTCCAGCTTGAGCCTTCCGCTGGAGTCGGGGTCGGGGAACGTGGGGTACCCGTTCTCGCGCATGCACCTGGCCTGCTTGCGCGCGCTGTCGAGATCTTGCGGACTCGGCTTGCCTCCCTGACCGCCGGGCAGGAGGCGACCGCACTTGGCCATCGCGGCGTCCATCTTCTTCTTCTCGGCGATGTCGCTGCTGACCTCGAAGCGGCCGTTGGTCGGGTCCTTGATGTCGACGCCCTCACCTCGCATGCACCGCGCGAAGGCCAGCTCGCCGTCGCCGGCGGCCGAAGGGCTCGCGGCCGCGCTCGCCGTGGCGCCGCTCGCGGTGGCGACCCTGGTCTCAGGTTGGGCGCCGCAGGCGGTAAGGACGAGGCCCATGGCGAGGAGCCTGATCAGCGTCTTCGTCTTCATGGCCCGGAGTTCATCGCAGAGCCGATTACCGTGGCGTTAGCGCGAACGTTAACGGTGGCGATACACCCAACCGGATAGAACTTCTGAGCGTGCGTGTTCTGATCGTCGAGGACGAACCGGTGCTGGCCGACGGCATCGCCGAGTGGCTGCGTCGCGACGCGCTGGCCGTTGACGTGGTCAACGACGGCGGCTCGGCGCTCGAGCGGCTCGGAGTGAACGACTACGACGTGGTCATCCTTGACCGTGATCTGCCCGCCGTCCATGGCGACGACGTGTGCCGATCGATCGTGGAATCGGCCACACGAACCCGCGTTCTCATGCTGACCGCTGCTGCGGCCGTACGGGATCGGGTGGCGGGCCTCCAACTCGGCGCCGACGACTACCTGCCCAAGCCGTTTGCGCTGGCCGAGTTGTCGGCCAGAGTGCAGGCGCTGCTGCGGCGCACCGGGCCCGCCACGCCTCCGGTCCTCAGCCGCCGTGGCATCCGGATGGATCTGGCCAGGCGGGAGGTTTACCGCGATGGGCGTTACGTCGCGCTGTCGCGCAAGGAGTTCGCCGTTCTCGCCGAGTTGCTGCGCGCCGACGGGGCGGTGGTGTCGGCCGAGGACCTGCTGGAGCGGGCCTGGGATGAACACATCGACCCGTTCACCGGCGTCGTGCGGGTGACCATTCTGAAGCTGCGCCGCAAGCTGGAGGTCCCCGTGATCGACACCGTTCCCGGAGCCGGGTACCGGATCGCATGAAGAAGCTCACGATCAGGGCCAGGCTGACCCTGGTGTACGCGGCGTTCTTCCTGGTGGGCGGAGTGGTGCTGCTCGGCGTGACGACCCTGCTGGTGTCCCAGCAGGTGCCGTCGGCCGTCAGTGGCAAGCACATTCTGTCGTCCACGCCGTCTGGACCGCCGATGGACGAGGGACGGCAGATGCTGAGCGAACGGATCCGTACGGCGACCACCACCTCGCTGATATCGCAGGGCGCGATCGGGTTGCTGCTGGTCGGCGCAGCCTCGGTGGGGTTCGGCTGGCTGGTGGCGGGCCGCGCGCTGCAGCCCCTGCACCGCGTCACCGAGACCGCGCGGCGGCTGGCCGTGGGCGCGGGGCGGGGACTGCACGAACGGATCGTCATGAACGGCCCGCAAGACGAGGTACGCGATCTGGCCGACGCCTTCAACCTGATGGTGGAGCAACTGGACGCGGCTTTCGACGGACAGCGCAGGCTGGTGGCCAACGCCTCTCACGAGTTGCGCACCCCGCTGGCCATGAACAGGACGCTGGTGGAGCTCGCGGTCAGCAGGCCGGGCGCCTCGCCGGACTGCATCCAGCTCGGCACGTCGTTGCAGACCGTCAACGAACGGCACGAACGGCTGATCGACGGCCTGCTCACGCTGGCCGACTCCGAGCACGGCATCACCGAGCGCACCCCCGTCGACCTGGCCGACATCGCCGGCCACGTGTGCGACCAGCGCGGCGTGCCCTGCTACGGCGCGGCCGCCGCGATCACCAGAGGCGATCCGATCCTGCTCGAACGGCTGGTGCAGAACCTGGTCGAGAACGCCGTCGAGCACAACGTGCCCTCCGGGCTCGTCTCCGTGACCACGAAGACCATCGGCGAGGACGCGGTGCTGACCGTGGCCAACTCGGGGCCTGTTGTGCCGCACTACGAGATCGAGTCGCTGTTCCAGCCGTTCCGGCGGCTCAACCGCGAGCGTACCGGCGGTGGGAGAGGGTTCGGCCTCGGCCTGTCCATCGTGCGCTCCATCGCCCGCGGTCACGGCGGCTCGGTAACGGCCGTCCCTCGACACGGCGGCGGCCTGGTGGTGACCGTACGGTTGCCGGGCCCGGGCACCGCCCCGCCGCGAGAGGCCGTGTGACGCACACGGCCGGCCATCCGCCGGCCGAGCTACCCAAGTGCCTGAGCTGCGGGGAACGGTGGCGGGCGATGTCGGCGTCGATGGCGCCGCGCACCAGGCCGATGTACGCGACGATCTACATGCAGAAGTCTTGAGCACGTAGATGGCGGTATCTACCTCTCAACGGCCATCCACGGGACGTTCGAGTCCCGATTCGCGACCTCCCCGGCGCGGACCTCTTCGCACACCTACGAGCAAGACTCCGGCCAACGCGGCGGCCACTCCGATGGCCAGCCAGCCGGGTGACCCGCCGGTGATGGGCCGGCAATCGGCGACGCACAAGATGGGATCGATTCGTACCAGGTCGGCACCCTGGAGGATCCACAGCAGACCCAACAGGATGAGGAGTGTCCCCCCGGCGATCCTGGCGCCCCTGCGCCACCTCACTGGACGCGCGGGGGAGGGGTGGGGCATCTCGTCTCCTTCGGCTATGCTGAAACTATTCAGGAAGCTTTATAAGGTGAGGTTATAAGGTGGCCGAACAATCTACAACCGATGAGCCGCTCCTGTTGCAGCTCATCGGGCAGACGTTCAACCTGATCCTCGACGGGCTGCTCCGCCACCTCGTCGAGAACGGGTGCAAGGATCTACGCCCCACTCACTACCTGAACGTGTTCCGGCTGATGGACTGCGGCGGCACCCGGCCCACCACACTGGCCCGCAGAGCCGGGATGACCCCGCAAGCGATGAGCGAACTCGTGGGTCACCTGGAACAGCACGGCTACGTGCGACGCGTTCCCGATCCGGCCGATGGCCGAGGCAGGGTTGTCGTCTTCGCCGACCGGGGCACCCGGGCCGCCGAGATCAGCGCCGCCTACTTCGCCGGACTGGAGGCCCGCTGGGCCGGCATCGTCGGGGCCGACGGTATCCAGGGCGTCAAGTCCACCCTCACGCAGATCCTCGCCGACCTGTCGGCCGACAACACCGCAGTAGAGGGCAGTGTCTGAGCAATTACGCCGGGACGATCCGCGTACCCGCTTCGCCTGAGATCAGCGGAGCGGGCGCTGTCATTTCTCCCTCACGTTTCAGCCTCTGAGGTCGTGGGGGTGCCGGGTCGGTTCACATGAGGGCGCGGCGGGGCAATCAACCGCAGGACCAGCTGCTGCAGGACGTGGCCGAGGATGACATGGAGCGAAGTCCACCACACCCGAGCCCGCGCCATGCTTGAGCCGCATGGCCACAGGTCAATGTCCGCGACCAACCTTCCGGACCCGGCAGGGCGACAGCTCGCGGGTAGGGGCGGGAACCTTGGTCGCCGGTCCCGTTCCCTGTAGTAGGAGCAGTCGTGGCGATCTGCCCGATCCAGAGTTGGCGGATGGCTGTTCGACCGCGAGGAAGATCGGGCTGAGCAGGGTAATACGCGGCCCCATCCACGTCGCTCCCGACAGTCTCCCGGGCGCCTCCCACGGATGGCGACCCGTAAGCGCGGCCTGCCGGCTGTTCAGCCGGCAGCGGTGCCGGCCCCCTGCTGAAACCAGGCCAGCACCTTGGGCAGCGAGAGCCTGAGCGAGGTCAGGTGGTTCACGTCGCCGACATCCATGAGAGACGCATCAACGTGCCGCGCCCGTAGGCTTGCCGAGCTAGTGGGCCGTCACGCAACCTTGGCCGGGTAACTGGTCCAGCTTCTGATCGGCGAACTGGCGGCGAAGTTCGTCTTGGGCTGGGCTCGGGCGTT
>NZ_JBITEZ010000036.1:0-34898 GCF_044455665.1 Nonomuraea sp. NPDC051191 | reverse complement strand
GTCGCGATGACGACCTCGGCACCGTTGCGCAGCGCATGGGCCTGGCGGCTGATCGACATGCCGCCGACGACCGTGGCCAGCCGCAGCTTCAGTGCCTGGGCGTACGGCGTGAGCGCATCGGTGACCTGCTGGGCCAGTTCCCTGGTGGGGACGAGGATCAGGGCGAGCGGTCGCCGCGATTGTGCCCGCTGTCCGGAGGTGCGGACGAGCAGGGCCAGGCCGAAGGCCAGTGTCTTGCCCGACCCGGTGCGCCCCCGCCCCAGGACGTCCCGGCCGGCCAGGGAGTTCGGCAGCGTGGCCGCCTGGATCGGGAACGGTTCGTTCACGCCCAGGCCGGTGAGCACCTTCAGCAGTGCGGGCGGCATGCTCAGCTCAGCGAATGTCGCGGCCGCCGGCAGGGCCGGGGTTACGGTGACCGGCAGCGCGAACTCTCTCGGGAGCGCGGCGGGACGCCGCCCGTTGCCGGACCGGCTGGAGGCGCCTGAACGGCCCTGAGCCGGCGAGCTGAATCGGCCGCCCCTGCTTCGGGCAGAGCCGCCCGTACGGGGCGAAGAGTTGCGATCGTGCGCGCGAGTTGCGTGGTTCATGCAGAACCTTCCTCGATGCGGCACGTGTCAGGATCCTCGGCGCGATGAGCGGCACAAGAACGGCTAGCACGAGCCGAAGAGAGACGAGTCGAGCCGGCGGAAACAGCCTGGGCTCGTACGTCGAAATGGTCGGCTTTCGCCGGGAAGAACGCGGCCGTGATGCCGCGCCGTGGAACTGGATCGGGCCTATGCCCGAACCGGAGCCAGCGGTGGTGCATCCGGTGTGCGGCGGAAGTACAGACACGCTGTGCTTCTCCGGTTGTGAGGTCATCACGGCACGATGGATGCCACAAAAGCAACGCGCCGGGGACCGCGCCCTGCGGCGCGGGCCCCGGCCACGTGGTGCGCAGTGTCAAGCGGGAACGATGTTCTCGGCCTGCGGGCCCTTCTGGCCCTGCGTGACGTCGAAGGCCACCTTCTGGCCCTCGCGCAGCTCACGGTAGCCGCCGTTGGCGACGATGTTGGAGTAGTGCGCAAAGACGTCGGCGCCGCCGCCGTCCTGCTCGATGAAGCCGAAGCCCTTTTCCGCGTTGAACCACTTCACGGTGCCAGAAGCCATGTTGATCTCCTTCGATGGGTGCAAAGCCGGAATCCGCATCGAACGGATTCCGCGTCGCCGCGATAGGACCACACACCCGGAGATGACCGGAGAACAAAAAATGCACCTGAGGCTACATACCGTCAGGTGCACACAAGTCTTTATGGGTACCACAACTGCAACTGATCCCAATCTAGCACATGTGCCGTCGTGCTGCGCATGCCCCCGCCGACGCCGACATCATCCGCGCGCCATTGCCGCCTTGACCTGCAAGTTCCAGGTTCAACTGCGCTGTTGCCCGCACCGCGCCATCCCGATCGGCCAGGCAATCTCCTCGTCCTGCAGCTCATCAAAGAGGCCGCCATTCAGCCTGGGAAAGGCTTACGGTTCCGGGCCCCGCAGGTGTCCCGGCCAGCGCGGCCTGCCTGTACGACCGAGCAGACCAGCAGGTCGGCGAGGTACTCGGCGGCAGCGGGCCGCTCGACGGTCGAGGATCGGCTAATACTCCAGTGACACATCGGGTCTCCCACCTGGTCGAGAACCAGCCGGTCGCCGAGTACGGCGGCCCGGGCTGGTACCGCATCAAGAGTCAGCGTGTGGTGGGAGCTGCGCGTGGGCGGCAACTGGACCCAGGGCCCGCCCGTCCCGGGCACCGGCCACCAACTGGTGTCCTTCGCGGACGACTCCTACGAGGCCGTGTACTTCGCCGAGGGCAAGAACAGCGGCAACAAGCCCGGCACCCCGGCGGTCGCCGGAGATCCGGACGACACCACCGCGAGCACCGTCATCTGGAACGTCTCCTACTGGCGGGCGGGCTGGTGGACCACCGCCACCGACGAACCCGGCAAGAGCGCTGCCTGGAAGCGGCTCGGCCCCGCCATGCTGAAGGTGAGCATGAACACGAGTCCTGACAGCCTGGCCGCCGCACCGTCACCCACCACCGGCCCGGCCCGCCCATCGGCCGACCCACCCACCGGTCCTCGCGAGGGCCTCAAACCCACCGACACGACAACCGGACCCCACCCGAAACCCACACGGTGGAACACCCCGGCGCCTGGCTCGCTCGCTCACGGAGCGGGCCAGAACCGGACGCATAAAGCGCCCCTGACCTGCATCACCGCAGTTCAGGGGCTTGCGTCGCGTTCCGATTCAGTCTGTCCCCCCGCAGCTGATCCGCGCGTGCGACGTCAGCAGGAGTCGTCCGGCGAACGGATGGCTTGGCGCACCTCGTCACGCCACCCGGTCGGGACGTAAGTGACTGATGGGCACATGGTGATAGATCGGGCATGACACCATTTCTGGAATGAATGCGGTCAAGCACGCGCCTCGGGGCGGGGATCGGTTGATCCCGGTGTCGATGACGGTGGTGGTGCTGGCGGTCGCGGCGGTGGCCGCAGGGGTGTCCTAATGGCATGCGGTGGCGGTGATCGGTAAGTACGGCGCCGAGGACGAGATGTCGGCCCAGCTCGTCCCGGCGACGGTGGACGGCATGGGCCGGGTGAGCGCGTGAGCGAATACCAGTACTACGAGTTCCTGGCCATCGACCGGCCGCTCACCGGCCAGCAGCAGGCCGAGGTGCGCGCCCTGTCCACCCGGGCTCACATGACTCCCACGAGCTTCACCAACGAGTACCACTGGGGCGACTTCCACGGTGACCCGTCCCGCATGGTGGAGCGTTACTACGATGCCCATCTGTACCTGGCCAACTGGGGCACCCATCGGGTCATGCTGCGCCCGCCCAAGGCCGTGCTCGACCCCAAGCAGGCCGGACGCTACTGCGTGGGCGAGCAGGTCAGCGCATGGACCAGCGGCGGACACCTCGTCCTCGACTTCACCAGCGAAGCCGAAGAGGAGTACTGGGAGGACGACGTCGAACGCTCCCTGTCAGCGATCGTCGGCATCCGCGCCGAACTGGCCGCCGGGGATCTACGGCCGCTCTATCTGGCCTGGCTGTCGGCGTACGGGGCGTGGGAGCGTGACGAGGACGCCTTCGACTACGAGGAAGAGGAGGAGCTGGAGCCGCCCGTCACGCCGGGGCTGGGCTCGCTCGGCGCGCCGCAGCGGTCCCTGGCCGGCTTCCTGCGCCTGGACGACGACCTGCTCGCAGCCGCCGCCGCCCGCCGCCACGCCCGCGAGCAGCAGGAGGCGGCCCGGCGCGCCGACGAACAGGCACGCCGGGAACAGGTGCGGCGGCAGGTCAGGGAACTCCACCTGAACCGGCTCGCCCAGGACCTCGAAGCCGCGTGGAACCAGGTGGAGACCTCCATCACCACCAAGAAACCCCGCGAATACGACCAAGCCGTCGAACTCCTACGCGACCTGCACGCCCTGGCCCTCCGCGACGAACACGCCCACACCTTCACCCAGCGCCTCACCCACCTCCGAGAACGCCACCAGGGCAAGCCCAGCCTCATCGAACGACTCAACGACGCGGGCCTCACAGCCGAGTAATCGGCGATTGGTGACCAGCGGTCCGCACCACCGACATTCACGTAGCCCGTACTGCCCGGCCACCCGAGAAGTGCGCATGGTCAAGGGATGCCAACCGTTGCACGGTTGCTCGTTGGATGCTCATCGGCACCTGATGCGGCATGACTGCGCCTGCCGAAAATCACGTCCATGCACGTCAGGCAGACCATGCATCGCATCCGAGGTCCGCTGCGAGCCATCCTGCCTGTGAACGCACATGACCAGGCGATGACTGCTCGGTGGTTGCTCGCACAGTTCGGTCCACCGCAAAATTCGAGTTCACCACGCTAGCTTGGCCCCAGACAGCCGCGCCGAGATGGGGGACAAATGGCGCATAGTCCCGATGGTCAAGAACGCATGGTTGCTCGGTGGTTGCTCGCGTGTACGCGATACAGCACGGCACGCGTCGGCACAGACCGACACGACGACGGGGATAATTCCGGCCACGACAATACAAAACAGCACTCCGTGACACCGAGCGACATCAACCAAGGATTCTCATAATCCGTGGGTCGTGGGTTCAAGTCCCACCCGCCCTACTCACCAATACCGCGTTCGACCTGTGGTTTCTCGGATTTCACCGACCTCCGATCGCCTTGTTGATCATGGTTGGTTGCTCGATGGTTGCTCTTGTGTACGGACCGTGTATCGCGATAGATCATTTGGGCCGCCACCGTCAGCTCAGACCCCAGAGATGACCATCAGAAGATCAAGCCGGAAGGCTTGCACAACGTCGCCGGTCAGCAGTTGCCTGATGGCCGGTCAAGCCTTGCCCAAGTCGGCTCGTCTCTCCGACCAGGCCCTGCGTGACCAGCAGATAAAAGATCCGCTGCTTCTCATCGCAATGCTCCGGATGCACGACGTTGAGGATAGAGACGCAGCCCGCCGAGCAACGACGGGGCCGGCTGGGCTCAATGGATCAGGTTGCGGCATCGCCGGTGTGGCCCGAGGCCTCCTGAACGACCATCAGATCGACCCCGGCGGCCAGCATCAGCGACGCCGGTACGACCGTCCTCAGGTGTCGTCCCGGGCCGCGGCGAGCGTCCAGACCGCGTCTTCGCCCCGGCCCTGCGCGACACCGCGCCCGAACTCAGTCACGGCCGCGTCGAACAGCGGAGCCCGCGCGCCGGAGGAGGACAGCGCATGCTGGAACGTGCGGGCCGCCTCCTCATAGGTGGCAAGGGTCGCCTGATCGGTGGTGAAGTCCTCGTCGGCGAGCCGCCGGGCTATCTCCTCCTGCTGGAACTCCAACACGCCGGCCACCCGCACCGCCAGCGGCACGAACTCCTTCGGCGAGATCCCTTGGGCCTTCGCGTACCGGGCGGCCTCGGCGAACGCGGCGAGGATGGTCATGTGGAAGGCGCCGACCGTGGCGGCCTCCAGGGCGTTCGCGCCCTCCGGAGACTCGGAGACGTGGCGAGAAACGCCACCGAGAGGCGCCAACACCTGCCGGGCGGTCTCCCATTCCGGTTCGCTGCCGGAGACCAGGAGCAGGAGGTCGTCTCGCCCGACTTGCTCCGGGTATCCGACGATCACGGCGTCGAGGTAGCCGCCGCCCTGCTCGACGACCCGATCCCGCATCGGCTTCGCCTGATCAGGGCTGCCTGTGGTCATGTTGACGACGACGCGGCCGGCCAGCGTCCCGGCGTCGCGGAGAGCGGCATGGACGATCTCGTAGGTGCTGAGGCAGATCACCACGATCTGCGCGCGTCCCACGGCCTCCTGCACGGTCGCGACGGCGGAGCAGCCCGAGGCCGTCAGAGCCTGTGCGCGCTCCGGTGTCCTGTTCCACACCGTGACGTTCGCTCCCCTGTCCGCCAACGTCCTGGCCAGAGCAGACCCCATGTATCCGCAGCCGAGCACGGCCACATCGAGCTGAGCAGGCATCCGCGCGTCCCTTCGTGTCAAGATCGGTCCCGTGCACGAGCGAGAGGAGCGGTCATGAGCTCATCAGGCCGACCGCGCCTCCTCGCCAGGTAAGCCTGGAGCCGGTGAACATTCCGCAATTGATCCCACGTGCCAAACGATCCGAAGGAAACGTCACCGGACCCCGGTGCAGGGTGTGAGCGAAGTCCCGGGACGATCAAGCATCGGTTCTGGGACGCCTTCGCCGGATCGGCGCCCGGCTCCGCGTGCCCTCAGCGCCCTGCCACGCGAACGACCGGCAGATTCCGCTGCGCCACGCGCACCGCTCGTACGACCAGGCGGTGAACTCGCGCGAGCAGGAGCTGCAGATCTTCACGCCCGGGGAGGGCTCCACCGAGCACATCGGACTCGACCACCTGCCGCCTGGAGCCGGCGGGGAGTGCGGCCTCCGTCGAAGGGTGCCGTGGCCGGCCGGGTGTCATCTGCGGGTGACGAGGATCCCGTCGTCGTCGGAGAACAGTTCGGCGCCGGGGTGGAAGGTGACGCCTCCGAAGGTGACCCGGACGTCGCGTTCGCCGGTGCCCTGCTTGCCGCTCTTGCGGGGGTTGGAGCCGAGCGCCTTGATGCCCAGGTTCAGCTCGCGGAGGGCGACGACGTCGCGGACCGCGCCGTTGATCACCACGCCGGCCCAACCGTTCGAGACGGCCATGCCGGCGATGACGTCGCCCATGAGCGCGGTGTGCAGGGAGCCGCCGCCGTCCACGACCAGCACCCGGCCCTCGCCCGGCTCGGCGAGGATCGACTTGAGCAGGGCGTTGTCCTCGTGGCACAGGACGGTCACGACGGGTCCGGCGAAGGCGTGGCGCGCGCCGTACTGGCGTAGTTGCAGGTGGCAGGATTGGAGCTGGTCGCCGCGCTCGTCGTACAGGTCGGCGGTGACGACGGTCATGATGGAACCTCTTTCAGGGATCTACGGGAAGCCGCCGGGCGGCCACGCCGGCCCAGCCGAGGCTGAGCGCGGTCACGAACAGGACACCGCCCGCGCCGAGGCCGGCCGCCATGAGGCCGGCCGCACCCGGGATGACGAGCTGGCCGGTACGGTTGCCGACCAGGCGCAGCGACATCGCCCGGCCGCGCATGCCGGGCGGGGCGGACTCGGCCAGCCACGACATCGTCAGCGGCTGGCCGACGCCGAGCCCGAGCCCGACGACGAGGAGCAGCGCGGCCAGCGCCCACAAGGGCAGGGGCGCCAGGACGAGCAGCATGGCGACGGCCGCGCCCAGCGTGCTGACGACCAGCAGCCGGCGCCGGCCCACCACGCGCGTCAGCCGGCCGAGGAAGAAGCGCGACGTCATGGACGCCAGGCCGCGCAGGGTGAGCAGGAGCCCCACGGCGCCCGCGGTCAGGCCCAGTTCGGTGCCGAGGGCGGGCAGGTAGGCCAGGGTGATGTCGATCGCGGCCAGGACCACGCAGCTCGTGAGCAGGGCGTGCGCCAGGCCGGGCAGGCGCAGCAGCGTCCGCAGGTCACCACCTTCCGCCTGCACGCGGTCGGAGCGGTGGTTCGGGAGCAGCGCCGACAGCGCGACGAGCAGCACGGCCAGACCGCAGGAGGCCGTGAAGATGCGGCCGGTGTCGGGGATCGCGCCCGCGCCGCCGAACGCGGCGATCAGCAGCGGGCCGACGGACTGGCCCAGCGAGGCGGCGAAGGTGTAGTGGCCGAAGGCGGTGTCGTGGCGGCCGCGCTCGGTGGTGTTGGCGACAAGCGCCTGCTGGGCGATGACGCTGCCCAGGTGGCCGGTGCCGAGCAGGATCCCCGCCACGACCAGCCCGGGCACGGTGTGGCCGAGCGTGGCGAACGCGACGGCGGCGGCGGTGAGCAGGAACGCGCCGGCAACGGCCATGCGGCGCTCGCCGTAACGGTCGGCGGCGTGCCCGGCGGGCAGGGCCAGCACCAGGGGCGCGAGCGCGAAGCTGGCGCCGAGCAGGCCGAGCCAGGCCGGCGGCACGTCGAGCTCGATCGCGCGGTAGGACATGGTGGGCCGCAGCACGAAGGTGATGATCTGGGTGCCGGTGGAATGGGCCAGCAGGACGGCGTGCCGATGCCAGGGGTCAGGCATCGGCCTCGCCCTGGGCGGCGGACGCGGTTTCCTCGGGGTGCTTGCGCAGCCGCCAGGCGGCCTGGGCGCCGAGGCTGGTGTCGATGTGCTCGCGCATCACGGCGGCGGCCGACTCGGCGTCGCCGGCGATGACGTACTCCAGCAGCGCCTCGTGTTCGGCGGCCTTGCGGTCGCGGGCGGCTTGGCCGCGCTCGACCTCCAGGGCCAGGCGGCGGTAGCGGTCGGCCTTGTCCCACAGCCCGTCGAGGGTCTGGATGAGCAGGTCGTTGTGCGAGGCCGAGTAGAGCGCGGCGTGGAACTTGCGGTGGGCGACGAGCTCCTCGTACGCGGGGTTGCCCGGCAGCGGCCGGAGGCCCTCCAGCGCGGCACGCATGGCGGCGATGTCGGCCTTCGTACGGCGTTCGGCGGCCAGCGCGACGGCGAGCGGGTCGAGGCTGCGACGCAGTTCCAGCAGGTCGCGGGCCTCCTCGGCGGCCAAAGGGGCGACGCGGGCGTCGCGGTGGGCGTCGAGCTCGACCAGCCCTTCGCTCTTGAGTCGGCGCAGCGCCTCTCTCAGCGGGGTGGTGCTGATCCCGATCTCGCGGGCGAGCTGCGCCTGAGCGATGACCGAGCCAGGGAGCAACGCGCCGGACAGGACGAGCTCCTTGACGCGGAGGTAGGCGAAATCCGCTTTGGTGGGGTAGAGCTCGGCCTCTGATTCGCTCATCGCTGTCCTGTCTCATCGGTGTCCGTTATAACTTACACCGCTCTCCAGGTTTGTCTGCAAGCGGCGAACCTGCCGGCCTTGTCGCTGGCTATTTCCCTGAGAACGCTATAAGCCATCTAGAGGGCTGAGAGCGTTACATTCCGGAAACGAGGGGTTGACGTCATAGATTATAACGAAGCAGAGTGTGCGGCATCGCAGGCAGCGGCTGGTCGCCGCGCCTGGTCTAGGAGGAAGCACATGATCACCTTCCACCCCCCTCTCCGCGCCCTTGGCGCCGCCGTCCTCGCGCTCGGCCTGCTCACGGCATGTGGCGGTGGTGGCGAGGCGGCGAAGGAACCGCCGCCGAACCAGATCGCGACGGGACAGGCCCCGGCCTACTACCCGGCCGACTACTCCCAGCTCATCGAGGCGTCCAAGAAGGAGGGCGGCACTCTCACCATCTACTCCAACACCGACCAGGAGAACTGGGCGCCGATCTTCCGCGACTTCAGCAAGAAGTACCCGTGGGTGACGAAGATCGCGGCCAACAACCTGGACAGCGACGAGGTGTTCCAGCGGGTGCTCAGCGAGCAGGCCACGGGCAGCTCGCCTGCCGACCTGGTGGTGTCGAACGCCGCTCAGGCGTGGGCCGACTTCGGCGCCCGCCCCGGCGCGCTCATGGACTACGCCTCGCCGGAGAAGGCCAAGCTGCCCGAGTTCGGCGAGCTGATGCCCCACGTGTACGCCATGTCGGTCGACCCGCTGTCGATCGCGTACAACACCTCGCTGCTGCCCGAGAAGCCGACCGGCCTGAAGAGCCTGGCCGCGATCCTGGCCAAGGACCCCGCCCAGTACAAGACCAAGATCACCACGCGGGACGTGGGCGGCGCGTTCGGCTTCACCGTCTCGCACGCCTTCGCCGCCGCCCGCCCGGACTCCTGGACCTCGCTGCAGTCGGTGCTGCCCCTGGCCAGGCCGGAGACCTCGTCCGGCACCCAGCTGGAGAAGATCACCTCTGGCGAGTACGTGGCGGGCTTCTTCGTCAGCGCCGCCCCGGCCTACCCGGTGGTCGAGAAGAGCGGCGGCCTGCTGGCGATCTCCTTCCTCGACGACGGCACGGTCGCGCTGCCGCGCGGCATCGGCATCGCCGCCAGGGCGCCGCACCCGGCCACGTCGAAGCTGTTCGTGGACTTCGTCCTGTCGCAGGAGGGGCAGCGCGCGGTGGCCGAGGGCGGCCTGACCTCCTACCGCGACGACGTGCCGGCCGCCGAGGGGCTGCACACCTACCAGGAGCTGGTGAAGGCCGTAGGCCAGGACAACGTGATCCTCGCCAAGTACGAGAAGGTCCCCGACGCCGAGGTCAAGTCCTTCACCGACAAGTGGAATGGCCTGCTCGGCCGCTGAGAGGAACACCATGACCACCCTGTCCCCGCCGCGCCGCTCGGTGCATCCGCCACCGCGCTACCGCAGACCGCTGGGGCTGAGCCGGGAGAGCTGGCTGCAGTACACCGTGCTGCTCCTGCTGGCCGTCCTGGTGCTGGCGCCGGTCGTGCCGACGCTCTACCAGTCCTTCCTGGACCGCCCCCTCTACGAGGCCGGCGGCGTCCTCGGCGTGGACAACTACGTACGGCTGTTCACCGAGGCGGGCTTCGGCCGCGTCGTGCTCAACACGGCGCTGTTCGCCGGGCTGACCACTGTGCTCAGCCTGCTCATCGCGGTGCCGATGGCCGTGGTCGTGGTGCGGACGAAGCTGCCCGGCGGCCGGCTCTTCGCCGCCGCCATGCAGTGGCCGTTCTTCATCTCCTCGCTCATCCTCGGCTTCGGCTGGATCATCATGTACGGCCCGGCGGGCTTCGTCAGCGTCGAGGTGCGCCGCCTGCTCGGGTTCCTGCCGTGGAACCTCTACTCGATCCCCGGCATGGCCCTCACCGAGGCGGTGGCGCTGGCTCCCATCGTCTACACCTTCTGCGCCAACGCGCTGCGCCAGAGCGACGCCTCGCTGGAGGCCGCCGCGCAGGTGTGCGGGGCCGGGCCGCTGCGCATCCTGCGCTCGGTGGTCCTGCCCCTGCTGCGCCCGCCCGTCGTCTACGCCTCGATCCTGGTGATCAGCATGTCGGTCGAGACGCTGAGCGTGCCGCTGCTGTTCGGACAGCCGGTCGGCATCGACGTCTTCTCGACCTTCCTCTACCGCAACGGCCTGCAGTCGATCAACCCGGACTACGGCGTGCTCGGCGCGGCCTCGGCGATCATCCTGCTCGTCACCGTCAGCCTGGTCGCGCTCCAGGCCAAGCTGCTGAAGGACGCCCAGCGGTTCGTCTCCGTACGCGGCAAGGCCACCCGGCCCCGCCCGCTCGACCTGGGGTGGCTGAAGTGGATCAGTGTCGCCGCCATCGCCCTCTACGTCGTGATGGGCGCGCTGGTCCCCATCGGCGGGCTGGTGTTCCGCTCGTTCACGCAGGTGTTCACGCCGCTGCAGTCGCCGTTCAAGACCCTCACCGGCGACAACTACGAGCGCATCTTCACCTATCCGGTGTACGTGCAGTCGATCGTCAACAGCCTCCTGGTCGCCGCGATCGGCGCGGTCCTGGTCAGCGTGCTGTCACTCGTGGCGGTCATGGTGGCCCGGCGGTCGGACTTCCGCTTCCACCGGGCGGTCGAGTACCTGTCGCTCGCCCCGCAGGCGATGCCGGGGATCATCGTCGGCATCGGCCTGTTCTGGGCGCTCGCCTTCGCTCCCTTCGGGCTCGGTTCCCTGATCCAGGGCACGCTGTGGGCGCTGATCGTCGGTTTCGGGCTGCGCGCGCTGCCCAGCGGATTCGGCTCCATCGCGCCGTCGGTCATGCAGATCGGGCGTGAGCTGGACAACGCCGCCCGGGTGTCGGGGGCCGACTGGGTGCGTACGTTCACCCGCATCCTCGCGGCGTTGGTGCGGCCCGCCTTCGCCGGCGCGCTGATCCTGACGTTCGTGACGCTGCTGAAGGAGTACTCCCCCGCGGTGTTCCTCGCCTCGGCCGACTCCAACATCATCGGCACGACCATGCTCGAACTGTGGGTGCAGGGCAACACCGGCTCCGTGGCCGCGCTGGCCAGCCTGCAGATCGCCATCACGGCGACCTTCGTCGGGCTCGCCGGACTACTCCTCAAGGGACGTGACAAGAATGCCTGAGGTCAAGGTCGCCCACCTGTCCAAGCAGTTCGGGGACAACGCCGTCCTGCGCGACATCAGCTTCACCATCGCCGACGGCGAGTTCTTCACCCTGCTCGGTCCGAGCGGCTGCGGCAAGTCCACCACCCTGGCCTGCATCGCCGGCCTGGAGCGGCCCACCGGCGGCAGCATCTCCGTCGGCGACGCCACGTTCGTCGACGCCGGCACGTTCGTGCCTCCCGAGGGCCGCAACCTCGGCATGGTCTTCCAGTCGTACGCGCTGTGGCCGCACATGACCGTCGCCCAGAACCTCGCCATGCCCCTCAAGATCCGTAAGGTCGACCGGCGCGAGCAGGACACGCTCATCATCGAGGCCCTGGACAAGGTGGGGCTGGCCGAGCTGAAGGACCGCTACCCTCATCAGCTCTCCGGCGGCCAGCAGCAGCGCGTCGCCCTGGCCCGCGCCCTGGTCTACTCCCCCAGCGTGCTGCTGCTCGACGAGCCGCTGTCCAACCTGGACGCCAAGCTGCGCGACCAGGCCCGCGCCTGGCTCAAGCGGCTGCAGACCGAGCTCGGCATCACCACCGTGTACGTCACCCACGACCAGGACGAGGCCCTGGCCCTGAGCGACCGCATCGCCGTGATGTCCAAGGGCGACATGGTGCAGATCGGCACCCCGACGGAGATCTACGAGACGCCCGCGACCGTCGAGGTCGCCGCCTTCGTCGGCCGGTGCAACTTCCTGCCCGGCGTCATGACCGGCCCCTCCGAGGTACGGCTGGACTGCACGGGCCAGACCATCACCGTCCCCACCGGGACCGCCGGCACCGGCACCGGCGTCACCGTGGCCGTCCGGCCGGAACAGCTGGAGATCCTCCCCGCCGGCCGCAGCGCCGCCACCGGCGCGAACGTGCTCACCGCCGAGGTGCTCACCAGCTCCTACGTCGGCTCCCGCTACGAGTACGACCTGCGTCTGGGCGACCACGTGATCCAGGCCGAGACCACCCGCCCCGGGCTGACCGGCGAGGTCACCCTCGTCGCCGAGCCCGCCGCCTGCCTGCTCTACCCGACCACCGACGCCCTGCCCGAGGACGTCGAAGCGCTCATCACCATCACACAGTGAGGACCTCTGTGACTTCCTACCGTCTTGGCGTACTCGAAGGCGACGGCATCGGCCCCGAGATCGTCCCCGCGTCCGTCCTGGTCGTGGACGCCGCGCTGGCCGCGGCGGGCGCCGCCCCCGTCGAGTGGGTGCACCTGCCGCTGGGCGCCTCGGCCATCGACACGCACGGCGCCGCCGTACCGGAATCGACGCTGACCGCGCTCGGAGAGCTGGACGCGTGGCTGCTCGGTCCGCACGACAGCGCCGCTTATCCCGAGCCGCACCGTTCCACGCTCAACCCCAGCGGCACCATCCGCAAGCATTTCGACCTGTTCGCCAATATCCGCCCTGCCAAGTCGTTCGACGGCGCCGACGCCGTCGTCCCCGGCACCGACCTGGTCATCGTCCGCGAGAACACGCAAGGCTTCTACGCCGACCGCAGCACCTACAAGGGCACTGGCGAATTCATGCCCACCCCCGACGTGGCCATCGCCATGGGCATCATCACCCGCCCCGCCGTCGAGCGGATCGCCGTCGAGGCGTTCGAGCTGGCCTCCCGCCGCCGCGGCAAGCTCACCATCGTGCACAAGGCGAACGTGCTGAAGCTCACCACCGGCCTGTTCCGCGACGTCTGCCGTGAGGTCGCCGCCCGGTACCCGGACGTGGCCGTGGACGACTTCCACATCGACGCCATGACCGTGCACCTGGTGCGGCGGGCGAACGACTTCGACGTCATCGTCACCGAGAACATGTTCGGCGACATCCTGTCCGACCTGACCGGTGAGCTCGCCGGGTCGCTCGGCATCGCCCCCTCCATCAATGCCTCCCACGAGCGCGCCATGGCCCAGGCCGCCCACGGATCCGCCCCCGACATCGCC
Organism: Nonomuraea sp. NPDC051191; assembly: GCF_044455665.1. Lineage (NCBI taxonomy): Bacteria > Bacillati > Actinomycetota > Actinomycetes > Streptosporangiales > Streptosporangiaceae > Nonomuraea > Nonomuraea sp. NPDC051191. The sequence goes on along the minus strand of NZ_JBITEZ010000036.1, from coordinate 21,511 downwards.
GGGCGCGACCTGGCCAACCCCATCGCGATGATCTCCTCCAGCGCCATGCTGCTCGACTGGCTCGGCGCCCGTCACCAGGACCTCGCCCTGGCCCGGGCCGCGACCCTGATCGAGACGGCGGTCGCCGACGCCGTGCGGGGCGGGACCCGTACCCGCGACATGGGCGGCACGGCCGGCACGCGCGCGTTCGCCGAGGCCGTCGCCGCCGGTGTGAAGCGATGAGGGTCGCGGTCGTCAACGCCACCCCCGCCTCGGTGCAACCGGCCACCGACGGGCTCGCCGAAGGGTTCCCGGAGGCCGTCGCCTGGCATCTCATGGACGACCGGCTGGTCACCGAGGCCGACGCGGCCGGCGGCATGACGCCCGCGCTGATGCGCCGCATGCTCTCCCTCATCGACCACGCGGTCCGCGGCGGCGCCGACGCGGTGCTGCTGTCCTGCTCCATGTACGGGCCCGCCGCGAAGCTGGCGCGGCAGCTGTACGACGTTCCGGTCACGGGTTCGGACGAGGCCATGTTCGCCGACGTCACCCGCCGCCGGCCCGGCACGGTCCTGGTGCTCGGCTCGCTGGAGTCGGCGGCGGCGGACTCGGCCCGGCGGCTCCAGGACGTGGCGGACGGCGTCGAGGTACGCGCGGTCGCGGCACCGGGCGCCGCCGCCGCGGCCGCCGCCCACGATTGGCCGGATCTGACGGACGCGCTCGCGCGGACCGCCGCTCCCGCCCTCGACGAGGTGGACCTGGTGCTGCTCGGGCAGTACTCGATCAGCCCGGTCCACGCCGAGCTCGGCGAGCGGCTCGGCGTGCCGGTGCTGAGCCCGCCGCTCGCCGCGGCAGCGGCGCTGCGCAAGGCGCTGGCATGAGCCCGGTGCTCGGCTGCGTGGCCGACGACTACACCGGCGGAACCGACGTCGCCGCCGCCTTCCGGCGGTCGGGGCTGCGGACGGTCCTGCTCTTCGGACCGCCAGGGGCCGGCGCGGTCGTCCCCGACAGCGACGCGGTCGTCGTCGCGCTCAAGACCCGCTCGGTGCCGGCCGGCGAGGCGGTCACCGCCTCGCGCGCCGTGCAGGACTGGCTGACCGGCCAAGGGGTCCGGCGTCTGTATTTCAAGTACTGTTCCACGTTCGACTCCACCGACCAGGGCAACATCGGCCCGGTCGCCGACGCGCTGGCCGAGGCGGCCGGGGCCCGGCTGACCGTCGTGTGCCCGGCTTCTCCGGAGCACGGCCGCACCGTCTACCAGGGGCACCTGTTCGTCGGCGACCGGCTGCTGTCGGACTCGCCGATGCGGCACCACCCGCTCACCCCGATGACCGACTCCGACCTGGTCCGCGTCCTGGCCCGGCAGACTCCGCACGAGGTCGCCCTGGTCCCGTTGCAGACGGTGGAACGCGGCGTGGAGGCCGTGCGGACCGCGCTCGCGGAACTGGAGGCGCGCGGCGTGCGCCACGCGGTGATCGACGCCGTGCACGACGGCCACCTCGCCGTGGTCGCCGGCGCCACTTCGCAACTGCCCATGATCACGGGCGCCTCGGGTCTGGCCCGCGCGGCCGGGGCCCTCACCGGCATGGACCTGCTCCCAGGAGATGGCGTGCCGGCGCTGCCGCCGGGCCCGTCCGTGGTGCTCGCGGGCAGTTGTTCGGCGGCCACGCTGGAGCAGGTGACGCTGGCGCGGGCGAGCATGCCCGCCCACCGCCTCGGCGCCCACGACAGCGCGCCGGCCGAGGCGCTGGAGTGGCTGGAGAGCCGCCTCGCCGAGGAGGAACGCGTGATGATCTATTCCTCCGCGCCGCCGGAGGAGCGCTCCCCCGGGGCGGCGGCGTCCCTGGAACGGGCGCTGGCCGCCGTCGCGGTCCGCGCGGCCGAGCTGGGCGCGCGCCGCATCGTCGTGGCCGGCGGCGAGACCTCCGGCGCGGTGGTGAACGCCCTCGGCGTGTCCGGCGCGGTCGTCGGCGAGGAGGCGGACCGCGGTGTCCCCTGGCTGCTCACCACCGGCCGGTCACCGCTGGCGCTGCTGCTCAAATCCGGCAATTTCGGTCGGCCCGATCTTCTCCTGCGAGCAACGGAAACACCATGACCGACCTGTCACAGCAGGTCGCCGAGCTGGGCGCGTCCCTGTTCGAGCGGCGGCTCACCCATGGCCGCACCGGCAACCTCAGCGGGCGCACCGGCGACGGCTTCCTCATCACGCCCACCGGCGGCTCCCTGCGCTCGATCGGCGAACTGTCGCTGGTCAGCCTGGCGGGCGAGCATCTGGACGGGCCGCGCCCGTCGAAGGAGGCGTTCCTGCACGCCGCCCTCTACCGCGCCCGCCCGGACGCCGGCGCGGTCGTCCACCTGCACAGCACGCACGCCGTCGCCGTGTCCTGCCACGACGGCCTCGACCCCGACGACGTGCTGCCGCCCCTGACCGCGTACTACGTGATGCGCGTCGGACGGCTGCCGCTGCTGCCTTACCACGCGCCCGGCGACCCCGCCCTGGGCCCGATCGCCGAACGTGCCGCCCGCACCGCGCACGCCCTGCTGCTGGCCAACCACGGCCCGATCGTCGCCGGCGCCGATCTCGCCGCCGCCGCCGACGCGGTCGAGGAGCTGGAGGAGACGGCGCGGCTGTGGCTGCTGCTGCGGGACCGTCCCACCCGGCCGCTCACCCTCGACCAGGTCAGGAGCCTGTCGTGATCCCACCGTCCGAACTGATCTCGTTCGGGACCGCGGTCCTGACCTCGCTCGGCGTCCCCGAGCCCGACGCGCGGCTGGTGGCCGACAGCCTGGTCACGGCCGACGCGTGGGGGCATCCCTCGCACGGCATGCTGCGCCTGGAGTGGTACGCCGACCGGCTGCGCTCCGGCGCCATGCGGGCGGTGACCGAGGTGGCCACCGTGATCGACGGCGGCGCGGTCGCCGTCCTCGACGGCCGGGACGGCGTGGGCCAGGTCGTGACCGCGTACGCGGCCCGCGACGCCGTACGCCGGGCGGGCGAGCACGGCGTCGGCGTGATCGCGGTCCGCAACGGCAACCACTTCGGCACCGCCGCCTACTTCACCCGCATGATCGCCGCCGAGGGCTGCGTCGCCCTGCTGACCACGAACGGCAGCCCCGCCATGGCGCCGTGGGGCGGCAGGGAGAAGAGCGTGGGCGCCAATCCGTGGTCGATCGCCGTGCCCGGCGGCGTGCGCGGCCCGGTCGTGCTCGACATCGCCAACACCACGGTCGCCCGGGGCAAGGTCTACGCCGCCCGGGAACGCGGGGAGCCCATCCCCGAAGGCTGGGCCCAGGCGGCGGACGGTTCGCCCACCACCGACCCGCGGCAGGCGATCGACGGGCTCATCCTGCCCATGGCGGGGCACAAGGGGTACGGCATCTCGTTCATGATGGACGTGTTGTCCGGCGTGCTGACCGGGAGCTCGTACGCCACCGACGTGGCGGGGCCGTACGTGCCCGACCGCCGCAGCGGCTGCGGTCACCTGCTGCTCGCGCTCCGCCTGGACGCCGTGGCCGACCCCGGCGACTACGCCCGCCGGCTCGACGACCTGATCGACCGCACGAAGGCCGTGCCGCTCGCACCCGGCTACGACGAGATCTTCTACCCCGGCGAGATCGAGGACCGCAACGCCGCCGCGACGGCCCTCACCGGCGTACGCCTGCCCGGCAGGACACTGAGCAGCCTCGGACGGCTGGCCGACACGTGCGAGCTCGCGCGGCCGGAGTGGATGAGCGCATGTTCGTCGTGATCGTCCACCTCCAGGTACGGCCCGGCCGCCTCGACGCCTTCCGCCAGGGCATCGAGACCAACGCCCGCGCCAGCAGGCAGGAGCCCGGCTGCCTCCGCTTCGACGTGCTGCGCAGCGAGGAGGACCCGCACCGGTTCGTCCTGTACGAGATCTACCGCGACCAGGCCGCCTTCTTCACCGAGCACCGCGCCGCGCCGCACTACGCCGCCTGGCGTCGGGTCGCCGAGGAGTGCGTGACCGAGCACCGCAACACCTTCTGCCATCCCGTCTCGTTGCAAGGGCAGGATTCGTGACCGACCTTCTCACCGTGGGCGCCCGCCGCTACCGCATCCACCCCGTGGCCGCACCCGCCCGCCTGCCGTACAGCCTGCGCATCATGCTGGAGAACCTGCTCCGTCACGGCGCCCCCGCCGGTCAGGTGGCGGCGCTGGCCGGATGGCAGCCGCACGGCGACCGCACCGAGGCGGTGGACCTGCATCCCGCCCGCGTGTTCCTGCACGACACCAACGGCGTGCCCGCGCTCGCCGACCTGGCCGCCATGCGCGACGCCATGACGGCACTCGGCGGCGACCCCGAACGCGTCAACCCGGCCATCCCCGCCGAACTGGTCGTGGACCACTCGATCATCGCCGACGTGTTCGGCCGCCCGGACGCGCCGGCGCGCAACGCCGAGCTGGAGTACGAGCGCAACGCCGAACGCTACCGCTTCCTGCGCTGGGGGCAGGCGTCACTGCGCGGCTTCACCGTGGTGCCGCCCGGCAAGGGCATCATGCACCAGATCAACGTGGAACACCTGGCCCGCGTGGTCATGCGCCACGGCGACGAGGCCTACCCCGACCTGTGCCTCGGCACCGACTCGCACACCACCATGGTCAACGGGCTCGGCACGCTCGGCTGGGGCATCGGCGGCATCGAGGCCGAGGCCGCCATGCTCGGCCAGTCGGTCTCCATCCTCGTCCCCGACGTGATCGGCGTGCGGCTGCACGGCGAGCTGCCGGTCGCCGCCACCGCGACCGACCTCGTGCTCACCCTCACCGAACGGCTGCGCGCGCACGGCGTCGTCGGCAAGATCGTGGAATTCCACGGGCCGGGCGTCACCGCGCTGCCGGTCACCGACCGGGTGACGCTGTCGAACATGAGCCCCGAGTTCGGCTCGACCGCCGCGCTGTTCCCCGTCGACGCCGAGACCATCCGCTACCTGCGCTTCACCGGCCGCTCCGACGAGCACGCCGACCTGGTGGAGGCGTACGCCAAGGCGCAGGGCCTGTGGCACGACCCCGACGTGCCGCCGCTCTACACGGCCGATCTCGATCTCGACCTGGGCACCGTCGTCCCGTCCCTGGCCGGTCCCCGCCGGCCGCAGGACCGGATCGCGCTGGACGGGGTCAAGGCCGCGTTCCGGGCGCAGGAGCACCCGCCCGCGCGGGCACGGCCGGCCGGCGGCGACCAGGAGATCGGGCACGGCGCCGTCGCCATCGCCGCCATCACCTCCTGCACCAACACCTCCAACCCGTCCGTCATGATCGCCGCCGGGCTGCTCGCCAAGAGGGCCGCCGAGCGCGGGCTGCGTGCCAAACCCTGGGTGAAGACCACCCTGTCCCCCGGCTCGCGCGTCGTCATGGACTACTACGGCCAGGCCGGGCTGACCCCCTTCCTGGAGCGGCTCGGCTTCACGCTGGCCGGATTCGGCTGCATGACCTGCATCGGCGCCTCCGGCCCGCTCATCGACGAGGTGTCGCAGGCCGTCGCCGAGCACGACCTCGACGTCGCCGCCGTCCTATCGGGCAACCGCAACTTCGAGGGCCGTATCCAGCCCGAGGTCCGCTCCAACTACCTCGCCTCCCCGCCGCTGGTCGTCGCCTACGCCCTGGCCGGCACCGTGGACATCGACCTCACCACCGAGCCCCTCGGCACGGACCCCGACGGGCGGCCCGTCTACCTGCGCGACCTGTGGCCCGCGCCCGACGAGGTACGCGCCGTCATCGACGAGGTGATCCGCCCGGAGATGTTCGCCCGCGCCTACGCCGACGTCTTCGACGGCGACGAACGCTGGCAGCGCCTCGACGTCTCCGGCTCGGCCACCTACCCGTGGGATCCAGGCTCCACGTACGTCCGGCGCGCTCCCTACCTCGACGGCATGTCACCCGAGCCGTCGCCCCTCACCCACATCACCGGCGCCCGCGTCCTGGTCAAGCTGGGCGACTTCATCACCACGGACCACATCTCACCACCGGGCGCCATCCCGCCGTCCAGCCCTGCCGGCCGCTACCTGACCGGCCTCGGCGTCCCCCGCCACCAGCTCAACACCTACGCCTCCCGCCGCGGCAACCACGAGGTCATGATGCGCGGCACCTTCGCCAACGTGCGCCTGCGGAACGAGCTCGCCCCCGGCACCGAGGGCGGCCTCACCCCGAACTTCCTGGACGACGACCGCCTCACCAGCGTGTACGAGGCGGCCCGCGCCTACCAGGCCGCCTCGGCGCCCGCCGTCGTCCTGGCTGGAGAGGGTTACGGCGCCGGCTCCTCCCGCGACTGGGCCGCCAAAGGTCCCGCCCTGCTGGGTGTGAAGGCCGTGATCGCCAAGTCGTACGAACGCATCCACCGCTCGAACCTGGTCGGCATGGGCGTGCTCCCGCTGCAGTTCCTCCCCGGTCAGGGCGCGGACGAACTCGGCCTGACCGGCCGTGAGACCATCACCGTCACCGGGCTCGCCGCGCTGGACGGACCGGACCGTCCGCCCACGCTCACCGTGACCGCCGACGCCATCACCTTCCAGGCCCGCCTCCGCCTCGACACCGCCCGCGAAGCCGCCTACTACCGGCACGGCGGCATCATGCCCTACGTCCTGCGCCACCTGCTGGCGAGTTGAGGGCCGTCCGTACGTCAGTCCTCGGCGGAGGGCATGACCGCGTTCAGGTTAGTCCGCGAGAGGACGGAGTGGCCGGCGTCCACGAAGAAGTGCTGGCCGGTCACGTAGGCGGCCAGGTCCGAGTTGAGGAAGAGCGCCACCTTGGCGGTCGACTCCGGCTGCATCATGGGCATCGGCAGAGCGTTGAAGAAGTAGCCCGCCTGGTTCATGTGCTCGACGGTTCCGCCCTCGTGCCCGGCGTAGCGGTCCAGCATGCCCTGCCACGAGGTCATCTCGGTCGCGATGAAGCCGGGCTTGATCGCGTTGCAGCGGACGCCGAAGGGCGCGACCTCCACCGCCACGTTCTTCATCAGGCCGATGACGCCGGCCTTCGCCGCTGTGTAGTGCGCGATGCCGGGGTCGGGGTCGTCCGAGTTGGACGAGGCCGTGATGACGATGGATCCGCTCTTCCGTTCGATCATGTGAGGCAGGACCGCCTTGACCGAGCGCCAGACTCCCGTGAGGTTGACGTCGATCATGTCCTGCCAGGTCTCGTCGTCGAGCTCCCAGACCTTCCCCTCGGTGAGGATGCCCGCGTTGGCGATGAGGCAGTCGATCTTGCCGAACTCGGCGATGCCCTGGGCGACGGCGTCGTCCAACGCCTGCTGTGAGCGAACGTCCGCGACGACCGGCAGAGCGCGTCGGCCCAGTTCCTCGACGAGGCGGACCGTCTCAGCGAGGTCTTCCTTACCCGCCAGGTCGTAGGGAACCGTCCTGATGTGAGCGTCGATGTCGGTGAGGATGACGTCCGCGCCTTCCCGCGCCGACGCGAGGGCGTGGGCGCGGCCCTGTCCGCGGCCTCCGCCGGTGATGAACACCACTTTGTCGTCCAGCAGGCCCATGAGCGTCTCCTTATACGTGAAGTTGGGGCACACCTACTTTCCTGGGCCATCAGCGCGGTCCCATAGGAAATCCGCGCCATGCCATCGCCGCGCGATGCCACCTCACACACGATCAGCGGACACGCTGACTGAAGCCTGCCGTTCGGGGCGAGGAGTGCGCCGTTGAACTCGGCGCCCCGAACGGCAGAGGATCGATCGGGGGCTGCGGACCCCGATCGACGTCATGGGGTGCCCAGGGCTGAGCGGCCTCGGGCGGTCGGTGTCCTGTCAGACTCGCAAGGCTCGCTCGTCCCCGTCGTACGCGGCGGGGTCGAAGGGCGCGCACTCGTCCCGGAAGCGGTGGGCGAAGTCGGGCCAGGACAGCGTCGCCCGCCCGTTGCGGGGGTCGAGGTACCAACTGCTGCATCCGCCCCGCGTGATCACCGTCTCGGCGGCCATCTCGTCCAGGCGCCTGGCGAAGGCGTCCTCGATCTCGGAAGAGACTTCCAGGACCCGCCCATCGTGCGCGGAACGCCAGTCCAGCGCCGCGAGCAGGTGGTCGACCTGGGCTTCGATCATGTAGATGATCGAGTTGTGGCCCAGGCTGGTCCCCGGCCCGTTCAACAGGAAGAGATTGGGGAACCCGGCCGTGGCGATCGAGTTGTAGGCCTGCATCCCGTTCGACCAATGGTCGGCCAGAGACCGCCCTGCACGCCCGAAGATGCGGTACGACGACGGTAGGTCGTAGGTCTCGAAGCCGGTCGCGACGACCAGGACGTCGAGCTCGAACGCCTCCCCTGAGGTACTGAACGCCGTCGAGCCCTTCACCCGTCCGAGGGCGCCCGCTTCGAGGTGCACGTTGGGCCGCTGAAGGGCCGGGTAGTAGTCGTCGGACAGCAGAACCCGCTTGCAGCCGATCGTGTAGTCGGGGGTGAGCTTCGCGCGCAGCTCAGGGTCGGGGACCTGCCTCTCCAGGTGGCTCAACGCCTGCCACATGGCCTCGGCGAGGAAGTCGTCGACGAGACGGCGGGCGGCGAACCGGGAGTCGTTGTACCAGAACAGCATCTCCCGCATCTCCTCGACCGTACGTTGATCACGACGGAAGAGGTTCTTCTCCGCCACGGAGAAGGCGCGGTCCTGGCGGGGCTGGATGTAGGGCGCCGAACGCTGCAACACGACGAGCCGCTCGGCGATCTCCGCGAGCCGCGGGACGATCTGGATCGCCGAGGCTCCGGTTCCCACCACGCCGATGCGCTTTCCGTCCAGCGGGAAGCCGTGGTTCCAGCGGGCGGAGTGGAACAGCTCGCCCGTGAAGGTCTCGAGGCCCGGGACGTCGGGCAGCTTGATGTCCGTCAGGTGTCCGGTCGCCGCGACCAGGACATCCCCGTGGAACTCGCCCTGCGGCGTCCGGACCGTCCAGCGGCGGTCGGTCTCGCTCCAGCGGGCTTCGAGCATGTCCGCGCCGAAGCGCAGGTGCGGCCCCAGGCCTTCTTCCCGGGCCGCCGTACGCAGGTAGTCCCAGATCTCCTGGCCGGGCGCGAACATCCGGGACCAGTCGGGGTTCGTGCGGAAAGAGTAGGAGTAGAGCGGCGAGGGAACGTCACATGCGACACCCGGGTAGGTGTTGTCCCGCCACGATCCGCCGACGTCATCGGCTCGTTCCAGGATGACGAAGGAGGCCTCGCCACGCCGTCGGAGCTGGATGCCGAGGCCGAGGCCGGAGAATCCGGCGCCGACGATGATCACTGAAACGTCGCGCAACGCGTCTGGGGTGGAGGTGGGCACGTCAGGCTCCTTCGAGGAGAAGTACGGAGGGATGCGGTCAGGGGCGACGGGCCGGCAGCGTCGCGCCCGCGGGATACTCGTTCGGATCGGCGTTGAAGGCCGCGATCAGGTGGACCAGTTCGGCGGGCCGCTCGACGACCATCGCGTGGCCGGAGGTGACTTCGGTGTACCGGGCGTCCGAGATCGCGCCGAAGAGCCTCTTGGACTGCCTGAACGGCGTCATCAGGTCGTCCGTGCCGGCGACGACGAGGGTCGGGCAGGCGATCTTCGGCGCGACGTCCGTGAGGTCCACGTGCCGGTTGATCTCCATCTGGGCCGCCATGTCGTCGTCCGTCCGGAAGCTCGCGACGAGCGCTTCGATCTCGCGGTCTCCCAGCATCGCCAGGAGAGGTGCACTGAAGGCGCAGAAGGCCTGGTAACGCTGGAGCGCTTCGACGTCCGACTGCCGCAAGGCCCGCCAGACGTCGTTGCGCAGGCTCTGCTGGGCGTCGGTCTTGAGCCAGCCGGCCATCAGGACCAGCCCACCCACGAGGTCCGGCCGGGTGCCGGCGGCGGTGGCGGCGACCACCGCTCCGAGCGAGTAGCCGGCGAGGGTCACAGGCCGGTCGGGAAGGACTTTCTCGATCACCGCCTGGACCTGTTCCGCCATCCGGATCGTGCCTTCCTCCGGCGGGCCCTGCGGGGTGGCCAGGTCCACCGCCACCACTCTCTGCTTGGCCGCCAACATGGGGAACAGGAAGCCGAAGTGGCTGCGGGTGTCGCCTCCGGTGCCGTGGACGAGCACGATCGGAGGAAGATCGCCGCGCTCCTCGACCGAATCGAAGAAGTTCACCTCAAGGTCGCGGATGTGTAGTGAACCGTGGTTCTCGTTGGCGCTTCCGGCGATCGCCGGAAGCGTGTTGGCCGTTGACATAGCTCTCCTTCCCGGGGGTGGTGGTCACGTGCTGTCGGGGGTCGGCCGGGGCCTCACGTCCCGCGTGCGGGGGTCAGCACGTGCGGCGCGACGATCGCGTGGCCACTGGCGATGCGGCCGGCTCCGGCCGTGTAGCGGCGCCCATGACGAGAGCGAACTCATCCGGTGCTCACGACTGCTTCGACTATCGACCAGTGCCGGCGCCGCTCATTGAGCAGGCGCGCCAAGGCATAGAACGGCTCTGTCATCCGGCCGGACGAGGCGTGTCACCTGGTGCTTCGCCGCGGTCACACCGCCAGTGGCTCAAGGTCCGTCCCGAAGGTGCGATGTCCTGACGAGTGCGGCCGCCAGGGCGGCTCCGACGAAGAAGACGGCTCCGAGCAGGAAGATCGCGGTGTAGACGCCCTCGGTCGGCAGCTCGGTCGGCCCCGTCCGGGTGACGACCGTCCTGATGTCACTCACCATCAGGGCCCCCACCACCGCCGCGCCGACGGCCCCACCGATGGTGCGGGTGATCGAGTTGATCGAGTTCGCGACCCCGGTCTCTTCCGGCCGCACGTGCGCGACTAGCAGCACCGGCATCGAGGCGTAAGCGGCGGCGATAGCGAGATCGCCGATCACGACGGCGATCACGACCTCGACCGTCGTGTCGTGCCGGAAGGTGAACATGAGCATCGCACCGAGACCGACGAGGCTGCCCGACACCAGAACGATCTTGGGACCGAACCGCTGGACCAGCGATCCCAGGACGGGACCGGCCAGAATGGCGGCGAAGGCGCCCGGCAACATGTAGACGAACGCCGTTCTGAGGCCGTCCGCGGCGAAGCCGTATCCGGAGCCGGCCGGCGCCTGGACGAAGTAGGTGGCTCCCATGTAGAGAACCAGCATGGCGAGGCCGACGCAGAAGCCGGCGACGTTCGCCGCCAGCACGGGACCGTTCTTGAGCATGCCGACGGCGACCAACGGGTGCGCCGATCGAGCCTGACGCCATACGAAGGCACAGAGTGCGAACACCGCGACGCCGAAGAGCCCGAGCACGGGGGCCGAGGTCCAGCCCCAGCGTTCTCCTTGGGAGATCGGCAGCAGCAGCGCCGAGAGGCCCGACGCCAGCAGCGCGGCGCCTCCGTAGTCCACCCGTCCGCCTGGCCCGCGCCGCCGGGGAAGCCGCGTCGCGAGCAGCAGCACCAGGCAGCACAGCACCACGCTGAGCCAGAAGATGCGGCGGTAGTCGGCGCCGTTCAGTGTCAGCAGCCCGCCCGCGACGAGGGCGAGACATCCGCCGACGCTCATCGCGGACGCGGTGACGGCCATGGAACCGGCCAGCCGGTGCGAGGGCATCTCCCGGTGCAGGACGCTCATGGCGAGCGGGAACAGACCGAGGCTCACGCCTTGGAGCGCCCGCGCCAGAATCATCAGTCCCACGCTGTGGGTGAGAGCCCCGAGAAGGCTGCCGGCCAGCGTCACGGTCAGCACGCCGATGAAGGCGACCTTGTGGCCGTGGACGTCGCCCAGCCTTCCCATCAAGGGAGTCATGGCGGACGCACTCAGCAGAACGACGGTGGTCGCCCACGCCACCGTGGCGGGCGACGTGTTCAACTGGGCGGCCATCAATGGCAGGGCCGGCACCACGGTGCTCTGGATCATCGACAGGAGGAACCCGGCGCTCGCCATCGTCAGCAGGATCAGCCGAGGCGATCCGTCCCTTACGCGTTCCCCGCCGTGCCCGGGCGCGACGTCGCCCAGGGCGGGATCCTCCGTAGCCGTTCCTCCGGCGCCGCTGTCGTCAAGCACTCCCGGTCCCCCTCCGCAGCCGAGGCGTGCGCGAACCTCGGCACCGCCCGACATACGACCTGAAGTCTGGTTGTTGGGGCGATCTACGCATTGCGTCTGCGTGCCACGGTGTCGGCCATCGGCGCCGCAGATGGCCGACACTCAGGCCAGCGCTGCCGCGATCACCTCTCCCACCAGCACTGCCGAGTTCGCCGGACCGCGTAGGGGCGCGGACGGCAGGATCGAGGTGTCCGCGACGGTCAGATCGGCCACTCCGTGTACCGCGCCGCGCCCGTCCACCGCCGCCGCCCGGTCACCGGAGCGGCCCATCGGGACTGTCCCGCAGGTGTGCTGCGACGTGCCGAGCCGGGTGGCGATCCACTCGTCGAGCGCGGTGTCGTCCAGGTCGGCGGGCTCGGCCGGTCCGGTGGTCAGCTCGGCGAACGCGCCCGATCCCACGATCGCGGCGGCGGCCCTGACCGCTTCTCGCAGCCGCCGGCGGTCCTCCGCGTCGGTGAGGTAGCGGTAGCAGATGCGAGGCGGGGTGTCCGGGTCGGACGAGACCGCCCGCAACCGGCCGAGCGCGCGGGGAGTCTGCGCCGAGACGAGGAACGCATGGGGTGCTCCCGGCACCGCCGTCTCACCCCGGACGAGCCCCGCCAAGGGCACGAGCGACTGGAGGATCTCCAGGTCGCCGTCCTCTCCTCCGCCCGAGCTCAGATGGAGCGCACCGGCCAGCCAGCTGTCCTCGGGCTCCGGGAGCGTACGGGCGGGCGTCCACTCCACGACGACCTGCGGATGGTCACTGAAGGCGGCGCCGACGGCCGGAAGCTCATGGACGACTTCGATCCCGGCGGCGGCCAGGACGTTCGCCGGGCCGATCCCCGACACCTGGAGCAGATGCGCCGAGCCGAACGCCCCGGCGCACAGTACGACCCGGCCCGCCTCGATCACCTCGGCACGGCCGTCCCGGACCGCGAGAACGCCTGCCGCGCGCAGGCCGCCCGGTCCTCGCCGCAGCAGGACGGAGCGCACGGTGCAGTCGCCGCGCACGGTGAGGTTCGGCCGGGAAATGACGTCCAAGAGGTAGGCGGCCCCGGTGTTGATCCGGACGCCGCGATCCGCGTTGAGGGGTACCGGACCGAAACCCGGCGGACCTTGGGCGTTCTTGTCGGCTTCCTCGGCATGGCCGAGTTCCCGGGCGGCCTGCGCGAAGGCGTGTGCGGCGGGATGGGTGAGCGAGGTCCGCCGGACCTTGATCGGCCCGGTCCCGCCGTGCAGGCCCGAGTGTCCCAGGTCGAGGTCGTTCTCCAGCCGGCGCAGCAGGGGGAGCGCCTTCGCGTAGGACCAGCGGTCGTCTCCGGACGCCGCCGCCCAGCGGGCGAAGTCGGCCTCCCGCGCCCGGATGAAGTAGCCGCCGTTGACCGTCGTCGAGCCGCCGAGCCCCCTGCCGCGTACCGCCAGGTAGGGCCGTCCTGACGTCAGCTCTGCCGGATAGGCGTTCGTGGCGGACAGTCCTGGCCGTGCGCCGGGCACCAGCCGCGCGTCGAGAAGGTCGGCGGGGAACGCACCGACCGGGACCGGCCCTGCTTCGAGAACCAGCACCGACCGGCCGGGATCGGCGCTGAGCCTCGCCGCGAGCACCGCACCTGCTCCCCCGGCGCCGACGATCAGCACGTCCGGACGACCGCCCGCCGGACCTGAACGATGGCCCATCAGTCACGCCCCTTCCCTCGGCCCCCGATCCCGACGTCCGGCCTGCGAGGACGGCTCGGTCCGGCTCAGGCGAAGACCGACGCGGCCCACTTGTAGTCGGGCTTGCCGACGGCCGTGCGCTTGACCTCGGTGACGAGCCTGAGCTCACGAGGCAGCTTGAAGCCCGCGATCCGGTCGGCCAGGAACGCGTTGAGATCCTCCAGGAGGACCTCCTTGCCGGGGCAGGAGGAGATCACCGCCGCGACCTTCTGACCGAACCGCTCGTCGGGCACGCCGACGACGATCGCGTCGCAGACATCGGGATGCTCCTTGAGAAACGCCTCCACCTCCTCCGGGAAGATCTTCTCGCCGCCACTGTTGATCACCAGGGAGCCGCGGCCGAGCAGCACGATGGCCCCGTCAGGCTCGAGGGTGGCGAAGTCTCCGGGAATCGACCAGCGGGTGCCCGCGCCGTCGGTGAAGAAGGTGGCCGCGGTCTTGACCGGGTCGTTGTAGTAGCCCAGGGGGATGTGCCCGCTGCGAGCCAGCTTGCCGATCTCGCCGGGTGCGACGACGCGCAGGTCGTCGTCGAGCACGGTGCAGTCGGGGCCCATCATGAACCTGGCGGTCCCGGTGCTCTTGCCCCCTCCGGAGGTGCCGCCGACACCGGTCTCCGAAGCGCCGTAGTTGTCGACGAAGCGGACACCGGGCAGATGGTCACGGAGCGCCTCGCTGACGGCGGGGGTCAGCGGCGCGCCACCGGAGGAGAGCGCGTACAGCGAACCGGTGTCGTGCCGGCCCTTGGCCAGCTCCGAGGCGATCGGGCGGCCCATGGCGTCGCCCACGATCATCAGCACGTTCGCGCCCTCCGCCGACAGCAGGTCCAGCGCCCGCCCGGGATCGAACGCCCGCTCGGTGTAGATCACGACCTTGGCCCCGATGAACAGACCCATGAGCGTCATCCACTGGCCGGCCCCGTGCATCACCGGCGCGCAGTTCAGGATGACGGAGCCGGGCTCGTTCGCGGCGTCCGCGATCTGGGCCGGCCGGGAGATCGGGCTGTCCCCGGAGCTGCCGCCGCCGAGGGCGCCGAAGAAGATGTCCTCGCAGCGCCATTCGACCCCCTTCGGGTAACCCGTGGTGCCGCCCGTGTACATGATGTAGCGGTCATCGCTGGAGCGCGACGGGAAATCGTCGCCGGGCGAGGCCGCCGCGAGCGCCTCTTCGTAGGGCACCGCGCCGAGGATCGTCTCGTCGCCGCCGTCCTCGAGGACGACGACATGGTTCAGCTTCGGCAGCTCGCCGCGTACCTCCTCGACGCGAGCCAGCAGGGAGCGCTCGCCGATGATCGCGACGGAGTCGGAGTCGGACAGGACGTGCCGGAGCTCGGCCGCGACGTAGCGGTAGTTGACGGGGATCGGCACCGCCCTGATCTTGTGTACGCCGAACATGGACTCCAGCCACTCGGCCCGGTTGTACGCCAGGATCGCCACGTGATCGCCCGGCTGCACACCCGCCTGCGCCAGGTGATGGCCGACCCTGCTCGCCCGCGCGCTCAGTTCGCCGTAGGACAGCCGCACGTCGCCGGCCACCAGCGCCGGCCTGTCCGGGTCCGCCGTCGCCAGGATCTCCAGGAGATCTGCCAGGTTGTAGGTGCGCTCGGTCAAGGGGGGCTCCTCGTGTTCTTCAGTGGCCGGGGAAGGGACGGCATGCCAGAAGGGTCCGGCCAGGGGCCGTTCCCTTCGGTGCGGTCGAGGTGGCGTGAGGACAGCGTCGCGTGCACGTTCGACGGTTGACTTGCCGGTCCGTGCCGACTGGTGGAACCTCAGCGTCATCCACGCGTTCCTGAGATGCCGCGACCTGTCACATGGGTGCGATCCGATGGCGCTGTGAGCCAATGAACGCCGCTCTGCTTCCACGAAGAATCGCCTACGACACCTTCCCGGGTCCCCGGCAAGAGTGAAGAGAGCTCGCCATCGGGGCGGCCGTCTCAAGGCACGAGCGCGACTGCCACGCTGGTCCTACCTCAAAGGTGAGAACATGCAGACTCGCGCGGCGGTCCTGTGGGAACAGAACAAGCCTTGGCACGTCGAGGACATCGAGCTGGACGACCCGAAGGCCGGCGAGGTGAAGATCGAGCTCGCCGCCTCCGGGCTGTGCCACTCCGACGAGCACATCGTGACGGGTGACATGGTGCTCAGCCCGGAGATCGCGGAGCTGACGGGCGTGAAGCAGTTCCCCATCATCGGCGGCCACGAAGGCGCGGGTGTGGTCGTCGAGGTGGGGCCCGGGGCGACGACCCTGAAGGAGGGCGACCATGTCGTCCTGTCGTTCATCCCGGCGTGCGGACGGTGCCCGTCGTGCGCGCGCGGTCAGCAGCATCTGTGCGACCTCGGCGCGTTCCTGCTGGCAGGACGGCAGATCACCGACATGACCGCCCGCCACCACACGGCGGACGGCGTCGACCTGGGCATCATGTCCTGTGCGGGGACGTTCGCCCAGCACACGGTCGTGGCCGAGAGCTCCTGCGTCAAGATCGATGACGGGGTTCCGCTGGACAAGGCCGCGCTCGTCGGGTGCGGTGTCACCACCGGCTGGGGCTCAGCGGTCAACGCGGCCGACGTACGCGCCGGGGAGACCGTGGTCGTCATCGGGCTGGGCGGGATCGGCATGGGCGCGGTGCAGGGCGCCGCGCTCGCCGGAGCGCGTCACGTGCTGGCCGTCGACCCGGTCGAGTGGAAGCGGGACAGGGCGGCCGAGTTCGGCGCCACCCATACGGCGGCCTCCGTGGAAGAGGCCGTGGCCACGGCCGGCGAGCTGACCTGGGGCGCGATGGCCGACAAGGCGATCCTGTGCACCGGCGTCGCGACCGGCGACCTCATCCAGCCGATGATGAGCATGGTCGCCAAGGGGGGCCGGGGCGTCGTCACCTCGGTCGCCCCGATCCACCAGGAGGACGTCAAGCTCAACCTGTTCGACCTGTCCATGCAGCGCAAGGAGCTCGTCGGCTGCATCTTCGGCAACGCCAATCCCCGCCGTGACATCCCCGCCTGCTGCGCCTCTACGAGGAGGGCAGGCTCAAGCTCGACGAGATGATCACCACGACGTACGCGCTGGACGAGGTCAACCAGGGCTACCAGGACATGCGGGACGGCAAGAACATCCGCGGTCTCATCACCTTCTGACGGCCGCCCAAGCCCATCGGCCTCCTTGTCCAACTGGCCGACGCTTTCGTCCTATGGCGTGCCGGGCGTCGGCTGGCAGCCTCTCCAGAAGCGTGGGCGCGCGACCAGCGGATTCTTCGGCGTACATCGTCCGTGCGCGTCCGCGCTCACCACATTCCAGTCCCGTAGGGGTTGAGCCGAAGGAGGCTGCATATGTCGAACCAGGGCCGTCGCCGAGCGCTCGTCGTAGGACTGGGCATCGCCGGAATCGCCACCGCCGTGCGATTGCACCAGGTCGGCTGGACCCCTCTTCTCATTGAAAGGGCCCCCGCGCGTCGCTCCGGCGGCCATTTCGTCGCGTTGTTCGGCGCCGGCATCGCCTCAGCACGGCGACTGGGCGCTCTGGACGCCATCGGGAATCGCACCCATCAGGACTTCACCGCGTACGAGGTGAACCGCGCGGGACGCCGCCGCCCGGGCGTCGGTTTCGCCGACCTGCCCGGCGCGCCACGGACCCTGTTGCGAGGAGATGTGGAGCAGGGACTGTTCTCCGCGCTGCCCGACGATGTGGAGATCCGCTATTCCACCGTGCCGACGCAGCTTGCCGAGGACGACCAGGGCGTCGAGGTCACCCTGTCCGACACCGCCACCGGCACCACGACCACTGAGCGGTTCGACCTGGTCATCGGCGCGGACGGGACGCGCTCCACTGTTCGCGCACTGGCCTTCGGCCCGCACGCAGAATTCCTGCACCCGCTGAATTACATGATCGGCACCACGACGATGGACGAGCCGGCCGACGGTTTCTCCTTGAACGAGGGGCTGGTGCTGGCCGAGCCGGGACGTTCGGTGTGGACCTTCCCCTTCAGCAACCGCGGACCCGGCCTGTTGTTCTCCTATCGCACCGGCGATGTCGACCGTGAGTTCACCCGGCCACCGATCGAGTCCATTCGGGCGGCCTTCGGCCCTGAACCCGCGGGTCCTCTGCTGGAGCAGCTGATGGTCAGGTTCGCGGAGGCCAAGGAGGTCCTGTTCGACTCGGTGAACCAGATCAAGATGCCACGCTGGCACCGTCGCCGCATCGTCCTGGTGGGCGACGCGGCATGGTGTCTGTCTCTCTACTCGGGCATGGGCGCCTCCACGGGGATCGCCGGGGGCGAACTGCTGGGCACGATGCTGGAGCGTCATCCGGACGATGTGGCGGAAGCTCTGGCGAAGTGGGAGGCGCGAATGCGGCCATTCGTCCTTGAGGAGCAGAAAGGCGCTCTGGAACTGCGCACGCTTTTCACCCCTCACGACCGCAAGGAACACCTTTACCGCACCATTTGGCTGCGCCTGATAACCACGCCGGTGATCGGGTCCGTCATGGGCAAGGCCATCGACAACGGCGGAGAAATGGCGAACAAGAATTTCGACGTCGCCGCCGCCTGACCGGACCTGGCACTCGCGCACATCGTGACGGCGCTCAGGCTCAATGGCGACGAGACCGTTCCGCGCGACCCTGGGACGACGGAACACCGATGAACGACACGTGCGGTGATTACGGCTGAGGAGTCGACCGATGACGCACAACCCTGCTGACAAGCCCCTGGACGGACGTCTTCTCAGGTCTGCGTTCGGCAAGTTCCCCACAGGGGTGGTCGCGGTGTGCGCGATGCACGGCGACGAACGCGTGGGAATGGCCGTCTCGGCGTTCATGCCGGTGTCGCTCGACCCACCGCTGCTCAGCGTGTGCATCCAGTTGTCGTCGACGACCTGGCCACGGCTGCGGGAGGCCGGCGTGGTGGGGGTGAGCGTGCTGAGCCGGGCACAGCAGGCCCACGCGCAACGGCTCGCCTCGAAGGAGGCCGATCGATTCGCCGGCCTGGAGGTCACGCGACTGCCGTCCGGGGCCGTCGTCGTCGGCGGCACTCATGCGTGGTTCGAATGCGCGATTCGCGAGTCGCACGAGGCGGGGGACCACGAAATCGTCGTCCTGGAGATTCTTCAGCTCCATGTGGAATCGCATGCGGACGACCCCATGATCTTCTTCGCGAGCGGTTTCCGCGGTCTTCGGCACGTGCACGGCATGAGCGTCGACGGTCGAGCCGGCCTCGAGGTAGCGCATTGGTGAGAGGCATTCCGTCGAGTTCGCCGCTCGAATCATGCGACTGTTCTATGGAGGGTAAGAGTGAGGTTCGCGGTCTTGTGCGTCCCGTACGCGTTGGATTATGCGGCCGGCACGGACAGTGTTTCCGACGTCATCGCGTGGGACCTGCAAGTCGCCTCATGGGCCGATCAGTACGGTCTGGACGAAGTCTTCTTCGCCGAGCACCACACCCTTGGCCACGAGCCCTGTCCGGCTCCTGAGCTCATGATCGCCGCGGCGTCGCAGCAGACGACCCGCGTTCGGCTCGGAGCCCTCGGGCATCTCGTTCCGTACCACAACCCTGTGGCGCTGGCTCACCGGATGATGTGGCTGGACCACCTCACCGGTGGACGATACGTCGCAGGCGTCGCTCCCGGCGCCTTCCCGACGGACGCGCAGCTCTTCGGGACGGGCGTGGAGAACGCGCGCATGCTCGCCGAAGGTCTCGACATCATCCATGCGATCTTCACCAAGCCCGGCCCGTGGCGGATCGACGGTCGGTACTGGACCGCCGACATGCCCGAGTTCTCCTCCAGCGTGAACGGCCCGCATCTCAAGCCTCTTCAGCGACCGCATCCCGAGATCCTGATGACGGGCATGCAACCGAAGTCACCGACTCTCTCCGAGGCGGGCAGGCGTGGCCACAGTCCGGTCAGCCAGGAAGTGTCGGGTCAGACGCTGATCCAGCACTGGGAGACCTACGCGGCGTCGGCCGAGGCCGCCGGCCACGTGCCGCGCCGGGCGAACTGGCGCGTCACGAGGGACCTCTGGCTCGCCGACACCGACGATGAGGCCCGGGAGCAGGCTTTGAGCGGCCCTCTGGGTGACGTCTGGTCCAAGATCAACCTTCCTATGTTCAAGGACCTCGGACTGGGCTCGCTCCTGGCCGGAGCGGCCGTGCCCGAGCACGATCTCTCCCTGGAGTGGCTCGTGGACAACTTCTTCCTGGTCGGCTCCCCGGAGACGGTCGCCAAGAAGATCGAGGCGCTGCATGCCGAGGTGGGCGGCTTCGGCACGCTGCTCATGGGCGCCCCGAGCCGTGGCCGAGAACCGGACAGGTACCGGCGCAGCCTCGAACTCCTCGGTTCAGAAGTGGCCCCCCGGCTGTCCCATCTGGTGGCGGACTCCTGAGCCGGACCCGCCCCACGTCATCCAGACAGGTCTCACGGCTCTCAGCATTGGAAGGTCGTCATGGTCAGTGCGAAGTTCAACCCAGCCGAGGTGCCTATGGACGCCTATCCGACGGCCCCTGAGCGATTGACACCTGGAGCAGAGGTCACGTTCTCCCTGCTCTGGGAGCGGGAGGACGGGAGCGAGGTCGGCGCGGTGTGGGAGATGACGCCCGGCGTCCTCGACGACGTCCAGGGCAACGAGTCGTTCGTCATCGTCAGCGGCCGGTCGCGCGTGGACTTTCCCGACGGGCGGGTCCTGGAGTTCGGGCCCGGTGATGCCGGTGTGCTGGCTCCTGGGGACACCTGCCGCTGGACGACGCTGGAGACGGTGCGCAAGGTCGTCGTCCTCCGCCTCAAGTGAGTCACCGTAATCCGATGCCGAATCATCTGAAACAGGAGGTCAACGCCATGCTGCTTGAAGGCAAGGTCGCCATCGTCACGGGAGCCGCTCGCGGACAGGGCGCTTCCCACGCGAGACATCTCGCGGAAGAGGGAGCGTACGTGCTCCTCACCGACATCCTCGACGACCAGGGGAAGGCAACGGCGCAGGAGCTCCGGGACAAGGGTCACCAGGCCGACTTCGCGCGGCTGGACGTACGGAACAGCGCGGAGTGGAACGAGGTCGTCACCGAGCTCGTCCGCGAGAAGGGGGCGCTCGACATCCTGGTCAACAACGCCGGCGTCTGCGAGGTGTCGTCGGTGGAGGAGTGCTCCGACGAGGAGTGGGCGCTGATCATGGAGACCAACGCGGCCGGCATCCTGCGGGGTTGCCGCTCGGCGATTCCCGCGATGAGGGCGGCGGGCGGCGGTGTGATCGTGAACACCTCCTCGGTCCAGGCCGTCAAGGGCACCTGGGGGTATGCCGCGTACCAGGCGAGCAAGGCCGCCGTCCTGGGGCTGACGCGGTCGATGGCCATCACGTACGCCAAGGAGAACATCCGCGTCAACGCCATCGCCCCGTCAGCGGTGAACACGGCGATGTTGGAGCACGAAAAAGAACACTTCGCCACGAACGAGTACTTCGACTTCGACACATGGTTGTGGTCCCAGCCGATCAGCCGCGTCGCGGAGCCGGAGGAGGTGTCGAAGCTCGTGGTGTTCCTCGTCTCCGACCTCTCCGGCTACTGCACCGGCGGGCTGTTCCCGGTGGACGGCGGCCTCCTCGCCGGCTGACCGGCCGGTACGTCTGCGCTGGCAGTTCGTTCCAAGCGGGTGGCGCTGGGGCTCAATGCCCCGGGCGGCCGAAATGACAGGGTCGATGTCTGGCGGTGCCTCGTGACCTCGCCACGAGGCACACCGTCTGGCAGTCGTCCGCTTGAACGCAACTCCACTTCGTCGCCGGAGGTTTCATGGAAGTCGGTCTGTTCTACGCCCATCAACTACCCGACACCACCCCCGCCGACGGGTTCGACTGGGACATGCAAGTA
>NZ_JBITEZ010000035.1:0-39012 GCF_044455665.1 Nonomuraea sp. NPDC051191 | reverse complement strand
GGGGGGCCGCGGGGGGGGGGGGGGGGGGCCCCGCGCCGCCCCGGCGCCCCGCCCGGGGGGGGGGGGGGCCCGCCCCCCCCCCCCCCCCCCACGACCCTGTCCACCACACCCCCGCTCGCACCGGCGGCCGGCGGGCGGTCGGTCAGAGCGCGATGCCGAGCAGGGCGTCGGTCAGGTCCTTGACCAGGCCCGGCTCCTGCGGCCCGCCCTCGGCCAGCGCCCGTTCGGCCCAGGCGTCGATGGCGGCCAGCGCGCCCGGCGAGTCGAGGTCGTCGGCCATCCGCTCGCGTACCGTGGCCAGCAGCTCCTCGGCGCGCGGCGCGCCCTCCAGGGCGACGGCCGAGCGCCACAGCCCGAGCCGTCGCTCGGCGGCGGCGAGCTGGTCGGGCGTGTACTCCCAGTCCTCCCGGTAGTGGTGGGCCAGCAGGACGAGCCGGATGGCCATCGGGTCGTGCGCCTGCCGCAGCCGGCTGACGAACACCAGGTTGCCCTTGGACTTCGACATCTTCTCGCCGTCGAGCGCCACCATGCCCGCGTGCGTGTAGAACTTGGCGAACGGCCACTCCCCCGTCGCCGCGTGCCCCTCGGACGCGCCGCACTCGTGGTGCGGGAAGATCAGGTCGGAGCCGCCCCCGGCCACGTCGTAGCCGGCGCCCAGGTTGCGCAGCGCGATCGCGGTGCACTCGATGTGCCAGCCGGGACGCCCCCGCCCGAGGCTCGACTCCCAGGCCGGCTCGCCGGGCCGCTCGGCCCGCCACAGCAGCCAGTCGAGCGGGTGCCGCTTGCCCGGCCGGTCGGGGTCGCCGCCGCGCTCGGCGGACAGGGCCAGCATCTCGGCCTCGTCGTAGCCGGACACCTGGCCGAACTTGGGGGCGTCGGCCACCTTGAAGTAGACGTCGCCGTCGAGGTCGTAGGTGCAGCCCTTGGCGGCCAGCTCGGTGATCAGGTCGGCGACGTGGCCCACGACCTCGGTGACGCCCACGTACTCGCGCGGCGGCAGGATGCGCAGGGCCTCCATGTCGGTGCGGAACAGCTCGATCTCGCGCTCGGCCAGCTCCTGCCAGTCGACGCCGGTCTGGGCGGCCCGCTCCAGCAGCGGGTCGTCCACGTCGGTGGCGTTCTGGGTGTAGTGGACCTCGTGGCCGGCGTCCCGCCACATCCGGCCCACCAGGTCGAAGGCGTGGTAGGTGTTGGCGTGGCCGAGATGGGTGGCGTCGTAGGGGGTGATGCCGCAGACGTACATCCTGGCGGTGGGGCCGGGATCGGTCTGCCTCACCTGCTTGGTCGTCGTGTCGAAGAGACGCAGCGGAACGCTCTCACCTGGGAGCTTGGGGATGTTCTGGGCAGACCACGATCTCATGCCTTTGAGCCTATCCGTGCCGTAAGGTCCGTGAACTCGTAGGCGGTGTCGTCCTGCCCCAGGGTGACCCGCATCACCGACAGGGAGGCGTGGACGCGGCCGTCGGGCAGCGTGTGCCGGACCAGGAGGGCGCCCGGCCGGTCGGAGTGCGCGCCGGTGATCAGCTCCGCCCAGTCGGCCGCGCCCGCGAAGCGCGGCAGATGCTCACGTACGCGGTCGGCGTCGGGGTCGAGGCCGGTGTTGACGACCATGCTGGTGCCCTCGGGCAGCCGGGAGTCGGTGCGGCGGTCGCCGTCCCAGCTGAACAGGCGGACGCCGGACAGGTCGGCGAGCACGAGGTGGAAGGGGTCGTAGCGGGTCAGGTCGACGTCCGGGGCGCCGCCCGTGGACACCGCGATCAGGGCCAGGTCGCCGCGGGAGATCCTGGTGGTCTCGGGGGCCTGCCTGCCGTGGCCGTTGAGGAGGGCGGCGGCCCGGCCGGCGGACGGGGAGACGGCCATCCAGGTGCCGCCTCCCTTGAGGTCACGGCCGCCGATCACCCCGGGATGCTCGGGCCAGTGCTCCCCCGGCGCCTCCCAGGGGCGGTCGGTGAGCTCGTCCCGCACGCCCATGAGGGTCAGCGGCTCCCCGGTTCTCACGATCAGCGTGCACATGCGGCAAAGGGTATAAAACCCCCGGGACTCGTCAGATCGGGGGCCAGGGAACGGCGGGCCACCCCTCCGAGGGATACGGGTGGACGCCGGTGTCCAGCAGCCGCCTGACCCGTCGCCAGGTGGCCTCCACCTCGGCCAGCGTGAGCAGTTCGCGCAGCCGGCGGCCCAGCGAGCCGGACTCCAGGTCGCGCTCCAGCTTGGCCAGCACCGCCACGGCCTCGCGCGCCAGCGGCTTGCCCCGCCACTGCCACAGCACGGTACGCAGTTTGTCCTCGGCCGAGAAGCAGACGCCGTGGTCGACCCCGTAGACGTGCCCGGTCGGCAGTGGCAGCAGGTGACCGCCCTTGCGGTCGGCGTTGTTGACGATCGCATCGAACACCGCCATCCGGCGCACCACCGGGTTGCGGCTCTTGACCAGGCGCATCAGGTCGATCTCGCGCTCGGTGTCGATCCAGAGCTGGCACATGCCGGGCCCGAACGGGCCCTCGCGATAGACGGTCGGCGGCACGATGCGCCAGCCGGTGGCCTGGGAGACCTCGTAGGCGGCCACCTCACGGGCGGCCAGGGTGCCGTCGGGGAAGTCCCACAGGGGGCGCTCGCCGCGTACGGGCTTGTAGACGCAGGCGGCGCTGCGGCCGCCGAGCTTGATCGAGCAGTAGAGGGTCATGTTGGTGGCCTCGACCAGGCGGCCGGCCACCTCCAGGCGCCCGTCGCGCAGCAGGGTGAGCGCCTCCTCCTCCTGCATGATCGGCGCTTGTTGCGGCTTGACGGCCGGTTCGCTCTCAGGAGCGGTCATGAAGCCGCCTCACCCCCGCGGTAGCCGTTGAGTCGGACGCAGACATGGCCTTCGGCGTCGAGCGGCTGCCCGCACAGGGGACAGGGAGGCCGCCCCGCCGCCACGATCTCGAGCGCCCTCCGGGTGAAGGCGCGCGCCGCCCCCGCGCTGATCCGCACGCGCAGCACGGCCGGGTCGGGGCCGTCGAGGTCCTCCTCGTCGATGACCTCCTGCGCCTCGATCACCACCTGGGAGTTGTCGGCGTCCCAGGCCAGCGCCATGGTGCCGACCCGGAAGTCCTCCGAGACCGGCACGTCGAGGGGGGCGTCGTCGGTCAGGTCGGCCGGGGCGAGCGCGGGCACGTGCGCGGTGCCCCCGCTGAGCCGAAGCACCTCGTCGAGCAGCTCGTCGAGCCTGCCCGCGAGCGCAGCGACCTGCAGCTTCTCCAGCGCCACGGTGGTCAGTCTGCCCTCGGCCCTGGCCTGCAGAAAAAAGACCCGCGCGCCCGGCTGCCCCAGGGCGCCGGCGACGAACCTCTCCGGTGGGTCGTAGTCGAAGACCGGCATAGCCTGACCTTACGTGGTCCCGGGTCCACCGCCGACGGCGGCATCGCTCCCGGTGATGTTTTCTCCCCCGTCTTTCTCCTCCGAATCCTCAGGCAACCGCAATTCCCCCATATCGTTAATCCTGAGAACAAAGGGACGCAGGGGGGCATAGCGAATGACTGTGAGGGCCGCAGGATCGGCTGTTATCCGCTGAAAATGATCGAGGTGCAGTCCTAGAGCGTCGGCCACGATCGCCTTGATGACGTCTCCGTGGGTGCACGCCAGGTAGACACCCTTCAACCCGAGGCGTTGATTCCACTCCCGGACGGCCGCGACCGCTCGATGTTGCATATCGGCCAGCGACTCCCCTTCCGGAAATGTCACCGCACTCGGATGCGCCTGGACGGTCTGCCACAGCGGCTCCTGGGCGAGCTCCTTGAGCGGGCGGCCCGTCCAGGTGCCGTAGCCGCACTCGATCAGCCGCTCGTCGATCCGCACGTCCGCGCCGCGCCCCTTCGCGACGGCCTCGGCGGTCTCGCGGCACCGTTCGAGCGGGCTGGAGACGACGGCGTCGAGCCGGACCCCGGCGATGCGCCCGGCCAGCGCCTCGGCCTGCGCCCGGCCGGCCTCGCTCAGGTGCACCCCCGGGGTGCGCCCGGCCAGCACCGGCCCGGTGAGGTCGGTCAGCCCGTGGCGGGCCAGCAGAAGGGTGGTCACACAGCAAGTGTCGCAGGCGCGGATCACCATGTTTCACACACCTGCGAGAAATCTTCACATACAGCCACCGCCACGGTCCTCACCAGGCAGGACATTGGAGCGGCTGACTGGCGGGCGGGCCCGTTCTTGGTAACCTGGCGGGATCATGGAGCAGCGCTATGTCGGCCGCAGCGGCCTGTCGGTGTCCCGGCTGGGGCTCGGCACGATGACCTGGGGCCGTGACACCGACCCGGAGGAGGCGGCCGCCCAGCTCCGTTCGTTCGTCGAGGCGGGCGGCACCCTCGTCGACACGGCCGACGTCTACACCGGCGGCGACTCCGAGCGGCTGCTCGGCCGCATGCTGCGCGACTCGGTGCCGCGCTCGGAGCTGGTGATCTCGACCAAGGCCGTGGTCACGCCGACCGGCCGCCGGCCGCGCGACGCCTCCAGGCGCCACCTGATCGCCGCCGTCGACGAGTCGCTCAACCGGCTCGGCCTCGACTACGTCGACCTGTGGCAGCTCCACACCTACGACGCCGAGGTGCCGCTGGAGGAGACCCTGGCCGCCCTCGACGCGATCGTCTCCTCGGGCCGGGCCGTCTACGCCGGGGTGTGCGACTACGCGGGCTGGCAGCTCGCCGCCGCCGCGGTCACCCAGAAGTCGGTCCCCGGCCGCATCCCGATCACCTCGGCCCAGGTGGAGTACTCCCTGCTGGCCCGCGAGCCCGAACGCGAGCTGCTGCCCGCCGCCGCCCACCTCGACGTCGGGGTGCTGGCCTGGTCGCCGCTCGGCAGGGGCGTGCTGACCGGCAAGTACCGCACCGGCATCCCGGCCGACTCCCGCGCCGCGACGCCGCACTTCGCCGACTTCGTCCGGCCCTATCTCGACGAGCGCGGCCGCAGCGTGGTCGAGTCGGTCACGACCGCCGCCGACGGGCTCGGCGTCTCGCCGCTGGCGGTGGCGCTGTCATGGGTGCGCGACCAGCCGGGGATAGCGTCGGCGATCGTCGGCGCCCGTACGCACACGCAACTGAAGGGCATCCTGTCGGCCGAGGACGTCGTGCTCCCGATCGAGATCCGGGAGGCACTCGATGACGTGTCGTCGCTCGACTGACGAACGAGAATCCATCTCGCGTATCACTAGTCGATACCGAATCGCAACTTTACCGGGAAAAAGCCTGCGTCTGACGGGTCTTGTCCATAAGGATTTCCTCCTGAAGCGACACAGGAGGGGACGGATGGGGAGCAGGACCGCGATCTCGGCCGGGGTGCTCGCGGTGGCACTGGGGGCGATCCCGGTGGGGGCGCCCGCCGCTTCCGCCGCCGCCCAGGACTGCTCACGCGACGGGGGCCTGCTCTCGGGCGTGACCAGCACGCTGTGCGACGTCGTCGGCGCGCTCACGGGCACGGTCGACGACCTGACCGGCGGCAAGACCGAGCCGGTGACCAAGGGCGTCAAGGACACCACCGATGAGGTGCTCGGCGCTGTGGGCGACGCCGTACCGACCGGCAAACCCGGTAAACCCGACAAATCAAGTAAGTCGGACACCCCGGCCCGGCCCTCCCCCAGCCCCACCGACGACCTGGTGCCCGAGGCGCTCAAGGACGTCTGCCTGCCGGTGCTGGCCTGCGACGACCAGGGCGTGCTCGAGACGCTCGCGCCGCACGCCACGACCTCGCCCGAGACCGGGACGAAGACCGGGACCGACACAGAGGCCGGGCGCCGCCGGGACCGGCCCCGCGAGCGCGCCGAGCAGGACACCGCGCCGCTGCCGACGCAGCCGCCCACGCCGCCGCAGCACAGGCCCTACACGCTGGACGACGAGCGGCCGGTCACCGCCGAGGAGCCGACCGCCGATCCCGACGACTCGCGGGTGGAGTTGTTGTGGCCCAACCCGTTCGCACGGGAGCTGGCCGTGCCGCTGCGCGACCAGCGGGTGGTGCGGCCCAGCCCGCCGGCTCGCGACGTGCTGGGCACGGTGCTGACGATCCTCCTGCTGGGGTCGGCGGTGCTGGCCACCCGGATCGTGCAGCAGCGGCGGCACCGGGCCGAGCCGAGCGAGACGATCCCGTTCGAGCCGGCCCCGGCCAACAACGGCAGGCACCGCCTGGCGTGAGGCGGGCTCAGCCGCCGATCGCGTGGGCGCCGCCGTCGACGTGGACGATCTCGCCCGTCGTGGCGGGGAACCAGTCGGACATGAGCGCCACGCACGCCTTGGCGGCCGGGACCGTGTCGGTGAGGTCCCAGCCCAGCGGCGAGCGCTCCGGCCAGCTCTCCTCGAACTCCTTGAAGCCCGGGATCGACTTGGCGGCCATCGTGCGCAGCGGCCCGGCCGAGACCAGGTTGACCCGGATGTTGTGCTTGCCCAGGTCGCGGGCGAGATAGCGGCTGCACGACTCCAGCCCCGCCTTGGCCACGCCCATCCAGTCGTAGACCGGCCACGCCTTGGAGGCGTCGAAGTCGAGGCCGACGACCGCGCCGCCCTCCTTCATCAGCGGCAGGCAGGCCACCGCCAGCGACTTGAACGAGTACGTGGAGACCTGCAGGGCGGTGGCGACGTCCTCCCACGGCGTGTTGAGGAAGTTGCCGCCGAGGGCGCTCTGCGGCGCGAACCCGATGGAGTGCACGACGCCGTCGAGCCCGTCGACGTGCTCGCCGACGCGGGAGGCCAGCGTGTCGAGCTGGTCGGTGTCCTGGACGTCGAGCTCCAGCACCGGCGGGGTCTGCGGCAGCCGCTTGGCGATGCGCTCGACCAGGCTCAGCCGGCCGAACCCGGTGAGCACCACCGTGGCGCCCTCCTCCTGGGCCAGCTTGGCCACCGAGAAGGCGATGGAGGCGTCGGTGAGCACGCCGGTCACCAGGATCCGCTTGCCTTCGAGAATTCCCACGTCAGTGCCCCATTCCGAGTCCGCCGTCGACCGGGATCACGGCCCCGGTGATGTAAGAGGCGTCGTCGCCGGCCAGGAAGCGGACGACGCGCGCGATCTCCGCGGGGGCGGCCTGCCGCCCGAGCGGGATGTTCTTGACGATGGCCTCCTGGTCGAGGCCGGACGTCATGTCGGTGGCCACGAAGCCGGGCGCGACCACGTTGACGGTGATGTTGCGCGAGCCGTACTCGCGGGCCAGGGAGCGGGCGAAGCCGACCAGGCCGGCCTTGGAGGCGGCGTAGTTGGCCTGGCCCGCCTGGCCGGACAGGCCGACCACCGAGGAGATGAGGATGATGCGGCCGCGCTTGAGCTTCATCATGGGCCTGATGGCGCGCTTGGCCACGCGGTAGGCCCCGGTCAGGTTGGCGTCGATGACGTCGGTGAAGGTCTCCTCCTTCATCATCGCCAGCAGGGTGTCCTTGGTGATGCCCGCGTTGGAGACGAGGACCTCGACCGGCCCCTGCTCGGCCTCCACCTTGTCGAAGGCGGCCTCCACCTCGGCCGTGCTGGTGACGTCGCAGCGGACGCCGAACAGGCCCTCCGGCGGCTCCCCCGATCGGTAGGTGACCGCGACGGCGTCGCCGGCCGCGGCGAGTTCACGGGCGATCGCGAGGCCTATGCCGCGATTGCCTCCGGTGACGAGTACAGAGCGTGCCATGGCATCTGACGCTATCTCTTACTTGCGAGTATCCGCTTGTCCGGGTGGTACAAGATCACAGGGTTAGGATCGTGGACATGCGCCAGATCGATCCCGATTTCCTGGAACTGCCGCTGCGGCAGCTCGCGGACGCCGCCTTGCAGCGCGCCCGCGACCTCGGCGCCGAGCACGCCGACTTCCGGCTCGAACGCGTCAGGGCCGAGACGCTGCGCCTGTACGACGCCCGCCTCGAAGGCTCGCTCGACGCCGACGACCTCGGCTACGCGGTCCGTGTCGTCAAGGGTGGCACATGGGGGTTCGCGGCCGGCATCCACCTCACCCCGCAGGCCGCCGCCGCCGTGGCCGAGCAGGCGGTGCGGGTGGCCGAGGTGAGCGCGCCCGTCAACCGGGAGCCCATCGAGCTGGCGCCGGAGCCGGTGCACGCCGACGCGGTGTGGGTCTCCGACTACGACGTCGACCCGTTCGAGGTGCCCACGTCCGACAAGGTGGGGCTGCTGGCCGAGTGGTCGGCGGGGCTGCTCAAGGGCGCCGACCACGTCTCGGCGCGGCTGCTGCAGGTCAAGGAGCAGAAGTTCTACGCCGACAGCTCCGGCACCGTGACCACGCAGCAGCGCGTGCGCGTGCATCCGTCGCTCAACGCGATGAAGGCGCACGAGGGCGGCTTCGACGACATGTCCACGATCGCGCCGCCGGTCGGCCGCGGCTACGAGTACCTGACCGGCACGGGCTGGGACTGGCCCGCCGAGCTGGCCCGCCTGCCGGAGCTGCTGGCCGAGAAGCTGGCCGCGCCGTCGGTGGAGGCGGGCGACTACGACCTGGTGATCGACCCGTCCAACCTGTGGCTGACGATCCACGAGTCGATCGGCCACGCCACCGAGCTCGACCGCGCGCTCGGCTACGAGGCCGCCTACGCCGGCACCAGCTTCGCCACCTTCGACCAGCTCGGCGAGCTGGTCTACGGCTCGCCGCTGATGAACGTCACCGGCGACCGCACGGTCACCCACGGCCTGGCCACGGTCGGCTACGACGACGAGGGCGTGCGGGGCCAGAGCTTCGACATCGTCAAGGACGGCGTCCTGGTGGGCTACCAGCTCGACCGGCGGATGGCGCTGATGAAGGGGTTCGGCCGCTCCAACGGGTGCGCGTTCGCCGACTCCCCCGGCCACATGCCGATCCAGCGCATGGCGAACGTGTCGCTGGCCGCCGCGCCCGGCGGGCCCTCCACCGAGGAGCTGATCGCGGGCGTCGAGCGCGGCCTGTACATCGTGGGCGACAAGAGCTGGTCGATCGACATGCAGCGCTACAACTTCCAGTTCACCGGGCAGCGGGCGTACAAGATCTCGCACGGGAAGCTGGCCGGGCAGGTCAGAGACTTCGCCTACCAGGCCACCACGACCGATTTCTGGCAGTCGATGGAAGGGGTCGGCGGGCCGGGCACGTACGTGCTGGGCGGCGCCTTCAACTGCGGCAAGGGCCAGCCGGGGCAGGTCGCGCCGGTCAGCCACGGATGCCCGTCGGCGCTGTTCAGGGGCGTGCGCGTGCTCAACACCGTGCAGGAGGGCGGGAAGTGACTACTCCGCAGGAGATGGTGGAAAGGGCCCTGGAGCTCTCCGCGAACGACGGCTGCGTGGTGCTGGTGGACGAGGGGTCCACCGCCAACCTGCGCTTCGCGGGCAACACGCTGACGACCAACGGCGTGGCCCGCTCGTCCCGGCTGACCGTGATCTCGGTCGCGGGCGAGGGCGTGGGCGTGGTCTCGCGCTCGTCGGTGCGCGACGACCAGCTCGCCGACGTGGTCGCGGCGGCCGACCGGGCGGCGCGCGAGGCGCGTCCGGCCGAGGACGCCCGCCCGCTGGTCGAGGGCGGCGCCGCCGCGGCCGGCTGGGACGACGAGGTGCGGCCGACCGACATCGGGGTGTTCGAGAGGTTCGCGCCCGCGCTCGGCGAGGCGTTCTCGGCCGCCGAGGCCGGCGACAGGAAGCTCTACGGTTTCGCCGAGCACTCCCTCACCTCGACCTTCCTCGGCACCTCCACCGGCGTGCGGCTACGCCACGACCAGCCGACGGGCCGCCTGGAGCTCAACGCCAAGTCCGGCGACCTGAAGCGGTCGGCCTGGACCGGCGTGTTCACCGAGGACTTCGCCGACGTCGACGTCGCCGCGCTCGGTGCCTCGCTGGCCCAGCGCCTGGAGTGGGCCAAGACCCGCGTCGACCTGCCCGCGGGCCGCTACGAGACGCTGCTGCCGCCCAGCGCGGTGGCCGACCTGATGATCTACCTGTACTGGTCCTCGGGGGCCAGGGACGCGCTCGACGGCCGTTCGGTGTTCTCCGGGCCGGGCGGCGGCACGCGGGTGGGCGAGCAGCTCGCCACGCTGCCGATCACGCTGTCCAGCGATCCCCTGGCCGCGGGCATCTCGTGCGCGCCGTTCGTCACCGCGCACACCTCCAGCCGCGACGGCTCGGTGTTCGACAACGGGCTGCCGCTGGGCCGGACCGACTGGATCAGGGACGGCCGGCTGGAGGCGCTGCTCCAGACGCGCCACTCGGCCGGGCTGAGCGGGCTGCCGGTGACGCCCGGCATCGACAACCTCGTCATGACCGGCCCGGCGGAGGACGCGCGCTCGCTGGAGGAGATGATCGCCTCCACGCGGCGCGGGCTGCTCGTCACGTGCCTGTGGTACATCCGCGCGGTCGACCCGCAGACGCTGCTGGTCACCGGCCTCACCCGCGACGGCGTCTACCTGGTCGAGCACGGCGAGGTCGTCGGCGAGGTGAACAACTTCCGGTTCAACGAGAGCCCGGTCGACCTGCTGGGGCGCGTCACCGAGGTGGGCGCGCCGGAGCGCACGCTGCCCCGCGAGTGGAACGACTACTTCCAGCGCACGGTGATGCCGCCGGTGCGGGTGCCGGACTTCAACATGTCGACGGTCAGCCAGGCGAGCTGACGCCCACCCGCCCGAAGCCGCCGCCCGAAGCCGCCGCGCCCGCCGTCCCGCCCGTCGCCCCGCGATCGGACGGGACGGCGGGCGTCGTCGTGCGGTCCGCCGTCCGGGAGGCCCCCAGCGCGCCGCTGGACGGCCCCCGGGCGGGGCGGGTGTCAGTGGCCTCCGCGCGTGCCCGCGGAGGCTCCAGGGACGGTCAGGAGTCCTCCAGGCGGAAGCCCACCTTCATGCCCACCTGGTAGTGCGCGATGTCGCCGCCGTCGAGATGGCCGCGGATCTCGGTGACCTCGAACCAGTCCAGGTGGCGCAGGGTCTGCGAGGCCCGCTGGAGGCCGTTGCGAATGGCCTGGTCAAGGCTCTCCCCCGACGTGCCGACTATCTCAGTGACCCGATACGTTCGATCCGTCATCTCCCCATCCTCCTTACTCGAAGGCCATGATCGCATGTCCCTCTCCGCCGCCCGGCCGCGCCGTCGCGCCCTGCCCGTACGAGGTCTACCGTGGAAGGTATGAAGGGGTGGCGCAAGAAGCAGGACGTTCACCAGGTCACGGACGCCAGACCTTCGCTGACGGCCGACATCCGCAAGCGCGAGGTCGCCTACCTGATCAAGATGGGCATCCGGACGATCTGCCTGATCCTGGCGGTCGTGCTGCCGGTGCCGTGGCCGTTCCGGCTGGTGTTCATCGCCGGGGCCGTGTTTTTGCCATACATTGCGGTAATCGGGGCCAATGAGCGGAGCGAGGGCGCCCCGCCACCTGCCTTTCAGTCTCCCGAGGCTAACCAAACCGAGATACCGCTGCATCGACGCGAGATCGGGTCGTGACTAAGTCTTGACGCATCCCATGGGTTGTAGGTGTACGCTTTAGGCAAGCGCTCCGGTCCCCCGTCGGAGTGCTGGTGCCGGCGTTCCGGGCCCCCGTCGGAACGCCGATGAAGCGACGCCGGGTGGTTTGCCCCCGTAACCACCCGGCGTCGCCCTTTTCCTGGCCAGCCCTTTGCATTGGACGATCAGTCCCCGCGCCGGCCGGAGTCCGATAGGACCGCTTTCCCGAAATCGTTTACACCGCCCTCCTCCTCGTATTTCACAGGAAATCTTGAGGAAGGGGACGGCTTGACTTCAAGAGTTCGTTCGAGTGTCAGCCGTCAGTCAGCGTCTCGGTGGTGGCCCGCTCCCAGTTCTTCGCCAATGTGATCAGTTTGGCCACGGCGTCCTCAGGGGCGGTTCCCGCCCCCTGGGCCAGCCCGAGCAGGTAGGCGGTGAGCGGCGCGGCGGGCCTGGCCACCCCGTGGGCGACCTCCTTGGTCAGGTCGAGGACCAGGTCGCGGTCAACCCGGGCCGGGTCGACGCCCAGTTCCCCGCACACCAGCGCGGTCCACTCGGTGAGTACGTTCATGCGAGCCTCCTTCAGGTCGTCCATCGTGTCGCAGTCGAACCACGGCCGGCCGGGCGAGGCCAGCCGCGTTCCGGTCAGGGGGCCCAGCAGGCCCTTGAGCGAGCGCCCGGCGTAGGCGTCGAGGGACGCCCGCAGCTCCGGCACCGGCCAGGCGCCGACGAGCCACTGCTCGCGGCCCTCGTCGTCGACCATGACCGCCCCGGCGCCCGGACGGGCCGCCGCCAGCAGCTCCCGCACGTGCGCCGCCGTCAGGAACGGCAGATCGCCGGCGAGCAGGACCAGCCACGGCGCGTCGACCTCACGCAGCCCGGCGGCCAGCGCGGGGACGGGCCCGCCGCCCGGCGGGTCCTCCCGGGCGAAGAGC
Organism: Nonomuraea sp. NPDC051191; assembly: GCF_044455665.1. Classification (NCBI taxonomy): domain Bacteria; kingdom Bacillati; phylum Actinomycetota; class Actinomycetes; order Streptosporangiales; family Streptosporangiaceae; genus Nonomuraea; species Nonomuraea sp. NPDC051191. Next base: position 26,698 of record NZ_JBITEZ010000035.1, on the reverse strand, counting down.
ACCCCGGGCAGGTCACGGCGGGGGCCCACGACGACCGTGCGGCGCGCCCCGGACGCCGCCGCGACCACCCGCTCGACCAGCGGACGGCCGCCGACGGCCAGGCCGGGTTTGTCCGCGCCGCCCAGGCGGCGGGCCGCTCCCCCGGCCAGGATCACCGCGTCGAAGGGGTCGACGGGCACGCTAGCCGCCGATGGCCGACATCGGCCTGGACGGCTGGAGGAAGGACGGGTCGTCGATGCCGTGCCCGGCGCGCTTGCGCGAGACCGCGGCGGTCCAGCGGGCGGCCAGGTCGTCGTCGGAGGCGCCCGCGCGCATGGCGCTCTTGAGGTCGGACTCCTCGGTGGCGAACAGGCAGTTGCGCACCTGGCCGTCGGCGGTGAGCCGGACCCGGTCGCAGGCCCCGCAGAACGGGCGCGTCACCGAGCCGATCACCCCGACCCTGGCCGGGCCGCCGTCGACCAGGAACCGCTCGGCCGGGGCGCTGCCGCGCTGCTCCAGGTCGTCGGGCGCCAGGTCGAAGGCGGACGAGAGGCGTTCGAGGATCTCGTCGGCGGTGATCATGCCCTCGCGGGTCCAGCCGTGCTGGGCGTCGAGCGGCATCTGCTCGATGAAGCGCAGCTCGTAGCCCTGGTCCAGGCAGAAGCGCAGCAGCGGCACGGCCTCGTGGTCGTTGACCCCGCGCATGAGGACCGCGTTGACCTTCACCGGGCGCAGGCCCGCCGCGTCGGCGGCGGCCAGCCCTTCGATGACGTCGGCGTGCCGGTCGCGGTGGGCCAGCCGCTTGAACGTGGCCGGGTCGAGGGTGTCGAGCGAGACGTTGACCCGGTCGAGGCCGGCCCGTGCCAGCGGCTCGGCCACCCGGGCCAGGCCGATGCCGTTGGTGGTCAGCAGCACCTGGGGGCGCGGTTCGAGGGCGGTGGTGCGGGTGACGATGTCGACCAGCTCGCGCCGCAGCAGCGGCTCGCCGCCGGTGTAGCGCACCTCGGTGATGCCCAGGCGCTCGACGCCGACGCGCACCAGCCGGACGATCTCGTCGGCCGTCAGCAGCTGCGCCGTGGGCAGCCAGTCGAGCCCTTCGGGCGGCATGCAGTACGTGCAGCGCAGGTTGCACTTGTCCGTGAGGGACACCCGCAGATCCGTGGCCACCCGTCCGAACGAGTCTCGCAACATGGGGCGTCACCTCCTGTCCGTTTTCGCCAGAGAGCCAGAGAGCCAGAGTACGACGGGTGTCGCGCGACCCTCAAAACCGCCTCGCCCTCGCGGCAACGCGCCGCGCTCGTGATCGATTCCGCCGGGTCGCGGCGGATCGTCAGGAGGTGGGCAGGGCGTGGTCGGCGTACCAGGACTCGCGGGCGTCGATGAGCTCCGACAGGTGTGTCCTCGACCACTCGCAGCAGGCCGCCATGGGGGCCAGCAGGCTGCGGCCGAGGGGGGTGAGCGCGTACTCGACGCGGGGCGGGATCTCGGCGTAGGGCGTGCGGGTGAGCAGGCCGTCGCGTTCCATCGCGCGCAGGGACTCGGTGAGGACCTTCGGGGTGATGCCGCGCAGCGGGACCTGGAGCTCGGTGAAGCGCCTCGGGCCCTGCTCCAGGCAGTGGATGATCTTGGCGGTCCACTTGTCGCCGACCCGGAAGGGGGGGACGTGGACGCATTCGGCGAACATGTCGGGGTCAAGGGGTTCGGCCATGGCGTCCATGGTAGGCGGCGGAGGGTCACTATCGTTGCGGGAAGGGACCACCGGGCGTCTACCGTCTGCCGGGCGCGGCCGGGTGTGCCGGCCGCTGAACGGAGCGCTGGACGATGAGCAGGATCGTGGTTTTCGGCGGTGGCGGGCGGGCCGGCGCGCGGGTGGTCGCCCGGGCCCTGGAGCGGGGGCACGAGGTGACGGCCGTGGTGCGCGACCCGGCCCGGTACGCGGGGCCCTCCGGCGACGGCGTCCGTGTGGTCGCGGGTGACGTGACCGACCCGGGGAGCGTGGCGGCGGTCTCGGCGGGGCACGACGTGGCGGTGCAGGCGGGCGCCCGGATGGACGTGCCGTCGGCGGAGTTCTACACGGCGGCGGCACGGGCGCTGACCGCCGGGCTGGCGAAGGCGGGCGTGCCCCGGCTGGTGGCGCTGGGCATCGGCACCCTGCTGGAGGTCGCGCCGGGGACGCGACTGGTGGACACGCCGGGCTTCCCCGAGGACGCCCGGACGTTCTCGCTCGGGCACGCCGCCGAGCTGGAGGTGCTGCGCGCGGAGGGCGGGGCGCTGGACTGGGTGGTGATCGCGCCGCCGCCGGTGGTGCTCGACGACCTGGCGGAGCGCAGCGGGCGTCACCGGTTCGGCGGGGAGCAGGTCATGGCCGCCGAGGAGGGCGGTCCCGCGTTCTCCTACGCCGATCTGGCCGCGGCGGTGGTGGACGAGATCGAGCAGCCGCGGCACCACCGGGTCCAGGTCGCCGTCGGTTACTGAGACGTCGTCGGTTACTGAGACGTCCGGGGCCGGACATGCCGGAAGCCCGGCCGCACGCGGCCGGGCTTCCGCCGGGTGCTGCTAGTGGCGGCGGCCGCCGTAGACCTTCACCCAGTCCTTGCCCTCGGAGGGGGCCAGGTATCGGGAACCCTCGAAGACGGCACGCCAGGTGCCCGAGGTGTAGGCCCGCTCGCTGGTGTGGAAGTAGCCGTCGCGGCTGGTCCGCACCGACTCGACGTAGTCCCATCCGCTGCTGCCGTCGGCCTGGAAGAGGATCGTGACCCGCTTCGACGCCAGACGGTGCCAGCGCTCGCTGTCCTTGCAGTAGTCGGCGTGGTGGACCGAGACGAAACCGCTGATGTAGTCCTCGTCGCAGGACACGGACAGCTTGCCCTCGATGTCGATGGCCTTGCCGCGCCGAACCGGGTCCGGGCTGACGTCGAGCTGGAGGCTCGTGCGCCCGCCGGCGAAGTCGGGATCGGGGTCCGTGTCCGCCAGGGCGGGCGCGGCGGCGGTGGCCACCAGGGTGGCGCCCACGGCGGCCGCGGCCAGTCCGGCGGCTAGACGTCGCATCATCAAAACAAATCCTTCCCCGTCTGGACGCGCCTCAGGGACGAAGCACGTCAACGCCTAATGACGCGTAAGGGTAAAGAAAAGTTGCGAAACGACAGATCACAATCAGATAACGACAAATACCCTGGCGGCTTTTTGTGCGTGTTTTATCGCCTTAACTGGCGATTTGTCGGGGTTTTGTGGTGTATGCGGCGTAGTGGGAGTTTCCGGGGAAGTGGATCCGCCACACGCCGCCCCTCCTGGACGGGACGGTCTGCACGAACGCCCCGGCCGCGTCGGTCGTCGTCTCCCCCGCGTCCTCCCAGGCGGGCGAGCCCTCCCCGCGCCACTGGAGCCGCAGCCGCTGCTTGGCGTACGGCCCGAAGTCGGTGAAGCCGCGCGGGTCGATCCGGGTCAGCGAGCCGCGCAGCCGTACGCCGCCGGCGGCCTTCGGCGACCTCTCCACCCGGACGGACGACAGCCTGGTCGCCCTTCTGAGCTCGAAGGAGGCGTATTCGGTGACGGTGGCGCCGTCCGCGTCGCGGGCGGTGGCGCTGATCGTCCAGGTGCCGGTCGGGTAGAAGCGGTTCAGTTTCTTGTCCGGCAGGAAGCGCCAGGTCTGCCAGTCGCCCGCCATCCGGGCCGGAGGGACCTCCCCCTGCCGCCAGACCAGCCTGGGCGGCAACGCGTTCGTGACCGGGGCCTTCTGCAGGTCGAGCCTGGGATCGGCGACGAGCGCCAGGGGCATCTGGGCCAGCGGCGCCCCGGCCGGGCCGCCGGAGGGCGCGTCCTCGGGCACGATTCCCGGCCTGGCGTCAGGGGAGGCGGGGGGCTCCGAAGGCGTGTCGGGCCCATAGGGCGTGGAGGGCGCCGGGAGGGCGGGTTCCGAGGCGGGCGGGAGGCCGGACGGGTCCGGCTGGGGAGGCTTGGCCGACAGCAGCGGGCCGGGAGGCACGCCGGGCTCGACCTTGACGGTGACGCCGTTCTTGCCGCGCGCGCCCCGGGCGATCACGTCGATCACCAGGCTCACGGAGTCGTGGGCGCCCACGACCGGTTCCGCGGGCCGTACGGTGATGGCGCGGATGGCGAGCTCGGTCGCGGCGGGATACGCGGGCACGGGCGCCGTGAGCGATCCCGCCGCGAGCGAGACGAGAAGGAGGCTTCTGGTCATGAGCGAGACGCTAGGAAGCGCCCGGTCATGACCAGGACCGCGACACACACCCCTTATGGCAAAGCCACCGGGGCGAGGGGTCAGCGCGCCTCGCCGTAGAGGGACTCGATGACGTCGGCGTACTTGGCGTGGATGACGCGGCGCTTCAGCTTCAGGCTCGGGGTGAGCTCCTCGGTCTCGGCCGTCCACTCGGTGCCGAGCAGGGCCCACCGTTTGACCTGCTGCACCCTGGCCAGCTTGGCGTTGGCGGCCTCGACGGCGGCCGAGACCTCCTTCAGGACGTCGGGATGCTCGGCCAGCTCGGCCAGTGAGGCGAAGCCGATGCCGCGGGAGTTCGCCCAGCCGGGCGCGGTCTCGCCGTCGAGGGTCAGCACGGCCACCGGGTGCGGGCGGTTGTCGCCGTAGGCGAGCGCCTGGCCGATGAGCAGGTGCTCCTTGAGGTGGTTCTCGATCTCGGCGGGTGAGACGTTCTCGCCGCCCGCGGTGATGATGAGTTCCTTCTTGCGGTCGACGACGCGGTAGAAGCCGTCGTCGTCGACCGTGCCGATGTCGCCGGTGTGCAGCCAGCCGTCGGCGTCGATCAGCTCGGCGGTGGCCTCGGGGCGGTTGAGGTAGGCGCCGGTGTTGAGCGGGCTGCGGGTGAGGATCTCGCCGTCCTCGGCGATGCGGACCTCGACGCCGGGCTCGGCCCTGCCGACGGTGCCCAGGCGGTAGCAGGAGGGGCTGTTGCCGGTGAAGGCGCCGGTGGTCTCGGTCATGCCGTAGACGTCGATGACCTTGAGCCCGAGGCCGGCGTAGAAGTGCTGGACCTCGGCGGGCAGGGGGGCGGCGCCGGTGGCGGTCCATTCGGCGCGGTCGAAGCCGATCATGCCGCGGACGACCGACAGCAGGGACGCGTCCGCCTGGTCGTAGGCGGCCTGGATCTCGGGGGTGATCGTGCCGCCGTACTGGCCGGCCTCGACGTAGGCGGCGCCGGCGGCCATGGCCTGGCGTACGGCGGCCTGCTGCTCCTCCGGCTGGGTGGCGAGCACGGCGAGCAGCCGGGCCATCATCTTCTCCCACACGCGCGGCACCCCGAAGAACATCATCGGCCTGACCTGGCCGAGCGTGGCGCCCAGGCCCGCCAGGTCGGTGCAGAAGTGCACGTGCGACATCTTGACCAGCGGGAGGTAGAGGCTGAGGATGCGCTCGGCGATGTGGGCGTAGGTGAGGTAGGAGATCTGGGTGCCGTGCGTCGGCAGCGTGGTGATGCGGTCGGTGGCGGCGACCTCGTAGAAGACGTTGGTGTGGGTGAGCGGCACGCCCTTGGGCATGCCGGTGGTGCCCGAGGTGTACAGGACGGTGACGACGTCGCCTTCGGTCACCTCGCGGGCGCGGGCCTCGACGGCGTCCTCGTCCTCGGCCAGGCGGGCGCGGCCCAGGTCGAGGAAGTCGGCCCAGGACAGGAAACGCTCATCGCCGGCGGGGGCGCCGTCGAGCATGATGATCCGGCGCAGGCCGTCGAGCCGGTCGAGCACGGGCTGCCAGCGGGCCAGCTCGGCCGGGCCACCCAGGACGGCGAAGCGGGCGCCCACGTCGCCGGCCACGAACGCGATCTGGTCGGGCGCGAACGTCGAGTAGACCGTGCAGCCGACGCCGCCCGCGTGCACGGCGCCGAGGTCGGCGAGCACGTGCTCGCTGCGGTTGACCATCATGATCGCGACGGCCTCGCCGCGTTCCAGGCCGAGGGCGGCGAAGGCGGCCGCGATCTCCAGGATGCGCCGCCGGGCCTGCCCGTAGGTCAAGGTGGACCAGCCGTCCCCGTCGGGGTCGGAGTACGCGGGCGCGTCAGGGTGCTGGGCGGCCACCTGCCTGAGCTGTTCGCAGACCGTGCGACCGGCGATCTCCCGCTCGATCGAGGCCCGTACGTCGAGGACTTCGGCCATGGCACCCGCCTCCAGTCAGTAATCACTTGCACAGGTGGCATGCATCGCACCACACCCTCTGGGCAGCGGCAAGACCCAGCCGCGAAACGGCCGGCTCGTTCACGTAGAGTGATCGATCAGGTGCCGTACGTGTCTTGGGGGGGCGCGCATGAGCAAGGGCGGAAGGACCTTCTTCGGGCATCCGTGGGGGCTGGCGACACTGTTCTCCACCGAGATGTGGGAGCGCTTCAGCTGGTACGGCCTGCGGGCGATCCTGGCCACGTTCATGGCGGCCTCGCCGGCCCACCGGGGCCTGGGCATGTCCCAGGAGACCGCGCAGGCGGTGGTCGGCGTCTACGGCGCGCTGATCTACCTGGTGGCGCTGCCCGGCGGCTGGATCGCCGACCGCATCCTCGGGGCGCGCCGGTCGGTGTTCTGGGGCGGGTTCGTCATCATGCTGGGCCACATCAGCATGGCGATCCCGGTGACGACGTCGTTCTTCGTCTGGCTCGGGCTGCTGCTCATCATCAGCGGCACCGGCCTGCTCAAGCCGAACATCTCGGTCATGGTCGGCCGCCTGTACGGCGAGGACGAGGACGGCCGCAGAGACGCCGGCTTCTCCCTGTTCTACCTGGGCATCAACCTGGGCGCCTTCTTCGCGCCGCTCGTCGTCGGCTGGCTGGCCGACGGCGACCGCTGGCACCTGGGCTTCGGCGCCGCCGCGGTCGGCATGGCCCTCGGCCTCCTCCAGTACGTCTGGGGCGGCCGCAACCTGCGCGGCATCGGCGAGCGTCCCGGCGTCCGGCTGACGCCGCCCGAGCGCCGCCGCTTCGGCCGGCTGGCCGGGGTGGGCGCGGCCGCGACGGCCGTCGCGCTCGGCGTGTGGGCGGCCACCGGCACGCTCACGATCGACCGTCTGGCGCTGGCGATCACGATCGCCATCCTGATCGTGCCGATCGTCTACTTCGCCTACATCCTGATGGGCAGCCACAACCTCACCGACGAGGAACGCGGCCGGATGAAGGCCTACATCTGGCTGTTCGTCGCGGCGGCGATCTTCTGGATGATCTACGACCTGGCGCCGAGCAAGCTGCTGTTCTTCGCCGCCGACCACACCCGGCTGGAGCTGTTCGGGGTGCCGATCCAGGCGGCCACGACGCAGTCGTTCAACCCGCTGTTCATCATGATCTTCGTGCCGGTGTTCGCGGCGTTGTGGGTGAAGCTCGGGGTGCGCGTGAGCACGCCGCAGAAGTTCGCGTTCGCGCTGGTCATGGTGGGGCTGAGCTTCGTGGTGATGGCGCTGGCCGCCTCGCTGGCGACCGGCGGGCGGGTGTCGGTGTGGTGGCTGGTGCTGGTCTACCTGATCCAGGTGTTCGGCGAGCTGTCGCTGAGCCCGGTCGGGCTGTCGGTGACGACGAAGCTGGCGCCCGAGGCGTTCAAGGGGCAGATGCTCGGGATCTGGTTCATCGCGGTGTCGGTGGGCGACGCGGTGGGCGGGCAGACCGGGCGGCTCAGCCGCTACCTGTCCGATCCGATGTACTACCTGGTCCTGGCGATCATGGCGATCGCGGCCGGGGTGGCGCTGTTCCTGTTCACGCGGAAGCTGCGGGTGCTCATGGCCGAGCACTACCATGCGGCGGCCATGCCGCCGATCCGGTAAAAACATCCAACGTGTCTGAAATTCTCGACCTTGTCGGTATTTTTGTCTTCGCCTTGACCGGTGCGCTCATGGGTGTGCGCAAGCGGCTCGACGTGGTCGGGATGGGCGTCCTGGCCGAGATGACCGCGCTCGGCGGCGGACTGGTCCGCGACCTCATTCTCAACGTGCGTCCGGCCGCCTTCCAGAGCCTGGGTTACGTGCTGGTGCCGGTGGCCGCCACGGTGATCGTCTTCTTCTGGCATCCGCACGTGGCCCGCGTGATGCCCGTCATCCTCGTGCTCGACGCGGCCGGTCTCGGCCTGTTCGCGGCCGTCGGCACCGAGAAGGCCCTGGAGTACGGCCTCAGCCCCCTGCACGCGGCCATCCTCGGCGTCACGACGGCCGTCGGCGGCGGCGTGATCCGCGACGTGCTGGCCGGCGAGATCCCCACGCTGCTGTACGACCGCCAGCTCTACGCGGTGCCCGCCCTGCTGGGCTCGGCCGTGATGGCGGGCCTGTCGTCGGCGGGGATGCACGGCTGGCCGGCCACGCTGGCCGCCGCGCTGCTGGCCTTCGGCCTGCGCATCACCGCGATGCGCCGCAACTGGCGGGCGCCCTTGGCCAAGGGCGCCGAGGAGCACTCCTAACCCCTCACGCAGCACTTACACCATCGGCACGAGCGAGTCGGGGTGGCGGCGGGCGCTCGTGGGGCCTTCGGCGCGGGCGCGGGCGATGCGGGCGACGGCATCGGCGACGGTCTCGGGCGGCAGGGTGAACGGCAGGCGCAGGTAGCCCTCCAGGGTGCCTTCCAGGCCGAACCAGGAGCCCGGGGCCAGGCGCACGCCGTGGGAGGCGGCGGCGTCGGCGAGCGTGCTGGAGGTGTCGCCGTTGAGGCGCACCCACAGCGTGCCGCCGCCGCGCGGCGACGTGTACGTCCAGTCCGGCAGGTGCCGGGCCAGCGCGCCGACGAGCGCCTCGCGTGAGGCGCGCAGGCCGCGGCGGCGTTCGGCGCGGGTCTGCGCCAGCCGTTCGAACAGGCGGGCGGTGACCAGTTGCTCCATCACCGGGCTGGAGATGTCGACGGCCGCGCGGTGCCGGGCCAGCCGGCGGGCCAGGGCGGCCGTGGTGCGGATCCAGCCGATGCGCAGGCCGCCCCACCACAGCTTGGACGCCGACCCGATGCTGATCACGCGGCTGTCGGTGTCGAAGGCGGCCATCGGCGAGGTGTGCGGCACCTCGTCCAGGGCCAGTTCGCTCCAGGTCTCGTCCACCAGCAGGATGACGTCGTTGCGCCGGGCCGCCCCGGCGACGGCGGCGCGGGTGGCGTCGTCCATGAGGGCGCCGGTGGGGTTGTGGAAGTCGGGCATGAGGTAGGCCAGGCGGACGGCCGACTGCCGCATCGCGGCGGCCATGAGGTCGGGCTGCCAGCCCTCGTGCGAGATGCCGAAGGGCACGATCCGCGCGCCGTACTGGCGGGCCACGTCGATGGCGTGCGGGTAGGTCGGGGACTCGACCAGGACGGGGTCGCCGGGGCCGATCAGCAGGCCGGCCACGAGCGAGATGGCGTGCTGGGAGCCGGTGGTGACGACGATCTGGTCGGGCCGGGTGGCCAGGCCGCGCTCGGTGTAGCGGGCGGCGATGCGCTCGCGCAGGAGCGGCAGGCCCATGGGGTCGTAGCCGTTGCCCATGCCGTACCTGGGCAGGTCGTCCAGGGCCTCGGCCATGGCCTCGCGCAGCGTGGACGGCGCCGACGGGGCGGCGCAGTGGAGCTGGATCAGGCCGTCGTCGCCGGTGCTGAGCCAGGGGTTCTCACGGGTGGTGGCCGGGTCGGGCAGGGTGGTCCAGCTTCCCGAGCCCTGCCTGCTGTCCAGGTAGCCGCGCTCGCGCAGCAGGTCGTAGGCGGAGGTGACGGTCGTGCGGCTGACGCCGAGGGTCTCGGCCAGGTGGCGTTCGGCGGGCATGCGGACGCGTACGGGGATCTGGCCGTCCATGATGAGCGCGCGCACGCCGTCGGCCAAGGCGCGGTAGTACGGGCGGGCGGCCGGATCGACGTCGACCAGCCGGGCCACCTGCGCTGCCGACAAATGCCTCATAAGGCCACTTTCCATGATTGGCCCTGTTTTGGCAACCATTGGCCTGCCACTATGAGGCCATCATGAGCGAAGCAACCGTCCCCCGCCTGAGTTCCCTCCCCGCCCGGCTCCTGCGCCTCTACGGCGGCCTGGCCCTGTACGGCGCCGGCATCGGCCTCCAGGTGGAGTCCGGCCTCGGCAACGATCCCTGGGACGTCTTCCACCAGGGCCTGGCCCTCAGGCTGGACGTGTCCATCGGCACGGTCATCATCGGCGTGGGCGCCCTGGTCATGCTGCTGTGGATCCCGCTGCGCCAGCGGCCCGGGCTCGGCACGGTCAGCAACGTGGTGTTCCTCGGCCTGTTCGCCGACGCGGCGATCCTGCTGCTGCCCACGCCGTCCCACCTGGCCGTCCAGGCGCTGTACGTGGCGCTCGGCGTGGTCGCGATCGCGCTGGCCACCGTGCTCTACATCGGGGCCGGCATGGGCCCGGGGCCGCGCGACGGCGTCATGACCGGACTGATGCGGCTCGGCCTGTCCGTGCGGCTGGCCCGCTTCCTCATCGAGCTCACCGTGCTGGCCGTGGGCTGGCTGCTGGGCGGCAGCGTCGGCGTCGGCACGCTCGTCTTCGCCCTGGCCATCGGTCCGCTGACCCAGCTGTTCACCCGCTGGTTCCCCCTGTCGTGACCCCGCGGCGGGCCCGTCCTGACGCGACAGGACCGGACCCGGCGCGGGATCACCCGCGCGCGAGTAGCGTCTTCGGCATGCGGATTGAGGACTACGCGCTGATCGGAGACATGCAGTCGGCCGCACTGGTGGCCAGGGACGGTTCCATCGACTGGCTCTGCCTGCCCAGGTTCGACTCCCCCTCGTGCTTCGCGGCCCTGCTCGGCAGCGAGCGCAACGGCCACTGGTGGCTGGGGCCGTCGGCCCGGCGGCCGGCCACCCGCCGCCGCTACCGGCCCGACACGCTCATCCTGGAGACCGAGTGGGACACCCCGACCGGCACGGTCCGGGTGATCGACTTCATGCCGCCGCGCGACCGGAACCCCGACGTCGTGCGCATCGTCGAGGGCGTCTCGGGCAGCGTCGAGGTCTCCACCCAGCTGCGCGTGCGCTTCGACTACGGGCGCATCGTGCCGTGGGTGCGCCGGACGAACGGCCACCTCCAGGCCGTCGGCGGCCCCGACTCGGTGTGGCTGCACTCCCCCGTGCCGCTCAAGGGCGGCGACTACGCCCACCGGGCGACGTTCACCGTCAACGCGGGCGAGCGGCTGCCGTTCGTGTTCACCTGGCATCCCTCCCACGAGTCGATGCCGCCGCGCATCGACGCCGAGGAGCAGCTCGCCGAGACCGAGGCCATGTGGACCGAGTGGGTGAGCCGGTGCGCCTACCAGGGCCCCTACCGGGAGGCGGTGACGCGGTCGCTGATCACGCTGAAGGGGCTGACGTACGCGCCGACCGGCGGCATCGTGGCCGCGCCCACCACGTCCCTGCCCGAGGACATCGGCGGCGTGCGCAACTGGGACTACCGGTTCTGCTGGCTGCGCGACGCCACGATGACGCTCGACGCGCTGATCAGCTCCGGCTACCTCGACGAGGCCGCCGACTGGCGTTCCTGGCTGCTGCGCACCATCGCCGGCCGCCCCCAGGACCTGCAGATCATGTACGGCGTCGCCGGCGAGCGCCGCCTGCCCGAGCTTCGCCTCGACTGGCTCGACGGCTACGAGGGCTCCCGCCCGGTCCGCATCGGCAACGAGGCCGTCCAGCAGCTCCAGCTCGACGTCTACGGCGAGGTGATGAACTGCCTCTACGTCTCCCGCACCCGCGGCCTGGCCGCCGACGAGCGCGCCTGGTCGATCCAGCGCCAGCTGCTCGACTACGTGGAGGAGCACTGGGACGAGCCCGACGAGGGCCTGTGGGAGGTGCGCGGCCCGCGCCGGCACTTCGTGCACTCCAAGGTGATGTGCTGGGTCGCCCTCGACCGGGCCGTCAAGTACGTCGACGGCTTCGGCCGCACCGGCCCGGTGGAGAAGTGGTGCGCGCTGCGCGACGAGATCCACGCCGAGATCTGCGACAAGGGCTTCGACCCCCACCGCAACACCTTCACCCAGTCGTACGGGTCGTCGGAGCTGGACGCGGCGCTGCTGATGATCCCCGTGGTGGGCTTCCTGCCGCCCGACGACCCCCGCGTGGCGGGCACGGTGGCGGCGATCGAGAAGGAGCTGATGTCCGACGGGTTCGTCCTGCGCTATCCGCTGGCCGCCGACAACGACGTCGACGGCCTGCCCGGCGGCGAGGGCGCGTTCCTGGCGTGCAGCTTCTGGCTGGTGGAGGTCATGGCGATGCAGGGCCGCAAGGAGGAGGCGGAGAAGCTGTTCGAACGCCTGCTGGAGCTGCGCAACGACGTCGGGCTGCTGGCCGAGGAGTACGACCCGCGCTACGGACGCCTGGTGGGCAACTTCCCGCAGGCGTTCAGCCACGTGCCCCTCGTCCACGCCGCCCGCGCGCTGTCGCGGGCCTGACCCGGCGGGAACGGGTTTCCCGCCGCGCGCGGGGTGGGACAAGACCTCGCATGGGTGAGGAGTGGGACCTGGCCGTCGTGGGCGCGGGACCGGCGGGCTCGGCGGCGGCGCTGCGGGCCGTCCAGCTGCGGCCGGACCTGCGCGTGGTGCTGCTCGACCGGGCCGGCTTCCCCCGCGACAAGCCGTGCGGCGACGGCATCGCCGCGCACGGGCGCGACGAGCTGGCCCGGCTGGGGCTGCCCGATCTCATCGACGACTACCGGCCCACGCCCCGGCTGACCGTGGTCTCGCCGGGCGGGCTGCGGGTCTCGGCCGAGGCGGCCCGGCCCAACCACGTGGTGCCGCGCCGGGTGTTCGACGCGCGGCTGGTGGAGGCGGCCGGGGCCCGGGGCGTCGAGGTGCGCCGCCACCGCGTCAGGGAACTGGCCCGCGACGGGTCCTGGGTCGTCCTGGACGGGCGGCTGCGGGCCCGTACGGTGGTGGCGGCCGACGGGGCCTACTCGGCGGTGCGCCGGCTGATCGGGATGCCCGCGGCGGCCGAGCGGCACACCGCCCTGGCCGTGCGCGGCTACGCCGACGTGCCCGAGTCCGACGACGTGCAGCTCATCGCCATGCAGCGGGCGGGCTGGCCGGCCTACGCGTGGTCGTTCCCGATCGGCGACGGCACCGCCAACGTCGGGTTCGGCATGCTGCTGCCCCGGCTGCGGACGGCGGGGGCGCCGGGCCGCCAGGTGCTGCACGGCAGGCTGGCCGAGCTGCTGCCCGACCGGCCCGCGCGCGACCTGCGCGCCCACCACCTGCCCCTGTCGACCGGGCGGCCCGCGCCGGGCGCCGGGCGGGTGCTGCTCGCCGGGGACGCGGCGGGGCTGATCAACCCGCTCACCGGCGAGGGCATCTACTACGCGCTGCTGTCGGGGCGCCTGGCGGCCGAGGCGGCGGTCGAGGCGCCGGACGACCCGCTGGCCCGGTACCGGGCCAAGCTGCGCGGCGCGCTCGGGCGGCACCTGCGCACGACCGACGTGCTGGCCCGGCTGGCGCAGTCGCCGGGGTTCATCGACGCGGCCATCGGCACCGCCGCGCACCGCAAGGAGGTGTTCGACCTGCTGGTGGAGGTCGGCCTCGGGGCGGGGACGGTGCCCGCGCCGCTGGCCCTGGCGGTCGGGCTGCGCTGGCTGCGCGGCGCGACGGGCCTGCCCCGGGGGCGTCGGGACGGCGTCAGGCGGTGAGGGCGGCGCCGTTGGCGAGCAGCAGGAGCACGTCCACGGCGGCCACGGCCACGGCGGTGACGAACGGCGCCCGCGCGGACCGGCCCGCGAGCAGCGTCCCCCCGACGGCGAGCAGGACGGCGGCCCCCATGGCGAGCCACCCCGCCACGCCGGGACCGCCGGGAGGGCCGAGGACGAGCAGGCAGGTGGCGGCCAGCAGCGGCAGCGGCACCAGCACCCGTACGCGCGCCGCCCCCAGCCGCTGAGGCCACCCGCGCACGCCGGTCGCGAGGTCATCCTCGATGTCGGGCAGCACGTTGGCCAGGTGCGCGCCCACGCCGAGCAGCGCCGCCGCCACGACCGCCCACCAGGCCGGCCACGGCTCCCCGGGCAGTCCGAGCGTCACGAACGCCGGCAGCACCCCGAACCCGGCCGCGTACGGCGCCCACGACAGGACCGTGGCCTTCAGGCCGAAGTCGTACGCCCAGGCGCCCAGCACGCCCGCCAGGTGCAGCAGTCCCGCCGTACGGCCGGAGGCGAGCGAGAGCGGCACGCACAGAACCAGCGCCGCCAGCGCGGCCACCCGGACGGCGGTCACGCTCACCGTGCCGTCGGCGGCCGGTTTGCCCGCGCGCCCGGCGGCGGCGTCCCGTCCGGCGTCGAGCGCGTCGTTGCACCAGCCGACCGACAACTGCCCCGCCAGCACGGCGGCGGCCACCAGGACGCAGCCGCCCGCGTCCCGGCCCGCCGCCACGGCCAGCGCGGTGACCAGGGCGGTCACGGCCACGGTCGGGCCCGGATGGCAGGCCAGCGCCAGCGCGGCGGCCGTACGGGCCGGCCCGCCGCGCGCCACGGCGGCGGCCGCGGGATCCGGGTCGGTCACACGGTGATCGTAGACCGCAGGACGCGCGGCGAGAATTCCCGCGCGCCGCGTTTGGCTTAAATGACCATCCTTGCGGGAAGCGTGCGGGGAGTGAGTGTTGTGGGCGACCTGCCGAGGGAGCACTGCATGACCCGAATCTCCGCAGTCCGTTGCGCGTTCCCTCCTCACCGGTACCCACAGTCCGAGCTCACCGACATGGCCGCCCGCCTGTGCCTGCCCGACGGCGCCGACCGCCGCCTCCTCGACCGCCTGCACCGCAGCGCCCGCGTGGAGCACCGCAACCTCGCCCTCCCCATCGACCGGTACGAGAAGCTGAACGGCTTCGGCGCCGCCAACGACGCGTTCGTCTCCGTCGCGGTCGAGCTGGGGCTGGAGAGCGTGAAGGCCGCCCTGGACGCCGCCGAGCTGGAGCCGACCGACGTGGACCTGATCATGTTCACGTCGGTGACCGGCATCGCCGCGCCGTCCGTGGACGCCCGGCTGGCCGCCGGGCTCGGGCTGCGGCCCGACGTCAAGCGGGTGCCGGTCTTCGGCCTGGGCTGCGTGGCGGGCGCGGCGGGCATCGCCAGGCTGCACGACTACCTGCGCGGCTGGCCGGACCACGTGGCCGTGCTGCTGTCGGTGGAGCTGTGCTCGCTGACCGTGCAGCGCGGCGACTCCTCGCCCGCGAACCTGGTCGCCAGTGCGCTGTTCGGCGACGGCGCGGCGGCCGTGGTCGCCTGCGGCGCCGAGCGCGGCACGGCCGGGCCCGAGGTCGTCGCCACCCGCAGCCACCTGTATCCCGGGTCCGAGCACGTCATGGGCTGGCAGGTGGGCGACACCGGGTTCCGGGTGATGCTGGACGCCAGCGTCCCCGCCGTGGTGCGCCGTCACCTGGCCGACGACGTGCACGGGTTCCTGGCCGAGCACGGGCTCACCGCCGCGGACGTGACGGCGTGGGTGTGCCATCCGGGCGGGCCCAAGGTGCTGGAGGCGGTGTCGGAGGTGCTGGAGCTGCCCGCGGGCGCGCTCGACGTGACGTGGCGCTCGCTGGCGGCCAACGGCAACCTGTCGTCGTCCTCGGTCCTGCACGTGCTCGGCGAGACCCTGGCCGGCGAGCCGCCCGCACCGGGGTCCTGGGGGCTGGTCATCGCGATGGGCCCCGGTTTCTGCTCCGAGCTCGTCCTGCTGCGTTTCTAGCCCGTTCCCTCTACTTCTCCGGCGGTTGACCTGTGACCTGGTATCTGGCGCTCATCGTGCTCGTCGGCCTGGAACGCCTGGCCGAGCTGGTCGTCGCCAGGCGCAACGCCGCCTGGAGCATGGCGCGCGGCGGCGTGGTGACCGGCCGAGGGCACTATCCGTGGATGGTGGCGCTGCACACCGGGCTGCTGGTGTGCGCGCCGCTGGAGGTGGCCCTGGCCGGGCGGCCGTTCGTGCCCGCGCTCGGCTGGCCGATGCTCGCGGCGGTCGTGGCGGCCCAGGGGCTGCGGTGGTGGTGCATCACGTCGCTCGGGCCGCGCTGGAACACGCAGGTGATCGTGGTGCCGGGGTTGCCGCTGGTGCGGCGGGGGCCGTACCGGCTGGCGTGGTTGCGGCACCCCAACTACGTGGCGGTGGCGGCCGAGGGGCTGGCGCTGCCGCTGGTGCACACGGCGTGGCTGACGGCGCTGGCGTTCACGCTGCTCAACGCCGCGCTGATGGTGGTGCGCATCCGGTGCGAGAACGCCGCGCTCGCCGTCGCGGCCGGGGGGTGAGCCGGTGATCGACGTGCTGGTCGCGGGCGGCGGCCCGGCGGGGCTGGCCACGGCCATCCACGCGGCGCTGGCCGGGATGGAGGCGGTCGTCGTCGAGCCGCGCGCCGCGCCGGTGGACAAGGCGTGCGGCGAGGGCGTCATGCCGGGCGGGGTGGCCGCGCTGACGGCGATGGGCGTGCCGGTCGAGGGACGCGGCTTCCGCGGCATCCACTACCTCGACGGGCGGCGGGAGGCGCGGGCGGCGTTCGCCGCCGGGCCGGGGCTGGGCGTGCGGCGTACGAGCCTGCACGGCGCGCTCTGGCAGCGGGCCGCCGAGCTGGGCGTCAAGACGGTCACCGGCCGGATCACCCGCGCCGAGCAGGACAGGGACGGCGTGCGCGCGATCGGGCTGCGGGCCCGCTGGCTGGTGGCCGCCGACGGCCTGCACTCGCCGCTGCGCCGCTCGCTCGGCCTCGACCAGCCGGCCCGCGGCCCCCGCCGGTACGGGCTGCGCAGGCACTACCGGATCGAGCCGTGGAGCGACTTCGTCGAGGTCCACTGGTCGGGCGCCGGGGAGGCGTACGTCACGCCGGTCGGCGACGACCTGGTCGGCGTCGCGGTCCTCAGCTCGGCGCGGCGCGGCTTCGACGAGCACCTGCGCGGCTTCCCCGGCCTGGCCCGCCGCCTGGACGGCCCGGCCGTCACCCCGGTGCGCGGCGCGGGCCCGCTGCGCCAGGGCGTGCGCGCCCGCCGCGCCGGGCGTGTCCTGCTGGTCGGCGACGCGGCCGGTTACGTGGACGCGCTCACCGGCGAGGGCGTCTCGCTGGCCGTGCGATCGGCGGAGCTGCTGGTCGCGTGCCTGGCGGCGGATCGTCCGCAGGACTACGACGGCGCGTGGCTGCGGCTGTCGCGCACGCACCGGCTGCTGACGGCGGCGCTGGTCCAGGCGGCCCGGCGACCCGGCACGGCCCGGCTGGTGGTGCCCGCGGCGCGCCGGCTGCCCCGCGTGTTCGCGGGCGTGGTCCGCGTCCTGGCCTGAGTCTTCCCGGGGGCCCGGACGTGTGCGGATAATGAACCCCCACGGTCCCCGTCAAGGACGGTCGCCATGACAGACAAGCTCGTGCGGCAGGTGCTCGACCAGGTCCACGGCCCCGACCCGCGGGTCAACGAGATCGTCTCCGCGCTGGTCGCCCACCTGCACGCGTTCGTGGACGAGGTGCGCCCCACCGAGGCCGAATGGCGGGCCGGGCTGGCCTTCCTCGCCGAGACCGGCACGTGGTGCACGCCGGAGCGCGACGAGTTCGTGCTGCTGTCGGACATGCTCGGCCTGACC
The DNA here is from genome assembly GCF_044455665.1 of Nonomuraea sp. NPDC051191. Taxonomy (NCBI): domain Bacteria; kingdom Bacillati; phylum Actinomycetota; class Actinomycetes; order Streptosporangiales; family Streptosporangiaceae; genus Nonomuraea; species Nonomuraea sp. NPDC051191. The sequence goes on along the minus strand of NZ_JBITEZ010000035.1, from coordinate 9,249 downwards.
TCCGCCGTGGACGAGGTCAACCACGCCGGCCCGGAGAACATGACGCCCTCCTCGGTCGAGGGCCCCTTCCACTCCCCCGCCCCCGCCCGCGAGCCCGGCGCGTGGATCAGCGGCGGCCCCGAGCGCGGGCGCGGGACGCCCATGGTCGTGCACGGCCGGGTGCTGTCCTGCGACGGCGTCCCGCTGCCCGGCGCGACCGTGGACCTGTGGCAGGCCGCCGACAACGGCCTGTACGACAGCCAGGACGCCGCCCAGGAGCCCGGCAACCTGCGCGGCCTGTTCACCGCGGACGCCGAGGGCCGCTACTGGTTCCGCACGGTCCGCCCGAGCAGCTACGCGGTGCCCGTCGACGGCACCGCCGGCCGGCTGCTGCGCGCGGTCGGGCGGCACCCGATGCGCCCGGCCCACCTGCACTACCAGGTCATCGCGCCCGGCCACCGGCCGCTGACCACGCACGTGTTCCTGGCCGGCGACCCCTACCTGGGCTCCGACGCGGCGTACGCGGTCAAGGAGGAGCTGGTGCGGCGGCCGGTGCCGCGCACCGGGGGGTGGGACATGGACGGGCCGTACGAGGAGGTGGAGTTCGACCTCAGGCTGGTGCCGCTCGGCCGGTGAGGTCGCCCGGCGGGCGGAGGCCGTCCATGAGCAGGCCGAAGAAGTGGTCGCCGCGCGCGGCCAGCGAGGGGGCCTGCTCGGCGATCCAGCTCACCGCGTTGGCCAGCGCGAACAGGTCGAGCCCCGTCACGTCGGCGCGCACCTCGCCCGTGGCCTGGGCGCGTTCCAGGAGCCGTCCTCCCGCGTGGCGCATCGCGTGGCAGGAGGCGTGCAGCGGCGAGCCCTCGTCGTTGATCGTGGCCATCATCGAGGCGGCCAGCCCCCGGTAGGCGCCCGCGCCCTCGACGAACGCGCGCAGCCACTCCACCAGCGCCTCGCGCGGCGCGGCGGCGCCGGCCAGCGCCTGGGCGCGCTCGGCGAGCCGGTCGAAGCGCTGCCGCAGCAGCGCCTCCAGCAGCGCCTCCCTGGTCGGGAAGTGCCGGTAGAGCGTGCCCATCCCGACCTCGGCGCGGCGGGCGACGTCGCGCAGGGACGCCTCGGTGCCCTGCTCCTCGATGACGGCGGCGGCCACGGCCAGGATGCGCTCCCGGTTGCGCTGGGCGTCCGCGCGCCGGTTACGGGGTGTTTCGGTCATCCGCCACCTTCCGGCCGATTGACAAGTGGAGCAGCGCTCCGGTTATGATCCGGAACACTGCTCCGCATCATAGCGGCGCCCGTCTCCCCGAGGAGAATCGACGATGAAGGCCATCCGCGTGCACGAGGTCGGCGGCCCCGAGGTCCTGCGGCTCGAAGAGGTCCCCGTGCCCGTGCCGAAGCCGGGCGAGGTCCTGGTCCAGGTGCGCGCCGCCGCGCTCAACCCGCCCGACTGGTACGCCCGCAGGGGGTTCGCCAACATCCCGCCGTCGAAGCGGCCGGAGATCCCGCTGCCCTTCACCCCCGGCTCGGACGTGTCGGGCGTCGTCGCGGCACTCGGCCCCGGCGTCACCGACTGGCGGGAGGGCGACGAGGTGTACGGCCTCGTCCGCTTCCCCCGCGTCGGCGACGAGGGCGGCAGGGGGTACGCCGAGTACACCACCGCCCCGGCCGGTCACCTGGCCCGCAAGCCCGCCACGGTGGACCACGTCGCCGCCGCCGCGGTGCCGATGGCCGGGCTGACCGCCTACCAGTACGTCCACGACATCATCGGCCTGCGGCCCGGCAGCCGGGTCCTGGTCAACGGCGCGGCCGGCGGTGTCGGCCACTTCGCCGTCCAGCTCGCCGCGGATCTCGGCGCGCACGTCATCGGCGTCGCCTCCGGCCGGCACGAGGCGTTCCTGAAGGACCTGGGCGTGGCCGAGTTCGTCGACTACACCCGCGTCGCCCCGCAGGACGCGGTACGCGACGTGGACTGCCTGATCGACGCCGTGGGCGGCCCCGACGGCCACCGCCTGCTGCCCGTGCTCAAGGACGGCGGCACGCTCAGCCCGGTCTTCTTCGGCGACTACCACGACGAGGAGGTCGCGCGGCGCGGCATCGTGCGCCGCGGCGGCCAGGTGCACTCCGACGGGGCCCAGATGGCCGCGCTCGCCGAGCTGATCGACGCCGGACGGCTGCGCGTCGGCGTCGACAGCGTCTTCCCGCTGGAGGAGGCCCCGAAGGCGCACGAGCGCGCCGAGCAGGGCCACATCCAGGGGAAGATCGTCCTTCGCGTGGCCTGACCTGGCCCCGAGCGGGGCCGGAGCGGGCCCGCATGGTCCCGCGGTGGGCCTCAGGTTCGGGTCCAGCGCTGGTTGGCGCCGCCGTTGCAGGTCCAGATGACGAGCCTGGTCCCGTTGGCGGTGGCGTTGTCCGGCACGTCGAGGCACTTGTTCGCGCCGACGGCCGTGACCGTGCCGTCGGCGCCGAGCCGCCACTGCTGGTTGGTCTGGCCGTTGCAGTCCCAGATGATCACGCGGGTGCCGTCGGCGGTGCCGCGGTCGTACACGTCGAGGCACTTGCCGCCGTAGACGCGCAGCTCGCCACCGGCGGTCGGGGTCCACTGCTGGTTGGGGCCGCCGTTGCAGTCCCAGATCTGGACCTGGGTGCCACTGGTCTGGGACGCGCCGGGCACGTCCAGGCACCTGCCGGAGCCGGCGCCCTTGAGCGCGGTGGCCGCCGGGGGCGTGCCGCCGCCGGTGACGACGTACATGGCGGCTCCATGGGCGGGGACGGAGGCGCTGATCGTGCCCGTCGAGGAGCCGGTCGTGTGGGCCCACAGGTCGCGCACGGCGTAGCCGGAGGCGGCGCCGAGGCCCAGCGCGGAGGCGGTGGTGGAGACGGTGGCCGCCGCGCTCCCCCGGTTGAGCAGCACGACGGCGACCGAGCCGGTGCCCGTGCCGGTCGCGGCCATGGGCTTGCGCCAGACCTCCAGGTTCCCGTTGTCGGCGATCTTGTGCCCCTGCCGGCCGCCCCAGTCCTGGTCGACGGCGATGACCTCGCCGTTGGTGAGGATCGTCCGGGTCTCGGCGCTCATCGAACGCAGGTCGTTGCCCGCGACCAGCGGCGCGTTCAGCAGCGCCCACAGGCTGAAGTGGGCCCGGGACTCGGTGGCGGTGAGCCCGGCGTTGCCGACCTCCAGCATGTCGGGGTCGTTCCAGCCGCCCGGCCCCGAGTACGCCTCCAGCCCGGCCTGGCTGTCCAGGATGCCCATGACCGAGCCCCAGTTGGCCTGGATGTCGCCCGTGGTGCGCCAGGAGTTGCCGACCGGCATGCCCCAGGTCCAGACGCTGTCCTGGCCCCAGTTGCACAGGCTGTAGAGGATCGGCCGGCCGGTGGCGGCCAGCGCGTCGCGCATGGCGGTGTAGCGCTGCTGCGCGCTCTGCCCGAGGTGGTCGCCGCAGTTGTCGTACTTGAGGTAGTCCACGCCCCAGGACGCCCACAGGGCCGCGTCCCTGCGCTCGTTGCCGAGGCTGGCCGGGTAGCCGGCGCACGTCGTGGTGCCGGCCGAGGAGTAGATGCCGAGCTTGAGCCCCTTGCCGTGGACGTAGTCGGCGACCGCCTTGATGCCGCCGGGGAACTTCTGCGGGTCGGGGACGAGGTCGCCGGCCGTACTGCGGGTCCTGGTGGACCAGCAGTCGTCGATGTTGACGTACGCGTAGCCGGCCGCGGCCATGCCGGAGGCGACCATGGCGTCGGCCGTCTGCCTGACGAGGGCGTCGCTGACCGAGCAGCCGAAGCTGTTCCAGTCATTCCACCCCATTTGGGGCGTTCTGGCGAGGCCGTTGTCCAGGGCGGAGGCGGGCGGCGCCAGGCCGGCGACGGCGATCAGGCAGGTCGCGGTGAGGGCCAGGGCGAGGGTTGACCGAAGGATCGCACGCATGGGACTCCTTCAACACCGAGGATGAGAACCCAACATGATCCGACTAAATCAAACGGGATCGTCCGTCGGTTTGCGTGTGGAGTCAAGGGGTCTTGAGGGATTCTGTTGCCTGCCGTTCGGCGCGCAAAGGGCTTCCGAAGGGGTGACACGGAGCCCTTCGGGCCGCGTTTCAAGTCGCTGACCTGCGGTTACTATCTGTAGCGATTAGATCATCGACAGTGATTGGATCGGTGTGATGCGACGACTCATCGCAGCACTTGCCTCTTGCGCCACGATCGGCGCCATTCCGCTCGTCACCGCCGTCCCGGCCGTCGCCGACCCGGGTCCGGAGCCGTTCTTCGCGGCTCCGGGCTACGACGTCAGGGGGCCCTACCTCGGCGACCACGACGACGACCGCTGCAAGGACGACGACCACAACAAGGACGGCCACCACCGGCACCCCTGGGTCGGCGACCTTCTCTGGGACGACGACGACGACCGCCGGAAGGACGACGACCACTGCAAGGACGACGACCACCGGCACCAGTGGGACAACAACCGCCCCTGGGACGGTGACGACGACGACCGCTGCAAGGACGACGACCACCGGCAGCAGTGGGACAACAACCGCCCCTGGGACGACGACGACCGCCGGAAGGACGACGACCGCTGCAAGGACGACGACCACCGGCAGCAGTGGGACAACAACCGCCCCTGGGACGGTGACGACGACGACCGCTGCAAGGACGAGGACCACCGGCACCAGTGGGACAGCGACCGCCCCTGGGACGGCGACCGCGACGAGGACGACGACCGCTGGCGCGATGACGACCGCTGCAAGGACGACGACCGCCACGAGGACAAGCGCTGGAACGACGACGACCGCCGCGACAACCGCTGGCGGGAGAGCGGCCACGACGAGGACGACGAGCGCTGGCGCGACGGCGACCGTGAGTGGGGCTGGAACCACCAGTACGTGACCTCGCTGCGCTGCCGCATCGGCGGCGGCACGGTCGTCGGCAGCTGGCACAGCCCGACCAGGCTGTCCTGCTACGGCGGAAGGTACAACGGGTATTGGGTGGTCAGCTACGGGCTGTGATGCCCGTGCGTGCCATCAGGGCGGGTCTGCTGCGCGGGCCCGCCCTTCTCGTGCCCGCCTACGGCGTGCACATGGTGAACGTGACGGACTTCGTCCTGGGCGACGGGCTCAGGATCCGGTAGGCGACGGTGTGCCTGCCGCCCGCCGGGGTGACGAGCCTCCTGGAGCTGACGTGGTCGCCGCGGCTGCCCGCCGGCAGACGGGACGTCCCGCGCTCGACGACCCTGCCGTCGTAGAGCCACTGGTAGGAGAAGGCGGCGCCGGTGCGGGTGGCGTCCACTCCGGCGGCGAAGTTGAGCGCGCCGGTGTAGCAGGTGACCCCCGCGGAGTTGATCTTCGAGGCGCCCTGGACGCGGACGTACGCCAGGGCGAACGACGCCGTCCCGGTGGGGGTGGGTGACGGCGTGGAGCGTTCCGGAGAGCCGGTGGGGGTGGGACGGGGGCGGGCCGCGCGGCGCTGCGGCGTCCTCGTGGGCCTCGGAGCGGCCGTGCCGTGCCTGGACGGCCTCGCCGTGGCGGACGTCCGCACGGCTTCCTGGGCGGAACGCACCTCGGCGTCCGCCTGGCGCTTGCCGGAGTTCCACACCACGACCCCGGCCGCCACGCACACGGCCACCGCCCCGGCTCCGAGCACCAGCACCGGCGACCGCCTCCCCAGGGCCTTCCCCGCCCCTGGAGCACCCCCCGCACCACCAGCCGCCGCACTGCCGGCCGCCGCGCCACCAGCCACGGGACCGCCGGACGGCAGCCCTGCCGGATGCCCGCCACCGGCCTGCCCGCCACCCGGGAACGTGCCACCGGCATGCGGGCCGGTCGGATGCGGGCCGGTCGGATGCGGGCCGGTCGGATGCGGGCCGGTCGGATGCGGGCCGGTCGGATGCGGGCCGGGGGCGGTGGCCGGGTGGGGTTCGCCCAGGAGGAGGGGCAGGACGGTCGTCATGGGCGGGCGCGCCTGAGGATCCTTGGCCAGGCAGGCGCGGACGATCTCACGCAACGGGTCCGGCAGCTCGCCGAGCTGCGGCTCCCCCCGAAGAATGCGCCCCGCGACCGCGGGCGGCGCGTCGTCGCCGAACGGCGGACGGCCCGTGGCCGCGAACACCATCACCGACGCCCACGCGAAGACGTCCGCCGCCGCCCCCGCCGAGCCTCCGTCCAGCTGCTCCGGCGCCATGTACGCCACCGCGCCCCCGTCGGCCCCCTGTCCGGGCCCGGTCCCCGCACCGGCACGACCGGAGCCCGGCCCCGTGCCGGCGGTGCCGAAGCCGACCAGACGCGCGCCGTCCCGGCCGAGCAGCACGCTGGACGGCTTGAGGTCACCGTGCGTGAGCCCCGCCCGGTGCACCGCGGCCAGCCCCGTGGCGGTGCCGACCGCCAGGTGCCGCAGCTGACCGCCGCCGAGCCGGCCCACCTCGGCCAGCGACGGCCCCTCCACGTACTCGCTCACGATGTACGACAACCGCCCCCAGGCCGCGTCGAGCACTCGCGCGACGCCCGGCGGCTCGACCCGGCGGGCCGCCTCCGTCAGGGCGGCGAACCGTTCACCGGCCACGATGCCGTGCAGGACCTTGACGGCCACGGGCCGCCCGTCCGGCCCCTGGCCGAGGTAGACGACCCCCTGCCCGCCGGAGGCCAGCCATCCGGTGATCCGGTGGGCTCCCAAGGACGTGGGGTCTCCAGGACGTAAAGGCTCGGCGTTCGGCATGAGGCGGTGACTCCTGGGGACAGCAGCGGTACCGAATCATGAACTTTAGCGGGATGAATCCAGATCCGCCGCCCCCGGGATGCCCCATTGGACAGCCACCCTGTCCGCGTACTACGTTAATCATCGGCAGCACTGACGATCAGTGATGCTGATGAAAGGAACAGTATGATCCTCATCACGGGCGGGCTCGGCTTCATCGGGACGCACACCGCGCGAGCGCTGCTCGACCTCGGCGAATCCGTCGTGCTCGTCCAGCGCCGGGCCCCCGAGGTGCCCGCGCTGCTGGCCGGCGAGGCCGAGGGACGGCTCGCCGTCGAACAGGCCGACCTCGACGACCGCGCTTCGCTGCTCGCCCTGGGCGACCGGCACAAGATCACCGGGATCGTGCACCTGGCGGGCTCGATCCCGTGGCCGCCCGGCGCGCACGAGCCGGTCGAGGGGGTCGAGAAGTCCGTCGCGAGCCTGCTCAACGTCTTCCACGCCGCCACCGAATGGCAGGTGTCCCGGCTCGGCCTGGCCAGCACCATCGGCGTCTACGGCGGCGTCGAGGCCCCCGGTCCGCTGGGCGAGGACCTGCCGCTGACGATGGCGGCCTCCCATCCGATCCCGACGTTCAAGAAGATCGGCGAGCTGATGGCCGGTCATCTGGCCGCGGCGACCGGCCTGGAGGTGGTCAACCTCCGCATCGGCGCGATCTGGGGGCCGCTCGGGCACCCGCGCTCACCGTTCTTCCTGCTGCCGCAGCTCGTGCACGCCGCCGTACGGGGTTCCGCGCCGGACCTGACGAGCCCCGCGTGGGGCGCGTACGCCGGGGACGGCGGCGACCTGTGCTACGTCAAGGACTGCGCGCGGGCCATCGCGTCGCTGCAGACGGCCGAGCGGCTGCGCCATCGCACGTACAACGTGGCCACCGGGCGGATGACCACCAACGGCGAGGTCGCCGCGGCGATCCGGCGGGCCGCGCCCGGCGCGGACGTCGAGCTGCGCGAGGGCCGCGACCCCGCCGGGACCGGCCGTGACACCTACCTCGACATCACCCGGCTGCGCGAGGACACCGGCTTCGAGCCCGCCTACGACGTCGAGACCGGGGTGGCCGACTACGCCTCCTGGCTCCGCGCGGGCCACGACCGATAGCGGAACCGGCGGCCAGAACGTGGGTCTCGGCGACCTCGCCCTTCTGCCGGGGCCGCGACCCCGGCCGGGCCGACCGGCTTGCCGACCTCCGGGGAGCCCGGCGTGGCAGCATGAACGCGACCGCTGACACTCCGCCAGGAAAGGCCCCCATGAACACCGCGGACCTGTACGACGAGCGCGGCGACGAGCTCGACTCCTGCGACCTGCAACTCCGCCAGTACGGCGGGCGCCGCGCCTTCCACGGCACGATCGCCACCGTGCGCTGCCACCAGGACAACGCCCTGCTCAAGGCGGTCCTGTCGGAGCCCGGCGAAGGACGGGTCCTGGTGGTGGACGGCGGCGGCTCGCTGCACGCCGCACTGATGGGCGACATGATCGCGGGTGGGGCGGTCGCGGCCGGTTGGGCGGGCGTGGTGATCCACGGCGCCGTCCGGGACGTGACCGCGCTGCGCGAGCTGGATCTCGGCGTGAAGGCGTTGGGCTCCAACCCGCGCAAGAGCGGCAAGACGGGCACCGGCGAGCGGGACGTGCCGGTCACGTTCGGCGGCGTCACGTTCTCGCCGGGGGCCGAGCTGTTCAGCGACGACGACGGGATTCTCGTCACCCGCGTGCCGAGCTGACCTACTTCCTATTTGCCCGTTCCGTCGGGGTTATCAGGGAACCCGGGCTGTGATTTCGTGGCAGGACATCACGATCCGGAGGCGGACCATGGCATTCCAGCTCATCGTGCTCTACCACCACCCCGAGGACGTCGCGGCCTTCGACAAGCACTACGACGAGATCCACGTCCCGCTCGCGGCCGCGCTGCCCGGCCTGCGGACCTACACCGTCCAGCGTCCGGTGGCCGGGGGCGGGCAGCGGCCTGCCTACCACCTGGTCGCGGTGCTGACCTGGGACGACGAGCAGTCGTTCCTCGCGGCGATGGCCAGCGAGAAGGGGCAGGCGGCGGTCGCCGACGTGGGAGAGTTCGCCGTGGCGGGGGTCACGATGACGACCGGGCCGTCGGCGTCGGTGCTCTGAGACATGCGAGAAGGGCGTTCCCCGTGGTCGGGGAACGCCCTTCGTCGTGTACGCGCTGTGCGGGTGTTACTTCTTGACCGACAGGGGGACGGTGCCGGTGTCCTGCTGACGCCAGGCGCCGGTGTCGAACGCCACCGGAGCGGCCTTCTTGCCCACACCCTGACCCCACTTGGTCACCACATACTGGATCTTGATGTGGCCCTCGCCCTTGACGCCGTCCACGCCCAGGGTGTCGGGGTTGAACTTGCCGCCGGTCAGCTCGGCGAACGTCTTGGCGTCCAGGTCCAGCATCACACCACGGCTGGAGGGGTCACCCGGGCCACGGTCACCCACGAAGAACGGCAGCTTCTTGCCCTGGTAGACGACATAGCCCTCGGTCATCAGCGGCCAGGACGGCGAAGCGGCGAGACCCTTCTGCATCGG
>NZ_JBITEZ010000034.1:0-42259 GCF_044455665.1 Nonomuraea sp. NPDC051191 | reverse complement strand
CGGCGTCGGCTGGGCCGGCGGGTACGGCCAGCATGCCCGCGACCAGCGCGAGGACGCACAACCGGGACTTCCACAGGTTCATCGGGTGGCTCCTGAGGGGTTAGCGGCTCCTCATCGTGTTCCCACAAGGAGTCACACCCGTCAACAGATAAACAATCTTGGAACGATCCAAGTTTAGGAAACTTTCCTAACTCTCGCGGTGGGGGTTGCCGCGATACATCCGATGTGCAAACGGATGTGGACAGATATTTGCCGGAGATGTATGGGTGAAGCAGGCATGAGATCGGACCTGTGCTCGCCGCCGTTCGACAGGAGGACAAGATCATGCCGCTCAGAAACCGACATCGTGCGGTCGCTCTCGTCGCGACGGGATTACTGCTCATCCCGCCCGTCCCCGCGGCCGTGGCCCTCACCGCCACCCTGTACGAGGCGGAGGACGCGACGATCTCACAAGGGACGGTCGACTCCGACCATGCCGGGTACACCGGGACCGGGTTCGTCAACTACGACAACGCCGTGGGCTCGTCCGTGGAGTTCCAGGTCAATGCCGTGGGGAGTGGGGCGCATGCCCTGGTCTTCCGCTTCGCCAACGGCACGACCACCGACCGGTCGATGACCATCACGGTCAACGGCGTCGCCGTGTCCCAGTCGTTTCCCGGCACCGGCGCCTGGACGACTTGGCGGACCGCGACCGTCCGGGCCTCGCTCGACGCCGGCACGAACACTGTACGGGCCGCCGCCGCCACCGCAGCGGGCGGGCCGAACCTCGACTCGCTGACAGTGGACGACGACGCCCCGACCATTGACTGGTCCCGCGCCGTGGTCGACTCGACCATGGCCAGGTACACGCCGGGCACGCTGGGCGGCTGGAGCTACACCCGCGGCCTGTACCTTTGGGCCCAATACCTGGTGTGGCGGCGCACCGGCGAACCTCGCTACCTGAGCTACATCAAGGACTGGGCCGACCGGTTCGTGGACACCTCCGGCGGCATCTCCCAGAGCTTCAACAATCTGGACAGCATGCAGGCGGGCAACGTCCTGCTGGCCCTGTACCGGGAGACCGGCCAGGCCCGTTACCGGACCGCCGCCGCCAAGATCAGAACCAGGTTGAACACCTACCCGCGCACCTCCGACGGCGGCTGGTGGCACTCGACCTCCGACTCACGTCAGGGACAGCTCTGGGGCGACGGCGTGTACATGGTCGACCCGTTCCTGGCCAGATACGGATCCTGGGTCGAGGCCGACTCCTTCACCGGCGCGGAACCGGCCAGGCAGCTCGAGGTGTACTGGAGTCACCTGCGTCGAACGGACGGGACGGCGGCCGGACTGCTGTACCACGCCTACGACGAGCCCGGCGGCCTGACCGCGCCGTGGGTCAAACCGTCGATCGGCAACACGAACGGCGTCTCCTGGTGCCGGGCGATGGGCTGGTTCGGCATGGCCGTCGTCGACGTGCTGGACCTCGTCCCGGCCACCCATCCGCGCCGGGCGGCGCTCGTCGGCATCCTGCGCGACCTGGTCCCGGCCTACGCTCGCTGGCAGGATCCGGCGACCGGTCGCTGGTGGCAGGTGGTCACCGAGCCGTCGAACGCCGCCAACTGGACCGAGACGTCCTGCTCGGCGATGTACACGTACACGATCTCCAAGTCGGTCGAACGCGGGTACGTGGACGCCTCCTACCAGGTCAACGCCGACCGCGGATACCAGGGTGTGCTGGCCACGCTGTCGGTGGGCGGCGACGGCCGGACCAACATCGCGGACATCAGCGAGGGGACCAACGCGAGCGACTCCCTGAGCTATTACTTCGGCCGGGCCAGGCCGGTCAACGACTTCCACGGGCTGGGCGCGTTCCTCATCATGAACGAACAGGTGCGCCGCTGAGGACGCGTCGATCCGCAACGGATCGGCTCTGAGTAGCTTTCGAGCGCCTGTGCGGTGTCAAACGCCGATGCTGTTGCTGAGCTGGGCATTTGCAAGGCGGTCAGGCTACTCTGTGGTACTCGCTGATCAGTCCGGTGACAGTCCCTCGATGGTGGATTCGGGTGGTCATGTCGATCACTTCGCTGGGGTCGTGCGTCGGCGGGCGGAGCGAACGGCTCTGATGCGGGCGATGCTGGTTGAAATGGCGTTCATAGGCGGCCAGAACTGTACGCAGGTGCCGTTCACCATAGATGATCAGGTGGTCGAGGCATTCGCGTCGAAGTGTGCCGACGACTCGCTCGGCGAACGCGTTCGCCCGTGGCGAGCGCGGCGGAATCTTCAGGACGCGCACGTCCGCGCCGATGAGCACCTCGTCGAATGCTCTGCCGAACTTGCCGTCCCTGTCCCGGATCAGGAACCGGAACCTGTCGGCTCGCTCGCCCAGTCCCATCAGCAGATTGCGTGCCTGCTGCGCCGTCCAGGCGCCGGTTGGATTTGCCGTGGCACCGAGGATGTGCACGCGCCGTGTTTCGATCTCCATGACGAACAACACGTGCAGGCGCTTGAGGAACACCGTATCGACGTGGAGAAAGTCGCATGCCAGGATGCCGGAGGCTTGAGAGATGAGGAACTGGCGCCAGGTCGGTGAAGTCCGGCGCGGCGCGGGCCCCAATCCCGCCGCCGCCAGGATCCGGCGGACCGTCCCCTCTCCCACCCTGTAGCCAAGAGCGAGGAGCTCACCCTGGATGCGCCGATGTCACCAGCGTGGATTCTCCTGAGCCAATCGGACGATCAGATCGCGGATCTCTTCAGCGATCGGGGGCCGGCCCTGTTTGGCGGGGTAGGTCCACTTCTTCGTGACCAGCCTGCGATGCCAGGCCAGCAGCGTGCCGGGCGTTACGCTGCGATGCGGTCGAAGACGAGCGGGTAACAGCCCTCTTTGGAGGCACTGCCCCGTGCGAGCAGCACCAGCCAGCCGAACACCCTGACCACCAGCAGATACAGAAGGCGAAACAGCACGAGAGGCAAGCCTAGAAGACCAGGTCAGACCCGCTGCAGTCAGTTCTGGCACCGGACAGGGGTGACCGCGCATCCGACTGGGGCGTGGACGGTGCAGCAGGCCCGCAACTTGGTCATGGATCTGGGGAGCGCATCGCCAGGCCACGATTCTTGATCCATGACCGGGCCCCGCTCTTCACCGTCGCCCTTCGGGAGGTTTTCACAGCCAATGGGCTGCGGACCATCACCACACTGCCGCAGACGCCGAGGATGAACGCAATTTGCGAGCGGGCCATCGGCACCCTGCGCCGCGAACTCCTGGGCCGGACGCTGATCCTCAGCGAACGCCATCTGGCCCTCGTGCTCCGCGAGTACCTGAACCACTACAAGGGGCACCGGCCGCACCAGTCCCGGCGCCAACGGCCGCCAGACACCGCAACGCAGTCCGCCCGCGACGTAACCGAACTCAATGGCCTGCGATCCATCCGCCGAAGGCTCGTCGTCGCAGGCGTGATGAGCGAATACCACCACGCCGCTTAATCACAGCTCAGCCCACGAAACTTAATATTCGAGCGGCACACCTCGCGATGGTCGCAGTCGCTGCCCTGATCATGCAGCAAAACTCCAGCTCACAGTACGAAACCGTACTTCCGAGCGGATGCCGTGCTGATGGTGCGGTTCTTCCCGGACGAAAGCGTGCCGTCGGGTGCCGTGAGTTCCAAGGCGCCAACGCGCACAAAGTCACATACGGGACAGCAGTTCAGCCTTCCGTCGTGACCTGTTCGATCATGGGAGCTTGTACGGCGGCCAGCACGGCGGCGGCGAAGGGCAGCGAGTGATGCGTGGCTCCCCAGCCAATGCCGAACACCACGGAGGCGGGATCGTTGTTGGGGTTGGAGAGGGCCTGGTGCCCACGGATGCGCAGCCGCAATGACCCGCGAGCGTCCTCCAGTGCATTCCACTCGACGCCCTCGATCTCGGTGATCGGGTAACGCCGGTCACCTGCCGTGTACTTGGCCGGGGAAGCTCCGGACGCGAACCAGGTGAAGGTGACAGCCTGCCCGTCGAAGGCGGCCTCACCGTCCCATGCCTTGAAACGACGCGGCACCGAAGGACCGGCGATCAGGAACCGCTCAGCCGGACCGCGCTGGGACAGGGCCGCGCGCACCTCGTTGGCATACTGGTCGGCCAGCGTCTTCGTGGCGGCGGGCAGCACCAGCCGGTACGGATCGAGCGACTCCTGGAGCTGCCCCGTTGCCGCGGACATGACCGGATCGGCTCCCTCCCGGGGAACCACCCGCAACACCACCCTGCCGCGTGCACCAGGCTCCAGCATGACATCGGCCAGCGCGTCGTACGGCACGAACCGCTCTCCGAGCTCCATGCTCAGTTTCGACGCCTTACCCGGCTCAGGCGTGATGCGCAGCCCACCGTCCTCGAACTCCCACGCGCAACCTCGCCCCTTCAGTACGTCACCCATGCAAACAAGGATAGGTGCCCGAACACTGGTGGCTACGCAGACGGGCGACCACCGCGACGAGCCGGCCGGCCCTGCGCACGTCGCCGGCCACCACGTTCGGCGACGACGACTACGGCGACTTCTGCCGGCGCACTCTGGAGGAGCAGGAAGCGGTCGACCTGTCCAGGTCGCGGCGCTTCGAGCAATGGCATTCGCCGGTGAGGGTCTCCATGGCGGTCGACCGTGACCGCAGCATGGTGACGCACGGCCACCCCCTCCCATGTCGGTCGCCGAGATGATCGGTTCTGCGGCTGCCGAGAACTCCATCCATGCAGTTCAAGCCGCATATGAGTGGTCCGTGAAGGCTGCAGCCGAGGCTGTCTGCCAAATTTCCGACCTGATGTGAGAGACGATGGCCTGTCGTGGTCGGCAGGATGGCCGCGGGCGTGCTCGGTGCGTGCTCGTGCGCCCCGTAGCGTGCCGTCAGAACCCGGAACTGGTCGCCGTGGCGCCGGCGGGTGAGGCGGCCGTGAGAAGCGTGCTCGCTGAAACCGCCGCCATGGAAAGGGTGAGGGTTCGGCGGAATGCCTGCATGTGAGCCCCCTTCGGAGACAGTGAATTTCCTCACTTATGGTAATCGTTCGACTACTCTCGATCCAAGGCTCTGTCCGTAGGCTATGGCCGACGCCTCGCCCGGCGGCTTCACAGCCCTGATCCGCATCGCCGTGGCTCGCTGGGTCGCATGCGCGGACAGGGTGGCTCTCGATCTTGTGGTGGCCCCGAATGCCGGGGCGGCCGCGGGCGGGGAGGGGCGGGCGCCGGTCAGTGCGGGATGGTGTCCCGGTGAGTGGCCAGCCACGCGTCGAACGTCTGCAGTCGCGGATTGAGTTCACGCAGCAGGTCGAAGTCGATGAGCTCGGCGATGTCGGGGGCGGCCGCGATCAGGTACTGGAGCATGTTGCCGACCTCGCCCGCGCCCGGGAACCCCGCGGCCCGGATCATGTCGGGGCTGACCGCCTGGTACGTGACGGGCTCCCCGAGCGCCAGGCTCAGCGCGGCGGCGTACTGCGCGCCGGTGAGCACGGCCCCGGCGACGCTCACCCGCCTGCCGGCCATCCCGTTCCCCTGGCGGAAGATCCCCAGCGCGGTCCTGCCGACGTCCTCCGCGGCCTGCGCGGCCACCCCCGCCTCGCCGAACCCGAGCGGCAGCACCAGCGCGCCCGTCTCGTCACGCCGGGGCGCGAACATGTCCCGGAAGGCCTCGTAGTAGACGTTGGCCTGCAGGAAGGTGGTGGGCACGCCCGACTCCAGGAAGAACCGGTCGGCCTCGGCCTTGCCGTCGGCGTGCGGCACCTTGTACGTGCCCTCGAAGCTCGGCGTCCCGTCGTCCGGACGGAAGTAGCCGCGGGTGTCGGACAACGTGGACCAGACGAAATGCCGGACGCCGGCCTCCCGGCCCGCCCGCGCGGCGTTGCCGGCCTGCTCCCGCTCCTTGATGGTCGCGGGCCGTGCTCGCTCCTCCTCGGGCGTGCGCGACTCCCAGAAGTTGGTCACCACGAAGGCACCGTGGGCGCCGTCGAACGCCCTGCGCAGGCTGCCCGCGTCGTCGAGATCGGCCCCCACGACCTCGGCCCCCAGAGCGGCCAGCTCCTTGGCCCGCGCCGAACCCGGGTCCCGGGTCAGGGCCCGCGCGGCGAACCGCTCACTGCGGTCGTCGAGGATCGCGCGGACCAGCCCTCCTCCTTGCGCTCCGGTCGCGCCCACCACGGCGATGATCTGCTGCTCGCTCACAGAAACGGCCCCCTCATGTGCTCAGGTTGATGTATCAACCAGGCCACCATACAGCGCCAGGTTGATACGTCAAGCAACCGGTAGAGTGAGTGTCATGGGATGGGAGCAGGACCTCGGCGAGGCCGACCGGATGTGGCGCACGTACATCGAAATGGCCAAGCACCTCGGCTCACACCTGCAGCAGCACCTGCAGCGCGAGTGCGACCTGTCCGCGGCCGACTTCGAGGTCCTGGTCCGGCTCACGGAGTCGGAGCGGCGGGAGATGCCCGTCGCCGAGGTGGCCGCCGCGACCCAGTGGGAGAAGAGCCGCCTGTCCCACCAGCTCACCCGGATGGCGCAGCGCGGGCTGGTCGAGCGGGTGGACACCGACGACCGTCGCTATCCCGACGTGCGGCTCACCGACAAGGGCTACGCGGCGATCGACAAGGCCGTCCCCGAGCACACCGAGCTGGTGCACGCCCTGTTCATCGACGTGCTGGGCCCCGAGCGGCTGGCCGGTTTCGCGCAGGCATGCGCCGACGTGCTCCGCGCGCTCGACGAGCACCGGGAGCGGGACTGCTCGTTGTGATCACGCTCCCGCGCCGGGGCATGGCGAGAAACGAAGATGCCGGGCCTTCGCCGGGGCGCGCGTACGGCATTGCGGGGCCGTTTCCGCGGCCCGGCGAAGGGGGTCGTCATGGGTCGTGATCTGGTGTGGTGATCGGCAGGCGCGATGCCGCCGGTGGAACGCCGCCGGCGGTCAGCTTGCGATGGCTTTCCAGTTCCAGGTGAGCCCGTAGGACGCGCTGAGCGCCAGCAGACCCGGGCCGACAGCGCCGAGGTTGAGGAAGCGGCCCTGCGCGTCGTACTGGCCCACCGCCGTCAGTTGCGAGGCGTGCCTGTCGGCCGGCGGGGTGCAGAACATGTAGCCGCCGTCATTGGGACGGAATTCGTTCAGCGTGAGCAGGTTGCCGTCGCCGACCGCGGGGTTGGTGGCCGTCGAATTGACATACAGTCCCTTGTGGACCAGGTAATAGCAGTAATAATCCTCGGTCTTGTCGGCGTATATGGGCATGAATTCTTCTTCGGAATCGTCGCTGTCGGGTTCGAGCGCCACCGGCGTGCCCGGTTCCGGATCGGAGTCCTGTACGGTCATGGCCGATCCCGCGCCGGTGACGATCTCATCGACGTCCAGCGCCTCGTTCTCGGCGTCCTGGAGGAACCAGCGTTGGTCGGGATCGAATTCGTCGGCGAGGTCACGACCCACCAGTTCTTCGCCGTCAGCGCGATCCAGGGCGGTCAACGCCTGGCCGGTGGCCTTGTTCAGCAATATCCAGGTGCCGTCTCCCATGTCGAGCAATCGCCACAGCTGGGAGTCGCCCTCGTCGGAGCCCTGGAGAATCACCGGCGCGTCGCCGAGTCCGGATTCCTGGCCCAGATAGGTACGCGTGAGGCTGTGCAGGACGCGATAGTGTCCCGGGTCGTCACCGGCGGCCAGGAACCGGAAATTGTGCGCGCTCTGCTCGGACCGGGCGAACGTCTTGGTCTTGAGGCGACTGCTGCCGGGCTGCGTCCCCGCACCCGAAGGGTAGGGGGAGCGGGTGCTGGAGGCGCTTCTGAGATTCTGCGTCGTTCGCGGAACGGCCTTCGCCTGCCGCGCCGGTCGGGACGTCGTGCACCGCTGGTCCTCGGTGAGATAGGAGAAGTCGTATTCGACGGGAAGGTGGTCCGACATTTCGAAGTCGGTCATCGGCGTCCCGAACCCGTACCCCCTGTAGAGCGCCGGGGTGACGCCGTTCCGGGTGACGGCGTAGTCGATGGTGCGTCCCGTGACGGGCCGGGTGGGCCCGCTCGAGGGCAGTACGTCGAACTGACGGGAGTCGTCGCCGAGGGCGGTCAACAATCCTGTCTGCCCATAAGCCTCCATATTGAAGTCGCCGAGAACCACCCAGGGCAGCGGTTGCCCGTTCGGGCCGGCGGTCTGCATATGACTCCTGATGTTCCTCAGCATCGTGACGTTGTCCGTGCCGCCTGCTGCGGCCCCGTGCCAGGTGAAGTAGACGACCCCGCAATAGTTGACGCCGAGCGCGGGACGGGACTTGCCCTCGTGAACGCCGTTCCGGGTCGCTCCGGGGACGACGAATATCTCGTCCCCCTGGACACTTCTCCGCGTCCAGACGGCCAGATTGATCTTCTCCGGGTTGCCGGAACCGGTGTCGACGTTCGTGTTCAGCCAGTAGAGGTAACCTCCGCCGCGGCCTCCACTGGTTCGGCTGAGCCAGATCTCCTCGACGGGAGGCGCGTTCGTGCTGCCGTCGCGCATCCTTTTGACGTAGTCGGTCTGCGCGATCGGGTGTTTGCCCCAATAGTGCCGGTCGGCGGGATAGCCGGTCTCCTGCAGGGCCAGGATGTCGTTCTCCCTGGGAGGACTCTCCCGGGTGTGCAAAGCGGGCAGCGCGGTCGCGTACCTGTCGCCCTGTTGTTGCGAGGACGCGCCGGCCATGTTCCAGGTGGCCGCCTTGATCTCGACGAGCTTCGGGTCGCGTGGGGGGAGTTCGCCGCCGGTGTCGCGGAGGAACAGCGAGTGCCGGTGTCCCACGTCGAGGGCGGCCACTCCGTTGCCCTGATAGTTCAGGGTCTCCCGTCCGGTCCAGTCCGTGATCGCCTGCCCGTTCTGGCTCAGGGGCAGGAACGCGCGTGGGTCGGAGCCGTCCGATCCGAACTGGAAGGCGGTGCCGGCCTGGGCGCCGTACGGCCGGTACGGCTCGAACGGCCCGCCGGCGGTGGTCTGCTTGCTCAGCGTGTTGTCATAGAAGACGTTCTGCGGTCCGGAGGAGCCGGCCCACTTGCCCGCCTTGGGCCCGGCCGCCCACCAGATCGGATACCAGGTGCCCGCGTCGATCTCGCCGCCCTCGCCACCGCAGTTGGCGGAGCAACTGGCCGAGCGGTGCTCGTAGGGGACTCGCACCGTGTTCTGCTCGAACAGGTTGTCGTGCTCCCAGCCGCCGTGCAGGTTCAGGTCGGAGTCGAGGTCGTTGCGGAAGGCGACGTTGCCGCCCGCCGACCACTGGAAGGTGAAGTGGCGCAGGTCGCGGCTGAGGTTGTGCGCCCACAACGAGTCCCACACGCGGCTGCCACGCAGGTAGCCGTTGCCGCCCTTGCCCTTGTTCCAGGCGCCCTCGAAGCTGTTGCGCTCGATCTGCAGGTTGCGCGCCACCTCGGTGACGATCGGGTGTGAGCCGGTCATCGTGGCCTTGAGCCCGCGCGCCCAGCTGTTCGCCGCCCACTTGAACACGATGCCGTGCATGGCGTACTCGGGCGCCAGGTTGCCGTAGTTGTGCACGGCCTGCTCGGGAGTGAGCGAGTACGTCTCCTGGCCGCCGATCTTCGGCAGGCCGTTCATGTCCTGGGTGAAGGAGAAGTCCTCGAACCCGACGCCCTCGACCACCTTCAGCGGCGTGACCTTGCTGGCGTACGGGCCGCCGCCGTTCAGCGGTTCGGAGCCGTCCGATTCGGAATTCACCGGGAGGTCCCACCTCAGCGGCCGGTCCAGCGTGATCGTCTTGGCCGTGGCGTCCATGCGGCTGAGCCGGAACATCTCCTGCCGCATGTGGAGCGCCTCGATCATGCTCTGATCGGTGATGCCCTGCTGCGCGTAGAACTTCCTGCTGTTGGCCGCGCCTACCCAGACATAGCCGCCGCGCCTGAACTTGGTCATGTCGGCCTTCGCGTCCAGCCGCACGACCGTGCCTCCCGATCGTGCCGAGAAGCCCGGGTCATCGGCCGCGGCGGCCACCCTGAAGCCGGAGGCCCAGTGCTGGTTGACGCTGCCCTCGTAGAGGTCCTTGCGCATGGGCAGGCTGGAGGCCAGCTCCCAGTCGTCCTTGTACCGGGTCGCCACCTCCCGGGTCTGCACCCGGAACATGCCACGCCCGGGCCAGATCCAGCCACCGTTGCCGATGTCGGGGGCGGTGCCGGCAATCATGCTCTCCTGGTCCCACCGGCCGTTGATCACCTGGTCGTAGCGGGTCTGGAGGCCGGGCCTGAACACCAGCCGGGTGCCGCCGTCGCCGGAGCCCTTGCCCCGTACGATCAGAAAGCTGGCATCTACGTAGATCTGCCGGGTGATGTCGATCCGGCCTGCCGGTAGCTCGATGAGCGAGAGCCGGTTGAAGTTGGCGTTCGGCGAGCAGTCGCTCTTGATGTGGTCGATCGCCTTCTGCAGTCCGGCGGTGTCGTCGGTCCCGTCGTCCGCCGTCACCCCGTAGGAGGAGGCGAGCTCTCCCGGCGAGATACGGCAGGAGGCGTCGTCGGTCAGATCCGTATCGCCCTCAGGCAGTTCCTGGCCGCCTCGGTACCCGGCGCGTGACCAGTCCGGCAGACCGGCCGGCGGGGCTGTGCGGTTGGTGTGACTCAGGTCAGGGCCGAACGCTCCAGGCCCGGCCCACGGCGGGTCCTCCGCCGTGGCAGGTGCGGTCACGGACGTCGGGGAGGCGGACGCCCCCCACGCCGCCGAGGTGATGCCCGGCGACGACAACGAGAGCAGCAGGACGCACACCATGGCCGCCGCTGGTCGGACCATTCTCACGTGATCTCTCCGAGAAGGACGCGGACGCCGGGATCCGGCGTCGGTGACGATGACGTCGTCCGGCTGAGCGTTCGCCGGCTTCACCACTGCGGGGCCGACGGCGTGGGCATCGCCGCGAAGTCGTAGACCTTCTTCCACAGCACGCCGCTCTTACCGCCGGCCGAACCGTTGATGACGTAGTAGAGATCGGTACCGGCCACCACGGCCAGCGGGGTTCTGCCGGGTGAGAGCGCGAAGCTGTTCTCCTCGTAGTAGCCGCTCCACCCGCCGTCGCGCGAGATCATGTAACTGCCGATGGTGTTGTCACGGTCCTCGGTGATGGTGATGACGCCGTAGCCGCTTCGGGAGAGCGCGACGGACGGGCCGTTCCTCGTGTAGCCCGGGGTGCCTGTCGCATAGACCCGGAACGGATTCGTCCAGTTGCCGGTCCCGTACCGCTGCCGCGACATGTACACGTAGTTGTCGGTGCCCGTGAAGGCGAGCACGACCTGGTTCCAGGGAGCGGGGTCGGCGCTGGTGCCCACCTGGGCGGCCAGTCCCGGCGCGTCCTTGCTCCGCGCGCCCGGCACGACGCTGGGCGAGCTGTAGGTGCCGGTGTCGCCGTTGTAGTACATCGTCCAGATGTCGTCGGTGGACTGGCTGTTCCAGGCGAGCATGAAGGAGTTGCCGGGGAGCGCGGCAGCCGCCACGGGCTCGGTGTCGGTGGTGCGCGTGTCGTTGGGGATCCTGGTCCAGCTGGGCAGGGTGGCGGGTAGCTGGTAGCTCGGGCTGAGCTGGACGCGGTGCTGGTAGACGTGGCCCTCGGTGCCGGTGTGGAAGATCCGGAAGTTGCCGCGGCCCCCGTCATCGGTCCATATCACCCGCGGAGGCGTCCATGTCTGCGCGTTGGGCAGCGAGTACGCGGGCCCGTTGTTCAACGAGATCCAGATGGAGTCGTTGTCCGCGCCGCGCCAGGCGTGCAGGATGTTGCCGCGGTCGTCGCGCGCCTCTCCCGGAGTGGACCTGCTGGTGATCTGACCGCCGGCGTAGGTCACCGGCTGCCAGTCGGACCCCTCACCGGGGAAGCCCCAGGAGCTGATCGAGGCGCCGCCGTCGTCGGCCGAGGCCGGCGCCGTCATTCCACCGGCGGAGGCGATCAGCGACACGGCCGCGATGAGCAACCTCTTCTTGACGAACATCTCTTCTCCCGCATCGTCTCTCGAATCGACGACCATCGCGCCGTTGGCCCGGCGGTGACTCATGGACCGTCGTTACAGAGACAAAGTGCGGGCGGCCGCTCGTGACATGACGCTCGTCACATCACCATCCCGCTCCCGGACGAAGGCGGGCCGCGGATCCTCAGGCCGTGAGCGCCGCGCCTTCGAGCAGCGTGGTGCGGATCTGCTTGCGTGACGAGATGCCGAGCTTCGCGAAGACCTTGCGCAGGTGCCATTCGACGGTGTGCGGGCTGATGAAGAGCTGAGCGCCGATCTCGGGGTTCGTCAGCCCGTCGCCGGCCAGGCGCGCTATCTGCGCCTCCTGGGCGGTGAGAGTCGCGCGTGCCTCGACGGTGCGCTTGCGTACCGTCTCACCGGTGGCCTGGAGCTCGCGCCGGGCGCGTTCCGCGAACGCCTCGGCCCCCATGTCGCCGAGCAGCTCGTATGCGATGCCCAACTGCTCGCGTGCGTCGAGGCGGCGGTTCTCCCGGCGCAGCCACTCGCCGTAGAGCAGCCGGGTGCGGGCGAGCGTCGTCCGGACCTCGGTGCGGCCGAGCCGCTCGATCGCCTCGCGGTAGAGAACGTCGGCGTCCGCTCCGTCGCTCACCTGGGCCCGTACGCACGCCGAGGTCCCGAGGGCCCAGTCGGTGCCGCTGGCTCGGGCCATCTCGTCGAGGCGCCAGGCGACCTCGGCCGCCCGAGCGGGCCTCCCGCTCCGGACGGCGGCCTCGACGAGTTCGACCGTGGACCTGATGGCCGTCCCGCCGAGCTCCTGCGGGTGCTCGAAGGCTCGCTCGGCGGCGACGTACGCCTCCTCGTACCGGCCGAGGCCGTTGCAGAGCACCGCGCTCGCCCATTGGGTGGCGGTCACCACCTTGCCTTCCCCCTGAATGGCCGGGTCCCGCATGATCGCTGCGCTCACCTGACGTGTCGCGGCCTCCCGTCCTCTCCACGGCTCGAGTATCAGGGCCGCGTACTGGGCCAGGTAGCGGCTGCCCGTCACCTCGCCGATCGTCACCGCCTCGGCGACCAGCGCGTCGGCCAGGGCGAACTCACCGGCGAGGACCCTGTTCGACACGAGCATGTGGAGGGCTGAGGGCAGCACCGACAGTGCGCCCGCCTCGCGTGCCAGATCGACCAGTCTCGCGGAGAGCACCGACCAACTGTCGAAGTCCCAGACGTTATGGGCCATCCGGGACGCGAACGGCAGCCAGCCAAGGCCCTGTTCCCTGGAGACCCCTTCGGCGCGGAAGGACTCCAGGGCCCGCAGCACCATCGGCACGCCCGCGGCGGAACCGTCGGTGAGCGCCACGCCCACGCCGTTCAGGAGCAGGTCGTTGCGCTCCGGCGGCGGCCCCGGCGGTGCGGCGAGCAGCGCCTCGGCGATGTCCACCACCTGGGCGCCGCTCGGCAGCCGGCCCGCGTTCATGGCCGCGTTCAACGTGTCGCGGTAGGTCTCGCGGGCCAGCCCGGCGTCCAGCGGCGCCAGGCGCTCACCGGCTCTGAGCAGCAGCGGGAAGGCGGAACCGGCGCTCCTGGAGGCGAACGCGATCTGACCGCGCAGCAGGTCCGCCTGGGCGAGTTCGCGTTCGTCCAGAGTGCTGAGTTCGGCTGCGTCCAGCAGTTCGAGCGCGGCGTCGTACCCGCCGGCCTGGTACTTGGCCCGGGCCGCCGCCAAGGCCCTGGCGCCGCGGCGCGCGGGATCGGGGGTCAGCTCGGCTGCCCGCTCGTGGAACGCCGCCGCCGCGGCGACTCCGCCGCGCGCCTGCGCCCGATCCGCCGAGCGCTCCAACTCGGCGGCCACCGTCTCGTCGGGGCCGGCCGTCGCGTTGGCGAGGTGCCACGCCCGGCGATCGGGGTCCGCTCGGGGATCGGTCGCGTCGGCCAGCGCGCGGTGGACGTCCTGCCGGTCCTGCGGGGACGCGACGCGGTAGGCCGCCGAGCGCATGAGGGGATGGCGGAAACGCACCCGCGTACCGATGGCGATCAGCCCCGCCGCCTCGGCCGGCGACGCGGCGGACACGTCGATGCCCAGCAACTCCGCCGCGCGAGTCAGCAGGGTCACATCCCCGACCGGCTCGGCCGCCGCGATGAGCAGCAGCCGCTGTGTCTCGGCCGGCAACGCCCGGACCCGCCGCAGGAAGCCCTGCTCGATCTGACTGGCCAGCGGTCGCGCGTCGGGCCGCCCGAATCCACCCGCCAGCTCCGCCGGCGCCAGCCCCCGGGGCAGTTCGAGCAGGGCCAGCGGGTTTCCCTGCGTCTCGACGACGATCCGGTCCCGGACCTGCTCGTCGAGTCGTCCAGGAGTCACGGAGTCCAGCAGGGCGCGGGCGTCGCTGTCGCTCAACCGTCCCACGTCGAGCTGGGGCAGCCCTTTCAGCTCCGGTCCGAGGTGGTGCTCGCGCACCGCGAACACCAGCCCGATCGGCTCCGCGAGCAGGCGCCGCGCGACGAAGGCGAGGGTCTGCGCGGAGACCTGGTCGAGCCACTGCGCGTCATCGACGAGGCAGACCAGCGGCCCTTTCTCGGCCACGTCGGCGAGCAGGCTGAGCACCGCGAGCCCGACCAGGAAGCGGTCCGGAGGAGTTCCCGCGCTCAGGCCGAACGCCGTCCCGAGCGCGTCGCGTTGCGGGCCCGGCAGGCGACCCAGATGCTCCAGGAACGGCGAGCACAGCTGATGCAGCCCGCCGAAGGCCAGCTCCATCTCGGATTCCACGCCGGTCGCTCTGCTGATCCGGCAGCCGGACGCGCTGTCCCGCGCGTACTCCAGCAGCGCCGTCTTGCCGATGCCGGCCTCGCCGCGCAGAACCAGGACCGAGCTGTGGCCGTCCTGCACCGTCGCCACGAGCTGATCCAGCGTCTCGCACTCTGGTTGCCGCCCGCGAAGTTGCGCCCCGGGACCTCTGCTTGCCATGGCACTGCCCCCGACGATCATCTGTTCGTTGCCCCATGACCGCTGAACATGGGGAGAAACCGGCGCTACATCCTAGATGGAGACGTAACCTACCGTTCTGCCATTAAGCCCAGCAATCTGCTGGTGACACCGGCCGCAGGGTGAGCCGGGTGGTCGCGGAGCATCCCACTGTCCGAAGCGCCTCCGCTGCCCAGACGCCCGCCACGGTGCGGGCCAGGGTACCGACCACGGTGTTCCCAGGGCGCGATGGAGCAGCACGGGCAGCGACCGTGATCGCAGTGGCATCACCGGATGCCAGCTGTCGAACGGAGCCGCCATCGTGACCATGAGCCTCTTGGAGTCGTGCGAAGACCACGCAGAGCAGACCCATGACCGGTCGATCACACATGGGGACGGAGACGATCCGGCGTTCGTCAGCGCCGCGCCCCGGCTTCTCACGATCGGTCTGCGCGTCCTGCAGGACGTGGGCGAAGCCGAGGACGTGGTGCAGGAGACATGGCTGCGTTGGGCCCGTGCCGATCGGTCGGTCGTCGTCAGCCCGCCGGCGTTCCTCGCGCTGACCACCACGAGGCTCGCCATCAATGTCGCCCGGTCCGCCCGCAGGCGCCGAGAGACCTCCGCCGGCTCCTGGCTCCCCGAGACGGGTGACCTCGCCGCCGGGCCCGAGACGGCGGCCGAACGACGAGAGGCGGTCGACACCGCGATCCGGCTGCTGCTGGAGAGGCTGACACCCGCCGAACGAGCCGTCTATCTCCTGCGCACGGCCTTCGACTACCCCTACCGCCAGATCTCCGAGCTCCTCCACCTCGGCGAAGACCATGCGCGGCAACTCCTGCGACGCGCCCGCAACCACCTCGCCACCGAGCGACGCCACCAGGTGAGCACCACCGCGCACCGGCGCCTCGTACGGACGTTCGTCGCCGCCGCCCAGTCCGGCGACCTCGCCGAGCTGGAAGAAGTGCTCGCCGCCGACATCGTCCGCTGAGTTCGATCGCTGTCGCGGCTATCTGTCACAGATCACGACGCCGTCCGGTCTTTCGGGGTGAATCGGACGCCGAAAAAGCGACAGGAGCGTGAGCGTGCCCTCGACCATGACCACCATCCGGATCCGGGTCAGGATGAGCTCACGGCCCGTCGACGAGCCGCATCGCGCGTCGAGCCAGCTCGAGCTCCTCTTCGATCTCACCTTCGTGGTCGCGGTCGCGGCCGTCACGGCGCAGTTCGCGCACGTCATCGCCGAAGGTCATGGCCTGACCGGGCTGGTCCCGTTCCTCCAGGTGTTCTTCGCCATCTGGTGGGCGTGGATGAACTTCACCTGGTTCGCCTCGTCCTACGACACCGACGACGTTCCCTACCGGCTGCTGACCATGGTGCAGATGGCGGGGGTGCTGGTCCTCGCCGTCGGCGTGCCCGCCGCGGCCGGCCACTCCGACTACGGGATCATCACCCTGGGCTACCTCATCATGAGGATCGGGCTCGTCGCCCAATGGCTGAGGGCCGCGTTCGAAGACCCGGCGAGCCGCCGTACGGGGCTCCGCTACGCCGCGGGCATAGGTCTGGCCGAGCTGGGCTGGTTGCTCCGGCTCGCTCTCCTGGACGCCGGCCTCCTGCCGGCGTCACTCCAGCTGCCGTTCTTCGCCTGCCTGGTCGCCCTGGAGCTGGCGGTGCCGTGGTGGGCGGAGCGGGTCAGGGCGACCACCTGGCACCCGCAGCACATCGCCGAGCGCTACGGCCTGTTCACGATCATTCTGCTGGGCGAGAGTGTCCTGGCCGCGAGCAGAGGGGTCGAAGGGGCGCTCGAAGCGGCTCCCCTCGTCGTCATCGCCGGATCCGGTCTCGTCCTGCTGTTCGCCCTGTGGTGGCTGTACTTCCTGGTCGAGGCAGGGGAGGGGCTCAGCGAGCGGCGTCATCGGTCGTACTGGTGGGGGTACGGCCACTTCGGCATCTTCGCCGCGCTGGCGGCCCTCGGCGCCGGGCTGGAGGTGGCGGTGGAGCAGAGCGGGCGCCAGCTGGCGGCATCGCCGATGGCGATCGGCTACGCGGTCGCCGTCCCGGTCGGGGTGTATCTCATCCTGCTCCGGGCGGTGCATGCGCTGGTCGACGCGGACTCCGTCGTTCCCCGCACTGCCGTGGCAGGGTGCGTCGGCGCCGTCGTGTTGTCGCCGCTCGCGGCGCCGTGGATCGGGGTGGCCGCCGTGGTCTCGCTGATCGCGGCGGCCTGCGTCGCGCTGGTCGCCGTCGCCATCTGGGCGGCACGTAGCTGAAGGAGCATCATGTACGCGTCAGAGAACAGAATCGCCACGTCCGTCCTGGTCATCGGGACGGGAGGGGCCGGGCTGCGGGCGGCCGTCGAACTCGCCGAGCGCGGGGTGGATGTCCTCGCGGTCGGCAAACGGCCGAAGGCGGACGCACACACCTCGCTCGCGGCAGGCGGCATCAACGCGGCCCTCGCCACGATGGACCCCGAGGACACCTGGCAGCAGCACGCGGCCGACACTCTCAAGGAGAGTTACCTGCTGGCCAACCCCGAGACGGTGCGCATCGTCACCGAGGGGGCGGCGCGTGGCATCGAGGACCTCGTGCGGTACGGCATGCCGTTCGCACGCGAGCAGGACGGGCGGATCTCCCAGCGCTTCTTCGGCGCCCACACCTTCCGGCGCACCTCGTACGCGGGGGACTACACCGGACTGGAGATCCAGCGCACGCTGATCAACCGGGCGGCCCAGCTCGACGTCCGCGTCCTCGACACGGTGTACATCACGCGGATTCTCGTGCGCGGCAACGCGGTCTTCGGCGCGTACGGGTTCGACCTGACCGACGGCAGCCGCTACGTCATCCATGCCGATGCGGTGATCCTGGCCGCG
The DNA here is from genome assembly GCF_044455665.1 of Nonomuraea sp. NPDC051191. Lineage (NCBI taxonomy): Bacteria > Bacillati > Actinomycetota > Actinomycetes > Streptosporangiales > Streptosporangiaceae > Nonomuraea > Nonomuraea sp. NPDC051191. The sequence goes on along the minus strand of NZ_JBITEZ010000034.1, from coordinate 24,549 downwards.
GGCGGCCACACCAGGATCTGGCGGCGCACCTCCTCCCGGCGCGATGAGAACACCGGCGACTCCTTCCGCCTGGCCGTCCTGGCCGGCTGCCGCATCCGCGACCCCGAGCTGGTGCAGTTCCACCCCTCTGGTCTCATCGCGCCGGAGAACGCGGCGGGCACGCTCGTCTCCGAGGCGGCGCGGGGCGAGGGCGGGGTCCTGCGCAACCGGCTCGGCGAGCGGTTCATGTCCCGGTATGACCCGGAGCGGATGGAGTTGTCCACGCGCGATCGGGTCGCGCTGGCCGCGTACACAGAGATCAAGGAAGGTCGCGGCACCCCGGACGGCGGTGTGTGGCTGGACGTGTCGCATCTGCCGCGCGAGACGATCATGACGCGGCTGCCGCGCGTCTACCAGACGCTCCTGGAGCTGCAGATGCTCGACATCACCAAGGAGCCGATCGAGGTCGCGCCGACCGCGCACTACTCGATGGGCGGGGTCTGGGTACGTCCCGAGGACCACGGCACGGACGTCGACGGCCTGTACGCGATCGGGGAGGCGGCCAGCGGCCTGCACGGCGCCAACCGCCTGGGCGGCAACTCCCTCATCGAGCTGCTCGTCTTCGGCCGCATCGTCGGCCGGGCGGCGGCGGAGTATTCCGCGGGTCTCGGCGCGCAGCGCCGTTCCGCCGAGGCGCTCGCCGCGGCGCGGCAGGAAGTGGACGAGCTCCTGTCCGCCGACGGCCCGGAGAACGTGCGGTCGCTGCAGCGAGCGCTCCGCGACATCATGACGGAGCACGCCGGAGTGGTACGCGACGAGGGCGGCCTGCGAAAAGGCCTCGCCGAACTGGCAGGGGTCGAGGCGCGCATCAGCGGGATGGGCGTGCACCCGGACATCGCCGGCTTCCAGGACCTGGCCCACGCCTTCGACCTGAAGTCCGCGGCGCTCGCCGCGCGCGCGACCATCGAAACCGCGATCGAGCGCCGCGAGACCCGCGGCTGCCACAACCGCTCCGACTACCCGGAACTCGACCCCGCACTGCAGGTCAACCTCGTGTGGTCCGGCCCCGGATCGGTGGAGCGGGAGAGCATCCCGCCGATTCCCGCCGAGATCGCGGCGCTCATGCGCGAGGTCTCAACCGTGGGAAAGCTCGTCGAATAGCCGGATCTTGTCACAAATGCCGAGGCTGCCCTGTCTTAGCTGGCGGTTCGGGGTCCGGCCAATCCTGATCGAGTCGATGCCCGCCAGATCGCCGTATAGATCCCTTGGAGGAGACATGAGCACCCCGAACGGTGAGAACGAGTTCCTGTACGAGCTCCACGTCGAGATCGAGGAGGAGCTGATCATCGCCGAGGCCAGCCACTCGGAGGAGGAGGTGGGGCAGCCGGTCACCGAGTGGCTGTACGACCCGACGGACGTCGATCGCGAGAAGATCGCTCTGCGGGGCCTGCGCGACGCGGTCGAGGTGCTGGAAGGCGGCTCGCGGCCGGGTGACGACGTTGCCTGAGCCGCGGATCGGCACGCTCGGCAGCCTGCGTGAGCACCTGCAGTGGGCGATCCAGCTGGAGCACGCGACGCTGCCGCCGTACTTGACGGCGCTGTACTCGCTTGACCCGGAGCGTAACCCGGCGGCTGTGGAGGTGGTGAGCGGCGTCTTCGTGGAGGAGATGCTGCACTTGGCGCTGGCGGCGAACCTGCTCAACGCCGTCGGCGGCAGGCCGCGTCTGGACATGCCGGGGATGTTGCCGCCGCATCCGCGCAAGCTGCCTCATGGTGATCTGGAGGTGTCGCTGGTGCCGTTCGGCGCGGAGGCGCTGGAGATGTTCCTGCGCCTGGAACAGCCCGCGCCGCCCGGCGCACCGCCGGAGGACGACGGCTACGAGACGATCGGGCAGTTCTACGCCGCGATCGAGCAGGGGTTGCGCTACCTGTGCGAAACGCTCGGCGAGAAGGAGGTGTTCTGCGGCGACCCGGCCAGGCAGGTGAGCGGCGGCCACTTCCGTCACACCGGCGGCAGGCTCGTCGCCGTCACCGACCTGGCCTCCGCGCTGGACGCGCTGAAGGAGATCGTCGAGCAGGGAGAGGGTACCGCCCGCGGCGAGGTCTGGGACGGTGACCAGGACGAGGTCGCCCATTACTACCGTTTCATGGAGCTGAAGCTCGGCCGCCGCTACCGGCGCGGGGACACCCCTGAGTCCGGTCCCACCGGTGAAGAGCTGTCGCTGGATCTCACCGGGGTGTTCCCCATGACGCCCGATCCTGCGGACCGCGCCGCGCAGGAGGAGTTCGACCACACCTACTGCGCCATCCTCCATCTGCTGGAGCTGGCCTTCAACGGCAGCCCCAGGATGCTCGCCGTCGCCACCGGGGAGATGTACGCGCTCAAGGCCCAGGCGCAGGGGCTGATGCGGCGGGGCGGCCTCACCTTCGAGTACGTCCCGCCTGAGCTGCGCCGCTGGAGCGCGGGCGACCATCAGCGGATCGTCGTGCTCCGGGACGGGCCGTACGTCGTGTACGGTCGCGTCCCCCTGCGGCGCAAGCGGAAGATCGTCTCCGCCGAGCAGAAGAACGCGCTCACCTGGAGGACCGGCGAGCCGCTGGAGACCGAGGAAACCTATGCGCTGTGCCGCTGCGGCCGTTCGGGCGCCAAGCCGTTCTGCGACGGGACTCACGCCGTGATCGGTTTCGACGGCACGGAGGCCGCGCCGATGCGGCCCTACCAGGAGTTGCAGCACGTGCACGACGGCGTCGGCATCTCCGCGCAGCGGGTGGGCGAGCTGTGCGTGCACGCCGCCTTCTGCATCGGCCGGACCAGGCCCATCGCCAGGATGCTCGACGACACCGCCGACAGCGACGTGCGCTCCGACGTCATGGGTCGCATCGATCACTGCCCCTCCGGCTCCTACAGCTATGCCCTCGAACGCGGCGGCGAGACGATCGAGGCCGACCTCCCGCGCGCCGTCTCGGTGCTGGAGGAGGAGGACGGCCTCGCCGGCGCGCTGTGGGTGACCGGTGGAATCCCCGTCACCCGATCGGACGGCCTACCGCTGGAGACCAGGAACCGGATGACGCTGTGCCGTTGCGGTCACTCCGGCAACAAACCGCTCTGCGACGGCACCCATCGCGAGATCGGCTTTCACGAGTGAACAACCAGAGAGGCAATCCCATGAACCAACCAGTCGTTCTCCTCGTCCACGGCGCCTTCGCCGAGTCGGCCGGCTGGAACCGCGTCATCCAGCGCCTGCGCGGCAACCAGCTCACCACGGTCGCCGTGGCCAACCCGCTGCGCGGCGTGGAGGGCGACGCCACCTACCTGCGGGACGTGATCGACGGCATCGGCGGCCCTGTCGTCCTTGTCGGCCATTCCTACGGCGGCATGGTGATCAGCCAGGCGGCGGCGGGCAACCCGGCCGTGCGTGCCCTGGTCTACGTCGCCGCCTTCGCCCCCGAGCCCGGTGAGAGCGCGCTGCTGCTGTCGAGCAGGTTCGAGGGCAGCACGCTCGGCCAGGCGCTGCAGGCCTACCCGGTGGCTTCCGGCGGCAACGAGTTCCGTATCGACCCCGCCAAGTTCGACAGCCAGTTCTGTGCCGACCTCGACACCGAGGAGGCCGCGCTGATGGCCGCGACCCAGCGGCCGGTGACCGAGCGCGCCTTGTCCGACGGGCTCGCCGTCGACGAGGCGCCCTGGCGCACCGTCCCGTCCTGGTTCGTCCACGGCGACAAGGACCTCAACATCCCGGCCGCCGCACTGCGCTTCATGGCCGAGCGCGCGGACTCGCGTGGCACCCGCGAGGTCGCCGGCGCCTCCCACGCGCTCGCGGCCTCCCAGCCCGACGCCGTGACAGCGACTATCCTCGACGCGGCGGACCGCGTGCGAGGCTGACGAACCCCTGTTCAGGCCGACGGGTGAATCGATGTGGGGCACATGAACACGGAATCCCTGGAACAGGCGGACGCTCTCGATCGGGCGGCGTCCGCCTTCATCGAGCTGCGCCCGCGGCTGTTCGGCATCGCCTACCGGATGCTGGGCAGCGCGGCCGAGGCCGAGGACATCGTCCAGGAGGTGTGGCTGCGCTGGCAGGACACCGACCGCGAGACCATCGAGAACCCGCCGGCCTTCCTGGCGCTGGTCACCACCCGGCTGGCCATCAACCTGGCGAAGTCGGCGCGCGTGCGGCGGGAGTCCTACATCGGCCCCTGGCTGCCGGAACCCGTGGACACCAGTCTTGACCCCACTGTCGGCGCCGAACGCGGCGAAGCGCTGGAGCTGGCCTTTCTGCTCCTGCTGGAGAGGCTCAATCCCACCGAGCGCGCCGCTTACGTCCTGCGCGAGGCCTTCGACTACCCCTATCCGCAGATAGCGGAGATCCTGCGGCTCACCCCGGTCAATGTCAGGCAGATCGTGAGCCGTGCCCGCAGGCGCGTGACCGCCGTCCGCCACGAGCCCGTCGACAGGCTCCAGCACCGGCGCCTCCTGGAGACGTTCCTCGACGCCGCCCAGACGGGAAATGTCGGCGCCCTGGAGAAGCTCTTCGCCGCCGACGTCGTCAGCTCCTCCGACGGCGACGGCATCAGGGGATCGGCCAAGTTCCCCGTGCTGGGCAACGAGCGGGTGGCCAGGTTCGTGGCCGCGTTCTCGCCGCGGTTCTGGCCGGGCACCGCCGTCACGTGGGTCGAGATGAACGGGCTGCCAGGCGTGCTCGTCACCCGGGACGGCAGCGGCGTCGCCCTGCTCGCCATCGAGGCCTCCCAGGAGGGGATCCACCACCTGCTGTGGATTCTCAACCCGGCCAAGATCGAGGCCTTCGAGCGGTCTCGCAGCCGCTGTGTCACAACGTAACGGGCTGTCCGGTCTTATCTGCCAACGATGAAGGAGGCGGCAGATCATGACCGAGGCGGGCGCCGAGTCGCTGGCGGAGATGCTCGACGAACGGCAGCACCTGCTCGAGATCGCTCTGTGCATGTTCGGCTCGGACACCACGGCCGACCACGTCGTCCAGGAGACCTATCGCCGCTGGTACGCCCTCGACGAGGAGGAGCGCGCCGCCATCGCGGTGCCGCGCGCCTGGCTGACGCGGACAGCGGGAAGCATCTGCCTGGAGCTCGTCGCCGACCCCGACCCCGACCCCGACCACGTGCCCGGCGGCCGGGTGACGCGGGCCCAGCCCGTGCCGTACCCGGCCTCGCACCAGGCCGGGTACGGCCCGGAGATGCTCGCCAGGCACGAGCGGGTGGCCCGCCGGTTCGCCGCGGCCTGCCAGGCGGGTGACACCGAGGCGCTGCGGGAAGTCCTGGCCGCCGACGCGACCGTCGTCAGCGATGGCGGCGGCAAGGTGCGCGTCGCCGTACGGCCGACTTACGGTGCGGACGCGGTCGCGCGGGTCGTCACGGCGTTGCTGATCGACCAGCCAGGAACCGAGCCGGCCATCGGATCGGTGAACGGCAGGACGGGGCTCGTGCTGCGGCGGACGGGCAAGGTCGTGGCGGTGGTCAGCGTGAGCGTGACCGGAGCCGAGGTCACGGCGGTGTGGATCACCCTGAACCCCGACAAACTCCGGCGTTGGCACTGAAGGGCATACCGGTGCACGACCAGATCCTCTCCACTGACACGACGACGACGGGGTGGAATTCAGGCCGCTCTACTCCACGCGCGTCGCCGTGACCGCCGGCAGCTCCTCCCCCGGGCGGGCCAGCGGCCACGCAGGTCACCACGCACCTCCGGCACGCCTGCACCAAGCTCGGGATCCCCAGGCTCCTCCTCGAACACGAGGCCGCCTGTCACAACCGAGGGGGGCTGCCTTGTCTTAGCTGACGACAGGGGCGCACCACAGCGTCCAGAGAGCCAGAAGGGTGCCAGCAATGAAAATCGTGGTGATCGGCGGGACCGGGCTCATCGGGTCGAAGCTGGTGAAGAAGCTGGGCGAGCACGGCCACGAGGCCGTGGCCGCGTCGCCGAACACCGGCGTCGACACGTTGACCGGGGAAGGTCTGGCCGAGGTGCTGAAGGGCGCACAGGTCGTGATCGACGTGTCGAACTCGCCCTCGTTCGAGCGCGAGGCCGTCATGAAGTTCTTCCAGACCTCCACCGGCAACCTGCTGGCGGCCGAGGCGGCCGCGGGGGTGGGCCATCACGTGGCGGTGTCGATCGTGGGGACCGAGCGGATGCCGGAGAACGGCTACTTCGCGGCGAAGATCGCCCAGGAGCAGCTGATCGAGAAGTCGGGGATCCCGTTCTCGCTGGTGCACTCCACCCAGTTCTTCGAGTTCGCCCGCGGCATCGCCGACGAGGGCACGATCGACGGCAAGGTGCACATCGCGCCGGTGCTGTTCCAGCCGATCGCGGGCGACGACGTGGCCCAGGCGGTCGGCAGGACCGCGGTGGGGACGCCGCTGAACGGCCGGATCGAGATCGCCGGACCGACCCAGTACAAGATGGACGAGTTCTTCCGCAAGGCGTTGGCCGCCTGGGGCGACACCCGCGAGGTCGTCGTCGACCCGCAGGCGCGCTACTTCGGCAGCGTGCTCGGCGAGCGGTCGCTGGTGCCCGCTGACGGCGCGCAGCTCGGCACCATCACCTACAAGGACTGGCTCGACCAGTCCGACGCGAAGTAGGGCGGGGCGATGGACAAGCCGCGATCGACCGCGTGGCAGACGGCGTTGACCGTGCTGCAGGAGGCGCAGCCTCCGTTCATCCCCGAGGGCGCGCACGCGATGACCGTGGTCATCGAGTACCCGCCCGGAGACCCTGGCGCGCCGCCGCATCGCCACCCCGGTCCCGCCTTCGGCGTCGTCCTCGAGGGCGAGATGCTGATGGAGCTGGAAGGAGAGCCGGAGCGGGTGATCCGCGCCGGCGAGGCGTTCTGGGAGCCGGGTGGCGACGTCATCCACTACCAGGACGGCAACAATCGCGACGATGTCCCGGTACGGTTCACGGTCACCATGCTGTGCGAGCCGGGCAAGCCGATGTTCACGCTGGTGGAAGAGGCCGAGCTGGCCCAGCGCAAGGACCGCCGCGCGCCACGCCTGTCCTGAACCCCGGCGAAGTATCCGCAGCGTGACGGCACCGGCTGCCGTCGTCGCTGCCTGATCCCAGGATCGAACCAGGCCGCCGGCCCACCGGCCGGCGGTCCGATCCGCCATGCCAACAACCCGAGGTTTGACACGAATGAACCATGAACGACCGGTTCGGATCGGCACGCTCGGCAGCCTGCGTGAGCACCTGCAGTGGGCGATCGAGCTGGAGCACGCGACGCTGCCGCCGTACTTGACGGCGCTGTACTCGCTTGATCCGGAGCGTAACCCGGCGGCTGTGGAGGTGGTGAGCGGCGTCTTCGTGGAGGAGATGCTGCACTTGGCGCTGGCGGCGAACCTGCTGAACGCCGTCGGCGGCAGGCCGCGTCTGGACATGCCGGGGATGTTGCCGCCGCATCCGCGCAAGCTGCCTCATGGTGATCTGGAGGTGTCGCTGGTGCCGTTCGGCGCGCAGGCGCTGGAGATGTTCCTGCGCCTGGAACGGCCCGCGCCGCCCGGCGCACCGCCGGAGGACGACGGCTACGAGACGATCGGGCAGTTCTACGCCGCGATCGAGCAGGGTTTGCGCCATCTGTGCGAAACGCGCGGCGAGAAGGAGGTGTTCTGCGGCGACCCGGCCAGGCAGGTGAGCGGCGCCCACTTCCGCCACACTGCCGGATCGCTGTTCGCCGTCGAGGATCTGGAGTCCGCGCTCGGCGCGCTGAAGGAGATCGTCGAGCAGGGGGAGGGTACCGCCCGCGGTGAGGTCTGGGACGGTGACCAGGACGTCCTCCACCCCGAGCGGAAAGAGGTCGCCCACTACTACCGCTTTCAGGAGCTCAAGCTCGGCCGCCGTTACCAGCGGGGCGACACCCCGAAAACCGGCCCGACCGGGGAGAAGGTCGGCGTCGACCCGGACGGCGTGCTGCCGATGACACCCAACCCGCGGCCCGCCGAGCCGGGCAGTGCCGTACGGGCGGCGCAGGATCTGTTCGACACCACCTACAGCACCCTGCTGAACCTGCTGGAGCAGGCATTCAACGGCGACCCGAAGCGGCTCACGGACGCCACCCGCACCATGTTCACGCTCAGGGCCCAGGCGCAGGCCCTGATGGCGCTGCCCGGCGGCGCCGGTCCCACCTTCGCCTACGTGCCGCCCGAAGCACGCGGCTGATCCAGGAAACCTCTCCGCTGCCGCGTGGGCGGCGGAGAGGACAGAAGTCACCGGGTTCGCGTCACCAGCTCGCCGATCTCGGGGAGGACGGCGTCCGCGACCGTGATCTTCCGCTGGATGAGCCCGTTGGTGTGGAACAGGTCGGCGGCGTGCTGCTGCTCGGCGACGAACTCCGCGCTGACCGGGTGCAGCCCCCACGGGCGGGTGCGCAGCGCGTGCTCCCACGCGTCGAGGTCGCCGTCGAACAGGGCCGCGGCCTCGCGCGGGTGCTCCTCCGTCCAGTTGTCCGCCCGCTGCAGCGCGGTGACGATCCTGGCCAGCTCCTCCGGCCGTTCCTGGGCGAAGTCGCGGCGGGTGAACCAGAGTGAGCGGTGGCTGAACAGGCCCTCGGTCTCCACCAGCGTCCGGGTGCGCGACTCGACCGGCGTCAGGTACGGGTAGGAGCCCACCCAGGCGTCCACGTCGCCGTTCACCAGCAGCTCGGCGGCGTTGCCGTAGGCGTCCACCGGGACGATGTCGCCCCACCCGAGCCCGGCCCGCTCCAGCGCCAGCAGCAGCAGGGTGGTCTGCCAGGAGCCGTGCCCGAGCGCCACCCGCCTGCCCTTCAGCTCCGCCACCGAGCCGATCGGGGAGTCGTCCCGCACCACCAGGCGGCCGTTCTCGACCCGTGGCCCCGAGATCGCCACGTACACGATGTCGTGCCCCTTGGCCTGGGCGGTGACCGGGGGCGTGGAGCCGGTGCCGATGAAGTCGTATCCGCCGTCGAACAGGTGGTCGCCGTGTGCGGACGGCAGGGCCCGGGTGGGATCGACGCGCTCGTCCCGGCCGAGGGCGTTCAGGTCCACCCATTCGACGCCGGGCAGCAGGTCGCGGTGGCGGGCCACCCAGAGCGTGTTGTTCTGCGGGAAGAAGCCGACCTTGGTGGTCATCAGGAGCGTCCTTTCAGTAGCGGCAAAACGTGGCGGCCCACGCGGCGGGCCTCTTCGAGATGGGGGATCCCGGCCAGGATGAGGGCGTCCACCCCGAGGTCCAGCAGCCGGTCGAGGCGGTCGGCGACCTGGTGGTAGTCGCCGACCAGGCCGAAGGCCGGGCCGTCGCGCAGTTGGCTGAACCCGCCCCACACGTGGGGGGCGACCTCCAGGGCGCGGGGGTCGTCACCGGCTCCGGCGAGGAAGGCGCGGCTGCGTCGCACGCCGACGGAGTCGCCCTCGCCGGCGTCGCTCTCGCGCGGCCGGGCCCGCCAGCCGGCCTCGATCTCCGCCCATGCCTCCTCCTCGCTCTCCCGGGCCAGCAGGTCCACCCGCACGGCGAACCGGGGCGGCGTGGCACTGTGCGCGCGCACCGCGTCGAACTTCTCCTCCAGCGCCTCGAACGGCTCCAGCCAGGACAGGTAGTAGTCGGCGTGCCGTCCGGCGGCGTCGATGGCGGCGGGGGAGGAGCCGGAGAAGAAGATCTCGGGGAACGGCTGCCCGGCCAGCTCCTCCGGCAGCCCGGCGTTCTCCACCTGGTAGAAGCGGCCACGGTGGGTGTGCCCGCCCTGCCAGACTCCCTTGAGCACGTCCAGGAACTCCGAGGTGCGGGCGTAGCGGTCGTCGTGGTCCACCTTGTCGCCCCACCACAGCTGCGCCGGGCCGCCGCCGCCGGAGATGACGTTGTAGACGATCCGGCCGCCGGTGGCCCGTTGCAGCGTGGCCGTCATCCGGGCGGCCTGGACGGGGTGCAGGAAGCCGGGCTGGAAGGCCACCATGAAGCGGTACGACGTGGTCTCGCGGGCCAGCGTCGCGGCGGCGGCCCACGGGTCGTCGGTGTGCGGGAAGTTCGGCAGCAGCCCGCCGGTGAAGCCGCTGTCCTCGGCGGCCCTGGCGACCTCGGCCATGTAGTCGGCGTGGCTGTAGCCGTCGTCCCGGCCGTCCCTGGTGCCGGGGGCGGTGCCGCCGGGGGCGAAACCGCCTCGGCTGCGGACGCGGCGGCGCAGCGAGGGCTGGTCGCCCTCCATGTGAATGCGCCAGTAGATGTCAACGGTCAACAGACCGCTCCTTCACGTGCTCGCCGAGGCGGTAGACGTCCTCGGTCTGGAGGAAGAACTCGGTGACGCCGAGCGCGGCGTACTCGTCGGCGGCCTCGATCGTGGGCAGGTGCACGCCGTAGCGCAGGCCGGGCAGCTCGGGGACGAGGGCCGCCAGGTCGTCACCGGCCCCGAAGACGTGCACGTCGGCGTGGCGGCGCGACAGCTCCAGGGCCTCGGGCGAGACGCCCGACAGGTGCACCTCGGGGAAGGGCGGGGACGACAGCGGCGCGCCGAAGCCGCCCTTGACCACCTCGTAGAAGTCCCCGGCGAAGTCGAACGGGCCGCCGCCCCAGACGCCCTTGGCCACGGTGAGGAACTCGTCGGCGCGGGCGAACCGGGCGGCGCCGGTCAGGAAGTCGCCCTGCGCCCTGGCCACGGCCGGGTCCAGATCCACCGCGAGCCGCCAGCCGAGCCGTCCGGCGGAGAAACGCTGCAGGGACGCCGAGAGCTTGGCCGCGTAGACCGGGGTGGCCACGGCCGGGTGGAACTCGGCCACGACCCGCAGGTGGCGGGTGCGGCGCAGGGCGTTGGCGGCGACGGCGAGAGATTCCTGGCCGGCGGGGTCGAAGGGCGAGAGCGCGCCCGCCCACCCGGACAGGTCCGCGGCCACGGCGGCCCGCCCGGCGAGGTCGGTGAGCGCCGGCCGCACGTCGGTGACGAAGCCCGGCAACGGGGTGGGGGCGGGGCTCCGGGTGGGCAGGGCCAGGTGGAAGCGGCCGGTGCGGTGCGCCGTCATGCCGCCGCCCCCAGCGGGACCTCTTCCAGCAGGGCGTCGATGCGCGGGAGCAGCTCCCCGGCCAGCGGCTCGATCTGGCTGTCCAGCACGAACAGGCCGCGCGTGACGTGCCGCGCGCCGAGCACGCTCAGCACCGGGCGCAGGGCGTAGTCCACGGCCAGCAGGTGGCCCGGGGTGCCGCCGGTGGCGATCGGCACCACCGTCTTGCCGGCGAACGCGCCCTGCGGCAGGACGTCCAGGAACGCCTTCAGCAGGCCGGTGTAGGACGCCTTGTAGATCGGGGTGGCGACGACGATCGTGTCGGCCGCGGCCACCTGCGCGGTGGCGTGGGCCAGCTCGGGATGGGCGATGTCACCGCGCAACAGGGCCTCGGCGGGCAGGTCACGAAGGCGCAGTACGGTGGCGGGCCGGTCCAGCCGCCCGGCCAGGTGGTCGAGCAGACGTACGGTACGCGAGGCGGCCGATGGGCTGCCGGAGATGAGCAGGACGGACATGTCAGATCTTTCCTAGGGGTTCAGCGGAAACGGGCGGCGTCCGGGTCGGCCGCGGCGACTGGCCCGTCTCGTCGAGGAAGCCGCGCGGCGGAAGGTGGTACGGCGGCTCGGCGCCGGCCGGCAGGAGCGCGGGCTCCCGCTCGCGGGAGTCGAACTCCGCGCCGACCGCCGCGAGCGTCTCGGGCTGCTCGACCAGCGTGACCGCCGCCGTGGCCAGGTAGCGGGCGGCGGCCAGCAGCCCGGCATGTGCGATCGGGGTGCCGGTCGCCGCGGTGGCCGCCCACGAGTGCAGGGGCACCCCGAGCGGCACCACGGCCGCGACCAGGCTGAGGTGCGGCGCCGTCCAGCTCACCTCGGAGGTGTCGCTGGACGGGCCGCCGAGGTCAGGACCGGCGGGCGGGCGCAGCGGCAGCACCTCGCCGGCCAGGCCGGCGGGCGGCCGGCCGATCGCCGCCTGCAGCCGCCGCGCGAACGCGTGGTCGGCGTCGGTGAACACCGGCGGCCCCAGCTCGCTCATCGTGTGGTGCAGCAGCTCGGCGCCCGCCCGGTTGCCGAGCCCCTGCCGGATGGCGGTGACCAGGCGGTGCTCCAGCCGGGTCCCGCTGCCGGCGGCGGCGGCGTGGGCGCAGGTCACGACCTGGTCGTAGAGGGTCCTGGCGGCGGCGGCCGTGGACTCGCGGACATAGACCCAGACCGTCCGCAGGTCGGGGGTGACGTTGGGGGCGCCGCCGCCGCTGATCGTGTAGCTGACGCGGCCGGAGGGGGAGACGTGGCCGGCGCGCAGGCGCTCGACCATCTCCGTCAGCAGCAGCGCGCCGTCCAGGCCGCTGCGGGTGCCCAGCGGGTTCGAGCCGTGGCCGGGCGAGCCGAGGAAGGAGAACGTGGCCGAGTACAGGGCGCTGGTGACGTCCCAGCCGGTGCCGGTTACGGGGGCGGGGTGCCAGTCGAGGAAGGCGTCCAGCCCGTCGTAGGCGCCGTCGCGCACCGCGTACGCCTTCCCGACCAGGTGCTCCTCGCCGGTGGACGCGAACACCTTGATCGTGGCCCGGTTCCCCAGTGCCGTGGCGGCGGCGATGGCCGCGCCTGCCGACGCCGCCGCCAGGGCGTTGTGGCCGCAGCCGTGGCCGGGGCCGTAGGCGGGGGCGTACTCGTCGCCCTCGAACGCGACCGGCTCGTGCCGGGCCGCGCCGGCCCGCTGGGACAGGCCGGGCAGGGCGTCGTACTCGACGTTGAAGCCCAGCACCGGCCCCCGGTCGCCGTGGGTGGCGACGAACGCGGCAGGCAGGCCGGCCGTGCCCCACGCGATCGTGAAGCCGTGCGCGCGCAGGAGCGCGGCGGTGGCCGGCGCCGAGCGCCATTCGCGCAGCGACGGCTCGGCGTAGGCCCAGATCCGGTCGGCGAGCCCGGTCAGCGCGGCGGCGTTCTCGGCGATCCAGCCCGCCGCCGTCATGGCCCTGCTCATGGCCCTGCTCACGGCCCTGCTCACGGCACTGCTCCCGGGCGCCGTCATGGCGCCGCTCCCGCGGGGGCGTCCACGCCGAGGTCGGCGAGGAGCCGGCGGCGCAGCTCGACGAAGTCGGGGTCGGTGCGGTCGCGCGGCCGGTCGAGCTCGACCCGCACATCGGTGACGAACGTGCCCGCGCGCAGCACCGCGATCCGGTCGGCGAGCAGGATCGCCTCCTCCACGTCATGCGTGACCAGCACCACGGCCGGGCGGTGCCGGGCGCACAGCTCGGCGATCAGGTCCTGCATGTGCAGCCGGGTCAGGGCGTCCAGCGCGGCGAACGGCTCGTCGAGCAGCAGCAGCTCCGGCTCGCGTACCAGGGCCCTGGCCAGCGCGACCCGCTGGGCCTCGCCGCCGGACAGCGTCGCGGGCCAGGCGTCGGCATGGCTGCTCAGCCCCACCTCGGCCAGGGCCGCCAGGCCCTTGGCGCGGGCGGCGCGGCCCTGCCCGATGATCACGTTGGCGAGGGCACGCTTGGACGGGACGAGCCGCGGCTCCTGGAAGACGACGGTGCGCACCGGCGGCACCAGCACGCTGCCGCCGCCGGCCGCGTCCAGCCCGGCCAGGATGCGCAGGAGCGTGGTCTTGCCGGTGCCGCTCGCGCCGAGCAGCGCCAGGAACTCGCCGCGCCGCACGTCCAGGTCCACCCCGTCGAGCACGGCCCGCTCGCCGAAGACCTTGCGCAGCCCCCGGGTGCGTACGGCGAGGCTCATCGGATCGTCACCGCCCTGCGCCAGGGCATCGTGACCCGCTCGGCCAGCCGCAGGGCCAGGTCGGCGGCGAGCCCGATCACCGCGTACAGCAGCACGCACAGAGCGAGGATGTCGGTGCGCAGGTAGTCGGTGGCCCGGGCCATGAGGTAGCCGAGCCCGGCCGTCACGTTGATCTCCTCGGCGGCGATGAGCGCGATCACGCTGAGCGTGGTGGACAACCGCAGCCCGGCGAAGATCGACGGCAGCGCGCCCGGCAGCACGACCTCGCGGGCGACGGCCAGCCGGCCCAGTCCGAACGAGCGGGCCGCCTCGACGACCTTGCGGTCCACGTTGCGCACCCCGCTGGAGACGTTGATGTACATGGGGAACGTGCAGGCCACCCCGATCAGCAGGATCTTGGACGCCTCCTCGATCCCGAACCAGACGATGAACAGCGAGGTCAGCGCCAGGAACGGGATGGCGCGCAGGGCCTGCATCGAGGAGTCGACGAGCTCCTCGCCGAGCCGGGTGAAGCCGGAGACGACGCCCAGCGCCAGCCCCGTGGAGGCGCCCAGCAGCAGGCCGAGCCCGGCCCTGGTGACCGACACGCGCAGCGCCTCGGGGAGCTGGCCGTCGGCCCACAGCTCGCCGAAGGTGTCGACGACGTCCTGAGGGCCGGCGAGCACGTCCTGGGTGAGGGCGCCGGTGGCGGTGGCCGCGTACCAGGCGGCGAGCAGCAGGACGGGGCCGGTGGCGCGCAGCGCGAGCGTGACGGCCGGATGGCGGCCGGACGAGCGCGGCGGCTGTGGCGCGACGAGCCCTTCGACGCCGGCCTCCGCGTGAGTGGCCACGCTCATGACCGCGCGCTCCCGAGCGTGTTCACGTCCACGACGTGCTGGGAGACGTCCAGCGGCGCGGTGAGCACCTTCTGGTCGAGGAAGAACCTCGCCACGTCCTGATATTTCGTGATTTCGGCGGCGGTGACCGCCTGGACGGGCCTGCCCTTCTTCTGGATGCCGACCACGAGCTCCTTCTGCTCGCCCTGCACGGCCTGCGGGCCGGTCTGGGTGAAGACGTTCAGGTACGCCGCCGGATCGGCGATCTCCTTGGCGCTGCCCTCCTTGATGAACGCGAACAGCGCCTTGACCACTTCGGGATGCTCCTGCAGCAGCTTGTTGGCGGCCACGTAGATCACGTAGTTGTCCGACTTGATCGCCTCGCCGTCGGCCAGGACGCGCGCGCCCAGTTGGGTGACGGCGGGGATGAGGAAGGTGGAGAAGGTGGACCAGGCGTCCACCTCGCCCGAGCCGAAGACCGGCGCGGTCTGCGGCGGCGGCAGATAGACCCGCTTGACCTTCTCGACCGGCACGTCGAACGTCTGCAATGCCTTGAGCAGCAGGTACTCGCTGGTGCCGCCGTGCCCGACGGCCACGCTGCGCCCGGCCAGATCGGCCACGGACCTGATCGGCGAGTCCTTCTTCACCACGATGCCCTCCCCGGCCAGGTCGGGCGGGACGGTGGCGAAGATCTTGAAACTGGGCTTGACGGCCAGCGCGGTGACGCCGGAGGTGATCGAGCCGGTGGCGATGTCGAGCGAGCCCGCGTTGATGGCCTGGGCGGCCGGGGCGAACACGGAGAAGTCCCCGGCCCACTTGACCTGGGCGTTGACCTTGGCCAGGGCCGCGTCCAGGCTGCCGTCCTTCTTCGCGACGGCCAGGAAGCCGCTGTTGCCGGGGTCGGAGATGCGCACGACGACCTGCTCCTGGCCGGCGGCGGTGGTGGTGGTGTCCGGGCCGCCGCAGGCCGTGGCCAGGAGGGCGAGCGGAAGGGCGAGCAGCAGCTTACGCATGGGTGACTCCTTGGAGCGGGGTGTGGTCGGCCCAGGCGGCGACGTCCACGGGTGATTCGAGGAAGCCGTGGCCGCGCAGGAAGCGCTCCTGCTCGGCCAGCAGGTCGAGGCGTTCGGCGGACAGGTCGAGGTGGAGCGAGGCGCCGGGGCGGTAGGCCGCGGCCACGCCGGTCGCGCCGGCGCCGGTCTCCGCGCCCAGGATCCTGGCCACCTCGGACGGGTGCGCGGCGGCCCAGTCCGCGGCGCGCAGCAGGACGGCCAGGAAGCGGGTGACCACCTGCGGATGCTCGTCCAGCAGGCGCTGGTGGACGGTGATCGGGCGGGGGGTGCCGTTGTTGATCCGCGCGCGCCGGTCCGGCACGGCGTCCAGGTCGATGCCCACCTCCGCGCCGTGGCGCAGGGCGGCCTCGACGGCGAGCGCGCCCTTGACGTAGACCGCGTCCACCCGGCCGGCGGCCAGCGCGGCCAGCTCCGCCTCCCACTGGCCGCCGTCTGGCTCGGCCTCGACGTCCACCAGTTCGGCGTCACCGAGCCCGAGCCCGGCCAGGGAGAGCGCGCCGTGGAAGCCGCGCAGGGCCATGGCCCGCCAGAAGTCGATGGCGATGCGGTGCCGGGGCGCCGCCAGCCGCAGGCCCTTGAGCTGCTCGGGGCTCTCCAGGGCGGTGCCGCCGCGCACCAGCACGACCTGCCGCTCCTCGATCCAGGTGAGCCCGATGAGCCTGGTCGCCTCGCCGCGCGAGCGCGCCCACAGCGCCGGTACGTTGCCGCCCTCGCGGAACAGGCCGGTCAGAGCGTGGGTGTAGTGGGTCTCGCGGGGCACGCCGGGGTCGTCGTCCTGCAGCGAGCGGACCTCGATCCCGTCGCCGGCGAACTCTCCCGCCAGCCAGCCCTGGTCGGCCGCGATGCCTGTGGCGGTGGGGACGGGACAGCGGGTGAACCAGATGGCGTCGAGTGCGGCTGTGGTCATGGGCCAGAGTTTGCTTGTAAATTGGTAGGGAATGCAAAGATTGTCCCGCGATGCGGGAAGCGTTCCCGGCTGGACCGGCTTCCACCTGGTCCCCGATCTCCCTACTCGGAAGACGGAGTTTCCCGCATGGCAACAGACGACAGCGTCCAGTCGGTGCGCAGGGCGATCGGCCTGCTCGGCTGCTTCGGGGGCGGTGACGCCTCGCTCGGCCTGTCCGACCTGGCGCGCAGGATGGGGCTGTCCACCTCGACCACCCACCGCCTGGCCAGGACGCTGGCCGCCACGGGCTTCCTGGAGCAGGAGGCGCGCACCGGCCGCTACCGGCTGGGGCCGTCCATCACGGAGCTGGGGCAGCTCTCCTTCCACCGGCGCGGCCTGCACCGCATCACCCCCGAACTGGCCGAGCTGGCCCGCATCACCTCCGCCACCGTGGACCTGGCCGTCCGCAACGACCGGCACGCGGTCATCCTGAGCGGCGGCTCGCTCAACCCCGACAGCGGCGCCGGGCTGCGCCGCCCCCTGCACTCCACGGCTCTGGGCAAGGTGCTGCTGGCCTGGGACCCGGAGGGCAGCGCCGACCTGGAGGCGCTCGGCCCGCTGCCGGCGCTGACCGGCCGCACCATCGTGGACCACGCCGAACTGCGCGAGGAGCTGGTCCGCGTGCGCGAGTCGGGGTATGCGCTCAACGACGGGGAGTCGGGCGACGGCATCCGCACCGTCGCGGTGCCGGTGCTCGACCGGCACAACCACGTCCGCTACGCGCTGGCCGTGCGCTCCACGCCGCTGGTCATCAGCGACGCGCGGATCGACTGGTTCGCCGCGCACGCGCGGGCCTGCGCCCGCGCGCTGGAGGTGCTGCTGATCCCACCGGCCGAGCGCCGCCTGCGCCCCTCCGCCTGAGTCACGGCAGGCGGCGCCGGCCGGCGGTGGTGACGCGCAGGCCGAACTCCAGCGGCGGATGCGCGCGGCCGAGCCGGTCGGCGAGCCCCTGGGTGATTTACGGGGAAGGCGTGACGGAGGCGAGGAGCGCCAGCTTCTCGGCGCTGCCGGTGCCGGGGTCCGGGTGCAGGACGATGAGCGTCTGGCCCGCCGCGCCGCTCACGCCCAGCCTCTCCCGGTTCAGCCACAGCTCACCGACCTGGGGATGGTCGAGGCGCTTGGCCGCGCCTTCGCACGTGTTCACGTCGTGACGGGCCCAGAGCCTGCTGAACAGCGGGCTGGCGAGGGAGAGCTCGCCGACGAGTTCGACGAACCGGGGATCGTCGATGTCGGCGCCGACGGACTTGCGGAAGCCGGCGACCATGCCCTGCGCGGCGTTCTCCCAGTCCGGGTAGAGAGCCTGCTCGGCGGGGTCGAGGAACACGTCCCGCAGGCGGTTGCGCCCCGCCGCGAGCCGCGGCGACAGGGTGGTCGCCGGCGCGTTGGCGGCCAGGACGTCGAAGGAGCGGCCCTCCACGTACGCGGGCAGCGCGAGCGCGGCGACGAGCTTGGCGATGCCCGTGGGAACGCTCTCCTTGCGGGGCCGCCGCCGTCGCCGCCGGGGATCGCCCGCCCCGAGGCGCAGCAGATAGGCCGTCGCGTCGTCGTCGAGCCGCAGCACGCGCGCGAGGGACACCAGCACCTGCGCGGACGGGTTGCGGTCGCGGCCCTGCTCCAGGCGCAGGTAGTAGTCGGCGCTGATGCCGGCGAGCATCGCGACCTCCTCCCGGCGCAGGCCCGGCACCCGCCGTACGCCCACGGAAGGGATGCCGGCCTGCTCAGGAGTGACGAGCTCCCGGCGGGCGCGTACGTATTCGCCCAGAAGGTTGGATTCGCCGCCCATGCGCCCCACGGTAACGGCGCACCTCGGCGCGTGCCTGGCCCCCTCACCCCCAGGATCGTGAGGGCTCTGGCTGCGCCGGCGGACGAGCGGAAACCTCACTCGGGAACGAACACCCCTTTGATGAGCAAGGAGCCGCACATGTCAACGTACGTGCTGGTACACGGGGCCTGGCACAGCGGACGATGCTGGGAGCGGGTGGTCCCGCTCCTGACCTCGGCCGGGCATCAGGCGGCCGCGCCGTCGCTGACCGGCCTCGGTGACAAGGCCCATCTGCTCGGCCCCGAGGTGGGACTGGACACCCACGCCGGCGACATCGTCGAGCTGATCACCGCGAACGACCTCATCGACGTGATCCTGGTCGGCCACAGCTACGCCGGGCTGGTCATCTCCTCGGTCGCCAACCGCATCCCGGAACGCATCGCCCACCTGGTCTACCTCGACGCGATGGTCCCGGAGGACGGCGAGAGCGCGGTGGACGTGCAGCCCGTCACCCAGGCCCTCATCGACCGCGCCGCGCAGTCCGGGACCGGCTGGCGGATCCCGCCGATGCCCGAGCTGCCGCCGCCCCTGGGCCTGTTCGGGGTCACCGACCCGGCGGACGTGGCCTGGCTGCGGGCGATGCTGTCGGACCAGCCGGCGCTCTGCCTCCAGCAGCCGGTCCGGCTGGACAACCCCGTCACGCACGCGATCCCGCGGACGCACATCCACTGCGTCGCGGGCGTGCCGGAGGGCATCACGCGGCGGCCCGTCCCGGCGACGCAGCCCAACGGCAGCCCCGCACAGGTGTGGGAGCTGCCGACGGGCCACGACTGCATGATCACCATGCCGGACGAGCTCACCGAACTGCTGCTCAAGCTCGCGTGACCCGGTGGCCCGGGTCGGACCGGGATCGTGTCGCCGCGCCCGGCGGCGACATCGGCTGGAGTGCGGGGGAGGGGCCGGACTCGTCGCCGAGGCGCCGAGCTGTTCCAGTGGTGGTACGACCAGGTGCGGTCGGAAACCCTGTCCGAAAGCGGTCACGGTCGAAGGGTGATCTCCCGTGCGCAATCGTCTCTTATGGAGACAAGGCGGCACATCGCCAAGCACTCGGGCAAGGTTCTGGCAGTCGCGAACGCCTCCACCGACCCGGGCGCACGCGTGGTGCAGTTCGAACCCGGTCATGACGAGAACGAGCTCTGGCTGCTCAAGGCCGTTCCCAAGCGCCGGTACGCGGAGTTCGGTTGCACGGGGTGGTCGGGTCCCAGGAACTGCGGCGTGAGGAAGAGCCGGTTCGGAGGCGATCGCGCTGCCTGCGCGATCACAGGCGTCCAAGGACGCAGAGATCCTGGTGTCGCGGCGTCAGTTGGCTGTTCTCCGGCGCAAGGTCGCCGTGCCCCGGCTGTCGTGGGCGGACCGGGCCATCATTTCCGCGCTCGCGCGACTCCTGTACCGACGCCGCCGAAGTCACCTGTTCGTCGCCCCGCGGACGCTCCTGCGCTGGCACGCCGACCTGGTGAGGCGACGTTGGACCTACCTAAGCACGGGCCGGGACGGCCACCGATCCCGACCTGCCATCCGCACTCTGGTGCTGCGCCTGGCCGCCGAGAATCCGGGCTGGGGATATCTGCATCGCTGGGCAGATCGCAGTGCTGGGCCGCTGTGGCACGTACGGCCGGAAAGGCACGGTGAAGGCGCTCCTGGGGAGGTTGTGCTGGCACCACAGCCCATCACCGTCACGATCACGCCGAGCGCTGTGGCGGCATTCCACAGTCGTCCCCACGGGTGACACCCCTCAAGAAATGGAGCTCCTACGCCCCCTTCCAGCACGTCCTGACTACTCGCATTCTCGGTGTTTCCTCATGATCAGAGCGCAGGACATGGGTTGTGGGGGCCTGGATCGCCAAGTCCATCCGGCCAGCCCACGCCACCGGCGATCTTCGCCCACGTCTCCGGAGTCACCCGGAGAGCACGCAAGGCCGAGTCGGCGCAGACGTCACGCAGAGGATCATCGCTGATCCCGCCGACCTGCCACGACATCACCCCCCACCCGGCCGCCGCGCTCATGGCCACCCCGCCGTCGGCGCTCAACGCCACCGCGCCCACCGGGCCCGGCGGCCCGGGCAACTCGGCCAGCAGCACCGGACGCAGCCGGTCACGCAACCCCCACCAGCCGACCCTGCCGCCGTCCTCGCCCGTCACGGCGCCACTCCCGTCGGACGTCAACGCCACGCCGATCATCAGGCTCCGCACCCCCGGCAACGTCGCCAGCCGCCGCGGCCTGGCCGGATCGCCCACGTCCCACACCTGATTCCCCGTCACCGCCGTACGCCCATCGGCGCTCAGCGCACCCGCCCCCCACGGCACACCCGGCCGGGTCAGCACCCCCGCCTGAACCGGACGCGCCGGATCGGCCAGGTCCCACACCACCGCCTTGTCCTCGCTGACCGTCAACGCCCTGCGCCCATCGGCGCTCAACCCCGCCGACAACACCGCCGACGCGTGCACCGCCGACGGCCGCCGGAGCTGCCCGCCGGCCGCGTCCCAGAAGACGACCCCGCCGCCGTCGAAGCCCGCCACGGCCCTCCCGCCGTCCCGCGACAGCGCCACCGCGCTCACCGGCCGCACGCCATCACCCGCCACGACCGTGCGCGAGCGGGAATGACCGCCCATCGCCCACACGCGCACCGAACCGTCGCGACCACCGATCAGGCCGGTGCGGCCATCAGCGGTGAGCGCCACCGCGGAGGCGTCCAGGCGATCCTGCAACGTGCTCGACGCGGTCACCAGCAGGCCCCGCCCGGGAAGACCCTGAGGCGCCAGCTCCCACCGGACGACGCGCTCGTGCGCGTCCGCCGACAGCGCGATCCGCCCGTCGGCCGACAGCGCGAGGTCCCGCACGTCGCTCGCGCCCGGCAGATTGCCCTGACGCCCGGCGAGCAACGTGCCGGTCAGCGCGGCCCGCGTACCGGCATCGGCGTGCAGCTCGACCGCGGCCGCGCCCACGAGCCGCGCGGCCAGGTCATCGACATCACGCAGCCTCACCCCTTGCAGGGCCAGGTCCCTGGCGGTGGCGATCCTGGCGCTCTCACGCCCGTCGGCCACCACCCAGGCCAGCGCTACCAGCAGCACGCCTGTCAGCAGGATCAGGCCAAGACCTGACCACGGCCCACCGCGTGCAGCACGTTGATTCGTCATTCCTCGCGCCATCTGCAAGTAGTCGGGGCGGGGCTCAGGTCCATCGACCGCAGGATCGGGAAGTTGGTCACGTCGAACGTGAGGGTGACTTACTCGCCCGGGTTGCTCTTGCGCAGCTGGTCCCATTTCTTGTTCTCCCAGCTGACGCCATGGTCGAGCAGGATGTTCTCTATGGTGGACAACCCTTTGCAGATGTCGCCGACCACGCCCTTGTACTGTCCGACCACAGGAATCTTATCGACCCACGGGAATCCACTGACCACGTCAATGGTCCCACAGACACCGTTGACCGAGCCAGGCTGCTTGTCCCGCAGTACCTTCTTCTTATCCATATCTGCGTGGGGGAGTAGCTCTGGTAGCAGTGCTCCTCGTACTTGTGCTTGGGGTTCTTGAGGCAGGTCTCGATCGGCCTGTCGTCATATCCAGCCCGCTTCGGGTGGAGAATGCACTCGTCGGCGTGCAGTTTCGCGCATCCTTGGACCCTTCCGGTTTCCACGATGCATTCGAGGTGAGTGAGCCCTCCTCCGAAGCGGGTCTTCGGATCGCCTCCTCGGACATGGCAGTTGGCCAGACGGGGGCCGACTGCTTGTAGCCAGTCCGCCCCGACGGCGCCCAGCTATTTCGTTCGAGCCGTCCTCGCCCTTGGTGTACAGGTTGCGGCATGTCACGTACACGACATTTCCTTCGATGCAGGCGGAGCGTCATGTCCCGCCGGCCCGGCACTTCTCGTAAACCGGGTCGGCGCCATCGCATCTGTTGCCGTTGTGCCGATACTCCTCACACACCTGTGGACGGCATCCTTCTCGCACTGCTGTGTCGTTTTCTTCGTCCCGAACACACACTTCTCGAAGCCCTTCTTGTTGAGGTTCTTCCTGCATTTGTCGTACTGAGTCTTCTTTGGCTTGGTCGTCTTGTGGCCGTCGGGGTCGGTGAGGGGCAAAGGATTGTCGTTGGCATAGGTGGAGCGGTTGAGCTGGACAGAGGAGCTTCCTCACTCGGCCGTGTGCGTGAGGATCGCGTCGGCCAGCTCCTGGTGGATCTCCAGCGGCAGCGTGTGCCCCATGCCTGCCACGATCGTCAGCCGCGCCCCCGGGATCTGCTCGGCGATGATGGCGCCGTGACCCGGTTTGACCGGCTCGTGGCTGCCCTCGATGACCAGCGTGGGCGCCTTCACCCGGTGGAGCACGCCCACCGGCTCGAAGTCGGGGCCGGCCGCTGCGGCCAGCCGGTGGTTGGCCACCGCCGACAGGTCGCGGGCCCGGTCGTAGATGCGTTCCTGCAGCCGGCGGGCCGCGTCCTCGTCGAACGGCAGCCCGGTGCCGTGCAGCACGCGCTGCTCGGCGATCATGCCGTTGATCAGCGCGCGCCGGTCCTGCGGCGGCGGGGCGGCCATCAGCGCGCGGAAGAATTCCACGAACTCCGGCGCCGGCTCCGGCAGGCTGCCCTCGGGCTGCGGCTGCCCCGTCAGGGCCCGCATGAGCACCTGGCCCTCTCCGCCGCCGAGTGGCGAGGAGGCGATGACGGTCAGCGAGCGCACCCGCTCCGGCGCCTCCACCGCGATGAGCTGGCCGAGCAGCCCGCCCGCCGAGTGGCCCACCAGGTGCGCGCTGTCCAAGCCGTGGGCGTCCAGCACGCGGTAGACGTCGTTCTTGATGTCGTCCCAGGTGTACGGCTCGGCCGCGAAGTCGACGGTGCCCGACATGCCGGTGTCGCGGTGGTCGTAGCGGATCACCCTGCGGCCCCCGGCGGTCAGTCGGCCGACGAACTCGTCCGGCCACAGGATGCCCTGCGACATCGAACCCATGATCAACAGGATTGGCGCGTCGGTCTCGGCGCCGAACTCTTCACTCCAAATGTTCACGTTTTGCATGTCTCCCAGCGTGCCGTCCCTGGTGACCGGCGTATTCCGTAGAACTACCGGTGACGCCGGACCCGTACGGGGAGCCGATGCCCAGCGTGCTGATGTTGAGTTTCAGGAGTTTCCGGATTGAATTCGCCCTGGTCTGGGGGCCGCGGAGCGGGCGTCCGGCAAGGCGTGGGGGTGTGAGGCCATGGGAAGAGCACGCGTAGCGGGCTGGTGGAGGCCGGCCGCTCATCGGGGGAGTGGCCCGTCACGTCAACGAAGCCGACCTGCTCGGTAGCGACGAATACAAGGGCGATCAACCCCCTGTGCAGCGCGCCACTCGCGCCCAGCCCGGCAAGGACGCGTAGCAACTTCCTCCGCAGCCAGCCTCGCCTCGAGGTGCGGCAGTCCGGGTGAGCCTTCGCTGAAGGTCCCGACGAGCCATGGGCCCCTGGAGCTTGGCCTGACTATCGGCGGCTGCTGCCGCACGCCCTCACTGTCCTGCCGCCCGGCTCCGACAGCCTGCTCGAAATCTGCCGGTATCTCGGCGCCGCCGGTGACCATCGCTCCGTCCTCGCTCTGGCTCTGCAGCTGTGCGAGCACCGCACCGCACACCTCGGCCCCGAGCACCCCGGCACCCTGGCCGCCCGGCACGAACTCGCCTACTGGACCAAACAAGCGGAGGGAAGGTAGGGCACATACTTGGAGCTCTGTCAGGTCAATCGAACGACATCTCCGCAGGCCGGCGCGTCGGTAGCCATGCCGATCGCAATCCGGCCCCAGGCTGGGCAAGGTCATCCACGGCCGAAACCCAGCCCTCGGCCTCACTGTCCGACCTGCGGATCCGACTGACTGCGGCCCGTTTCTGCCGTATTCCGGTGGCACCCCATGTTCGGTAGGTATGAATCTGAGGATGCGGCAGGGCGGTCAGGTGCGCTGCTGGAACCCATCGACGTCGGCTGCGACCGGGTCAAAGGCGGGTGCAAGGTACTCGGCGACAGCCCGGAGGCACCACGCCGTCACCTCGGGGGCCCGCTCCGCCTCGATCTCACTGTCGAGGTGGGCGCCTGTGATGCGCTCGGCGTCGGCCGGCGGTGTTCAGGGCGTGGCCTTAGGTGCCGCCGTCGGGGGGAGCTGGCCGCTAGGAGCTGTTTCTTAGATCTGCTGACTGATCGTGCCTGCGTCGTCACGATTGACCTATGGGTCGAGGTGACTTAACCAACGCGGAGTGGGAGC
>NZ_JBITEZ010000033.1:0-98178 GCF_044455665.1 Nonomuraea sp. NPDC051191 | reverse complement strand
AAGGTGCCGAACGCCGCCGCCATCTGGTTCGGCTCGACCAACTCCGACAACAACGGCGACGGCACCGCCGACACGATCCGCCGCTCCGCCATCCAATAGCCCCCGAGGGAGTGACCGTGCTCGCAACCCGCTTACGCACCCTCGTCCCGATCGCCGCCGCGTGCCTGGCCGTCTCCGCGCTCGTCGCGCTGCCGGCCCGCGCCGCGACCGTGCGCTACGAGGCCGAGAACGCCACCAACGTCCAGGGCGCCGTCGAGGCGAACCACGCCGGGTTCTCCGGCACCGGCTTCGTCAACAGCGACAACACGGCCGGCCCGTACACGGAGTGGACCGTCAACGCCCCGGCGGCCGGCACCGCCACCCTGGCCATCAGGTACGCCAACGGCACCGGCTCGGCCCGGACCTCCGACGTCTCCGTCAACGGCACGGTCGTGTCGGCCGGGCGCTCGTTCGGCGCTACGGCGAACTGGGACACCTGGGCGACCTCCACCCTCACCGCCACCCTGAACCAGGGCGACAACAAGATCCGCGTCACCGCCGCCTCCGCGGGCGGCAACCCCAACCTCGACTTCCTGGAGGCCACCACCGCCGACGCCCCGGCCACCGAATACCAGGCCGAGGCCGCGACGCTGACCCAGGCGAGCGTCGCCACCAACCACACCGGCTACACCGGCACCGGGTTCGTCGACTACGTCAACGCCGCCGGCGGCTCCGTCGAGTGGTCGGTCAACGTCGCCGAGGCCGGCAGCCACACGCTGACCTTCCGCTACGCCAACGGCACCGCCGTCGCCCGCCCGATGGACATCGCCGTCAACGGCGTCACCGCGGTGACCGGCCTGGCCTTCCCCGGCACCGGAAGCTGGGACACCTGGGCCGACGCCCGCGCCACCGTGACGCTGAACGCCGGCGTCAACACCGTCCGCGCGACCGGGACCGGCGCCGACGGCGGCCCGAACGTGGACAGGCTGTCGGTCAGCGGCTCCGGCGGCCCCGACGGCCAGGCGCCCACCGTGCCCACGGGCCCGCGGGTGACCGGCGCCTCGGCCGCCAGCATCTCCCTGGCCTGGACCGACTCCACCGACAACGTGGGCGTCACCGGCTACCGCGTCTACGAGGGCACCGCCGTGGTGGCGACCTCGCCCACCGCGAGCGCCACGGTGGCGGGGCTGACCTCCGGGTCCACGCACACGTACACGGTCACGGCGGTGGACGCGGCGGGCAACGAGTCCGCGCACAGCGCCGCGGTCACCGGCACCGCGACCGGCGGCACCGGCGGTCCCACCGCCGACCAGCTCCTCGCCAAGGTCACCACATGCGCCCAGATCTCCAACGGCAAGTACAAGACCGACTCCGACGTCTCCTCGGGGACCGTCCCGGTGTGCGGCAAGACCGGCGGCGTGTTCTGGAAGGGCGACCTGGACATCGACTGCGACGGCGTCCGCACCACGCAGTGCAACGAGAACACCGACTGCTGCTTCCAGGCCGACACGTTCTGCCACACCACGTCCGACACGCCGCTGAACGCGGCGCAGCTGGCGTACATGGTGGTGCCGAGCCCCAGCTCGATCTGGGACTACCGGACCAAGGGCATCGGCTGCGGGACGGTGGTGGCCGTCATCTACAACGGCCAGGTGG
Source organism: Nonomuraea sp. NPDC051191 (assembly GCF_044455665.1). Classification (NCBI taxonomy): domain Bacteria; kingdom Bacillati; phylum Actinomycetota; class Actinomycetes; order Streptosporangiales; family Streptosporangiaceae; genus Nonomuraea; species Nonomuraea sp. NPDC051191. The sequence continues at coordinate 96,543 of NZ_JBITEZ010000033.1, read as the reverse complement.
AGTACGCGGTCATGGGCGACACGGGCCCGTCGGGGATCATCGGCGAGGCCTCCTACCGCACCGCCGCCGACCTGGGCATCAATCCCGACCCGAGCAACGGCGGCACCGACTCCGGCGTCACGTACATCGTGTTCACCGGCTCGGGGACGAAGGTCTCGGCCATCGAGAACCACAACCAGGCCGTGACGCTGGGCAGGACCCTCGCCCAGCAGTTCGTCGACAACAACTGACCACCCCGTGAGCGTGCCGGGGGCCGCCGGTCGGCCCCTGGCACGGGATCGGGGGTGTCTGCCCCGATTTGTCCTGGATAAAACGGCAGCCCCCTGGACAGGACAGGGGTTATGGCAAGATCTGCGCTGGTCGTCATCGACATGCTGAACCCGTACGAGCACCAGGACGCCGAGCAGCTCGCGCGGCAGGTGGAGCCGATCGTCGAACCGCTGGCGGAGCTGGTCGCGCGGGCCGGCGAGCGGGACGACGTCGAGCTCGTGTACGTCAATGACAACTACGGCGACTTCGCCGCCGACCGGCGGGAGATCGAGGAGCGGGCGATGAAGGGCCGGCGGCCCGACCTGGTGCGGCCGGTCCTGCCGCCGCCGGGGTGCGCGTTCCTGCCCAAGGTGCGGCACAGCGCCTTCTTCGGCACGTCCCTGGAGTACCTGCTGTCCCAGAGCCGGGCGGAGCGGGTCGTCCTGGCGGGGCAGGTGACGGAGCAGTGCGTGCTGTACAGCGCGCTGGACGCGTACGTGCGGCACTACGAGCTGACCGTGCCGCCCGACTGCGTGGCGTCCATCCACCCGGATCTCGGGCAGGCGGCGCTGCACATGATGGAGCGCAACATGTCGGCCCGGCTCGCCCCGTCCGGCGACTGCTTCCCCGCGTGAGCCCTTGACCGCATTCCAGGGAACTCCCTAAGGTCGGTAACTGTTGTTCTTCCTTTTGCCAGTTACCGAATGGAGTCGGTGTGAAGACCCACAGGCCGGAGCCGTCCTTCGCCGGATGGCCGACGGTCCGGTACGTCGGCGCGGCGACGCTGGTCCGATGCGTGGACGGCGGCGCCACCGTGTGCCTGATCCTGCTCGCGATCCAGCGTCTCCCCCAGGGCGCCGCGGCCGGCGGCCTGTTCGTGGCCCTGCTGACCGTGCCCCATCTGCTCGGCCCCTGGCTGGCGCGCCGGCTGGACGGGGCCGCCGACGGGCGGCGGCTGCTGGCGGGGGCCTTCGCGCTGCACGGAGCGGCGCTGGCGGCCGGCGCGGCGCTCATGGGCGTCGCGCCGTTGCCCGTGGTGGGCGCGCTGCTCCTGGTCGCCGGGGCCGGCGGCCCGATGGTGACGGGCGGGCTGAGCAGCCGCCTGCCGGAGATCGCCGCCCGCGGGCGGATGGCGCGGGGACGGGCCGAAGGCTGGGACGCGGTCACGTACGGGGTGGGCGGCACGGCCGGTCCCGCCCTGGCCGCGGGGCTGGCCGCGATGGCCGGCCCGCTGTCCGCCGTCCTCGCGCTGGGGGCGGCCGCCGTGGTGGCGGGCGCCCTCGTCCTGACCCTCCCGGCCGACCCCGCCGCTCACCGGCGAGAGGGCCATGCCGGGAGCGACGCGACGGCTCGGCGGGGCGAAGGGGCCATGACGGTGCGGCAGGCCCTGGGGCTCATGGTCACGGTCGGGCCGCTGCGGCGGGTGCTGGTCGCCACGCTGCTCACCGCCGTCACCGCCGGCGGGCTGACCGTGGTCGCGGTCGAGTTCGGCGCCCGGCTCGGCCACGGCGCGACGGCCGGCGCGGCTCTGGCGGCGGTGTACGGGCTGGGCAATCTCGCGGGCTCGCTGGCGGTGACGGCGTTCCCGTTGCGCGGGGAGCCGGAGCGGCTGACGGTCCGGCACGTGGTGATCCTGGCCGTCGCCCTGGTCCTGTGCGCGTTCTCGCCCGTCTATCCGGTGGCCGTGGCGGCGTTCGGGCTGGCCGGGTTCGCCAACGCGCCGCTGTTCGCCGCCAGCCTGGCGGCACGGTCGGCGTACTCGCCGCCGCGGGCGCGGGCGCAGGTCTTCGTGTCGGTGGCGGGGCTCAAGATGGGGCTGTCCTCAGTGGGGGCGGCCGCGGCCGGTGCGGCGCTCGTCCTGGGGCCGAGGGCGCTGCTGGCCGCGGGGGCGGCGCTCGTGCTGCTCGCCGCCCTGGTGGCCGTGGCGGACCGCCGCCTCACCGCCTCCTCCGCACGCCCGCGTCCGGAACGACCTGGTACGGTCCCCGTCCCGGCCGAGGCGGCCTGCGAGGACCGGACGTGACCACCGATGCGCCACCGATCAGGACGCGTGGTGGAGGAGGCGGGCCGTGCGGTCGGCGACGAGGTGCGGCTGCTCGGCCTGGACCAGATGCCCCGCGGAGACGTCCTCGTGGCGCCCGTCGGGCAGGCTCTCGGCGTAACGGCGCTGGTGCTCGCGGTTGGCGGCGTGCTGACGCTCCCGCCCACGGGCGGCGCGGGTCACCGACAACACGATCGCCGGGCATTCGGGGAGCCGCGGCGGCCGGGCCCGGAACTCCGGGATCGCGGCGGCCACGGCCCGGACCTCGCTGCGGGTCTGGGCGACCCCGGCCGGGGTGAAGTCCTCGGCGAGCATGGTCCGGTAGGTGTCTGCGGGGAACAACCGCCGGACGTTCCCGCTGAACAACCGCGCCAGGGGACGGAACCGGCTGAGCGCCTGCGACACCGCCAGCATGCGGTCGACCTGCTCGGTGGTCCGGTCCCAGGTGTCGTACACCGGCGAGGTCTCCGGCAGGACGTCGGCCAGCAGCAGCCCCCGCAGCCGGGGCCCGAGCCGCTCGGCGGCCCGGCGGGCGACCAGCCCGCCCATGCTGTGCGCGACCAGCACGAACTCCCCCGGCACGACGGCCTCGGTCATCGCGACCAGGTCGGCGGCCAGGTCGTCGATGCCGAGCGGCCCTCCGGCGGGGCCGCTGCGCGCGCGCCCGGCGCGGTCGTAGGTCACCAGCCGCGCCCCGGACGCCAGCAGCGGCGTCACCGCGTCCCAGCAGGTGCGCCCGCAGCCGCCGCCCGCCTCGAAGACCACCCATGAGGGCCCGTCGCCGGACTCCTCGACGTAGACGTGCCGTCCGTTCACCGGCACCGCCCGCCCCCGCACGTCTCGCATGCGTCCTCCTCCGCCGTCCCGAACGTTTTCATTTTGGATAACGGTATCTCATATGAAATCGTTGGGCCATGGATCCTGTCGAGCAGTTGCTGCACCCCGTACGGCTGCGCATCGTGCACGCCGTGTCCGCCGCGGGCACGATGACGATCGCGCAGCTCTGCGCCCGCATGCCGGAGGTTCCGAAGATCACCGTCTACCGCCAGGTCGCCCACCTCACCGAGGGCGGCTTCCTGGAGATCGAGGGCGAGCAGCGCGTACGCGGCGCCACCGAGCGCCGCTACCGGCTGCGCCAGGACCGTCCCGCGATCGACGCCGGCGCCGCCGCCGCGATGTCGCTCGACGACCACCGCAGGGGGTTCGCCGCCGCCATGGCCGTCCTGATCGCCGAGTTCGACGCCTACCTGCGCCGCGAGGGCGCCGACCCGGTCGCCGACTCGGTCTCCTACCGGCAGGGCACGCTGTGGCTCAGCCCCGACGAGCTCGCCGCGATGCTGACCGACCTGCTGGCGGTCCTGGGCGGCCGCCTGGGCAACACCCCGGCCCCCGGCCGCGCCCCCTACCTGCTCAGCGCGATCCTGTTCCCCTCCGGCGCCCCGCCTTCCGACCCGCCTTCCGACCCGCCTTCCGGCCCGCCTTCCGACCCGCCTTCCGACCCGCCTTCGCCGCACGAGACCGGCCGGTAGCCCGCCCCGAACGTCAGGGCGTCCGGGCGGGAAGGACCTCGATGGCGGCGAGCCGGTCGATCCTGAGCAGCGACAGCCGGGTGACCTGGCTGGAGGTGGCGCGGATGGTGAGCGGCCGGGAACGGTCGGCGGCGGCCAGGTCGGCCAGGTCGGCCAGCGCCCGGACGCCGAGGAAGGACATGGCGCTGATGTCCACGACGTGGTGGCCGGGGTCGAACGAGGACAGCAGCGCGTTCCAGGCCAGGGCGTTGGACCGGTCGGCCTCGCCGGAGAAGGCCAGCCCGTCGCCGTCGGCGGTGGCGCGGTGGCCGAAGCGGGCCGCCTCGGCGATCGCCGGATGCGCCTGGCAGGCGCGGAAGACGTGCCCGGAGGTGAAGACGCGGGTGTCGTACGCGCACAGGGCGGTCAGCGTCCCCAGGGTGAACAGGGTGTTGGCGGCGGCCTCGAACGCGATGAGCGCGTCGATGTCCACCGCGTCCACGGCGTCCGCACGGTCCACGGGGCATGCCCACGCCATGTCCACGGCCACCCACAGGCCCGGGTAGCCGGCGGCGGTCGCGGCCAGGGCGGCGTCCCGGTAGGCGGCGTGCAGGCGGCCGGCGTCGAACCCGCCGCCGGCATGTCGCGCCTGGACGGTGTCCATGACGTGCAGGTGCCCCTCGTGGAGCGCGCGCCGCAGCGGCGGGGACGCGCCGAGCCGGTCGCCGAGCGAGCCGCGCAGCCGGGGCGAGGGGAAGATCATCACCTGGGCCCCTCCCGTGACGCCGACGTGCGCGAACTCGGCGGCGGCCGACAGGAAGGCGTCGTCGGAGCCGAAGCGCGCTCCGAGGTGGTCGCCCGTGTGCACTGGCGGCAGAATCGCCATCGTGCTGCCTCCCATGCCCGGTTGCCCTTCATCCTAGGCAGGCGCGGCACGTCCGCCGGAGGGCTTTCGAGGATTTTGCGGCCGAATGTCGTATCAAGGTGCTTAGGATTTGCTCACTGAGGGATGAGCGGCCACGGGGCGAATCAGGCGGTGACCATGGGCGAGTCGTTCGGACTGCACGTGCCGATCGGTACGAACCTGGCTCTGCTGCGTGGCCTGATCAGCGCCTTCGCGCTGGAGGCGGGGCTCGACGGGCAGCGGGTGGAAGGGCTGGTCCTGGCGGTCAGCGAGGCGGCCAGCAACGTCCTGGAGCACGCCCGGGCGCCCGGCATGGTGAGCGCCCGCAACGACCCCGACGGCGTGACGGTGCACGTCGTGGACGAGAGCGGCACCCTGACGGACGCCCACCTCAACCGCGTCCCGCCGTGGCCGCCGCAGCGCGGCATGGGCCTGTGGATGATGCAGCGCGTGTGCGACCGGGTCACGCTCGACCATCCGGACGGCCGTTCACGACTGGAGCTGTTCATGAGCCGCGCCCCCGCGAACACGGACGAGGAGACCACGCACCCCTAGTACGGTGGCCGGATGCATCCCGCCATCGAACCTTATGATCATGGTCTGCTCGACGTCGGTGACGGTCACCTCGTCTACTGGGAGGCGTGCGGCAACCCCGAGGGCAAGCCCGCGCTGGTCGTCCACGGCGGCCCCGGCTCGAACTGCACCCCGGGCCAGCGGCGCGGCTTCGACCCGGACCGGTACCGCGTGATCCTGCTCGACCAGCGCAACTGCGGGCGCAGCCGGCCGCACGCCGCCGACCCGGCCGCCGACCTGTCGGCGAACACGACCCACCACCTGGTGGCCGACATGGAACGGTTGCGCGAGCACCTGGGCGTGGACCGCTGGCTGCTGTACGGCGGCTCGTGGGGCTCCACGCTGATCCTGGCCTACGCCGAGGCCCACCCCGAGCGGGTCTCGGAGATCGTCCTCGCGGGGGTCACCACGACCCGCCGTTCGGAGATCGACTGGCTGTACGACGGCGTCGGCCGCTTCTTCCCCGAGCAGCGGCAGCGCTTCCGCGAGGGGGTGCCCGAGGCCCACCGGGGCAGCCTGGGCGAGGTGCTGACCGCCTATGCCGGGCTGATGGCCGACCCCGATCCGGCGGTCCGCGCCAAGGCCGCCCACGACTGGACGGCGTGGGAGGACACGGTCATCTCGCTGGAGACGAACGGCAAGCCCAACGCCTACAGCGACCGGCCGCCGGACAGCCTGGCGGCGCTCGTCCGCGTCTGCTCCCACTACTTCTCCAACGGCGCCTGGCTGGAGGAGGGTGTGCTGCTGCGGGAGGCGCACCGGCTGGCGGGCATCCCCGGCGTCCTCATCCACGGCCGCTTCGACCTCGGCGCGCCCTTGGAGTACGCCTGGGACCTGGCCCGGGCGTGGCCCGGCGCCCGTCTGGTGATCGTGGAGGACTCCGGGCACACCGGGAGCGGCACCTTCCGCGACGAGATCCTCAAGGCCCTGGACGGCTTCGCCGCCGCCCCCGCCTGATCGCGACCGCCGAGGAGCCGTTCCGGCCGGTCAGGGAGCCAGGGATCGCCCCTCGGCGGGAACGAACCGGATGAACGGGATGCGGCGGCCGACCTCGCGGTAGTCGTCCACGCTGCCGTCGACGGCGAAGCCCATGATCTTGCAGAGCCGGCGGGCGGCGGACGGGTGGCGCGGGGCGTACCGGGCCATGATGGCGGCGCCCTCGCCCGGTTCCAGCGGCACGGCCGTGGCCCGTGAGCGGTGGCCACCCACCTGGATGGTCACCTGCGGGGTGGCCTTGACGTTGCGGTACCAGTCGGCCCTGGGACCGAAGCCGGAGGCGGCCACGTAGCCGCGCTCGTCGTGCTGGACGACCTCGACGACGGCCCGGCGGGGCAGGCGCGAGACGCGTCCGGTGTGGGTGAGCAGCATGACGCGGCGGCCCAGCAGCGGCCCGAGGCCGAGGCGGTACAGCAGGATGGGCAGCCGCCACAGCCGGCGGCTCAGCCCGGCCGGCGGGTCGGGTCTCCTGACGATCTCCATGGTTCAAGCCTTCCGTAGTGGGTCGGAATGCTCCGCGCACCGGACCGGCCTACTTACGGGCCGTCCGCCTCCAGCAGGTCCTCCACCGCCGTCAGCGCCTCGCCGACCGGGAGGCCGGGGTCGATCAAGCGGTGTAGCATCAGCCCGTCGATCGCGGCCGTGACGAGCGTGGCGACGCCGTCCAGGCGGGCGGCCGTCCAGGTGGGACGCAGGCGTCCGAGGCGGGCGGCGATCCTGGCGCGGCCCCGGCGGAGCTCGTCGCGCAGCACCGCGCCCAGGGCGGGGTCGCGGGTGGCGCCCACGATCAGCTCGGCAGCCAGGCGGGTCGTCGGCTCGTCGCCCGCCGCCTGAGCCGGCAGGCCGCGCATCAGGGTCAGCGCGGCGCGTTCGTCCTCGGCGTTCAGCAACTCGGTGACCAGCGGGCCGACGACGAGGTCCGTGGCGCGGCGGAAGATCGCCTCGTGCAGGCCGGGCAGCCCGCCGAAGTGGTAGTGGATCAGGCCGGGGTTGGTGCCGGCCCGCTCGGCCACGGCCCGCGTGGTGACGCCGGGCCATCCGTGCTCCCCCAGCAACAGGATCCCGGTCTCCACCAACTGCTCGCGACGGCGGTCGCCGCGCGGGGAATTTGGCCGATCGGCCAAGTCGGTCATACGGCCAAGTTAGCACCGGAAATTCGCGTGCGCCAGGGGCGGTCGCCGGTGTTGCATGTCCGGATGATCGACGAACCCCTGGACCGCCTCCGCGCCGCCGCACGACGTACCCGCGAACTGGCCCTGGAGCGGGGGGCCACCGGCGTGGGCCACGAGGACGCCGACGACGACGCCGGCACGATCGGCACCGACGGCGCCCTCGGCTTCGACCCGTTCCCGCTGCTGGAAGCCCTCCACCGGCACGGCGTCCGGGCCGTGGTGATCGGGCAGGTCGCCGGCATCATGCACGGGTCCGCCGAGCTGACCGGCGACCTCGACCTGCTCTGGGACGGCGTCCCGGCCCACGCCCCGGCCCTGGCCGCCGCCTTCGCCTCCGCCGGCGCCCGGCTCGGCGACGAGACGGGCCGCCCTCTGGCCGCGCACCCGGACTCCCTCCTGCGCCCGAAGGTGCGCTTCACCTCGCCCGGGGCCGGCGGCGACTGCTGCACCCCCGCGCTCCCCTGGGGAGGGTTCCGGGTCCGCGAGTGCCTGGACCGCGCGGTGACCGCGACCGGCCCGGACGGCCTGGAGGTCCACTACGTCTCGCGGGACGACCTGATCGGGATGCGCCGCGCCCTGGGCCGCCCGAAGGACCTGCGCCGGGCAGCCGAACTGGAGGCCCGGTGACCGGCGGAAAACCAGTCGTGGGAAGGGGCGGCGGTCGAGTAGCTTCGCCGTTCATGACCACGACCCCGACGCTGCGCACCGAACGGCTGCTGCTGGAGCGGTACGTCCCCGAGGACGAGGAAGCCTTCGTCACCCTGTTCCAGAATCCGCAGGTCACGCGCTGGATGGGGGACGGCACCGCCACCGAGGCCGAAGACCGCGCGCTGTTCGGCCGGATCTTCAGCAAGGTCTACGCCCAGGACCTGTTCGCCGTCTGGGCCGTACGCCGGGACGGCGCGCTGATCGGCCACGCCGAGATCAAGGCGACCGACACGGTGGCGGGCCACGAGCTCGTCTACGCGCTCACCCCCGAGGTGTGGGGCGCGGGCCTGGGCCGGGAGCTGGCCGAGGCGATCGTCACCCACGGCTTCGACGCCCTCGACCTGACGGAGGTGCACGCCACCGTGGCGCCGGCCAACCTCGCCTCGCTGGCCGTGCTGCGCAGGATCGGCTTCGAGCACGTACGCGACATCGCCGAGGACGACGGCGGCAGCACCCACGTGCTGACCCGCCGCCGTCCGGCCGATCAACCGGTCCCGGCGTCGTAGGAGGCCCGCCCGCCGGTCATTCGACGGCGCCCGCCCGCGTGAGCAGGTCCTGGTACCAGGCGTCGTAGGGACGGTTGGCCGCCGGGTAGTTCGCCGGCGGATCGGTGGCCTGGCCGGCCGAGTCGAAGTCCCAGCCGCGCACGAGCCGTCCCGCCTGCCGCGCCTGGATGATGAACGCCGACTGCCCGGCGGGCGCCGCGTAGAACAGCGCGTCCTGCCGCAGCTCCGCGCTGTTCCCCTGCTGGAACTCGGTGAAGGCGACCTGCTGGGGGCGGATGCGGTCGCCGGTGAACGCGTCGGTGTCCACCCGCAGGGTGCCGGACGGGGTCGGGCCGTCGGCGCCGGTCCACACGTGCACGCGGGGAGCCGTGCCGGCCGAGGTGGTCTTGTCGTGGCGGGCGTCGGAGGTCCTGGCGTTGCCGGTCCAGGCGACGCTCGACGCGGCAGCGTCCAGCGTGCCGGTCCACTCCCAGTTCTGGTTGTTGCTCTGGCTGCGGTGGATCTCGCGGAGCCGGGTCCCACCGGCGTCGGTGAAACGGACCGTGGGCAGGACGCCGTTGTCGTACTGACGGCTGGCGGACCAGGTGATCTCGCCGTCGGCGTCCAGGCGTCCCACGTGGTACCAGAGCGTGGCGGCGTTCTGGGACTGGTGGACCTCGACCAGGTCGCCGTTGTCGTTGAGGGCGACGGCGGGGGTCACGCCGGTGTCGTACCGGCCGTGGCGCAGCCAGGTCACGCGGCCGTCGGCGCCGTACCTGCCGGTCCAGTACCACAGCGCCCCGGAACCGGAGTCGTGCACCTCCACGACCTGGCCGCGGTTGTTGGCCGCGACGGCCGGGTTGGCGCCGACGTCGCGCTTGTACTGGGTGCGGGTCCCGCCGTCGCCGGAGATCACCGCGAGCACGCGGCCGCGCAGCGCGTCCACGGTCGGCGGGACGGCCGGGTAGTCCTCGGCCCGGAGCAGCCGCGGCCCGAAGGCGGAGACGAGCTTCTGGTTCAGCGCGGTCAGGTTGCCGGCGGCGTGGGAGGGGTTGTCGGTCAGGTCGTCCTTGAGGTCGAGGGCGACGACGACGGGGGCGGCCGCGGGATGCGCCGCCGACCAGTCGCCGATCACCGCGAGCCAGTCGCCGAGCAGGTTGGTGGCCGGGTTGCCCGCGTGGTCGACCTCGTCGCCGGGCGCGTCGTGGCCGACGGAGTAGTCGCGGGCGGTGGCGTACCCGTTGTCGTGGACGTCGAGCTCGACGAAGCGGACGCCGTGGTCGAGCTGGTAGGCGATCGAGTTCCGGGCACCGGCGATGTTGCCCGAGTAGCTGTTGTGCGTGGCGCGGAAGACCGCCGAGGGTAACGGGACGTCCGCCGCCGCCTCGGCCGATCCGCCGGCCGTCAGGACCGAGGCGACGGCGGCGAGGACTGACAGGACGGCTGTCGATCGGGGCATGCGCTGATCCTCACGTCGGGGGGTGTCTCGTGGAACGACGCCGTCCCGCCACCCGGACCGGGGGCGGGACGGCGGGGCGGGGTCAGCGGTCCTCGTGCACGCGGCCGAACTCCACCGCCGGGGCGCTGCCGGCGAAGTTGCGGTCCACCTCGGCCCGTTCGGCCGGGCTGGGGGTGGCGTTCGTGCAGCTCACGGGGGCGCTGGAGCCTGACATCAGGTCGCTGCACAGCCCGGTGCGGCGGTCCGGCAGGCCGAGGATGTGGCCGATCTCGTGCGTGGCGATCCGGAGCGGGAAGTAGCCCTGGTTGACCGCCTGGCGGCCCATCCAGATGGTGCCGCGGCCGAGGCTGGTGGGCAGCGTCCTGGGCCAGCCGTCGTCGGCCAGGACCACGAAGCTGGCGGGCGAGCCCTGCATGAGCCGGACGTTGACCACGTTCGCGTTCCAGACCTGGGCCGCCTGGTTCGCCACGTTGACGAACTCCGCCGACCGGGAGGCGTCGTACCGCACGACCCGGACCAGCACGGCGGCCTGGGCCGGGGAGGTGAGCAGCAGGAAGGAGAGGGTGAGGACGACGGAGAGCGCGGCACGGAGAGACCTTGACACGGATCCTCCTCATGGAGTTGGGGGGCCATGTCACGGTATGCAGGAATTCAGGGGTTAGAAAAGTAGCAATTAGTGCATATTGCCGCCATATGACAATGGCGGCAATAGCTTCCCGTTGCGGGCGATACTGAGCGGTTTGGACGCAAAAGACAAGATTGTCGTGAGTTGCGCAGGGCAGTGGGGCCGGGATGTCCACCCCCGATCTCGTCCTGGCCCTCGGCGGCGCCGCCGCGCTGCTCGCCGCCGTCCTGCCCGGCCTGCTCGCCCGCCGGGCCTTCTCCCCTCCCCTGCTCTACCTGCTCGGCGGCATGGGGCTGTACCTGCTGCCGATCGGTCTGCCCGAGCCCGACCCCGTCGCCCACCGGGCGGCCGTCGAGCACATCACCGAGATCTGCGTGCTGGTCTCGCTCATGGGCGCGGGGCTGGCGCTCAACCGGAGGATCGGGTTACGGAGCTGGTCGACGACCTGGCGGCTGCTCGGCTGGGCGATGCCGCTGACCGTCGCCGGGGTCACGGCCGCGGCGACCGGCGTACTGGGCTGGCCGGTCGCCGCGGCGCTGTTGCTCGGGGCCGTGCTCGCGCCCACCGATCCGGTGCTCGCCTCCGACGTCAGCGTGGGCGAGCCGGCCGACGCCGAGAACGCCGACGACGAGGTGCGCTTCGCCCTCACCTCGGAGGCGGGCCTGAACGACGGGCTGGCCTTCCCCATCGTGTACGCCGCCATCGCCCTGGCCACCGCCGGCGGGCTCGGCTGGACGGGCGAGTGGGCGCTGACGGACGTGCTCTACCGGATCGTCGCCGGGGTCGTCTGCGGCCTGCTGATCGGCCGCCTGCTCGGCCGGCTGTTCTTCCACTCCCCCGCCGAGGAGCTGCGCCTGGCCGAGCGCCGCGACGGCTTCGTGGCCCTGGGCGCCACCCTGCTCGCCTACGGGGTCACCGAGCTGGCCGGCGGCTACGGCTTCATCGCCGTCTTCGTCGCCGCCTGCGCCATCCGCCGGGTCGAGCACGGCCACGGCTACAACAACGTCCTGCACGGCTTCGTCGAGCAGCTCGAACGGCTCTTCACCTCCTGGCTGCTGCTCCTGCTCGGCGGTTTCGTCGCCACCGGCGGCCTGGCCCCGCTCACCTGGCGCGGCGCCCTCGTCGGCCTGCTGCTGATCCTGGTCATCCGCCCGCTGTCGGGCCGGCTCGCCCAGATCCGCGGCCGGGCCGGGCCCCGGGAGCGCCGGGTCATCTCCCTGTTCGGGATCCGGGGGGTGGGGTCGCTGTTCTACCTGGCGTACGCGCTGGGTCACGCCGACTTCGGCGTGCCGCCCGAGGAGCTGTGGGCGGTGACGGCCTTCACCGTGGTGCTCTCGGTCGTCCTGCACGGCATCACCGCCACCCCGGCCATGGCCCGCCTCGACGCCCTCCGCGAGCGGGTGACGCCCCGCGCGCGGAGGTAGGACGCGGCCTCGCGGAGAGGGGGCCGCGAGGCCGCGTCACCATACGCCTGCCGCAGGACGGACGCCCGCCCGGGACGGGTGGCGAACGGGACCTGGACGAGAGAACCTGGGGCGCGGACGAGCGCGCGAGACGGGTGGTGCACATGCCTGAGTGGCTGGAAGCGGGAACATGGGGGCTGGTCGCCGGGGCCGCGCTGGTCCTGGGCGCGGCCGTGGCGATGCTGGTACGGGTCCCGGCGCGGATGATCGCCACCATCATGGCCTTCGGCGCCGGGGTGCTGATCTCGGCGCTCTCCTTCGAGCTGCTGGACGAGGCCGAACGGTCGGGCGGCCTGCTGCCCACGGCCGTCGGCTTCCTCGCGGGGGCCTGCGCGTACGTGGCGGCCAACGCGATGCTGGCGCGGCACGGAGCCCGGCACCGCAAACGCTCCGGCGACCAGCAGCCCAGCGAGGCCGACGCGCAGGGCAGCGGCGCCGCCATAGCCGTCGGCGCGCTGCTCGACGGCATCCCCGAGTCGGTGGTGCTCGGGCTGTCCCTGCTGCACGGCGGCGAGATCGGCCTCGCCGTCGTGGCGGCGGTGTTCGTCTCCAACGTCCCGGAGGGCCTGTCCAGCGCCGCCGGCATGAGACGGGCCGGGCGCGGCCCCGCGTACGTGTTCGGCGTCTGGGGCGGCATCGCCGTGGTCAGCGGCCTGGCGGCCCTGGTCGGTTACCTGACCCTGCGGACGGCCTCCCCCGAGGCCATCGCCCTCATCACCGCGATCGCGGCCGGCGCCATCCTGGCCATGGTGGCCGACACCATGATCCCGGAGGCGTTCGAGCAGGCGCACGTCCTGACCGGGCTGATCACCACCGTCGGCTTCCTGTCGGCGTTCGCCATCGAGCGGCTGGCGGCCTGACGGCCGCCCATCAGGTCAGGGAGCGGCGGCCGATCCGAGTGCCCACGGGCCTGGAGGCAGCTGGACCGTCATGATCATGGAGCAGGCGCCGGTGCCCGCGCCCCGGTAGCCGTGCGGGGCGTCGCCGTCGAAGGTGGCGGTCTGGCCCGCCTCGACCGGGTGCTCGACGCCGTCGAGGATCAGCGTCATCCGCCCGGACACGACGCTGAGGGTCTCCACGACCCCGGCCTGGTGGGGCTGGCTGGGGTACTCCTCGCCGGGTTCCAGCCGCCAGCGCCAGACCTCGACCGGAACCGGGCCCGCGGTGGTCAGCATGAGCGTGGCCTGACCGCCCCGCGGCCCGGTCCACAGAGGGGTGACGTCGTCGGCGGCCACGATGCGCAGCCGACCCTCGGGCGGCCCCTGCATCAGCGCCGACACCGGGACGCCGAGGGTGTCGGCCAGCCGCACCAGGGTGGCCAGGTTGGGGTTGCCCTGCGCCCTCTCCAGCGCCACCAGGGCGCCCTTGCTGACCTGGGCGCGCCGGCCGAGCTCCTCCAGCGACAGGCCCGCGCGGGTGCGGGCGGCCTTGACGTTGTGGGCGACCGTTCGCAGGGCTTGGGCCGGCTCGGCCATCTGTTCACCTTCCCTCGCAGGCAGACCAGTGCAATGTACTGCGCGGTCGGTCCGTTGGCATGCTGCGGTCATTCTACTGTACTGTTTGGTCGTTCCGCTGAAGGCACGGGAGGTGTCGTGATCGCTCTGCTGCTGGCCCTGGGCAGCTCGCTCGCCTACGGCTGCGCCGACTTCCTCGGCGGCCTGGGCGCCCGCAGGGCCCATGTGCTGCGTACCGTGATGGTCGCGGCCCCGGCCAGCCTCGTGGTCGAGCTGCTTCTGTGGCCGATGCTCGGCGCGTCGTTCAGCCCGGCGGCGCTCGGCTGGGGCGCGGCCTCGGGGGTGGCCTCGGCCGCCGTGTTCGCCCTGCTCTACCGCACCCTGGCGATCGGCCCGATGAACGTGCTGTCGCCGGTGACCGCGCTGGTCTCGGCCGCGCTGCCGGTCGCCGTGGGCCTGCTCCAGGGCGAGCACCTGTCCGCCGCCGGGCTGGTGGGGCTGCCGCTCGCGCTGGTGGCGGTCGTGCTCGTCAGCGCCGGTCACGGCGGGGGCTCGGCGCGTCCGTCGCGCACGGCGCTGCTGCTGGCGTTCGGCGCGGGGTCGGCGATCGCGCTCCAGCTCGTCTTCCTGCACCAGGCGCCGTCCGACAGCGGGGTGGCGCCGCTGATCGTCGGCCGCGCGGTCTCCTCGGCGGTCACCCTGACCGCGGCCGGGCTGCTGCGCCGCCGGCTGGGCTCCGAGCGGCCCGCGTACGCGCTGTCGGCCACCGCGGGCGTGCTGGACTCGGTGGCGAACCTGCTGTTCCTGCTCGCCTCCCGGAGCGGCGACCTGGCCGTCGTGGCCGTGATCACCGCCCTCTACCCGGCCGGCACGGTCCTGCTCGCCCGCGGCGTGCTGGCCGAACGCATCCACCGCGGCCAGCTCGTCGGCCTGGGCGCCGCCGCCGTCGCGGTCAGCCTCCTCGCCCTGCCCTGAGCAGGGCGCCCGGCCGTTCACGGGCGTCAGGAGCGTGAGTTGACGACCACGGCGACGGCCAGCGGGACCACCGCCCACCCGGCCAGCACGGCGAACGCCGCCCACGTCGGCATGACGTCCGGCACCTGCTCGATCAGCTGGAGAGCCGGGAAGGCGGGCAGGACCCGGTTGACCACCTCGCCGCCCGGCAGCATGCGGGCGACGAACGGCAGCACCAGGACGATCGCCACCAGCGCCGCCGTCGCCACGGCGCCGTTGCGCAGGATCGCGCCGAGCGCCAGCCCGAGCAGCGTGGTCACCACGATCATCAGGGTGCCGCCGGCGACGATCGTCCACGAGCCGGCGGGCAGCCACGACGGGTGGAACCCGGCGGCGACGGACCGCCCGTAGAGATAGCCGGGCACCGCGATGAGCAGCGAGCCGGCGACCGCGACGCCGCCCAGCACGACCGCCTTGGCCGCCAGCACCCGGCCTCTCGACGGCATCGCCACGAACGTGACGTCGATCATGCCGGACGCGCGCTCGCCGCTGACGGTCATCGCGCCCAGCATGCCGAGTGGAAGCTGGGCCAGGACCACCCCCACGTACACGGCGACCACGACCCCCATGGCCGCCTGGTCGGCCGTACGGCCGGGGTCCCAGCGCGAGATGACGGTGCCGGCGCCGAGCACGGTGAGCGCGAGCGACACCAGCACCCCGACGCCGAGCGCCCACCAGGTCGAGCGCAGGGTCCGCAACTTGATCCACTCGGCCGCGACGGCGTTCACCGCTCGCCCCTTCCGACGAGTTCCATGAACGCCTCCTCCAGCGAGACGCCCTGCCCGGCCAGCTCGCCGAGCCCGGCGTCGGCACGCAGCCTGCCCCCGGCCAGGACGATCAGGTGGTCGGCCGTGACCGCCATCTCGCTGATGAGATGGCTGGACACGAGCACGGTGCGGCCCTCGGCGGCCAGCGACCTGAGCAGGCCGCGCATCCAGCGGATGCCCTCGGGGTCGAGCCCGTTGGCGGGCTCGTCCAGCACCAGCACCTCGGGGTCGCCGAGCAGCGCCGCGGCCAGGCCGAGCCGCTGCTTCATGCCCAGCGAGAACCCGCCGACGCGCCTGCCGCCCATCCCGCCGAGCCCCACGAGCTCCAGCAGGGGGCCGATGCGGGCGCGGGCCAGGCCGTTGGAGCGGGCCAGCCACCACAGGTGCTGTTCGGCGCGCCTGCCCCCCTGCACCGCCGACGCGTCCAGCAGCGCGCCGACCCGGGTGAGGGGGCGGTCCAGGTCCCGGTAGGGCAGGCCGTTCACGGTGGCCCGTCCGGCGGTGGGCTGTTCGAGGCCGAGGAGCACGCGCATGGTCGTGGTCTTGCCCGCGCCGTTGGGGCCGAGGAAGCCGGTGACGCGGCCGGGCCGGGCCGTGAAGGTGACGTCGTCCACCGCCAAGGTCCGCCCGAAGCGTTTGGTGAGTCCGTTGACTTCGATCATGCCCTTCACCCTTCACGGCCGCCCGTCCGGCGCGCATCGGTCCTGAGACCGATACGGGCGGCGGGGGCGCCGGGCTAGGTTCGTACCGTGCGCCAACAGATCCGTCCTCCTCTGCTGAGCCGGGTGCCGGCCTGGGGCTGGGTTTCCGTCGACACCGCCGTCGCGCTGATCGTCACGCTCGCCTACGCCGGGCTCACCTGGTCGCGGAACCCGTCCGAGCCGGGCGTGCCGGACCTCGTGGCGGCGCTGGCGGCGGGCCTTCCCGTGGCGGTCAGGCGGTTGTGGCCGGGGCCGGTGTTCGTGGTCGTCCTGCTGGGCGGGCTCGGCATGCGGGAGTTCCTGCTTCCCCACGCCGAGCTGCTCTGCCTGCCGCTCGCGCTGTACACGCTGGCCACGCGGAGCAGGGCCGTGCTGCCGCTGCTGGTGGCGTGCGCGGTCGCCGCGCAGGGCGTGGCGGAGGTCCCGCTGACGGACGCGGTCCGCGACCGGCTCGGGCTGGCGCTGGCGATCCTGCTCGCCGCCTGGGCCGCCGGCACGGCCGTACGCCAGCGCAACCTCTACACCGGGCAGCTCGCCGCGCAGGCGGAGGAGCGGGCCCGCGCCGAGGCCGTGGCGGAGCGGCTGCGGATCGCCAGGGAGCTGCACGACGTCATCGGCCACAGCCTCAGCACGATCGCCGTGCAGGCGGGCGTGGCGGGGCACGTGGGCGAGGCGAAGGAGATGGGCCGCACGCTGGCCTCGATCGAGGAGACCAGCAGGTCGGCCCTGCGGGAGACCAGGCAGCTGCTCGGCGTGCTGCGCGAGGACGGCGAGGCCGAGCTCGCGCCCGCTCCCGGCCTGGCCGACCTGGGCACGCTCGTCGCGCGGACCAGGGCGGCGGGCCTGGAGGTGGAGTTGTCCATCGACGGCGCCGTGAACGGGGAGATGGAGCCGACGGTGTACCGGATCGTCCAGGAGGCGCTGACCAACGTGCTCAAGCACGCCGGCGCCCGGCACGCCGTCGTCCGCGTCGAGCGCCGGGCGGACGAGCTGACCGTGGAGGTCACCGACGACGGCACGCGCGGCCGGGCGCGCCCCGACGGGCACGGCCTGACCGGGTTGCGCGAGCGGGTGCGCGTCTTCGGCGGCGAGTTCGAGGCGGGCGCCCGTCCCGTGCGCGGTTTCCGGGTGCGGGCGAGGCTGCCGCTGTGATCAGGGTTCTGGTGGCCGACGACCAGGTGCTCATCCGGGCGAGCTTCCGGCGGCTGGTCGACTCCGCGCCGGGGTTCCGGGCGGTCGGCGAGGCCGCGACGGGCACGCAGGCGGTGACGGCGGCCGCCGGCGAACGTCCCGACCTGGTCCTGATGGACGTGCGCATGCCGGAGATGGACGGCATCGAGGCCACCCGCCGCATCTGCGCGGACCTGCCGGAGACCCGCGTGCTCATCGTGACCACCTTCGACCTCGACGAGTACGTCTACGGCGCGCTGCGCGCGGGCGCGGCGGGCTTCCTGCTCAAGGACACGCCCCCGGCCGAGCTGATCAGGAGCATGGCCGTCGTCGCGTCCGGCGAGTCGCTGCTGGCGCCGAGCGCGACGCGGCGGCTGGTCGAGCGCCACGTGCGTCCGCCGTCGACGGCGGACGCCCTGGACGTCACCGAACGCGAGCGCGAGGTCCTCGTCCTGGTGGCCAGGGGCCTGTCGAACGCCGAGATCGCCGCCACCCTGTTCGTCAGCATGAGCACGGTCAAGACGCACGTCAGCAGCCTGCTGACCAAACTCGGCGCCCGTACCCGCGTGCATCTGGTCATCGCCGCCTACGAGGCGCGGCTCGTCTGAGGGCGTCGTTCCCGGCCGCGCGACTATTCATTGAATGTATAGTCGTGATCATGTCAACCGGCCACGTGCTGCTCGGCTTCCTCGCCGAGCGGCCGAAACACGGATATGAGCTCAAGAAGGAGCACGACCACCGTCTCGCCGGCGCCAGACCCCTGGCGTACGGGCAGGTCTACGCCACCCTGCAACGCCTGGAACGCGACGGGCTGGCGGAGGTGGCCGAGACCCGGCAGGAGGGCGGCCCCGAACGCACCCTGTACACGATCACCGACTCCGGCCGGGCGGAGCTGGACCGGTGGCTGAACACCGTCGAACCGTCGGCGCCGTACGTCGCCGGCCCGCTGTTCGCCCGGGTCGCCGTCGCGGGGAAGGCCGCCGACGGCTATCTCGTGCGGCAACGCGAGGCACACCTGGCCCGCATGCGGGAGCTGACCGCCGAGAAGGCGTCCGGCGGGCCCGCCCAGGTGCTGGCGGCCGACTACGCGCTCCAGCACCTGGACGCGGACCTGCGCTGGATCGAGACCGCGCTCGCGCGGATGAAGGAGGACCACGATGCTTGAGGCCAGGGGCCTGAGCAAGTTGTTCGGCGGCGCCAGGGCGCTGAACGGCGTCTCCCTGGAGATCGCGGAGGGCGAGGTCGTCGCGATCACGGGGCCGAGCGGCGCGGGCAAGTCGACGTTGCTGCACTGCCTGGCCGGGGTCGTCCGGCCGGAGTCCGGCGAGGTCGTCCTCGGCGGCCGGCGCATCGACACCCTGCCCGAGGACGACCTGACCAGGTTACGACGCGAGAGCTTCGGGATCGTCTTCCAGTTCGGCGAGCTGGTGCCCGAGCTGACCGCGGCGGAGAACGTCGCGCTGCCGCTGCTGTTCAACCGGCACGGCAGGCAGGAGGCGATGACCGCCGCGGCCGAGTGGCTGGCCCGGCTGGAGGTGTCCGACTGCGCCGGGCAGCGCACCGGCGAGCTGTCCGGAGGGCAGCGGCAGCGGGTCGCCATCGCGCGGGCGCTGGTGACCGGACCGCGCGTGGTCTTCGCCGACGAGCCCACCGGGGCCCTGGACACGCTCGGCGGCGAGCAGGTGATGGGCGCGCTGCTCGGCGCGGCCCGCGCCGGCCGGGCCGCGGTCGTCCTGGTCACCCACGACAACCGGGTGGCCGCCTACGCCGACCGCGAGATCCCCCTGCGCGACGGAGCGGTGCTGGCAGGGGTGGAACGATGATCGCCGTACTGCTGATGTTGAACAGGGGCCGCTCGCGGGCCGAGCGCGTACGCGCCTGGCTGGTGGGGACGGGCGCGGCGGTGGCGACGTTCCTGGTCTGCACGGCCGTCAGCCTGGCCGACGTCGAGGACGAGGGCGGCTCGCTGACGGGGCTCGCACTGACCCTGCTGGCGGTGCCCGTCGCCGGCCTGGTCCACCAGGCCAACCGGCTGGCATCGGCCACCAGGGAACGACGGCTGGCCGCCCTGCGGCTGGCGGGCGCGACACCGGGCGACGTACGGCGGCTGGGCGCCCTGGAGGGCGGCCTGCTGACGCTGGCCGGGTCGCTGGCGGGCGGCGCACTTTACGTGGTCACCCACCTCGGCGGCCCGCTGCCGCAGGTGCCGGTGGTCGTGGCCCTGGTGACGTACGGCGGGGTCGTGTCGGGGGCGCGCGCCGGGCGGGACGTCGTCGTGTCCCCGTTGGGAGTGACCCGCCGGGCGCGCGTGCGGGGGCCGCGCGTGCGGGACCTGCTCCTCCTCGCGGCAGGCATCGGCCTCTACGTTCTGGGGGCTTGGCTGAAGGGCCGCTTCCCCTTGGCCGGTCCGTACGGGTCCGTGCTGGCCATGGCGGCCGGGCTGGTCATGATGCTGTTCGGGCTGACCCTGGCCACGACCTGGCTGATCGGGCTGTCGGCCCGCCGGACCGGTCGGCGGGCCCGGTCGCCGGAGGCGTTGCTGGCCGCGCGGCTGGTCGAGGCCGACCCCCGGGCGTGGGCCAGGGCCCTGTCCGTGGTGAGCCTGACGGTGTTCTTCGGCGCGGCGGCCGGGGCCCAGCAGGCCCCCGTCGGCTACTCCCAGGCCCACGCCCTGGTGGACGTCGCGCTCCTGCTGGCCCTGACGACCTCGGCGGTCGCGCTGGTGGTGCACCAGGCGGAGGAGCTGATCGACCTGCGCCGCTCGCTGGCCGCGCTGTCCGCCGCCGGGGTGCCGGAACGGGCGCTGGGCGGGGTGCTCGTGCGGCAGGCGGTCGTCGCGGCGCTGCCGGTCTGCGTGGTGGCGGCCGTCTCGGGGGTCGCCGTGGTGGTCCTGACCGTGGTGGACGTCTACCCCGTCGAGGCGCTGGCGTGGGCGATCACCAGGGCGGTCCTCATGGCGGGCGTCGGGGTGCTGGCCGCCGTGGTCGTCGCCCTGGCGGCCCGTCCCCTGTTGCGCGGCGCGCTGCGTCCCGAGGCGCGGGCGTGATCCGGCTACGCTGACGGGCGGCGGGCGACCGGCTGTCTGAGCAACGTCCTGGGGGCGGGGTCGGTGAAGTCGGTCAGGTAGATCTCGTGGTGCGGCCCGCTGGGCTCCAGACCGTGCTCGGCCATGAACGCCTCCATCACCTCCAGCGATCTCTTCTCCTCGCTGTAGGGCCCCTCGTGCAGCAGTTCCACGCACTCGCCCTCGGTGAAGGTGACGACCACGACCCGGTCCACGGCCGCCCCGGACGCCCGCGTCCGTTCACGCGCCGCCTCGACCGCCCCGGGTTCGGGCGTCTCGGGCAACGGCAGCAGCAGATGCCAGCGCCACCGGTCGCGGGGCGTCTCCAGCGGCGGCAGCGAGGTGTCCTCCACCCACCAGCGCCCCTCCAGCGGCCCGGCGGGGCCGCCCATGGCGGAGGCCACGGCGTACAGGGCGCCGATGGCCGAGACGTGCTCGGCGCCGCCGGGCTCTCCCATGCCCGTGACGTTGAGACAGGTGACGGGGGCGCAGTGGATCAGTCGCGGGGTCATCGATTCTCCGGGTAGATCTCGGGGGAATCCCCCTAGCGTGGGGTCTCCCCATGGGGGAGAGTCCAGTCAGCGACGGCGGGGTGCGCAGAGTGCTCCTGCCCCCGATCGCCTCCGCGCGCCGTCCGACCGGCTCCACCCCCACAGATCCGGAGGATGTCCCATGACCACGCCGAACTCTCCGGCCGCACTCCCCGGCCTGCACACGGCCAAGGTCCTGATATCCGCCTACGCCGCGCTCAGCCTGCTGACCGTCGTGGCGATCGCCGTCTTCTCCGCCGTCGCGCCGTCGCTCGTCACCCCCGAGGCATGGGGGCGCGGCGTCATCGTGGCGGCGACGTCCGTCCTCACCTTCGCCTTCGCGCGCCGGGCCCAGAGCGGGGGCGACCGGGCGCTCCTGCGCCTGCGCATCGTGCTCGTCGTGATCCTCGTCGCGGTGGTGGGCGTGCTGCTGTTCCTGCCGCTGCCGAGCTGGATGGTCGCCGAGCAGGGCGTCTGCGGGGTGCTGCTGCTCGCCGCGGCGGTGCTCGCCTTCCGTGCCGTCCCGCCCGCCGGCGACTGAGAGCGCGGGTCACATACAGCGCATAGTGTCACGATCATGACGATCGAACTGCGTGCCGCCCTTGAGGACGACCTGGCGTTCCTGACCCGGCTGATCGGCGACCCGGAGAGCAGCGGCGAGTACCAGTGGTACGGCTGGCAGGACCCCCACCGCCTGCGCCGCCGCTGGGACGACAACGGGCTGCTCGGCGACGACGGCGGCATCCTCGTGATCGCCTCCGGCCAGGAGCGGGCGGGGCTCGTGTCGTGGCGCAGGCAGCTCACCTCCCGGGTGTCGTACTGCTGGGAGATGGGCCTGATCGTGGCGCCCGGCTTCCGCGGCAAGGGGCACGGGACGCGGGCGCAGCAGCTGCTGGTGCGCTACCTGTTCGACCATTCGCCGGTGAACCGGGTGCAGGCGACCACCGAGCTGGGCAACGTGGCCGAGCAGCGGGCGCTGGAGAAGGCCGGGTTCACCCGCGAAGGCGTGCTGCGCGGGTGCGGCTTCCGCGCGGGCGAGTGGCGCGACGGCGTGATGTACGGCATCGTCCGCGCCGACCTGGACGGGAACCGGGAGGCCACCGCCCCGGACGGCGGCGCCTGACCGGCGTCCGCCGGGCAGAGATCAACACGGGCTCAACAGATCTTCAACACCGGTGCTCCTACGTTGCGATCACAAGATCTCGCAACAAGGGGGAGCACATGCGCAAGCTTCACGCCCTGGTGGTGGCCGCGATCGTGGCCGGCGGCGTCCTGACCGCGGCCTCGCCCGCCGGCGCGTCCGCGCAGGACGCCCGGCAGGCGACACGGACGCAGGCCGCCGGGCCGATCAACTACTCGTGCGGCGCGCGGCTGCGGGTGAGCCGGGACGTGGCCAGGAACACCTGGCACCGCATGACGAAGGCGAAGGGCCGCCGCGGCATGGTCTACCTGTACGAGGCCGACGGCATCTACCGCGGCCGGAACGTGTGGTGGGCATGGGGCACCAGCCTGCGCTCCGGCGACCGGATCTCCATCGACTGGACCGACGACGGGGGCCGCACCTACCACGCCTGCCACGCGGTGGTCAGGGGCGGCGGACGCCGCAGCGTCACGTCGTACGCGGTGGACGCCCCGGCGGGCCGCAAGTTCCGCGCCTGCGTGAAGGCCGCGGGCAAGTGGTCGTGCACCAGCGCCTGGTGGGAGATCAGGTACTCCTGACCGGCCGGTGCGCCGGGCAGGGCGTGCGAGCTGCGGCGATACGACAGTGACTGCTTGACATACCGGACAACGGGCACATAGTGTCCCGTCAATCGGCAGGCACAGACGAAGACATCCCTGTCAGTGGTCTTCGTCTGTGCCTTTGTCGTATCCGGACCGCTGGCAAGGGATCACACCCCCCTGAAAGGCGGCCGGGCATGAGCGACGCCCCCGTGCAGAACACCTCCACCACGCCGATCCGCAACGCCGGAGACGCGGCCGACGTCATCAACACCCTGACGAGGCTGACCGGGCGGGCGAACTGGATCTGGTTCCTCGCCCTGGCGGGCCTGTTCCTGGACGCCTACTCCAACGCGGCCCTGGGCGCCGGCCTGTCCCCCATGGTCAAGCAGCTCGGCCTGTCGCCGGGCCAGGTCGGGGTGCTCACCGCCATGGCGCCGGCCATCGCCATCATCTCCAACCCGTTCGGCGGCTGGCTGGCCGCCCGGATCGGCCGGGTCAAGCCGCTGCTGCTGACCAAGGTGGTGTTCGCGCTCGGCGCGCTGCTCACCGCGGCGGGCTCGGACTTCCAGACCGTCTTCGCCGGCCGCGGCCTGGTCGGCATCGCGTACGGCATCGACTTCGCGGTGGCCATGGCCCTGCTGGCCGAGTACACCCCGTCCACGCTCAAGGGCAGGCTCAACTTCTGGCAAGGCGTCTGGTACACCGCCACGACCACGAACCTGCTGCTCACGCTCGTGTTCTACCGTTTCGACGTGGGCGCGGACATCTGGCGCTGGTCGGTGGGCTCCTCGGCCGCCTTCGCCGTCGTGCTGCTGATCCTTCAGCTGATGTTCCTGGTGGAGAGCCCGACGTGGCTGGCCGCCAAGGGACGCCTGCGCGAGTCCGCCGCCGCCCTGCGCCGCATGTACGGCTTCGCCGTCCAGGAGGACACCCGGCAGGCCGGCGGCGCGGCCGAGCAGGGGCGGCAGGTGGGGTTCGGTGACGCGGGCGTGCTGTTCCGCAAGCCGTACCTGCCGCGCACGATGTTGTCCACGGTCATCTCGCTCACCCAGGCCATGCAGTACTTCGCGGTCGGCTGGTACCTGCCGGTGATCAGCCTGGAGCTGTTCGGCAAGGAGTTCGAGAAGGCCACGATCGGGTCGATGGCGTTCAACGCGGTCGGCATCGTGGGCGGCTGCCTGGCCGCCTACACGGGCCGGCGCCTCGGCCTGCGGGTCAGCTCGATGGCCGGGTACGCGGTGGTGTTCGTGGCCCTGCTGGTGATGGGCGCGACGTTCAAGGAGCTGCCGGTCGCGCTGGCCGCGCTGCTGCCGGTGCTGTTCATCTTCTTCCACTCCGCCGGACCGGGCCCGAACGGCAAGTCGATCGCCGCGCTGTCCTACCGCAGCGACATCCGCACCCTGGGCACCGGCGTGACCGGCATGCTCGGCAGCCTCGGCTCGGTCGCGGGCCTGTACCTGTTCCCGCAGCTCCAGGCGGGCATCGGGGTCGGCGCCAGCCTCATGGTGCTGTCGGTGGTGCCGCTGGCCGGCCTGGTCACCTGCCTGCTGATCAAGTGGGACCCCACCCGCGTGGCGGTCAACCTGGAGGAGGAGGAGATCGCGCTGCCGAAGAGGGACGGGCGCCGATGACCGGCCGCACCCGACGAGGGATTCTCAGCATCGACGAGGGCACCACGGGCACCCGCGCCGCGGTCGTCCTGGACGACGGCGCCGCCGCCCCGCCCGCCTACCGGCCCATCTCGGTCCACTCCCCCGACCACCTGCGGGTCGAGCAGGACGCCATGGAGATCTGGACGAAGACCGCCCAGGTCTGCGCCGAGGCGCTGGAGTGGGCCCGGGCGCACGACGTCGAGGTCACCGGCGTGTCGATCGCCACCCAGCGCGCCACCGTGCTGCTGTGGGACACCGTCACCGGCGAGCCGCTCACCCCGGCCGTGGTCTGGCAGGACCGCCGGTACGCCGCCCGGCTGCGGGAATGGGAACCCGCCTGGGACGCCCGCCTGGTCGAGCACACCGGCCGGCCGGTCGGCTCGCGCGCCCCGCTGCTGTGGGCCGCCGACGTGCTGCGCGACGACCCGGCCGCGCGCCGGGCGCACGAGGCGGGACGGGTGGCGTTCGGGTCGGTCGACACCTGGCTGGTGTGGCGGCTCACCGGCGGCGCGCGGCACGTCATGTCCGCCACCAACGCGGTCGCCGCCGGCGCCTACGACCTGCGCACCGGCGACTGGTACGAGCCGTGGGCGGACTTCCTCGGCTGCCCCCGCGACGTGCTCCCGCGCATCCTGGACGAGGACGGCGACTACGGCCACACCGACCCGTCGGTGCTCGGCGTACGGCTGCCGGTGTTGTCGGTGATGGGCGACCAGCACGCCGCGATGATCGCGCTCGGCGCGCACCGGCCCGGCCAGGCCATGTGCGTGCACGGCACGGGAACGTTCCTGGACGCCGTCGCCGGCGACCGGCCGCCCGCGCATCGCCGCGCGGTGCCGGGCGTGCTGACGCTCGTCGGCTGGCGTTCGCGCGGCGCGGCGGTGTTCAGCCTGGAGGGCTACGCCGCCACGACCGGCTCGGCGGTGCGCTGGCTGTGCGAGGAGATCGGGCTGTTCGACTCGCCCGCCCAGCTGACCGCGCTGGCCCGCGAGCATCCCGGGCCGAGCCGGGTGCGTTTCCTGCCCGCGCTGGCCGGGATGCGCACCCCGGTCTGGTCGCCCGAGGCCACCGGCGTCCTGACCGGGCTCAGCCTGTCCACCACCAGGGCCGAGCTGGCCCGGGGCGTCCTGGAGGGCATCGCGCACTCGGTGTGCGACCTGCTCGACGGGGTGGAGCAGGCGCTCGGCGCGCCGGTCACCGATCTGTTCTGCGGCGGCGGACTGGCCAGCAGCGACGTGCTGATGGCGAGCCAGGCCGACCTCGTCGGGCGGCCGGTCCGCCGCGCCCGCGCCAACGAGACGGCCAGCCTGCGCGGCGCCGCCTACCTCGGGGGCGTGCGCGCGGGGCTCTGGCCCGACCTGCCCGCCGCCCTCGCCGGGCTCGGCGACGTCCCCGTCTTCGAGCCCACGTTGCCCGACGCCGCCCGCGAGGAGGCCCGTGCCGCCTGGCGCGACCTGCTCGCCCGGCACATCTCGTCCCAACAGGAGGAATCCCCCTCGTGATCCGGCTTCCAGAACGCAAGCCCAGATCGGAGACCAGGAGCGCCATCCGGCGCACCCCGCTGCGGCTTGACCGTCAGGCGCAGATCGAGCGCCTGGCCGCCAGGCCGGTGGACGTGCTCGTCGTCGGCGGCGGCGTGACCGGCTGCTACGCCGCGCTGGACGCCGCGACCCGCGGCCTCAGCGTGGCGCTGGTGGAGCGCGACGACTTCGCCTCGGGCACCTCCTCCAAGTCCTCCAAGATGGTGCACGGCGGCCTGCGCTACATCGAGCAGGGCAACCTGCCGCTGGTGCGCCGCTCGCTGCTGGAGCGCCAGCGCTTCCGCCGCAACGCGCCGCACCTGGTGCGGCGGCTGCCGTTCGTGCTGCCGATCCTCGCCCAGGACGGCGTCTTCGACGCACGCATCGCCAAGGCGTTCGAGGGCCTGCTGTGGACCTACGACCTGGCGGGCGGCTGGCGCATCGGCCGGCTGCACCAGCGGCTCAGCGTGGCCGAGGTGCTGGCCAGGGCGCCGCGCCTGCGCGCCGACCGGCTCAAGGGCGGCCTGCTCTACTACGACAGCCGCACCGACGACGCCCGCCTGACCCTGACCATCGCCAGGACCGCCGCCCACTTCGGCGCCACCGTGCTGAACGGCGCCACCTGCCGCGAGCTGGTCAAGGAGGGCGGCCGGGTGCGCGGCGCCCGCGTCGAGGTGGACGGCCGCACGGTCGAGGTGCGCGCCGGGGTCGTCGTCAACGCCACCGGCGTGTGGACCGACACCCTGGACGCGCTGTCCGACCCGGCACACCGCCCGCGGGTGCGTCCGGCCAAGGGCGTGCACATCGTGGTGCCGTGGACGCGGCTGCCGGTGGACGGCACGGTGACCGTCCCGGTGCCCGGCCGGGCCCGCCGCGCCACCTGCACCCGCTGGGGCGACGTGGTCGTGGTCGGCACCACCGACACCGACTACGACGGCTCGCCCGACGAGGTGCTGTGCACCCGCGAGGAGATGCAGTACCTGCTCGACGGCGCCAACACCGCCTTCGACGCCGACCTCACCCCGGACGACGTGATCGGCTCAATCGCCGGGCTGCGCCCGCTGGTCGGCGAGAAGGAGGGCGCCACGCTCGACATGAGCCGCGACCACCGGATCATCACCGACGGCTTCGGCCTGGTCACGGTCACCGGCGGCAAGCTGACCACCAGCAGGCACATGGGCGAGCTGGCGGTGGACGAGGCGCTGAAGGTGCTCGGCCGCAAGGCGCGCTGCCGCACCGCGCGGCTGCCGCTGCTCGGCGGCGCCGGCTACGACGCCGAGGCGACGACCGCGACCGGCGGGCTCGGCGCCCACCTGGGCGAGCGGTACGGCACCGAGGCCCGGTTCGTCGCCGACCTGATCACCGAGGACCCGTCGCTGGCCGGGCCGGTCGTCGAGGGCAGCGAGTACCTGCGGGCCGAGGTGGTCTACGCGGCCCGCTGCGAGCTGGCCAGGAACGTGGACGATGTGCTGTCGCGGCGCACCCGGATGCGGGTCTTCGCCCGCGACCTGTCGGTCGAGGCGGCTCCGGAGGTGGGCCGGCTGCTCCAGCGCGAGCTCGGCCTCTCCGACGACGAGGTGGCCAGGCAGGTCGAGGACTACGTACGCGGCGTGGACCGCGAGAAGAGCGTTCTGATGGAGGGACTTTCATGATCAGCAGGCAGACCGTCACCCATCCGTTCAACCGCGGCGACTACGTCGTGGGCGCGCCCACCCCGCCGCGCTGGGCCGCCGACTGCCCGCCGGGGACGGGCCCGGCCAGTCTCCAGGACCAGGTCGTGCCGGTCCCCGAGAGCGTGGTCGCCGAGCTGCGCGCGGTCGCCGCCGCCGTGCACACCGAGCGGAACGAGGTGATCCTGCGCACCCGCGACTGGTGGGCGGGCACCTCCATCGGCGAGACCGACGGCCGCCCGGCCACGCCGGAGGCGGTCGTCGTCGAGGTGGACGAGGAGGAGCAGGTGGCCGCCGTCGTGCGGATCTGCCACGAGCACCGCCTCCCGCTGACCGTCTCGGCCGGCCGCAGCAACGTGCTGGGCGCCGCGTTGCCCGTGCACGGCGGCGTCGTGCTGGACGTGTGCCGGCTCAACCGCATCCTGTCCTTCGACGCCGAGTCCATGATCGTCGAGGTGCAGGCGGGCATGTTCGGCGACCTGTTCGAGAAGGAGCTGCAGGAGACGCACGGCGCCACCACCGGCCACTGGCCGTCGGCGTTCGCCATCTCCACCGTCGGCGGGTGGGCCGCCTGCCGCGGCGCGGGCCAGCTCTCCACCCGCTACGGCAAGATCGAGGACATGGTGGTCGGGCTGGACGTCGTGCTGCCCGACGGCACCACGGCCAGCTACGGCACCTACCCCCGGGCCGCGGTGGGCCCCGACCTGCGGCAGTTGTTCATCGGCTCGGAGGGCACGCTCGGCGTGATCACCCGGCTGCGGCTGCGTACGCACCGGCTGCCCGACTACGCCAAGGGCATCGCCTACGGCTTCGACACCTTCGCCGCCGGGCTCGACGCGTGCCGGGAGATCCTGCAGCGCGGCGCCACCCCGGCCGCGCTGCGCCTGTACGACCGGCACGAGAGCGGCACCCACTTCGGCGAGCCCGGCACCAACCTGCTGCTCATCGCCGACGAGGGCGACCCGGTGCTGGTCGACGCCGTCATGAAGGTGGCCGCCGAGGTCTGCGCCGAACGCGCGTCGGTGACGCTGGACGGCGACGCCGTCTTCGCCCGCTGGCTGGACGAGCGGATGATCGTCGGCAAGGCCGCCGACGGGTTCGTCCGGGGGCCGGGGTTCGTCTCCGACACCTGCGAGATCGCCGGGCCGTGGTCCGCGCTGCCCGCCCTGTACGACGAGGTCGTGGCCGCCGTCGAGGCCGTCCCCGGCACGCTGCGCGCCTCGGCCCACCAGTCGCACGCCTACACCGACGGCGCGTGCCTGTACTTCTCCCTGCGCGGCGACGTCGAACGCGACCAGCGGCGCGCCTGGTACCGGGCCGCCTGGGACGCCGCCGCCGCGGTGCTCGTCAAGCACGGCGCGGCGATCAGCCACCACCACGGCGTCGGCCTGCTGCGCTCGCCGTACATGCGGGACGCGCTGGGCAGCGGCTACCCCGCGCTGGTGGCGGTCAAGCAGGCGCTCGACCCGCGGGGCATCATGAACCCCGGCAAGCTGGGCCTGCCCGCGTCCTTCGAAAACCCGGCGCACTAAGGTGGATGCGGTGAACTCTCGCCACAAGGGCCCGCTGGATCGGCGCCTGCTCGCCGCGCTGGCCGAGCATCCCGTCGCCGCGTCGCTGGTGGGGGTGGAGATGGTCGAGCGGTTCACCTCCTCCCCCACGCCGCTCGGCATCCTGGCCTCGATCCCGCTCGGCGACCTGGCGGCCACCGTCAAGCGCACGGTGGCCGCCCAGAAGATCGCGTTCGTCAACATCGACTCGACCCCCGGCCTGGGGCACGACCCCGGGGCGCTGACGTACCTGCAGGGCATCGGCGCGGTCGGGATCGTCTCCACGCGGCAGGCGATGATCGAGCGGGCCACCGGGCTCGGGCTGCTGACCATGCAGAAGGTGTTCGTGACCGACCGGTCGAACCTGCGGCGCAGCATGCAGTCCATCACGCGGTCGCGCCCCGACCTGGTGCAGCTCATGCCGGCCATGGTGCTGCGGCACGTCGAGCGGCAGGTCAGGGCGGTCGGGGTGCCGTGCCTGGCCGCGGGGTTCGTCCAGAGCGCCGACGACGTGGTGGAGGCGCTGCGGCACGGGGCCGTCGGCGTGTGCACCTCCGATGAGGAGCTGTGGGGGCTGCGCCGCTCGGCCCTGCGCGCCTCCTGATCCCTCTCACCCGGAAGGACCATGCGATGACGCCTGCCCGCGTGCGGGAGACCGCCGCCCCCACGGTGCCCGTCCGGGGCGCCGGGAGGCGGTGGCCGGTGGCGCCCGCGGTGTTCGTCGTCCTGTGGAGCAGCGCGTTCATCGCGGGCATCCCCGGGGTCAGGGCGGCGCCGCCGTTGCTGCTGATGTTCGGCAGGTTCGCCGTCGCCGGGGTGCTGCTGGGGGCGTACGCGCTGGTCAGGCGGGTGCCGTGGCCCCGGGGCCGGGCCCTGGCGCACGTGGCCGTGGCCGGGCTGCTGATCCAGGCCGTGCAGTTCGGCGCCTTCTACAGCGCGCTCGGCGCGGGCCTGCCGGCCGCGGTCGTGTCCCTGGTCCAGGGGCTGAACCCGGTGGTCATCCTGCTGGTCGGCCGGGTGCTGGGCGAGCGGGTCGGCGCCGGGCAGTGGGCCGGGTTCGCGCTCGGCCTGGCCGGGGTGGTGCTGGCGGTGGCCGACCGGATCAACCTGTCCGCGTCCGGGGTGGCGCTGTGCCTGCTCGGTCTGGCCGGGCTCAGCGCGGGCACCCTCTACCAGCAGCGGTACGCCCCCCGCATGGACGCGCTGAGCGGCACCGCGACGCAGCTGCTCGTCAGCGCCCCCGCCGCCGGGCTGGCCTGCCTGGCCCTCGGCCCGGTACGGGTGTCGGACTGGACGGCCTTCGGGCTGTCGATCGGCTGGATGGCGCTGGTCAACTCCATCGCGGCGTTCATCCTGCTCAACCGGATGTTGCTGCGCTCACCGGCCAGCCGGGTGAGCACGGTGTTCTTCCTGACCCCGGCCGTGACCGCCGTGCTGGCCTGGTCGCTGGCCGGGCAGCCGCTGCCCCCGCTCGCCGTCGCCGGGCTCGTCCTGGGCGGCTGCGGGGTGCTGCTGGCCAACCTCTCGACACGAAGAAGGGCGAACTGATGCGCATTCGCGGCGCGGTTCTGGAGGAGATCGGCCGGCCCCGGCCCTACGCCGGTTCGCGGCCCCTGTCGGTCTGCGACCTCGAACTCGACCCGCCGGGGCCGGGCGAGCTGCTGGTACGGGTGGAGGTGGCGGGCGTGTGCCACTCGGACCTGTCGGTGGTGGACGGCAACCGGACGCGTCCCTTGCCCATGCTGCTCGGCCACGAGGCGGCGGGCGTGGTGGAGCGGACGGGCCCCGGCGTCGACGACCTCGCCCCTGGGCAGCGGGTCGTGATGACCTTCCTGCCCCGGTGCGGCGGCTGCGACGGCTGCGCCACCGAGGGCGTCACGCCGTGCGTCCCGGGCAGCGCCGCCAACAACGACGGCACCCTGCTGAGCGGCGCGGTCCGCCAGCGCAGGGACGGCCTGCCGGTGCTGCATCACCTCGGGGTCTCGGCGTTCGCCACCCACGTGGTGGTGGACCGGCGCTCGGTCGTCCCCGTGGACGCCGACGTGCCGCCCGAGGTCGCCGCCCTGCTCGGCTGCGCCGTGCTGACCGGCGGGGGCGCGGTGCTCAACGTCGGCAGGCCGCGCCCCGGGCAGACGGTCACGGTCGTTGGGCTCGGCGGCGTGGGCATGGCGGCGCTGCTCACTGCGCTGGCCCTCGACGGCGTCCGGGTGATCGGCGTGGACGCCAACCCGGCCAAGCTCGCCACCGCCCGCGAGCTGGGCGCGCACGAGGTGTACGGCCCCGCCGACCTGCCGGGCGATCTGCCGGGCGGGGCGGACGTCGTGGTGGAGGCGGCGGGCAACGCGCGGGCGTTCGAGACGGCGGTGAACGCGACGGCCCCCGGCGGCCGCACCGTCAGCGTGGGGCTGCCCGCACCCGGCGCCCGCGCCTCGATCTCGCCGCTCGCGCTGGTGGCCGGCGGGCGCAGCATCGTCGGCAGCTACCTGGGCTCGGCGCTGCCCGCCCGCGACATCCCGGTGTTCGCCCGGATGTGGCGCGAGGGCCGGCTGCCGGTGGAGCGGCTGGTCTCGGCCCGGATCGGCCTGGCGGCCGTCAACGAGGCGATGGACCAGCTCGCCGAGGGCGCCGCCCTGCGCCAGCTGATCGTCTTCGACGCGTGAGGGCGGCACGCCGTCCTCACGTGGCCCGTACGGGGTGCGCGAACAAACGAGGTGCGGCGGAACCGTCGCCGGGGTGAGGATGGCCGCGCACGGCCGTGAGAGCCGGCCCCCCGGATGAGGAGCGTGCCATGAGCGCCGTCGAAGGCGATCGCCCGCAGGTCACGGTGAGCACGGGCCGGCTGCGCGGACGGCTGGAGGGCGGCGTGGCCGTCTTCCGCGGCGTGCCGTACGCCCGCCCGCCGGTGGGCGGCCTGCGTCTGACCGCCCCCGAGCCGGCCGAGGTGTGGGACGGGGTGCGCGAGGCCGCCGGGTTCGGCCCGCCGCCGCCGCAGTCCAGGCTGCTGGGCGCGTCCGGCGAGCCGGGCACGGACGGGAACTGGCTCACCGCCAACGTGTGGACCCCCGACCCGGGCGCCGCCCGGCTGCCGGTGATGGTGTGGCTCCACGGCGGCGGCTACATGTACGGCTGGTCCGGCGACCCCCTCTTCGACGGCCGCGCGCTGGCCCGGGACGGCGTCGTCGTGGTCACCGTCAACTACCGCGTCTCCGCCGAGGGCTTCGGCCTCTTCCGCGGCGCGCCCGCCAACCGCGGCCTGCTGGACCAGGTGGCCGCCCTGCGCTGGGTGCGCGAGAACGTCGCGGCCTTCGGCGGCGATCCGGACCGGGTGACCGTCTTCGGCGAGTCCGCCGGCGCCGGGAGCGCCGCGGCGCTGATGACCATGCCCGGCGCGGCCGGCCTGTTCCGCCGGGCGATCGCGCAGAGCGTGCCGGCCCTGTTCTTCACCCCCGAGCTGGCCGCCGACCTCGCCGCCGCGGTGTCCGGCGAGCTGGGCCTGCCGCCGCACGCCGACGAGCTGGCCCGCCTGTCGCCGGAGCAGCTGATCGGGGCGGGCGACGCGGTGGCCGCCAGGATGGGCGGCAACCCGCGATGGGGGCTCGCCGCGCACGTCCGCACGCCGTTCGCGCCGGTCGTGGACGGCGAGGTGCTGCCCGCGACGCCGTGGCGGGCACTGGCGGACGGGGCCGCGCCCGGGGTCGAGCTGGTCGTGGGCCACAACCGCGACGAGTACCGGCTGTTCATGGCCCTCGCCGGCGACCTCGGCCAGGTCACCGCCGAGCAGACGGCCACCGCGCTGCGGACGCTGGCCCCCGACCCGGCGGCCTACCGGGCCGCCCACCCGCAGGCCGACGAGGAACGGCTGTACGAGCTGGTGCACTCCGACTGGCTGTTCCGGATGCCGTCGCTGCGGCTGGCCGAGGCCCGCCTGAGGCACGGCCGGGCCCACCTGTACGAGCTGACCTGGCCGGCCCCCGGCATGGGCGGGACCCTGGGGGCCTGCCACGGGCTGGGCCTGCCGCTGACGTTCGGCAACCTGACCGAGGGCGCGGCCGGGCTGCTGCTCGGCCAGGAGCCGCCCCCGGACGCCGCCGAGCTGTCGGCCCGGGTCCGGGCGGCGTGGACCTCCTTCGCCGCGACCGGCGACCCGGGCTGGCCGGCGTACGAGCCGCGCGACCGGCGGGCCTGGATCATCGGCACCGAGCCGGGCACGGCGGCGTATCCGGAGGAGGTGTCCCGTGCGCTGTGGGCCGGGCACGCCTTCGACCCGCTGCCGCTGCGGACGTGACCGCCCTGGCCTGCGGATCTTGTCGGTCACAGGTCACTTCCAAGTGGGACTGCACCAGGCTGGGCGATCGTGTCCGTCGTGCCGGAGAACCGGCGAGATCGACTGACCTGAGGTGACCGTGTACAAGAAGGCGTTTGCCGCTGCGGCGTCCGCTGTCCTGGCCCTGACCCTGGCTCCCGCCGCGCCCGCGGCGGCGAAGCCGTCCGTCCAGATCGTCGAGGGGTACTCCGCGACGATCCGGGAGAACGACAGCAAGTTCTTCTGCCCGGCCGGCGAGGTGTTCATCGGCCGGTCCCACAACGGGGACGAGAACGGCTGGACGACGTACTGGTGCGGCCGGATCTGGATCGGCACCGAGCAGGTCGCCGTGTCCACCGCCCACCACCAGGAGGTCGCCACCGAGACCTACTCGTGGTTCGAGGGGCCGGAGAGCAACGCCCTGGTGGGCCGCGAGCACGACGGGGACGAGAACGGCGTCACCTCGGCCTACTTCGCGCTGCTCACCTGGCAGGGCAGGCCCGTGACGCTGGTGAACAAGCGCTGGTCGCAGACGTACAAGGAGAGCAGGCACGAGTCGAAGGCGAACCCGGGCGAGATCATGACCGGCCGCAGGCACTTCGGCGACGAGAACGGCGACACCGTCTACCAGTACGCCACGGTCTCGTACTGACCGGCGGGCCCCGGCGGTCAGTCGCAGGCCTGGGTGCTGACCGGGTTGGTGGCCGTGGCCGCCTGGCGGGCGTCGGGTGCGACCTCGGCGGCCGTCAGCGCGTAGCCGGTCTCCACCTGGCCGGCGACGGCGGCGAAGATCACGCCCAGCACCCGGCCGTCGACGGCCAGCAGCGGGCCGCCGGAGTTGCCCTGCTGGATCTTGCCTCTGACCTGGTAGACCTCCCTGGTCACCTTCAAGGCCCGGTAGATGTCGGGGCTGCCGGCCCGCTGCCGGATCGCGACGCGGGCGGGTTCCGGCGTGAACCCGCCGCCGTTCGGGTATCCGGCGACCAGCGCGTCCTGGCCCTCCCGCGCCTGGGGCCCGAAGGTGAGCGGGGGCAGCCCGAGCCCCGGGACGTACAGGACCGCGATGTCCCGCCGCGGGTTGTACCAGACGACCTGTGCCGGGTGCGGCCGCTGCTGGTGGTCGACGACCTGGAGGTCCGTGTCCACCCCCGCCACGACGTGCGCGTTGGTCATGATGTGGTCGGGCGCGTACGTGAAGCCGGTGCCGGTGATGCGCTTGCCGCAGGAGGTGGCGGTCCCCTGGACCTGGAGGATGCCCGTCCGCGCCTGCCGCAGCGCCGGGCTGCGCAGCACGGCCACGTCCGGCGGCGGCACCCGGGCGGTGCTCATCCCGGCGATGGCGTCGAGCACCGGCGGGAAGTCCGACCGGTCGACGAACTGCTTGAAGGGCCGCTGCCAGTCCCGCGCCGCCTCGGGCACCGCCTCGTCCATCGTGGACAGCAGCGCCGAGCCGCGGATCTGCTCCACCACCAGCGCCCACGGGCCGGACACCAGCAGGCTGCCCACCAGCCAGGCGACCACCAGGACGAACGCGGCGTTGACCAGCCCGCCACCCACGGAGTCCAGGATCAGGGCCGGCTCGGCCCGGATGTACATGCGTAACCGCACCCCCAGCGTGGACGCGGCGAACTGCCCGGCCAGCGCGATCAGGAACACGATGACGACCGCCAGGGCCGTCTGCGGCATGTCGCCGGTCACGAGCGCGTCCGTGACGGCGGGGGCGACGGCGATCCCCAGCACGCATCCGGCGACGAACCCGATCGAGCTCGCCACCCCGACGACGAACCCCTGCCTGAACCCGGCGACACCGAAGCCGATCACCAGGACGACCAGGACGACGTCGAGCAGATCACCAGGCACAAGGAAAGACAATCACCTTTTCCCCGACAAGGGAGCATTCCATCCGGTACGGCAGCTTTCCTTGATCCACCCGCCCTCGCGGAAGGGCCGGCCCGGCGCGCCGGGCAACGTGACAGCCCCCGATCAGAGCCCGGCCGTGACGTCGGGCACGTACCCGTCCGGGCGGCGCGGCGGACGCCGGTAACCGGTGGCGGGCGGCCGCGGCGGGATCTCCAGCGGCGACCGCTCCACCCGCCGGTAGGGGATCGTGGACAGCAGGTGCGCGATCATGTTGATCCTGGCCCGCCGCTTGTCCTCGCTCTCCACCTCGTACCAGGGGGCCTCGGGGATGTCGGTGTGCACCAGCATCTCGTCCTTGGCCCGGGAGTACTCCTCCCACCTGGTGATCGACTCCAGGTCCATCTCCGACAGCTTCCACCGGCGCATCGGGTCCTCCAGCCGGTCACGGAAGCGCCGTTCCTGCTCGGCGTCGCTCACCGAGAACCAGTACTTCCGCAGCAGGATCCCGTCCTCGACCAGCAGCCTCTCGAAGATCGGGCACTGGTGCAGGAAACGCGTGTACTCCTCCTGCGTGCAGAAGCCCATCACCCGCTCGACCCCGGCCCGGTTGTACCAGCTCCGGTCGAACAGCACGATCTCCCCCGCGGCCGGCAGGTGCTCGACGTACCGCTGGAAGTACCACTGCGACCGCTCCCGCCCGGTCGGCACGGGCAGCGCGGCGATCCTGGCCACCCGGGGGTTCAGGTACTCGGCGACCCGCTTGATCGTGCTGCCCTTGCCCGCGGCGTCCCGGCCCTCGAAGATCACCACGACGCGCCGCCCCTCGGCCCGCACCCACTCCTGCAGCTCCACCAGCTCCTGCTGGAGGCGGAGGAGTTCCTTCTCGTACGGCTTGCGGCGCAACCTGTCAGTCCCCATGCCTGCGGATTCTAGAAGCCGGCCCCTTCCGGGAGGGCGGAAGGTCACGGAGTTCAGGACGTCCGGCGGTGTCGCCCCACGGCCGCACGCGTCAGTCTGGGACCAGGTTCGACCACGGGAAAGAGATGATGACCATGCCCCCGATCCGTTCCCTGCTCGCCGTCGCCCTGGCGGTGACCGTCACCGGCGTGCCGGCCTTACCCGCGCGGGCCGCGCGGCAGGCCGCCGTCCCCGTCCTGGTGGGTGTCCGGGCCGCGCACCTGCCCGGACTGGACCGGCTGGTCTTCGAGTTCCAAGGCCCGGTCCCGGCCCGGCAGGACGTCCGCTACGTGTCCCGGCTGGTCGCCGACGGCTCCGGGCGTACGGTCGGCGCGGTCGGCGACGCCCTGCTCCAGGTCCGCTTCGACCAGGCCGACGGCCACGACCGCCGGGGCCGGACCACCTACGGCCCCACCCGCCGGACGTACGCGCTCCCCGGCGTCGTCCAGGTCGTCAACACCGGCGACTTCGAGGCCACACTCACCTTCGGCGTCGGACTCGCCAGGCGCGTGCCCTACCGGATCCGCACGCTCACCCACCCCAGCAGGGTCGTCGTCGACCTGACCACGTCCTACCGGACCGTGCCCGTACGCGATCACTTCCTCGACACCACCGCCCGGAGCCCGCGTACGACGGCCGTGACCCGCCCGGTGCCCCCGCCCGCGACCGCGTTCGGCGCGCTGCGACGGCTGTTCGCCGGCCCGACCCAGGACGAGCGGGCGCGCGGGCTGCGCTTCGTCGGCTCCAAGGCCACCGGCTTCAGCAGGCTGACCGTGCGGGACGGGATCGCCAGGGTCTACCTGACCGGCCCCGTCGACGGCGGAGGGGCGGCCTTCACCGTCGCCGACCAGATCAGGCCGACGCTCAAGCAGTTCCCGGCGATCAGGTGGGTCAAGATCTACGACGCGGCGGGCCGTACCGGGGCCCCCGCCGGGCCGTCGGACTCGATCCCCCGTTCCCTGGAGCCGGGCTGAGAGAGCCGGGTGTCTTCCCA
Source organism: Nonomuraea sp. NPDC051191 (assembly GCF_044455665.1). Lineage (NCBI taxonomy): Bacteria > Bacillati > Actinomycetota > Actinomycetes > Streptosporangiales > Streptosporangiaceae > Nonomuraea > Nonomuraea sp. NPDC051191. Next base: position 59,432 of record NZ_JBITEZ010000033.1, on the reverse strand, counting down.
GGAGAACGGCCATGTTGATCTCCCGGGTTCGTTCATGATGGCGGTGTGACCGCACCTTCTCCCCGTGCCCTCCGCGATCCGGACGACCGGGCCGCCCGGTCCGTCCCGTCATGACGCACTCGGGACGAAAGCCCTCCCGTCAAGAGTCACACGCCCCTGCCGTCCCCCGCCGGGACACTCGCACAGTGCTTCAAGGAGGTGCCCGTTGAAAGCGTTGATCGATCTTCTGGCCCGGCGTGTACGCCTGTACCGTCCCGACGGCAATCCGCTGCGTCGCCGTTCCGACCGGCTGGAGTCGGTCGCCGTGCTGGTGACCGCGCTCGTGCTGCTCGCGGGCGTCTGGCCCGCCGTCCTGGCGGGGCGGCTGGCCTACGAGGGCGCGCTCCAGGAGGAGAGCGCGCACGCCGCGGGGCGACACCAGGTCAGGGCGACGTTGCTGGCGGACGCGCCGGCCGCCCGTGTGACCCTCACCGAGATGCCGGTGCGCGGGCAGCAGGCGATGGCGCGCTGGACGACGTCCTCGGGCGCGGTGCGGAGCGGCCCGGTGCCGGTCCCCGCGGTGGCCAAGGCCGGCTCGACGGTCCCGTTGTGGATCGACGCCGCCGGAAGCCCGGCGCCGCCGCCCGCCGACCGCACGGTCCTGCGGACGAGGGGCGTGGTGACCGGGACGCTGCTCATGTCCGTGATCGTGCTGGCCGCTCTGGGCGGGTTCGCGGGGTTCCGGTGGTGGACGGACCGGAGGCGGTACCAGGAGTGGGAGGTCCAGTGGGCGCGGGCCGACGAGGACTGGGGACGCCGGCGCAGCCCCTGACCGCAACGGTCTCCCTCAGCCCGGCCCGCCGCCCCCGGGGTCCTCGGCGGGACGGACCACCGCGACCGGGCAGCGCGCGTGGTGGAGCACCCCCCTGCTGACCGAGCCGAGGAGCAGCGCGCCGAACGCGCCCCGGCCGCGCGAGCCGACCACGAGCAGGTCGCAGGGGGCGCCGGTGAGCGCCTCGACCGGATGAGCGCTCTGGACGTCCTCGACCAGGTTCACCCCGGGAAACCTCTCCCGCCATCCGGCCGTCCTGGTACGGATCACCGCAGTCTGGGCGGCGCGGACCTCGTCCACGTCGAAGGCGATCTCCGGGGCGAAGGCGTGCACGGGAGCCTGCCAGGCGTGGATCAGGCGGAGCGTCGCGCCCCGCCGTTCGGCCTGTTCGAAGGCGTAGCCGATCGCCGGCCCGCAGACGTCGGAGTCGTCGATCCCGACGCCGACCTCGCCGACCCGTTCGGGCGGGTCCGCGCGTACCACCACCACGGGGCACCTGACCTGCCCGGCCACCTGCGTGGTCACCGACCCGAGCAGGGCTCCGGCGAACCCGCCCAGCCCCCGGTTGCCGATGACCAGCTCGTCGGCCTGCCGCGCCTGCTCCTGGAGCACGGCGGCGGGCGTCCCCTCGACGACCTCGGCGTGCACCGCCACGGACGGCTGCCGCTCACGGGCCGCCGCCTCCGCCGCCTCCAGCACCCTGGACGCCGCCAGCAGCAGGTAGTTCCACTGCCCGAAGTCGGGGAACCTGCCGACGCTGTACGGCTGCCGGTCCAGCGCGTGCACGATCCGCAGCTCCGCGCCCGTGCGCGCCGCGTCGTCGGCGGCCCATCCCAGCGCGGCGTTCGACGGCGCGGACCCGTCGACGCCGACCATGATCCGTCCCGGCATCGTGCCCTCCCGGCCGTGGATCTTCCTCGGCGCCCGTCTCCGCAAAGTCAGGAGTGGGCGAAGAATCCTCCAGTTCCGTGGACGCGAAGCCGCCCGGCGCCGCCCGCGCCCGCTCCGGCCGCCAATCTTCTCCAAGTTTTGGGACGGGCGATCCTGTCCGCTCACCTGCCGGACGGCTGAATGAGTAGGGGAGGTATGAGCGATGTCTGAGCTGGTCGTGGTGGGGGTCGACGGGTCGCCGTCCGGGTTCGACGCCGTGGCGTGGGCGGCCGACGACGCCTTCAGGGCGAAGGGCGCGTTGCGGATCGTGTCCGTGGTGGAGACCTGGCCGTACCAGGTTCCGCAGATCGCCGCCGTCGAGTGGGAGAGCTCGATGACGGAACGCGCGCGGGAGATCCTGGCCCAGGCGGAGGAGATCGTCCGGGAACGCCGGCCCACGGTCGACGTGAGCACCCGGGTCATCGCCGGGAAGGCGTCGGTCGCCCTCCGGGAGCAGGCGTCCGAGGCCGCCGAGCTGGTGGTCGGGCGCAGGGGGACGGGCGGCTTCGCCGGGGCCGTGCTCGGCTCGGTCAGCATGAGCGTCGCCGGTCAGGCGCCGGGCCCGGTGGTCGTCGTACGGGACGGAGGCGCCGCCGCGTACGGCGAGGTCGCCGTCGGCGTGGACGGCTCCCCCGCCGCCGAGCCCGCCCTCGCCTACGCCTTCCGGCAGGCCGAGCTGCGCGGCAGCATGCTCCGGGCGGTGCACGCCTGGCCGCCGCCGTTCGCGCTGGCGCCGGACTTCTCCTGCGACATCGAGGCCCTGAGGGAGAGCCACCTGCGCATCACCAGGGAACAGCTCACCCCCTGGCAGGAACGGCACCCCGAGGTGAAGGTCGTCACGGACGTCCAGTGCGGCCATCCCGTCAAGACGCTCGCCGGCGCGGGCGAGCGGGCCGACCTGCTAATCATCGGATCGCACGGCAGGAGCGGGCTGGGCTCGGCCGTGCTCGGCTCGGTCATGCGCGGCGTCCTGCATCACGCGCACTGCACCGTCGCGGTGGTCCGCGAACGCCACTGAGTCAGCCCTGCGCCGGCTCCTCACGGGGTGCGCGGCGTCACCAGGCCCGACTCGTAGGCCAGGACCACGAGCTGGGCGCGGTCGCGGACGCGCAGCTTGCCCATCGCCCGGTTGACGTGGGTCTTCGCGGTCATCGAGCTGATCGTCATCCGGGCGGCGATCTCGTCGTTGGACAGGCCCCGCGCGACCAGGGCGACGGCCTCGCGCTCGCGGTTGGTCAGCTCCCGCAGCTCCTCGCCGGTGGTGGCGGCGGCCGGCGGCCGGGTGACGTACCGGTCGATCAGCTTGCGGGTGATCGAGGGGGCGAGCAGCGCGTCACCGCGGGCGGCGACGCGCACGGCGTGCAGGAAGTCCTCCGGCACGACGTCCTTGACGAGGAATCCGGCCGCGCCGGCGCGCAGGGCGTTGAAGACGTACTCGTCCAGGCCGTAGTTGGTCAGGATGACGACGCGCACGCCGGCCAGGGCCGGGTCGGCGGCGATGCGCCGGGTCGTCTCGATGCCGTCCACGACCGGCATCTGGATGTCGACGAGCGCGACGTCGGGCAGGTGTTGCCTGGCCAGGGTCAGGCCCTCCGCCCCGTCGGCGGCCTCGGCGACCACCTCGATGTCGTCCTCCAGGTCGAGCAGCGCGCGGAATCCGCCGCGCAGCAGCGGCTGGTCGTCCACCAGCAGGACCCGGATCACGGCGTACGGTCCATCGGCAGTTCGGCCTGGACGGTGAAGCCGCCCGTGCCACGCGGCGCCGCCCGCAGCCGTCCGCCGAGCGCGGTGACGCGTTCGCGCATGCCGATCAGCCCGACGCCGGGCACGGGGGCGGTGTCCGGCGTGGCCGTGCCGTCGTCGTCCACGCGGATCGCCAGGGCGTCGGGACGGTAGTCGATCCGGACCTCCGCGGTCGCGGCGGCGGCGTGGCGGGCGATGTTGGTCAGCGACTCCTGGACGATCCGGTACGCCGTCCGGTCCACGGCGACGGGCACGTCCCGCCGCTGTCCGCCGATCGTCAGCGTCGCGTCCAGGCCGGTGGTGCGGGCCCGTTCCAGGAGCTCGGGGACCTGGTCGAGCCCGTGCGGCGGGGTCACGTCGTCGCGCAGCGCCTCCAGGGTCGCGCGCAGTTCCCTGGTCGCCTCGCGGCCGGCCTCCTGGATCACCAGCATGGCCTCCGGCACCTGCTCCCCCTTCCTGCGGGCTACGTGCACGGCCACCTCGGCCTGCACCTTGATGATCGAGATCTGGTGGGTGAGCGAGTCGTGCAGGTCCCGCGCGATGCGCAGCCGCTCCTCGTCGGCCCGCCGCCGCGCGGTCTCCTCCCGGGTACGCTCGGCCTCCTCCGCCCGTCCCTCCGCCTGCCGCAACGCCTCCCCCGCCGCGCCAGCCGCGACCAGCCAGGCCAGTTCGAGCGCGCCCCGAGCCTGCGCGAACGCCTCACCCGTGTCGTGCAACCCCGAGGCCAGCGCCGCCAGGGGCAGCAGGGCCAGCACGATGACGCTCGCGGCCACGGTGGCCAGGCGTCTTCCGTCCCGCATCGCCGCATACACCGCGAACAGGTACGCCACGGCCGGCACGTCGAACCCGGCCGCCTGGTACCCCACCGCGCACAACCCCGTCACAGCCAGGACGGGGACCGGAGCCCTGCGGCGCGCGGCCAACGCCAGGCCACCGGCCGCCAGCAGCGCGTATCCGAGCAGGGCGAGGGAGGTGGCGGGACGCTGCCCCGACAACCCCGTGACCACCAGCGCCGCCGCCACGCCGACCGCGATCAGCCAGTCGACGGCCCCGGCCCGCTTTGTGCTCATACGCGCACCATAGCCGCATGTCCGCCCGTCCGACTCCTGCCCAGGGATCACCCGCCGACTACCGCGGACGCGGTACATCCCGCACTTCCTGCCGTCCGCGCGGTAGGCGGCTGCGGCATCGGCGGCACCCTGGAAAGCCCGCCGCAGCCGGACGACCGGCGGCGGTTCCGGCGGCGATGCTCTTCCCACGCCGACGTCCAGACGAAGGGACCTGTCATGCTCATCCGTCACCTGCTCGCGGTCCAGGCCGACCCGGTCGGCGCCTACGCCATGACCACCGGCCGGCTGTGGTCCCTGATCGCCGCCGGGCTGGGCCTGGCGGGGGCCGCCGTCGGCGCCCTCGCCCTCGCCCGCTCCACCGGCCGCCTCCTCCCTCGCCCCCGCACCGCGACCGGAGCCGGGACCGCGCCCGGGGCCGGGACCGGCAGGCGCGGAGCCGTCGTCGCCCTGGCCGCAGGGCTGACCTGCATGGTCATCGGCGGCGTGGTCGTGGCCGCCGCCAAGGGCGGCCCCGGCACCGGCTACGGCATCGTCGGCGGCTACCTGGACCTGGCCCTCGGCCTGGCCGCCATGATCCTCGGCGCCCTCACCCTGGCCCGCCACCGCCGCACCGGATGACCGTCCCGCTCACCTCGGGCCGCCGCCGGTCTCCGTTCAAGAGGTCAAGGCCAGGGCAGTTGCCGGTCATGAACGAAGAGGACAAGCTTCCCGAGGACATGCCTCCCGCGGTCGGACAGGTCAACGGGGAGAGCGACACGACCGCCGCCCGTGCGGGGGTCGAGGTGCGGGACACTCCCCGGCCCATCCCCGCCGAGCCGGTCGAGCCCCCGCCCGACCCCGAGGAGAAGGTCGCGCAGGAGCGGCGCGAAGTGGCCGAAGACCCCGGCGAACCCGAGCCCCCGGACATGGAACCGACCGACTGACGACGCCCCCGGTCGGGCAGGCGACCGGACGAGAGGGAGGCCGATCCGGCGCCGTACCGACGACCATGCCCCCCATCAGGGGCGCAGCAGGGCGTGGGCCAGTTGGTCGGCGCTCCAGCTCTCCCACTGCGCCGTCGTCCAGCCGCACTCGCGGGTCATCACCAGGAACAGATCCGGCGACAGCAGCCCCACCGTGATGTCGGTGGCCCGGTCGCCGGTCAGGCCGGGCCGCAGGGCGTGCAGGCCGTCGAGGATGGCGACGACCTGGCCGTGGGCGGTGTGCCGTTGCTCGCTGTTGACGGCCCACTGGGCCGCCATGTCGGCGTCCCCCGCGGCCGCGTCGCGGACCACGGCCAGGACGGGGGCGACGCGACCGAGGATGACGCCGCTCTGGTGCACCCATCCCCTTACGACCTCCATCGGGTCCCGCGCCGACCGCAACTCCTCGAACCAGGAGCGTCCCAGCAGTGGCACGGGCTCGTCGTCACCGGCGGAGGCGACGTCGACCACATGCTTGAGCAGCTGGCTCTTGGTTCCGTAGTGGAAGTACACCGTCTGGACCGACACCTCGGCCGCGTCCGCGACCAGCTGGAAGGTCGTCCCGGCATAGCCCCGCACGACGAACAGCCCCTGGGCGGCGTTCACGATCCGGCTTCTGGTCTGTGCCGAGCGCCGCTTGGGGCTCTTGACGTCGTCCATCGATTTAGAGTACCACTTTAGAGTAGTACCTTAAAGTGAGACTACAAACGGTGGTGAGGCATGACGCTCCTGAACGGGTTCCACCACGTCAAGCTCCCCGTCTCCAACGTCCACAAGAGCCTGGAGTGGTACCGGCGCGTGCTGGGCCTGGACGTGGCGATCGAGTTCGTCGAGGACGGCGTGCTGCGCGGCGTGGCCCTGAGCGACGCGGCGCACACGATGATGATCGCGCTGCGCGAGGAGCCCGGGCGGGCCGGCGGGTGGAGCGGGTTCGATCCGGTCGCGCTGGCCGTGCCGACCCTGGAGGCGCTCCACGCCTGGTCCGACCACCTCGACGCGCTCGGCGTCGGCCACTCCGACATCGCCGAGGGCAGCGTGGGATGGCTCATCGGCGGCCTCCTCGACCCCGACGGCATCGAGATCCGGCTCTACACGCTGCAGAGACGGCCATGAGCGCCCTCCACCTGCCCGCCGGGACAGGCTCCGCCCAAAGGTTCCTCGGCACGACCATGACGGTGAAGGCGGGCCGGGCGGAGACCGGCGAGAGCCTCACCGTCGTCGAACAGGAGTGCCCGCCCGGCTTCGCCACGCCCTGGCACGTGCACCAGCACGACGACGAGGCGTTCTACGTACTGTCGGGAGCGGCGCGGATGTACTGCGGCGAGCAGTCGTGGCAGGCCACCGCCGGCGCCTTCGTCCTGCTCCCCCGCCGGGTGCCGCACGCCTTCGCCAACGACCGGGACGCCCCGCTGCGCCTGCTCCAGCTGACCTGGCCCGCCGGCTTCGAGACCTTCGCCGCGGACGTCGCAGCCGCCGGCGACGCCGACCCCGGCCTACTGGCCGAGGTGGCCGCCCGTCACGGCTACCAGGTCATCGGCCCGCCCCCGGGCACCGCCGCCTGACCTCCCGCCGCACCCGTCCCCCCAGCACACCCCCCTTCAGGCCGAGCTCCGAGGAGATCTCATGACAGGCAGGACCACGAGCGTGCTCGCCACCGCCCTCGCCCTGGTGCTCTCCGGCACCACGACGGCCGGCGCGTCCGCCCTGGAGCAGAAGACGTACACCTGGCGCGGCTACATGTCGGCGGGCTACTGCACGATCGAGCCCGGCGCGACCTGGACGCTGTACTCGAACGGGACCGCCCGCCTGGACGCCACGATCTCCAGCCTCGGCGACGAGGACGCCTGGCTGATGTGGGCGCACCTGAAGGACGGCGCCGGCGCCCTGCTCGGCGACATACGCGTCCACGGCAGCACCAGCACCAAGTTCGTCAAGAACCTGCACGACCGGCGGACCTACCGCTGGATCGCGAAGGGCCAGTTCGACCCCGAACTGTTCGACCTGGTCAGGCGCATGTCGCTGAGCAAGCACTGCTGAGCCACCCGAACACCCCTGGACGAGCCCGGCCCACTGCACGCGCCGCCCCCCGACGAAAGGACGCCCATGGCCAGCGCGGCTTCACCCTCCCTCATCGGCACGGCCGCCGCCGTGCTCACCGCCGCCTTCTCCCTCACCACGTCACCGGCCGCGGCGGCCGTCAGCGCGTGCGATCCCTCGCTGGTGGCGCCCGCCGGGAGCCTCATCGGCGGCCTGTGGCGCTCCAACGGCGGCGAGCAGAGCGTGTACGGCTGCCCCACCACCAAGGAATTCGGCTACCCGGACAAGAAGGGCTCCTGGCAACGCTTCGCCAACGGCAAGATCGTCTGGTCGCCGAACCTCGGCAACGGCACCCTCGTCCGCGTCTATCAGAAGGGCCAGAACCTCGTCTTCAAGTGGAGCGGCCTGGGCCGCGACTGGGACTACTTCAACGTCCGCTGGAGCAAGAACGGCGGCAAGGCCACCCAGGTCCAGACCGGCCGGCTGACCGCGTGGAGCGGCCAGTACCTGATGGCCCCGTACGTGCAGGGCGGCGTCGGCACCACGACCAACGGCCATGAGGTCGACAAGTTCGCCTTCATCGTCCAGGGCTGCGACCGGACGACCTTCGGCTCCGACTGCGGCCCGTGGAGCATCCCCACGTCCATCAGCCTCGCCCACTGATCCCCCGGCCGCGAGAGGGCCGGGCCCTTGACCGTGATGGTGGTCAAGAGCCCTTGCCGCCTGGTTCAGGCGGCGCGCTCGTCGACGCCCACCGCGCCGACGCCTGTGCCGAGCCGGCCGCAGACGCCCTGCGACTGGCCTGAACGGCCCGGCGGGAGGTCCACCCATTCCCCGACGACGTCCGGCGCCCAGCCGCAGGTGATCACGGCCCGGAAGCGCCAGTTCTGGCCCGTGGGATTGCTGCACATCGCGATGCCGACGTAGTTGTCGTTGTTGTGGACGAAGGTGTCGCAGTCGAGGACGGTCGCCGCCGACGCCGGCGTGGTGAACCCCAGCGACAGCAACGCGACGGACCCGGCGACGACCGCCGCGACATGCCTTGTCTTGAGCAAAGCCCCTCCTGAACGAGTGATGACCTGTCACTTACCGTCATGCAGCGTACGCAAAGAGTGGCGACAGGGAAAGCGCTACCCGGCCAGGACTCCCTTCCCGAACAGACCCGACAGCACGCGGGTCGTTCACGCCGGGTTGGTCGCCGAGGGCCGCGAACGCCCGTCGCCCGGCCACGGGTGTTCGCCGAGGGTGAGCTCGTACAGCAGGCGTTGCCGTCCCTGGTAGAAGGCCGCCAGCAACGGGGGCGCCGCCTGCAACTCGGCGGCCAGTGCGTCGAGTGCGGCGGGCAGCTCGACGTCCGTGGTGGCGACCGCGACGCAGGCGCAGTCGGCCAGTTCGGCGGCCAGCGGCTGGATCGCCCCGGTGAACAGGCCGGCGATAGGGTGCGGGACCACTTCCTCGCGTACTGCGTCCATGACCAGGGCGGCGATGCTGCGGAGGTGGGGGAAGCGGGCCGCGGTGGCGAGCATCGCCCGGTGCACCAGGCCGGCGTCGGGGCCGGGACGGGCCACCACTCGCAGGTGCCGGGGCGTCAGCGGGAGCCAGGTCCAGTCGATGGTGTCGGCGTCGGCCACCACCACGTCGTCGCGATCGTCGGTCAGCGCCCGTAAGGCCGGGGCGTCGGCCCGGCCGCACAGCAGGAGCGTCGCCGGGGGGAGCATGCGTTCGGTGGCGGGTGAGGGCAGCGGCGCGGGGGCGAGCCGAGGACGCATCGCCTGTCCGCCGACTGCGCCATCCCCCATCCCCACCCAGGCCACCCCCTCCCACCCAGAGCCCCGCCCCCGACCACGCCCCTGGCCAAAGCCCTCCCCCTGCCCGTGGGCGTGGTCCTGGTCGGTGTCGCCTGGATGGCCCCGGGTGGGTGGGAGGTCGGCGGTGGCTCGCGGCAGGGCGACAGGTTCGATGGGGGCGGCCGAATGCGGCGCAGGTGCGGCGTGATTCGGCGTGGGCGCGGAGCCGTTCGAGGCGGGTGCCGGACCGTTCAGTACGGGTGTGGGGACGTTCGAGGTGAGTGTGGAGGGGGGATCCAGCGGGAGCCAGGGGGCGTCGGTGGTCAGAGGGGAGGCGGTGATGGCGGCGGGGATGATGGCGCGGATGAGCGTGACCGCGTCATCGCCGGCCCCGCACTCCAGGAAGACCTCCGCACCGCGGGCGGACAGCGCCGTCACGGCCTGCCGGAAGTGGACGGTGACGAGCATCGCGTTGGCGGTGACCGCGACGGGGTCGTCGTCCGGGGTGAGCAGGCGGCCCAGTGTCGGCGAGAACACCGGCCAGCGTGCCGCGGACGGCTTGACGTCCGGCAGGCGGTGCCTCAGGTCGGCGGCCGCGGCGGCGACCGCGGGTGTGTGGGCGGGATGCGGGACATGGAGTTCGGTGCTCGTCCAGCCCAAGTGCTCGGCGATCCGGGACGCCAGCGGCATCAGCTCGCCCGGCCCGGACAGCACGCACCGCTGCGGGGTGTCGTCACAGCCGACCACGAGGTGGGGATGGTCGAGCAGGGCGACCAGGTGACGGCCCTGCACGGCGGAGACGTCGAGGGACATCATCGTGCCCTGCCAGTTCAGGCCGGTCAGTGCGCGGCTGCGTTCACAGGCCAGGCGCGCGCCGTCGCCCGCGCTCAGGACTCCGGCGGCGACCTGGGCCCACAGTTCCCCGAGCCCGTGGCCCACGAGCGCGTACGGCTGGAGCCCGTCCAGTACGAGAGTGTCGAAGGTGGCTAACGACACCGCCATCAAGGCCAGGTAGTGGCTTTCGGGGCCGGGCGGACGGGGTGCGTCCGGGGTGAGGAGGTAGGCGCTGATCGGAGAGGAGCCGTACTCGGCGGCGACGGCGTCGATCTCCGGCAGGAGCTCCGAGACGGCCGGCGTACGGGCGGCCAGAGGCGCCAGCACACCGGCGGAGGGAATGGCTACGCTGCCCGGGAAAACCGCGACGACTTTGCTGCGCATGTAGTCCCTTCCTGGAGGCGGGGCGGGGCTTTTGCGGCACATGGGAGAGCGGCGAGGGGTACGGCTGTTGCGAGCTGCCGGTCCCATCGCCGACGACCCGTTCGGCCCCACGACTGATACCGCTCGCACACGATAAGTAGTCGTGTCATCGCGACACGTCACCCTATCGGTGGAGAAACTCGCCTATAGCCGTCCTCACCTCTTGCAGGACGGAGGTCCGGGTGTGCACCCAGGGGCACCCCCCAACGGACGCGAAGTGCTCGGACCCACAGACCTGCGGCACAGAGGCGCCGCTTTCAGGGACGGGTGGTCGCCAACCCCTTCCCTGGCGTCACACACGGTGATTGGTTAGTCACTTATAGCTGCCAGGGACCTGGGGAGCCCGTCCATCCTGGTGATACGAACGGGTGGGGTCGGTGCGGCCCGGGGGGTGCGCGATGGGATTCTGCCCGGAAGAGGTCGCCGGCTCGATCGGCGGCGGTCTCGGGGATGAGGGACGGGCCGGGCCTTCCGGCGGCCGAGGTGTGCTGCACGGCGCGTTCGCGGTGCTGGAGGAGCTGGCCCGGGTGGAGGAGGCGGGGCTGACGCAGCTCGCCGTGGCCACCGGCCTGCCCAAGGCGACCGCCCATCGATTGTTGTGCCGGCTCACCGACCTCGGCGTGGTGCACCGCGAGGACGGTGGCCGCTACCGGATCGGGACGCGCATGTTCCGCTGGGGTCAGCGGTGGTCACCGGCCCAGGTGCTGAGCACGGCCGCCGTACGACCGCTTCGGCGACTGGCCGCCGCCGGATGCAGCGTGACCATCGCGGTCAGGGACGGTGACGACGTCATCGTCGTGGCGGGGATCGGCGACCCGGCTGTTGACGAGGTGTTCCGGATGCGTCCGGGCATCGTGCTGCCCGCGGCCAGCGCCGCCGAGGTCGTGCTGGCGGTGGGGAACCCGGCGTCGGGCCTCCGTCCGGATCCCGGTTGGAGCCTGCCGCCGGGGCATTCCCGGGCCGAGTGGGCGCGGCGCGTCGGCGACGCCCGGGACCGGCGGGTCGCCTTCGACTTCGAGGCGGCTCTCCCGCCCCTGGGCTGCGTGGCCGCCCCCGTACGGGCGCCGACGGGAGCCGTGGTGGCCGCGGCGGCCGTCGTCGTGGTCGGCACGAACCGGCTCCCCCTGCTGGCGGACGCCGTACGGGAGACCGCGGCGTGCATCAGCGCCAACCTGGCCCGCGTGCCGGGAGCGGGCCGCGCCCTGAGCCTCCTGGCCACCCCGGAAAGCCCACCCCGCGACCGATAGCCCCCCTCCGGCCGGACCACGAGCGCGCCTGCGAACCATCGGTCTCATGCGGGCGCCGGGAAGTGACCGGCAGCCGTCGCCACCGGTCACGGACCGACAGCCCGGCTATGCGTCGAAGTCGATGACCAGCCGGCCCAGCCGGGCACGGAGCGGGACGCTGTCCGCGTGCACGAGCCGCTCAGCCACCGGAATCCGCTGCGCCCCACCACCCGCGGCGGCTGCGGACGAACCACCGCCCTCGCCACCGATGAGCGCCGTCTCGTCGGCTGTGCCCGGGTCGGTGCGGTGGCGTTCGCGGTCCTCCACCAGGAGGCGGTACTGCCAGATGATGTCCAGTCCCGCGGGCGGGATCACCGCGGACCACTGGAACCCGGCCTGCGCCGCGCCGCAGGTCAGCTCGGTTCTGATCGCCGTGTCCGTCCAGTCGAGGTCTTCGATGCTGGTGAAGGGCCGCCGTTGGACGGTGGCGGTGACACGGTGGCCGGCCGCGACCGCGGGCAGCCCGGCACCGGCCTGGAGGCCGAACTCGGTGGCGGCGGCGGGCCCGGCCAGCGTGACGCGCAACCCGCCGCCGGACACCTCTTCGACCGTCAGCGTACGACCCGGCACGAGCTGCGCGAACTCCGCCTGCACCAAGGGCGACAACTCCAGCCCCGCCAGCGCGTGCGGCTGGTAGCGCGCCAGGGCCAGCCGCAGGTACGGGAAGTAGGCCGACTCCCACCCCGCCGCTCCCAGATCGACGTCGACGTCGGCGAACCACAACCCCTTGGCCGCGTCGTACGACGGCTGGTACGCCACGACCGCCCCGGCCAGTTCACGCCCCTCCCCCGACTCGGCCAGCCGGAGCCCGGCGGAGGCGACGGGGCCGGGGAAGTTCGCGGGAGCCGGCGGGGGCAGCACGGTCGCGTCCGACCAGACGGGATCGGTGCCCCACCGGGTCGCCAGATGGCCGGGCAGCGGGTCGCCGCCGGGCGGGTCCAGGACGACCGCCAGCAATTCGTCGTCGCCGGAGGAGAACCACGGCCGGTCCAGGTAGACGCGCACGCCGGCGCCGTCGCGTACCGTCACGTACCGCTTGTTGGGGCGGTCCTCCTGGCGGTTCCACCGGAAGGTGGGCAACAGGTACGAAGGTTTCGGCGGCTCCGGACGCCTGCTCGCGGGCACCGGCCAGCCCCGGCCGGCCGTCCCGGCGCTCGGCTCGCCGGGGCTGGTGACGAGGGCGGGATCGGCGGTGATCGACGGGTGGAAGTACTCGCGGAACCGGGTGGTGGCGGTCGGCCGGTAGACGACGTTGCGGTGCAGCGTGTCGCCGAAGTCGTGGCGGACGGGGGTCGCCGCGTGCGGCAGGCGCACCTCGTCGCGGTCGGAGTAGGCCAGCTCGACGCGGCCGGCGTGGGCGTGCTCCTTGATCCGGCGGGGGGCCGGTTCGGTGACGTCGTCGATCCAGCGCGTCCAGGTGGCGTCGATGTCGACGTGCCCGGTGCTGCGGGGGTGCGACCGCAGGGTGCCGCGCAGGTCGGCGAAGGTCTGTTCGGGTTCGCGGGCGAAGCTCACCTCGCCGAGCTCGGGCGGCGACAGCGGGCGTTCGACGGCGTGCACGAGCCGGATCTCCGTGTACGGGGTGAGCAGCCAGTTCAGCCCGGCGACGGTCTCTTCGGCGATCAGCTCCCGCTCGGCGTCGGTCAGGCCCCGCCAGAAGTCCGAGACGAGCAGGCGCTGCCAGACGGGCAGGAGGGCGAGGTCGGCCGGGGTGAGCCGGCAGCTCAGCCGTACGGTGGCCATCTCGGCCTTGGGCAGGTACACGGTCAGCAGCCGGGGGACGTCCCGCCATCGCGGCGCCTCGTCCCCCTCCTCGATCCGCAGTCTGAACGGCGCGGCGTCCGGCCAGGTGTCGTGGAAGTCGTCGTAGAACGGGACGGGGTGGATCGGCGGCGCGCCCGGCAGGCCGTACAGCGTGACGCCCCTGGCCAGGACGTCGGGCAGGTACGGCAGGATCAGCTCGGCGGCGGTGTGCACGACGAACTCGCCCTGCTTCAGCCCGGCGCCGCGCGTCACGGGCAGCGGGGTGACCGGCTCGGGGTCGAGGGCGTCGTGCTTGGCGACCGCGATCTCGTCGAAGAACAGCAGGTCGCGGGTGCGGCGCGGGTCGTCGGCGTAGCTGACCACGGTGTCGAGGAACGTGCCGGCCTCGCGCGCGGCGGCCGTGAAGAACCTGGTTCGCACCTCCTGCGGCCGGTCGCCGCCGATGGCGTCGTCGAACCGGCCATGCCGCTCGGCCATCTGCAGCGAGGTCTTGGGCGGGGCGACGAACCGCTCGTCGTAGTAGAGGTACCGGCGGCTCAGCCCGTCCGTGGCGGGCGGCTGGTCGGTGTGGCCGGGGACGTCCTGGCGGTCGAGTGCCCACTCCCAGGCGGGCACGTCCCGGCCGCCTGCCGTGACGGTGCTGCGGATGACCAGGCACTGACTGGACTCGCCCTCGTTGAACGGCTTGCGCTCGACGATCACGGGCGGCGGCACCGGCTCCCACCGCGAGTACGTGATCGCCCGCGACAGCGCCGACCCGGGCGCCTCCGCCGACGGTTCCAGGGCGTTGCCCGCCAGGTCCACCACGCGGGCCCGCAGCCGGTAGGTGCGCCCGTACCGGAGCGCCGGCAGTGAGCCGGGCACCGGCGTGAACTTGGTGTCGAGCGGGAAGTTCGCGTCCACCTCCGGATCGGCGACGACCGGGCGGCCGAACCTGTCGAGCGTGCGGCCGGGCAGCGGGGCGGACAGGCTCCAGCCGTCCCAGCCGAACAGGGCCTGGTGCACGTACAGCTCGTCGGACCGCGTCGCGTCGCGGGTGACGGCGCTCGCCCGGACGGCGCCCTCGTCGTCGGCGATCCCCTCGATCCAGTACGGCGGCTGCCCGCCCCGGCGGATGAGGTAGGAGCCCCGGCGGCGGCACAGGGAGAGCCAGCCACTGATCGCGCCGGCGGGGCCGACGACCCCGGCGTCCACGCGGAACCCGCGGACCAGGTGCCCGGCGTGCAGTTCGGGCGCCGCATAGCCCGATCCCCGCTGGTGGGCGGCGTCGTCGCCGATCTGGTCGGCCAGCCAGGCGTCCCGTCCCCGGTGGAAGACGGTGAGGCCGGCGCCCTGGAGCGCCGTCGTGCCGGTGCCCAGGTGTTGCGCGCTCGGCTGGCCGCTCGGGCCGCTCAGCCTGTGCATGCGCTCGATCAGCGCGGTGAAGTCGGCCGCCTTGATGGCCGCGCCGTCGACGTCGGCGTCGGTGACCGTCCAGTCGTCGCCGCCCAGGCCGAGCCAGCCGCCCTGGACGGGGTGCCCCTGCGGGGACGCGGCGGTGAACCGCTTGCCCGCCGCGAAGTCGAACAGCGTCCACGGGCGCAGCGGGTCGGTGTCGAACGGCGGCGGGACGTCCTCGAACGCCACCCGGAGCCGTCCGGTCGCGGCCAGCCCCGGGGGCACGGGGACCACGAGGTCGAGGACGAGCCCGAGCCGCCGGCACAGCTCCGGGTAGTCGGCCAGGAAGCCGCAGACGCCGTGGAACTCCACGTCGGGCGGTTCCGGCCGGGCCGGGACGGCCTCCGCGCCCGCCGGGCCGCGGCCGTCGCCCGCGGGCTTGGGCCGGTCGTAGAACCTGACGGCCTCCGCGAGCGCGAACCTGGTCTCGTCACCCCGGTAGGCGGCACTGGTCCGATCGAGGGTGGCGGGCCGGAGGTCTGCGGCCCGGTCTGTGGCTCGGTCTGCCGCCCGGTCCGGGGCCAGGTCGGCGGAGGCGCGGGCATGCGGTGCCGGGGCGTCCCCGATCATGCCGTCGATGGCCCGGTAGGCGGCCTGGGGATCGCCGCTGAACCTGCTCATCTCCCCGACCGCCGGGATGCCGCGGACGACACCGGTGTACGGCTGACGCCAGGGCCGCGACGCGTCGCCGTCCCGGTCGCCTGAGTGGTCGCGGACGGCCTCGCCGCTGCCGGGCGGCGTGAGGCGGTCGGTGATCACGGCCTGGCCGATCTGGTCGTACAGCGTGGCGATCCGCTCGTGGACCAGCGCCGCGGGGAACGAGCGCAGCACCCGCACGCCCGCCGACCCGGCGGCGACCGCCGCGCCGAGGGCGCCCCCGGCGGCCAGGGAGCGCGACCGCACCGGCGAGGCGGCCGGGAACATCCTCCCCCACAGGTCGGAGTCGGGGGACGGCGAGCGCGGGTCGGGACGCGGGACCACGGGGGCGGCGTGCCCGTCCCAGACGACGCGCAGCGCGGGCAGCACCGTCTCGCGCAGCGTCCTGGGCCAGTCGGTGAACTCGCCGACGTCGTCGAGCCGGCCGCGTGGCGCCTCCAGCCGAGGGCTGACGGCGACCGACAGCCGCACCTCTCGCGGCCCGGCCACCCCGGCCGGCAACACCGTCCACAGAACCCTGAACGTGCCCATGTCCGTACGCTCCCCCGTGCTCGGCTCGGTCCGCTCGCTCATGTCAGCCCACCTCCGCGAAGGCGCCGCAGTACTCGGCGACCGGGTCTCGTCGCGCGCCGGTGACCGGATCCCGGTACGGCGCCATCATCTGGGCGAAGGTCGAGGCGGAACCCGCCGCCGCCCCGACCACCGCCCCGGCCTCTTCGGCGAGCCCCGCGGCGGCCGACAGCGACCGGGCGCCGCCGAACCGCTTCTCGCAGCTGATCTCGACGGACTCCTCGAAGAACCCGATCTCGATGGTGATCGTGATCCGGGCCCGGCCGACCGCGTCGCCGCCCTCGTACCCCAGCTCCAGGTAGAGCTCGATCGACGCGGAGACCAGGCCGAGGACGTCCACCTCGCCGCGGGCGCGGAAGTAGCCGAACAGCACGGCCTGCCCGGTGGCGGCGTCCAGGTGGAAGTAGATCCCGGCCATCACCGACACGCTGCCGCTCGCCACGCCGAAGTCGACGGACGCCGCGGCCCCGAACTCCAGGCCCGCGTCCAGCGCGCGGACGCCGTCGGGCGACAGCACGATCCCGAACCAGCCGCCGCCGCCGAACAGCGAGACGGTGAGCCGGAAGGGCGCGTCCCTGCGGCAGAACGCGAACCCGATCTCCAGCGGCCTGGTGCCCGCGAACGGCAGGTCCAGGTAGGCGTTCAGGGCGATGTTCTCCAGGCTGAAGACGCCGATCGCCAGGTTCGGCAGCGGCATGCCGTACCGCGCCAGCACGCCCCGCGGGGAGACGTCGAGCGTCGGCGGGTCGCTGAACCCGTCGAGCGGGATGATCCGGCGCAGCGTCTCGACGAACGACAGCGCCCCGATGAACTCGACGTTCCGGAACGCCACCTCGACGTCGGGTTTCTCCCCGGCGCGCACGGTGAACCTGATCCGCCGGAAGTCCAGCCGCATCGCCTCCAGCACGCCCGGCAGCAGCACCAGGTCGAACTCCTCCAGCGTGCAGGTCACGTCGGCGGCCGGGCGCACGTCCGGCCGCAGCCCGGCGCGCAGGTCGACGACGACGGAGAAGCGGCCCTCCCGCGCCGGGTCGCCGTGGCCGTCGTGCGGGACGAAGATCGGCGGGTCGCCCTCCCGCAGCGACCAGGGCTGGATGTCGGGCGTCCACTCCAGGCGGGCGGCGACGGACTCCGGCAGCCGGAGACCGGCCTTGGCGCTCTCGATCGCCTGCCGCAGCGGCAGCACCCCGGCGGGGGCGTCGTCCCAGATGGCGAGGGCCTGCCGCAGGTGGCCGAGCAGCGCGACGACGGCGTGGTCCACGTCGGCGGGAAGGCCGGCGCCGAGCGCGTCGAGGGCGGCGGAGAAGTCGCGGAAGGCCGTGTCGACCTGGCCGAGGTCGGCCGTTCCCGCGATGAACGCCTCGACGGTCCTGACGAGGGTCAGCGCGGTGGTACCGACGCGTCCGGCCGCGGCGGCCACGGCCGGGAAGCGGGCGGCGACGCCGATGAGCTGGCGTTCGACGCGGCGCAGGTCGGTGAGGAAGGCGGTGGCGGCGTTGACGGTCTGCGTGACGAACCTCGGCGCCTTCAGCTCCTTGTCCAGCCCGGCCGCCTTGACCAGGGCGGACAGCGGGATGACGCCGAACAGCTTCGCGCCGATCGCGTCGAAGAAGTCCGAGGGCCGGAAGGTGCCGTCGGCGACCGTGCCGAGGGGGTCGTCCGCCGCGGCGGCGGGCGTCCTGGCGGCGCTGACCGGTCCGGTCAGCCGGGACAGGCCCGCGACGGTGAACGTGGGCGCGGCGAGCCCGCCGGAGCGGTCCCGCTGGTCGTCGAAGTCCATCACCAGCGGGGACGTCCCCGTGCCCGGGACCAGTTCCAGGAAGACCTCGCCGGGGTTGACGGGGTCGCCCGGTCTGTCGGGCGTCCTGTCGAAGGCGGCCTGCCGGTAGCGACGGGCGTACCGGACCGGGCGGGGCCCGAGCGCGCCGGTGAGCCGGCTCACGGCCGGCACCACCGCCGACGCCCAGCGCAGCACCGGGAGGAAGCCGGGGACGTGCTGGTAGAGCTCGTCGTCGCGGTCCGTCGGCAGGGCGGTCCCCCAGACGAGACCGGCGGCCTCGACGGTGGTGTCGTCGGGCGCGGCAGGCGCCGCGACGGCGACCCGGGCGCCGCGCAGGGCGGCGCTCAGCCGCGCCGGCGGCGTTCCGGGGTCGGCCGGCCCGGGGTCCAGGGCGTTGTACGCCGCGGCCGCCGCCACCAGGTCGGCGCCCTGGTTGAAGTTCTCGGTGAGGAACAGCAGCGGGGTGTCGAACTCGGTCTCCCGCCCGGCCAGGTCGGTCGCGCGCACCTTGAACAGGTACGGGTCCTGGTCGCGGACGGCGGGGAAGAAGGCGTGCTGCCCTTCGCGCACCGGCAGGATGTCGGCGGGCGGCGAGAGGTCGGGGGTGACGAGGCTGAGCAGCTCGACCCGTCGGAACGGGAACAGGGCGTCGAGCCGTTCGCCGTCGGCGTCGCGGCGGACGGTGCCGGGCGGGAAGTCCCTGACCGGTTCGCGGCAGGTGATGAAGATCCGCTGGGCGAGGTAGGCGGGATGTTCCGGGCGCTGCGGGTCGAACTTCCGCTCGGTCACCTTCACCAGGTCCGCGCGGTGCCCGAAGGGGCACAGGTAGCCCGAGTAGAGCACCCGTACGTAGTGGTCGCGGCCCATGGCCGCCCGGTGCCGCCACTGGCTGACGTTCGTGATCGCCGGGCGGGGGTCCCAGCTTCCGAGGGCGTCGAGCCAGCCGCCCAGCGCGGAGAGGATCAGGTGCCCGACCTCGACGGGCACCGGCACGTACGGCCGATGCCCCGGCTCGGTGAACAGCCCGCGGTCGCTGGTGAGGTGGACGAGCGCGGCCCGGTCGGCAGGGGTCAGCGACGTGGTCAGCGGGTCGGGCGGCGGCTCGACCGGCGTGTCGCCGGGGAAGTCCCTGGTCCACACGGCCCTGGCCTGCGTGCCACTCACCCGCGTGTGCCACAGCTCCACCCGGCCCGTGTCGTCGGCGGGGGACGTGCGGTGCGTCCAGCGCACGTCCGGCGGCGGCGACAGCAGCAGCCGGTACGGCAGCTCGATCGCGGTCCTCGGGTCGCCGACGGGGTCGCGCAGCGGATCGGCCGGGCCCTCGTCGCCCACGGTGCGCAGCGGCAGCCGTCCCATGGCCGCCAGCAGGCCCTCGGCGGTGTACGGGATCTCGTCGTCGGGCCCCACGACGAAGACCAGTGTGCTGCGTCCGCTGATGCGGGAGACGACGGGCGGCGCCGGATGGGGCTGCACCGGGACGGGGTCGGGCAGCCCGGCCCCGGCCGACTCGAAGAACGCCTGCTCCACCACGTGCTGCGCGGGGAAGGTGACGACGATCAGCCCCTCGCGGTCCGGCACGGCCCGGACCAGGACCCGGCGGGCCGCCGGGCGCTTGAACGACAGGCCGGGGAACCGGAAGCGCAGATCCGCCAGGTCCGCGGTGCGGACCAGGCGGACCCGCTCCGGCTCCTCCTCTGGACCGGTCAAAGCTTCACCACCCTTTCCGGCTCAGCCGACGAACGGGGACGCGAAGGCGAACTGCTCCCGGTGGACCAGGTCGGTGACCTGGGTGGAGCCCACGGCACGGTCGAACTGGAAGGGGTTGTTGTCGGGGACGCCGCGGGTGCCGCAGAAGGCCGTCTGCCCGTTCTGGAGGCGGATGGCGGTGCAGCGGGCGTTCCCGGGGAGGGGGTCGAGCGTGGCGGTCAGGACCTCGACCTCGACCGCGAAACCCGTGCCGTTGAAGACCTCCGTCTGGGCCTGCTTCCAGGAGGCGCCGGTGCCCCAGATGCAGGCCCGGGCCGAGAGGCCGGGGAAGACCAGGCTGGAGACCCAGCTTCCGCAGGTCGGGTCGGCCGCGGCCCAGGCGCCGCCCGTGCCGGTCACGCCGGGCGCCATCACCGCCGCCCCCGCGACCGCCGCCGCGACGAGGGCCCTGGTCAGGGCTCTCGCGGATCTGTCGTTCATGCTGCTCGTCCTTCCGTGGAACGGCCTGATCGCTCCCGGAGTCGTCGCTTGGGGTGAGCGATCGTTTACGTTGCGTCCATGCTGTTGGCGTCGCGGTGGGCGGGCAACGTTCGGTCCACTCAGTGGACCGGCCGGGGCGCGGCGCGTCGGCGCAGCTCACGGGGTACGCACGAACCTTGCCGGAGCTGCGGCGCGCCCGCGCCTGACCCGGCGGCCCGCTTCCAGGGCCGCATATTCTTGCCGCATGGAACAGCCGGAGCAGGCGTGACCGCCCTCCTCGACGTCCGGCGGATCTACGTCGAGCCCGAGGCCGCCGCGCTGTCGCGCGGGCGCGAGGTCCTCGCCCGGTTCCCCGCCGCCGAGATCGTCGAGGTCGAGAGCCACCACCGCATCCCCGAGCTGTACGGCGACGAGGCGAACGTGGCCCGCTGGGTGCGCATCAAGACCGAGGCGCTCGTGCTCGGCGTCAAGAAGTCGCTGACGGCCCGCCCCAACGGCCGTTCGGCCGACTTCATCGCGCCCTCCACGGCCAACGGCTGCGCGATGGCGTGCGCCTACTGCTACGTGCCGCGCCGCAAGGGCTACAGCAACCCGGTCACGGTGTTCGCCAACATCGACCGGATCACCGGCTACCTGCGGCGGCACGCCGCCCGCCAGGGCGTCAAGCCCGCGCCCGACCAGGTCGACCCCCGCCTGTGGGTGTACGACATCGGCGAGAACTCCGACTGCTCGGTCGACGCCACGATCTCCGGCAACGTCCGCGACCTGGTCGAGCTCTTCCGCGACCTGCCGAACGCCAAGGCCAGCTTCGCCACCAAGTACGTCAACCGCGACCTGCTCGGCTGGGACCCTCGCGGGCGTACGCGCGTGCGCTTCAGCCTCATGCCCGCCGCCGACTCCAAGCTGCTGGACATCCGCACCTCGCCGGTCGCCGAGCGCATCGACGCGATCAACGACTTCGTCGCCGCCGGATACGAGGTGCACGTCAACCTGAGCCCGGTGGTGGTCCGGGACGGCTGGCTGGCGGACTGGGCCGACCTGCTGGAGCACCTCGACGACGCGTTGTCGCCCGAGGCCCGCGCCCAGCTCGCCGCCGAGGTGATCTTCCTCACCCACAACGACCGGCTGCACCAGGTCAACCTGGGCTGGCATCCGAAGGCGGAGGAGGTGTTGTGGCGGCCGGAGCTGCAGCAGGCCAAACGGTCGGAGACGGGCGGCTGGAACGTCCGCTACCGCAACGGCCACAAGGGCCGCTATGTCGCCGACCTCACCGGCCTGCTCGCCGACCGGCTCCCCTACTGCCGCATCCGCTACGCCTTCTGACGGGCCGATGATCCGGCGGCCTCCAGGGGAACGGTCAGGGTCGCCGGGATCCCGCTCCGCCCGCCGCCCGCCCGGCCTGTTCGCCGGGCGGGTCGCGGCGGCGCGCCTCCCGGACGAACGTCAGGGCCACGGCCCCCGCCACGGGCCCGGCGGCCAGGGTGGCGAACGCGGCGGAGAAGGAGCCGCTCGCCTGGTAGACCGCCCCCACCACGACCGGCACGGTGACGCTGCCCAGTTGCGCCACCGCGTTCGTCGCGCCCGCCGCCGAGCCGGCCAGCGCCGTCCCCGACAGGCCGGGCACCATGGCGATCAGCAGCGGCGAGTACAGGTACGCCCCCAGCCCCGCGAACCCGGCCATGACCAGGAACGCCGTCTCCGTCTCCATGCCGCCGAACAGCAGCAGGCAGCCCGCGAAGGCCACCAGCACGGCGATCGCGGGGCGTTTGCGTCCCCGTCCGGCCAGGTCGGTGGCCAGGCCGATGACCGGTTTGCCCACCGCGCCCGCCGCGGCGAACACCACGACGACCGTCCCCGCCGCCACCGGATCGAGCCCGTGCCCCTTCACCATGAGGGTGTTGGACCAGGTCACGAAGCCGTACGTGCCCCACAGCCCGCCGAAGCCGGCCAGGCCGATCAGCATCAGGTCGCGGTCGCGGACCAGGCCGCGCGGTGACGGGCGAGCCGCCGGCGGCTCCCGCCGGTCGCGCAGCAGCGCCAGGCACACCAGCGCGAGCCCCATCGAGACGATCCCGAACAGGTGGTAGGAGGCCCGCCAGTCGTACCACTGGATCAGCCGGGGCACGAGCACGTTGGCGATCATCGTGCCGAGCGAGGAGGCCATGGTGAACACGCCCATCGCCAGCCCGCGCTCCCGTTCGCCGAACCAGGAGGCGATGAGCTTGACGCCTGCCGCGAAGTCGGCCCCCGCGCAGAGCCCGATCAGCGCCTGCACCGCGATCCCGGCCCCGGCGGACGGCACCGACCCGAACACGATCATGAAGCCGCCCGCCGTGAACAGCGACGCCGACAACACGAACCGGCTGCCGATCCGGTCGCCGAGCAGCCCGCCGCCGACGTTGGACAGCACGTAACCGACGTAGTAGGCCGTCGCGAACGCCCCCAGCCCCGCCAGCGACACGCCCAGCGCATCGCCCGCCTGGAGCGACGCGGGCCCCCAGGTGGAACGGTCGACGGAGGTCATGGTGAGCGAGGCCCAGCAGAGCAGCAGCACGACCCACCGCCGCATGGACCGGCTCCCGACCGATGGTGACTCTATGTGATCGCCCACGTACGGTCACGCTACAGGTCACGTGACTCTCTGTACTTGTCATGCGACAATCTGCTACTGTCAGCGATCCTTCCCGACCAAGCCGAAGGGACGTCAGATGCACAAGAGAAGACGCGGATCACTCGCCGTCGCCGCCGCCGTGACCGGTGTGCTGGTCACCGCCGCCCTGGCCGGACCGGCCCTGGCGGCCGCGCCCCTGCCGCTCCCCCACCCGTACCCCGGCTTCGGGCCGGCCGGCCCGGCCTGGCACGCGCCGGCGGGCACCGTCCACGACCCGGCCCAGGCCGCCCTTGACAGCAAGGGGTCGTGAGGCCCCGACAGGTGCGCCGCCCGGTGCTCTCCCAGGACCCGGGCGGCCCGGTCGGCGCGGCGAAGGGCTCGAAAAATGCAGTGAAACAGCAGGATCTTGTGCGTACTGTCGCGAAGATGGATCCAGCTGACTTCTACACCGGCATCGTCGCGGAGCTCTACGGACCGCTGAAGTCCTTCGCCCAGGACCCCGAGCCCTACGCCGCCTTCGTCGAGCGGGCCGGGGTCCCCGCGCTGGAGCTGGGGTGCGGGGACGGCGATCCCCTGCTGGAGCTGCGCCGCCGCGGCCTGGAGGTCGACGGCGTCGACTCCTCCGCGGACATGCTGGAGCGGCTGCGGAGCCGGGCCGGCGAGCAGGGCGTCACCGCGGACCTGTTCCACCAGCGCATGGAGAGCCTGGACCTGCCCCGCCGCTACCGGGCGATCTTCCTCGCCGGGCCCACCTTCACCCTGCTCCCCGACGACGCCACGGCGCTGGCCGCCCTGCGCGGCATCCGTGCCCACCTGACGGACGACGGTTCCGCGCTGGTGCCCCTGTTCACCCCCGAACCGACCCCGTCCGACCGGATCGGCCACGTGCGCTCGGCCGTCGGACCCGGCGGCGCCGACCTCCGGGTGTCCGTCGTCTCCGAACGACGCGACGAGGCCGCCAGGACGCAGACGACCCTGCTGCGCTACGAACGGCACCACGGCCCGGACGTCAGCGTCACCGAGCGGCCGTGGGTGCTGCACTGGTATCCCCGCGAGGTGTTCGAGGAACTGGCCGCGACCGCCGGCCTGACCGTCACCGCCGTCACGGACCCGGACGGCGCCCCCGTCCCCGCCGACGCCACCGACCTGCACGTCCATCTCGCCCCCGCCACCTGAGGGCGTGGGCCGGCTCTCGCCGGGGCCGAGGAAGATTGTCGGTCGTTTTCGCGTGTTCGCGGCACGTCCGCCGCGCCGGCCGGGGCATCATGCCCCATGCCGAACGTGCAGGCCAGGAGCCTATTTCCGGTCGAATTGGGGCGCAACGGGCTGCTGGTCATCGCAGCACGGGCGCTGCGGACCTTCGGCTACGGCTGCACCAGCGTGCTCCTCGCCGAACTGCTCACCCAGGACGGCGACGCTCCCTGGCAGACCGGTCTGCTGCTGGCCGTGGCCTCCGCCGGCTCGGTGGTCGCGAGCCTGACGCTGGGCCTGTTCGCCGACGTGTGGGGGCGGCGCCGGACGCTGATCGCCTGTGGCTGCCTGATGGCGGTGACCGGCGCCGTGTTCGCGCTCAGCGAGTCCTACCCCGTCCTGATCGCCGCCGCCTTCGTCGGGACGATCTCGCCGTCCACCAACGACAACACGCCCTTCTCCGGAGTGGAGCAGGCGATCCTCGCCCAGACCTGCCCCCAGGCCCGGCACACGTCCGTCTTCACCTGCTACAACGTCACCGCCATGGCCTCCGGCGCGCTGGGCGCCCTGGCCGCCGCCGGGCTCGGGCTCCAGCCCTGGACGTCGGCCCCCGACGCCGCCTTCGCCCTGTACGCGCTCCTGGCCGCCGGCACCGTGACCCTGTTCTGGAACCTGACGCCGCAGGCCGAGCCGCCCAGGACCGCACCCTCCGGCCAGGATCGGCGGAGTGGGCGGATGTCCGGCCAGGTCCGGCTGCTGGCCGGGCTGTCCGCGCTGGACGCCCTGGCCGGAGGGCTGGCCGTCCAGGCGGTGCTGGCCTGGTGGTTCGCCCACCGTTACGGCGCGACGACCACGCAACTGGGCCTGGTGTTCTTCGCCGCCAACCTGCTGCCGGCCCTGGCCCAGCTCACCGCGCCTCTGCTGGCCGCCCGGCGCGGGCTGCTGGCCACCATGCTGCTCCCCCACACCGTGGCCAACCTGCTGCTGGCCTGCATCCCGTTCGCCCCGAACCTGGCCACCGCCGTCACGTTGCTGCTGCTCCGCCAGACGGTGTCCAAGATCGACGTACCGGCGCGGCAGGCGTTCACGGCCGCGGTCGTGCCGTCGGCGCACCGTACGGCCGCCGCCAGCATGACCAGCCTGGCGCGCAGCGTCGCCGTCTCGGTCGCCCCGATCGCCGCTACCACCATGCTGACCGGCACCCTGGCCGCGCTGGGGGCTCCCCTGCTGCTCGGCGCGGCCCTGGGCCTGGGCTACGACCTCGCCCTCTGGCGCGCCTACCGCGGCGTGCCCCTGACCTGAGAGGGACGGGCGACTCATCGCCGCATGCGGGGATCGCGGGTGGGGTCGGCGTACTTGCGTGGGCAGCCGTCGGCGGCGGCTTCGGGGCGCAGTTCGTAGTGCCAGGGTTCGTTCCGGTAGATCTGGCACAGCCCGTACGCCGCGCCGCGCCTCGACAGCCACCCGGCCGCCTCGGAGGGCCCGCCGTGCCCCGAGGTCGTCAGGGAGGTCACCGCCCCGTGGACGACGACGCCTGCGAGCGCCACGACGAGGACGACGAGAGCGGCCACGATGGCGGCCACGACGGCGACCACGATGGCCGATCGGGTACGACGGGATGCCGTTCGTGCTGGTCCGCTGCGGATCATGCCGCCAGTCAAGGCAGCAGGCCGTTGCCGGTGCGTATGTCGTTTTCGATATGCGGGCGATAGGCCCCCGGCCGTACCTTCGGGGGTATGCGGGTACTGATCGTCGAGGACGAGACCTATCTGGCGGAGGCGGTCCGCGACGGCCTCCGCCTGGAAGCGATCGCGGCCGACATCGCGGGCGACGGCGACACCGCCCTGGAGCTGCTGAGCGTCAACGCCTACGACATCGCCGTCCTCGACCGCGACATCCCGGGCCCGTCGGGCGACGAGATCGCCGCCCGCATCGTCGCCTCCGGCAGCGGCATGCCGATCCTCATGCTCACCGCCGCCGACCGGCTCGACGACAAGGCCAGCGGGTTCGAGCTGGGCGCCGACGACTACCTGACCAAGCCCTTCGAGCTGCGCGAGCTCGTGCTCCGCCTCAGAGCGCTCGACCGCAGACGCGCCCACAGCAGGCCGCCGGTGCGCGAGATCGCCGGCCTGCGCCTGGACCCGTTCCGCCGCGAGGTCTACCGCGACGGCCGCTACGTCGCGCTCACCCGCAAGCAGTTCGCCGTGCTGGAGGTCCTGGTCGCCGCCGAGGGCGGTGTCGTCAGCGCCGAGGACCTCCTGGAACGGGCGTGGGACGAGAACGCCGACCCCTTCACCAACGCCGTCCGCATCACCGTCTCGGCCCTGCGCAAGCGCCTCGGCGAACCGTGGGTGATCGCCACCGTGGCCGGGGTCGGCTACCGCATCGACCCGGCGTCCGGCGCCGGACGCGAGGGCGGCGACCATGGATAGGGCCCCCGGCCTGAGTGTCCGCCTCAAGCTCACCCTCAGCTACGCCGGATTCCTCATGATCGCCGGCGCCCTGCCGCTCGGCGCCGTCGGGGTCTACTTCATGCGCGGCCTGCCCGACCACGCGGTCTACACCACCGGCGACGTCCTGATCAACCGGTCCGCCATCGTGCGTTCGTTCGCTCCGGTCGCGGTTCTCGTGCTGGGGTTCCTGCTGGTGTTCGGCCTCGTGGGCGGGTGGCTGCTGGCCGGCCGGATGCTGGCCCCCCTGACCCGCATCACGGACGCCGCCCGCAAGGCCACGGGCGGCTCGCTCTCCCACCGTATCCGGCTGCCGGGCCGCAGGGACGAGCTCCGCGAACTGGCCGACGCCTTCGACACCATGCTCGTACGGCTCGAAGCGCACGTCGCCGAGCAGCGGCGATTCGCCGCCAACGCCTCGCACGAGCTGCGCACCCCCCTCGCGATCGCCCGGACGCTCCTCGACGTCGCCCGCACCGACCCCACCCGCGACCCCGCCGAACTCGTCGACCGCCTCCACCTGGTCAACACCCGCGCGATCGACCTCACCGAGGCGCTGCTCCTGCTCAGCCGGGCCGACCAGCGGTCCTTCCCGCGCGAGGGCGTCGACCTGTCGCTGATCGCGGAGGAGGCCGTCGAGACGCTCCTCCCGCTGGCCGAGCAGCGCGGCCTCACCGTCGAGACCACCGGCGACGGCCTGGCCCCGGCCACCGGCTCACCCGCGCTCCTGCTCCAGATGACGACGAACCTCGTGCACAACGCGATCGTCCACAACCTGCCCGAACAGGGCGCGGTGTGGGTGAGGACCACCGTTCATCCCGGCGCGGTGGCGCTCACCGTCGAGAACACCGGCGACGAGCTTACCCCGGAGCTGGTCCGCACGCTGGTGGAGCCGTTCCGGCGCGGCACCGACCGCGTGCGCTCCGACCACGCGGGTGTGGGCCTCGGCCTGGCGATCGTCGGGAGCATCGCGCGGGCGCACGACGGAACCCTCACCCTCACGCCCCGGCCGTCCGGTGGCCTCCGCGTCACCGTGCGCCTGCCGGCCGAGGTCACGGGCGACGGCCACCGCCGGTAGAGTCCGCCTGTTCCTGGTGCCTGTCGTGCAGGAGTGAGCGCAGTCCGGCGGTGTCGACGACGTGGGCCATCCTCGGGAACACGGTGGTCATCAGCGTCTCGTGGGCCTGCCGGTCCGGGTCGGCGACGCCGTCGGACAGGACGTGGAGCCGGTAGTCGCGGTCGGCGGCGTCGGTGAGGGTGGACAGGACGACGCCGCTGGTGGTCAGGCCGGCGACGACCAGCGTGGTGACCCCGCGATCCCGCAACCGGCGGTCGAGGTCCGTCGTGGACAGCGCGCCGACCCGGGTCTTGCGGACGACGACGTCCCCGGGCTCGGGGGCGAGCCGGGGGTGGAAGTCCGTGGCGGGGTCGGCGTGGTGCAGCAGCCGCCGGTGGCCGATGAGGGAGAACGTCTTGTTGGCGGCCGGGATCGCCGCCCAGTCGTCGTCGGTGAAGCCGAGCCGCACGTGCACGATGACGGCGCCGTGTGCCCGCAGGTCGGCGACCGCGCCGGCCATCCGGGACAGCAGCGCCTGCGGGTCGTCCAGGCCGGGCAGCGAGGCGAGCACTCCCTGCTGGTAGTCCAGGACGAGCAGCGCGGTGGTGCGGGGGTCGAGCGCGAGGGGCGTGGTGGACATTCTTTCTCCTTGGTGGTGAGGGATCACGCGTGGGGTGCGGGCACCGGTTCGGGAACGGGCGCCGCGGCGCGCCGGGGCAGCAGCAGCGGGGTCGCCAGCAGGAGCACGCCGGCCAGGCCGATCGCCGTACGCGGGCCGAGCAGGCCGCCCAGCACGCCCCACGTCGCCGTCAGGAGCGCGGTCGCCGCCTTCGTCGTCACCGACCAGGCCGACAGCGTGCGGGTGACGCGGTCGTTCGCGGTGCGTTCGAGGCGGTAGGTGGCCTGGACGGGGTTGAAGACGCCGCAGCAGAGGATGAGCCCGAGTTCGACGCCCATCACCAGCAGCAGCCCGCCGGTGCCCGGCCCCACGAAGGCCAGCCCGACCGGCCAGACCGCGCGCAACGTCCCGGACACGACCAGGACGCGGTGCTGCCCGAACCTGGTGACGAGCGGACGGGCCAGCCGCGACCCGACCAGCCCGCCGATCGCGGGCACGGCGAAGGCGAGACCGTACTGCCACGAAGTGAACCCCAGCCGGCCGAGCATCAGGACGGCCAGCAGCGCGTCGGCGGCCATCAGCAGCCCGTTGAACAGGGCCGTGTTGAGGAACAGCGGGCGCAGCGTGGCGTCGGCGAGGATGTACCGCCAGCCGTCGAGCAGGTCCCCGGCGCGCAGGCGCGCGGCCTCCCGGCGTCCGGGAGGCGGCTCGTGGCCGCCCGTCGCGCGGATGCCCAGGGCCGACAGCAGGTAGCTGGCCGCGTCGGCGACCACCGTCGCGACCGGGCCGAGCAGGCCGATCGCGGCGCCGCCCAGCGGCGGCCCGATGATCGTGGTCGTCCAGGTCGTGGACTCGAAGCGGGCGTTCGCGACGAGCAGGTGCTCGGCCGGCAGCAGCGTCTTGAGGTAGGCCCCGGAGGCGGCGCGGAAGGTGATGTCGGCCGCCGCGACCACGACCGAGACCAGCAGCAGCTGGACGAAGGTGAGCACGCCGAACGCGAACGCGGCCGGGATCGTCAGCAACGCCGCGAACCGTGCCAGGTCCGCCCCGATGAGCACGGGCCGCTTGCGGCGGAACTCCACCCATGGGCCCAGCGGCACCGCCACGGCCGCACCGACCGCCGCGCCCACGGCCGACAACGCCGCGACCTGCGCCGGCCCGGCGTGCAGCACCTGGACGGCGATCAACGGGAACGCGCCGAAGGCGAGCCACGTGCCGAGCGCGCTGGTGCCGTACGCTCCCCAGAGCCAGCCGAACCGCCGGCCCAGCCGGTGCCCGTTCCCCATGTCCGACACTCCTCGTCACTCGCCCGTACAACCGATCCGCGATCGGGAGTATCAAAGCGGGCCGTGCAGCAGGAGATCAAACAACCGCGGGGGCAGGTCGGCACAACCGTTGGTTGTATCCGTAGAGTGTCCCGCATGGACCTCGACACCGTCCGGACCTTCGTCGCCGCCGCCGAGGCGGGGCAGTTCCAGGAGGCCGCCGCCGACCTGGCGGTCACCCAGCAGGCCGTCTCCAAGCGCGTCGCCGCCCTGGAACGCACGCTCGGGGTGCGCCTGTTCATCCGCACCCCGCGCGGCACGAAGCTCACCATCGACGGGCAGGCGTTCCTGCCGCACGCCCGCGAGCTGCTCCGGGTCGCCGAGCGCGCGGTCGCGTCCGTACGGGCGGGCAGCCGTCCGCTGCGCGTCGACGTGCTCGCCTCGCGCAGCGCGGGGTCGGGCCTGATGCGCGGCTTCCACCGGGCGCACCCCGACGTCGAGCTGGACGTGGTGATGCTCTTCGACGTGGACACGGCCGTGGCCGCCATCCGGTCCGGCACGATCGACGCGTCCTTCCGCGCGGTCGGCGTGCCGGGCCGCCCGCTGCCCGAGGACGTCGAGTCCGCCTGGGTGGTCGACGAGGCCCTCCAGCTCCTCACCGGGCCCGACCACGCGCTGGCCGACGCCCGGTCGGTGCCGCTCGCCCGGCTCGCCGGGCACCGGATCTGGATGCCCGGCCTCGCCCCCGGCACCGAGTGGACCGCCTATTACGACGACCTCGTCGCCGAGTTCGGCCTGACCATCGAGGCGACCGGGCCCAACTTCGGCTCCGACGCGCTGCTCGACACCGTCGCCGACACCCCGGCGCTGGCCACGTTCATGGGCGACCAGACCCGTCTCGTCTGGCCGGCGGGCCACGGCCTGCGCCGGATCCCGGTGACCGACCCCGTGCCCGTCTACCCGCACTCGCTCCTGTGGCACCGCGACAACCCCCACCCGGCGCTGGTCGCCCTCCGTGCCCACCTGGGCGCCACGGCGACCGGTCGCCGCGCCGCCGGGACCTGGGTCCCGGCGTGGGCGCGGGCTTCCCGGGGTCCGGCTCAGCCTTCCTGAGGTCCTTGGGTGACCCAGTAGTCCTGGAGGAGGGTGTTCTTGGGGCACCACTCCTCGCTGACGGACGTGCCGCCCACCATGGGGCCGGGCCGCTCGGGCTCGATGCCGCAGCGGATGTGCACCTGGTGCCAGTGCTGGTAGGTGCCCACCGGGCAGACGGACCGGGCTCCGAACTGCTCGTACCTGATGACCGTGCCGCCGACGCGGTGGGTCTGCTCGGCCCGGCAGGGGCCGTCCGCCGCGGCCTGGTGGTGAGGGTTCGGGGCTGCCTGCGCCGGACGGCCGAGCAGGGTCAGGGCTCCGGCGACGATGACGGCCGTGGTGGCGAGTGCGCCGCGTGCGTCCATGGTGGTCTCCTCTGGTCGTGGGTTTGCGGTGGACCACAGCGAAACAGCGCCGGGACGGTGTCCAACAGCACCTCGGCCGGACTCGGCCGAACCGGGACACCGCACCGGCGACGCGTGCGCGGCGCCCCTCAGGCCGGGACGTCGGTCAGCCGGCGCAGCGTGAACGGCTCCGCCAGGATCTCCTCCAGCACCTGGGCCACGTGCTTGAAGTGCGGCAACGAGAAGTGATGGGCGAGCGCGGCGTCGTCGGCCCACTCCTCCACGATGATCACGCGGTCGGGGCGCTCGGGGTCGGCGTAGGGCTGGTAGCCCATTCGGCGAGCTCGCCCTGGACTACGTGGCCATGCGCGCGCCCGACGACCCCGACCTGACGATGATGATCTACAGCGCCCCGCCGGGCTCCGACGCCGCCACGTCCCTGAACCTGCTGACCGGACTGGCCACCTCGCCCCCGCAGACCACGCCATCCCATCGAACCGTCTCGGTCCACGCCCCCTGAGCGCCGACCCGCCCCGGTAAGGTCATTCCGGGCACCCTCGGACAGAAAGAGCACCCCCTCTGGTGAACCTGGGCATCGTCGGACAGGCCGCAGGGCTGTTCGCCGTCACCAACATCGACGACATCCTGATCCTGGCGCTGTTCTTCGCCCGGGGCGCGGGCCATCGGGGTGCCGCCGGCCGGATCGTGGCGGGCCAGTACCTGGGCTTCCTCGCCCTCGTGGCGGTGGCCGTGGCGGCGGGTCTCGGGGCGACCTTCCTTCCCGAGCGGCTCGTCCCGTACCTGGGGCTGCTGCCCCTCGCGCTGGGCGTCAAGGCCGCCTGGGAGGCATGGAGGAGCCGCCGCGACAGTGACGAACCCTCCGGCGGGCACGCCGACGGGCCGAAGACGCTGGAGGTCGCCGCGGTCACCTTCGCCAACGGCGGCGACAACATCGGCGTGTACGTGCCGGTCTTCGCCACCGCCGGGCCGGGCGGCACGAGCGTCCACGTCGTCGTGTTCGTCGTCCTGGTCGCCGTGTGGTGCGCGGCCGGACGGTTCTTCGCCACCCGCCCTCTCGTCGCCGGGGCCCTGAGCCGGTGGGGGCACGTCCTGCTGCCTGTGGTGCTGATCGGCATCGGCCTGCTCATCCTCGTCGAGGGCGGGGCCTTCGGGCTGTAGGTCCGTGAAACTTCGGCGCATTGCCGAACCAATGGTCGTGGGGCGGCATCCAACGAGATCACGGCGTCAGAGGGGGGCTCGGGTGTTCATCCGGTTGGACGGCGCCTTCGGAGGCCGGGCGTGGTGACGCGCAAACGCACCCCGCGTGCGGCGCAGCGGATCGACGTGGCCCGCGTCCCCGACGACGTCGTGGCGCTCATCTACGCGCTCGAACCCGGCGAGAGCCTGGTCCTCACGCGTGACGGCGCGTCGATCGCGACGATCTCCAGCACCGTCGACGTGGTCCAGGGCGCCGTCGTCGATCGCGCCGAGCCGGACGAGCCCGACCGAGCGGCGCCGGTCGACCACGACGGCGTGACCGTCGTGGCCACCGCGATGGAACTCTCGAACGCGGCCCGCGTCGCGCTGTCCACCCAGCTCGGGGCGGACTACGTGGTGCTCGACATGCACGCGGCCCCGGCGACGGCCGACGTGCTGCTGGTGCCCGCGGGCAGCCCACAGCTGATCGCGGGGCTCCGGTCGATGTTCCCGAAGGCCCGCGTCGTCGTCACCGAGATCGAGGATCCCGAGCTCGGGGTCCGGTACGACGGCCCGGTCCGGCGGCTGCTCGACGCCGGGGCCGACGCGTACCTGCCGCCGGCGACCGTCCCGGTCCTGGCCAGGCAGCTCGACCACACCCTGAACCGGGGGCGCGAGCTCGCCGGAGGCGGGGCCGGGACACCGCTGCAGATCGCACCCGCCGCCGAGGCCGACGAGAACGAGTGAGGCCGCGCGCCCCGGTCGCCGATGTCTCTCCTTCGGTGTGAGCCGTCCGTCACTTCTGCGGCGGCTGGGACGGCGGGCCGAACAAGGTGGCGGTGTCGACGGTGGCGATGGCGCCCGAGTCCGTATGGGTGGGTTCGCCGTCGGCGCCGATGAGAGGCAGGCGGTCCGGGAGCCTGCTCGGGTCGACCGCGCCCGTGTCGGTGATCCAGGACGGGCGCGGCGGCTGCGCCGGTGGCGTCTTGGCCTGGAGGCCGTACTTGGCGGTGATCCACACGTTGCCCGACGGCAGGGAGCCGCCGTACCAGCCGCCGTCGTAGACGTATCCGAAGGCCAGCGTCGCGTACCAGGCGGTGCCGCAGGGGGCGGGGTTGGACCCCTCGCCGCTCCACATGTACCAGTCGGCGTGCGAGGTGGTGTTGGGGGTGAAACGCAAGCCGGAGTCCAGGCCCAGGCAGGGCCCCCAGACCTGGTGGGTCAGGTCGTAGACGAGCACGACCTGACGTATCGCGAGATCGCCGGCGGGCACGGGCCGTCCACGGCCGCACGGGACGCCGTCGTTCGGCCCGTAGACGTTCGCCGCGGACGTCTGGTAGGAGCCGGCGTTGCTGTCGGAGAGGTCGAGCATCTCGGCGTAGACCAGGAGGCACAGGGAGCCCGAACGGTAGACCCAGTCCTCGTTGTGGCGCCCGTTGTCGGCGGCGTACGCCGGGGTCGTCGAGGTGGCCGCGACCAGGACGGCAGCGGCGGCGGCGCACAGGAAGCGGCGGGCCCGCCGGCCTGTCGCGCCGGGCGTCGGGGGGTGACTTCGCATGATGTTCTCCTCAGCGGTGTGCGGGGGTGATGACCACGACGCCGGCCGGGAGCGGCCGTTGCGAACGCAGGAGCGCCGAGGGCGGGTCGGAGGGTGGGGCGAGCCGTTCGCTGCCATGGTCGAGGGGCGCCGGGGTGCGCACAATCTCTTCGGCCGGGCACCGAACAGTTTCGCCGTCAACCGGACGATTGCCTGAAATCGATCATCAGGGGACGATTGGCGCATGCGTCTGAACTTCCAGGTGGGCGACCTCGCGGCCACCCGGATCGTGGTCTCGCCCCTGACCCACGCGATCTTCGCGGCCTTCAGCGTCCATCATCCTGAGCTGACCGAGAAAGGCTCGATCTGGCGGGACATCGCCAGGACCGTGCCGCGCCGGACGCTGCCGCTGCTCGACATCCTCAACCGCGGCGCCTCCCGCGTCACCCTCCATGACGGCCTGGTCGCCTCCGAGGTGGCCCCGCCGATCCAGACCGCCGCGCTCTCCGACGAGCTCGACGCGCTCGCCGCCCTGGACACCCCGCCGCAGGAGCGGGAGTTCGGCGGCGACCTGTGGCGCTTCAGCGGGCTGCCGGGACGGCCCGACCTCGACATGGACCCGGCGCGCTTCCGCCGGGCCCTGGCCGACAGCATGTACGTGCTCTTCCACCGCTTCCTCGCCCCCGAATGGCCCGGCATGCGCCGCCGGCTCGAAGCCCGCCTGGCCGCCTACCAGGAGACGGCGGCACGGATCGGGCTCGGCTCGGCGCTCAGCACGCTCAGCCCGCGGCTGTCCTGGGACGGCAGCGGCATGATCGTCGCGGGCGGCCCGGATCGCACCATCGATCTCGGCGGACGCGGCCTGCTGATCCATCCGATCGCCGGCGCCTCGCCCCGCTACCTGGGCATCGCGACCACCCAGGACCGGCGCAGCTCGGTGCTCACGGTCCCCATACCCGACAGCGGCCGCCAGGCGATGCCGTCCCCGGCCTTCGACTCGCTCGCCGCGCTGGTCGGGCGGGCGCGGGCGCGGGTGATGCGGGCCGTCGGCGGGCCCGGCTGCCGTACGGACGAGCTGGCCGGGCGGCTCAAGGTCAGCGCCTCGACCGCCTCCGAGCACGTCACCGTGCTGCGCAACGCCGGGCTGATCAGCACCCGCCGCAACGGCCAGGCCGTCCACCACCACCTGACCGCCCTCGGCGCCCGCCTCCTGGAGGCCAACGGCTGACCCGGCGCGTAACCGCTCGCCCCCCCGGGGGGGTCAGGACCTGGAGAGGGCGGGCGGGGCGCAGTCGAGGCGGCGGTATTTACCGGGGGGCATGCCGTACTCGCGTTTGAAGGCGTTGGCGAAGGCGAACTCCGAGCCGTAGCCGACCGCGGCGGCGATCGTGCTCAGCGCGGCGTCGGAGTCGCGCAGCATGTGGGCGGCCGTGCTCAGCCGCCACCAGGTCAGGTAGGCCAGCGGCGGACGTCCGACGAACTGGGTGAAGCGGCGGGAGAAGGCCGCGCGCGACAGCCGGGCGCGGCGGCCGAGCGACTCGACCGTCCATGGATGGGCGGGATCGCGGTGGATCCCGTCGAGCGCTGCGCTGACGGCCGGGTCGGCCAGGGCGGCGGCCCAGTTGCCGGCCCGGCAGTGCTCGGCCGAGGTGTCGAACCAGGCGCGCAGGATGTACAGCAGCAACATGTCCAGCAGCGCCGGCACCACCAGGTCCGCGCCCGGCCGCGGGTCGTCGATCTCCTTGCCGAGCAGCTCGACGGCGGCGCGCAGGTCGGTGTTGCGCCCCAGCCCGGTGGGCAGGTGGATCATCTCGGGCAGCCCCTTGAGCAGCGGATGCGCCCGGTCGGGATCGAGCCGGTAGCCGCCGCAGAGCATCACGGTGACCGTCCCGGGGCCCTCCATCGAGGCCGAGGCGAACAGCTCGGCGGGGGCGTAGGGGTCGCAGTCGGGCTCCGGGAGCGGCCTGGTGGGCGAGTCGGCCAGCCCGTAGCCGTGGCCGTGGGGGAAGAACAGCACGTCGCCCGTCCCGACCGGGAACGGCTCGCCCTCCGGCGGGATCGCCCAGCACGAGCCTTGCAGCACGACCTGGAAACCCGCCGAGCCGGGCGCCGACGGGAACCGCTGCCCCCACGGCGCCGGCCACGCGACCCGGGCCGAGCGCGGCACGCCGATGCGCATGGAGGCGACCACGTCACTCAGTACGTCCATGACGGGAGTCTAGTCCGCAAGATGATCGCGTATTAATCGCAGACGGAAACACATTGGATGACTCGCGCCTGGCTCCTACGGTTGACGACATGACAAGAGTCCTGGTCAGCGGGGCGACCGGCACGATCGGCCGTCCGCTGGTGAAGCAGTTGAAGGAGGCGGGCGCCGACGTCCGCACGGTGACGAGGCAGCTCACCGACCCGGTGGCGTTGGCGGCGGCTCTCGACGGGGTCGGCGCGGTGTTCCTGCTGTGGCCGTTCGCCTCGGCCGAGGGGGCCCGCGAGGTGCTGGAGCTGATCGGTTCGCGGCGGGTGGTCTACCTCTCCTCGGCCGCCGCCCGCCCGTACGAGGTCGAGATCGAGCGCATGGTCGCCCGGACCGCGCGGGAGTGGACGGTGCTGCGCCCGCACGCGTTCGCGGCCAACGCCTTGCGGTGGGCCGAGCAGGTCCGTACGGGGGTCGTGCGGCAACCGTACGGCGACGCGGTCCTGTCCCCGATCCACGAGCGGGACGTCGCGGCCGTCGCGGTGCGCGCGCTGCTCGGCGAAGGGCACCACGGCGCGGTCCACACGCTGACCGGGCCGCGTCCGCTGACCCAGCGGGAGCAGGCGCGGGCGATCGGCGCGGCGATCGGCCGGCCGGTGCGGTGGGAGGACGAGCCACCGGAGGAGGCCAAGCGGCGGCTGCTCGGGCTGGGCTGGCCCGGACCGGCCGTGGACGGGATGCTGCGCGCCCTCGCCGAGCCGGGCCCGTCCACCGGGACCGTCGAGGAGGTCACCGGAGTGCCCGCGACCGGCTTCGAGACATGGGCGAGCGAGCACGCCGCGGACTTCCTCGGCACCATGCGGGCCGCCCGCTTCCACGAGTACGGCGACGCCTCGGTGATCAGGGTGGACGAGGTGCCGGTGCCGAGGCCCGGACCGGGCGAGGTGCTGATCGAGGTGGCGGCGACGTCGTTCAACCCGTCGGAGGTCGGCCTGCGCATGGGCCTGCTGCGGGACGTGTTCGGCGGCACCCTGCCGCGCACGCTCGGCTGGGACGTCGCGGGCACCGTGCTCACCGGGGCGGGCGGCCTGGCCCCCGGCGACCGGGTGATCGGGCGCATCGACGGCGCGGCGGCCGGGTACGCGGTCGCGAAGGCGAGCACGCTGGCCAGGGCGCCGCGGCGGATCCCGCTGACGGCCGCGGCCGCCGTGCCCGTGGCCGGGCTCACCGCCTGGCAGGCGGTCTTCGAGCACGCGCGTATCGGCCCCGGCAGCCGGGTGCTGATCAACGGCGCGGGCGGCGGCGTCGGCCTGTTCGCCGTGCAGCTGGCCAAGCACGCGGGCGCGTACGTGGTGGCGACCGCCGGCCCGCGCAGCGCCGCCGCCGTACGGGCGCTGGGCGCGGACGAGATCGTGGACTACACCGCCGCTCCCCTGCCGGACGGCAACGACGTGCTGATCAACCTGGTGGCCGACTTTCCCGCCTCGGTGACGGAGCTGGCCGAGGAGTTCGTCTCCGTCACCCGGCCGATCGATCATCCGCGCGCCGTCCGGTTCGTGGCCCGCGACGACCCGGGCCAGCTCGCCGACCTCGTGGCCCTGGTCGACCAGGGCGTGGTGGACGTCGAGACGGACGTCCGCACGCTGGAGTCGCTGGCCGACGTGCACCGCGAGGCCGAACGCGGTCTCGTCCGCGGCAAGATCACGCTGACGGTGGCCGGATGACCGGTCACCCCCTCGCCGGGACGCGCCGGGGCCGGGCCGCCAGGAGGCAGGCGGCCAGGGAGACGGCGATGACGCAGGGCCTTCCACGAGACGCGCGCGCGAACCCGGCTTCCGCTATCCGCCGGGGGTCACGGTCGCGCCCGGCAGCGACTCCCGCCGGGCCTCCGGCGTGCCCACGACGGCGTTGAGGCCGCCCTTGTAGACCTGCGCGACCGCGTTGCCCGAGACGGACGGCTTCGAGGTCTCCCCCTCGACCCTGATCAGCATCCTGGTGGGGGTGCAGAACAGGCTGACCTTGCTCTCATGGGCGCCGCCGACCTCGGGCTCCGCCGGGCCTGCGAAGCCGTCCTCCCGCGTGGGCTCCGCCGCGTCGGACCTGGTCAGGTCGGCGTTCATGCTCCACCCCTCGCCGCTCAGACCGCACAGCCCCGAGGGGTTGATCCACGCGGTCAGGTCGTGCGGGCCGACCTTGATCCGCGCCAGCGCCAGCTCGGCCTCCTCGGGCAGCCCGCCCTGGACGGAGACCCCCTTCAGGCCGGCCAGCGGCCATCGCGCCGGGTCCTTCAGCATCGGTTCCTTGGCCGGCGCGGCACACGCGCCGAGGACCGGTAACAACACG
The DNA here is from genome assembly GCF_044455665.1 of Nonomuraea sp. NPDC051191. Lineage (NCBI taxonomy): Bacteria > Bacillati > Actinomycetota > Actinomycetes > Streptosporangiales > Streptosporangiaceae > Nonomuraea > Nonomuraea sp. NPDC051191. The sequence goes on along the minus strand of NZ_JBITEZ010000033.1, from coordinate 21,251 downwards.
AACGCCACAACCGGCGCAACACGCCTGATCATCGATATCTCCATTCCGCGAAACGGCTCGGGTGGATCCGGTGAGAGGCGGACTCACCTCCGCGTGACATCCGGCGCGAGGAAGTCGCCGACGAGGCGATCGTAGCGAGGGCGGTCGACGTTCCACGCCTCCGTGTGCTTGCCCTGCTCGAAGGGCTCGAACCTGATGTCCCAGCCCAGGCTCCTGCCCGCGGCCACGAGGCCGTGCGCCTCCTGGATCGGGTGGTCGGTGTCGGGGACGGTGTGGATCAGCAGCAGCGGCGGCCGGACGCGCGGCGGATGCCGGATCAGGCTGAGCCTGTCCACATCGACGCCGGTGCGCCACCGGACGACCAGGTTCGACAGTCCCGCCGTGAAGGCGGGCAGGTGGAAATTCCTGGCACCCTGTTCGGCGGTCATCTGCACGTCGATCATGGGGGCGTCCATGACGACCCGGTCGACCAGGCCCGCCAGCGGTGACCGGTCCAGGAACTGGCCGACGATCTGGCCACCCATCGAGGTGCCGTACAGGACGAACCGCCGCGCCCCCATGGTCCGCGCCTGGCGCAGGGCGGCCTCCAGGTCGCGCCACTCCGAGTCGCCGAGGTGCAGCAGCCCGTCGGGCGAGGGCGGCGCGCCCTGGTCGTTACGGTAGCTGATGTCCAGGAAGGGCAGCCGCAGCCCGTGGACGACGGGCAGGATCTTCAGCTCCGCCTTGCGCCGGCCGTTCTGGCCGTGGACGGCGACGACCCAGGTGTCGCCGTCGCCGGGGACGTACCAGGCGGGGGCGGGCCCGAGCTCGGTGGGGACCATGATCTCGGTGTAGCCGATGCCCCAGGCCACCTGGGGGTCGCCGGGCGGCACGTTGCCGAAGTTGCCGGGCGTGCCCACCGAGGGGACCGAGCCGCGCAGCACCTTGCGCGTCACGCGGTCCGGCGCGCGGGTGACGACGTCGCCGAGCATGGCGTACGAGCCGGTCCACTCCAGCCAGTACGTGCCCGGTTTGTCGGTCTCCGGCGTTCGTGTGAGCGTCACCAGGTCGCCCCGCACGGCCACGACCTCGGTGTTGCCCGTGCCGTAGCGGACGACGGCGATCGACTGGTCGCTGCCGAACCAGGCCCCGGCCCCCGCGCCCCCGGCCAGGACGACGACGATCGCCAGGCCCGCGATCCACCACCGACGGCCCCGGCGCGTCCGCCGTTCGGCGTCCGGCGTCTCGACGTTCTTCTCCCGTGCTCGCATGTATACACGGTAAACCATGAACGTTTACGGTGTATACATCAGCGCTCAGCTCTCCAGGAGATCGGAGAGCCGGTGCAGCCCGCGCGAGATGCGGGCCTTGACGGTGCCGATCGGCACGCGCAGGTGGTCGGCGATCTCCCGCTGGGTCAGGTCGGCGAAGTAGGCCAGTTCGATGGCCTGCCGCTGCGTGTCCGACAGCTCGGCGAGCGCCCGGTCGATCTGGTCCCGGTCGCCGAGCGCGTCCGGCGCGAGCCGCCCGCGTCCCGGCGGATCGCCGGCCTCCTGCAACGGCACGGTCCGCAGCCTGCGGACGCGCAGGTGGTCCACAGCACGACGGTGGGCGATGGCGAAGACCCACGCGGCCTGGCTCCTGCCGGGGTCGTAGCGCCGGCGCGAGCGCCAGACGTCGGCGAAGACGACCTGCAACAGGTCCTCCACCTCCTGGGCGGGCACGAACCGGCGCAGGTAGGAGCGCACGGAAGGGGCGTACGTGCGGTAGCACTCGCCGAGCGCTTCCTCGTCGCTGGTGTCCATGCGCCTGCCCCTCACCGCAAAAACCTATTCAAAACTTATTCATACCGAGGCGCGGGACGGGGTCACAAGCTCATCGAGGGAAAGGGCGGCTCAAATCAGGGTCGAGATGACGCATGCGACGGCGTCGGGCAGCGTCGAGACCCTGACGACGCCCGAAGGAGGCCGGCCCCGCCAGCCCAGGCCGCCGATGACGACCTGGCACGCGGGACGCACGTGGGGCAGGTCCGCGAGGGGGGCGGTGTCACCGGTGGCCGCCCGCTGCGACCAGACGAACACGGCCGCCGGGCCGAGCCGGCGCATCGCCGAGGCCAGCGCGGCGTAGGGGGTGCGGGCGCCGAGCACACGGGTCTGCACGCCCTGTTCGGCTAGCGCGGCGGCCAGGGCGTGCACCGGCAGGCTGTGCTGCTCCTCCTCCGCGCAGGCCAGGAGCACCGGCCGGTCGTCGCCCCGCGGCGGCACGTCGCCGGCGAGCCGGTGCAGGGCCGCCTGGAGGTGGCCGGACAGCAGATGTTCGGCGTCGATGCCGGTTCCGGTCTCGTCCTGGGCCCGGCAGACGGCGTCGAACGCGGGCAGGACGAGGTGCTCCCACGTCCACACCACGCCCTGCGCGGCCAGCGTCTCCTCGATCAGGCCGGAGACGGCTCGGCCGTCGAGCACGGTCGCGGCACGGGCCAGCGCGGCGACGGCCGGCCGCCCCCCGGGCTTCCGCGGCACGGGCGGTGACGTGCGCCTGCCGCCCTTAAGCGGCGAGGGCGGGGGCGGGTCGGGCAGGGACAGGGCGAGTCTGGCGGCTTCGGCCGGGACCAGGCCGGTGGCGATCAGGCGCTTCATCTCGGCCAGCCGCCGCACGTCGGCGTCGCCGTAGCGGCGGTGGCCCCCGGGGCTGCGGCGGCTGGGGCCCAGGCCGTAGCGCAGGTTCCAGGTGCGCAGGGTCGGCGCGGGGATGCCCAGACGCCGGGAGACGGCCCCGATGCCGAATCCCGCGTCCCCTTCGCTGACCGGTGTGTCCTCGTCCATGGTGTTCCCGCTGCCGTTCGACGTGTCCGCCTATCTTTTCGCGCCTGCGAGGTTCTTGGGCGCACGCGGGCCGGGTGCAACCGGGCGGGCTCCCGCCACGAAGGCTCTCATAGCGACAGAAGGAGCTGCGTGCATGGACGCGTCCACCGAGGAGGGCCTCCGATGAGTCCCGTGGTCGTCATCGGGGCCGGGCTGGGCGGCCTGGCGGCGGCCGTCCGGCTGGCGGCGGCCGGACGCCGGGTCAGCGTGGTCGAGGCACTCGGCGAGCCCGGCGGCTGCTGCGGCACCGCCCGCCTCGGCGCGCTCCGCTTCGACACCGGCCCGTCCGTGCTGACCATGCCCGGCGTGCTCGCCGAGGTTTTCGGCGCGGCCGGGGAGGAACTGCGGCACTGGCTGCCGCTGCGCCGCCTGGACCCCTCCTACCGGCTGCTCTTCGACGACGGGTCACGGCTGGACGTGCTGCCCGGGCGCGAGGCGATGGCCGAGCAGGTGCGGACGGTGTGCGGGCCCGCCGAGGCGGCGCGCTACGAGCGCTACCGGCGGCTGCTCGACGAGCTGTTCCGGGTGGAGTGGCCAGCGTTCATCGACGCGGACGTGAGCCGGCTGCGCGCCCTGGCCCGGCCCGCGGCGCTGCTGCGGCTGGCCGGGCTGGGCGGCTTCCGGCGGCTGGACCGCCTGGCCGCCCGGCACCTGCGCGACCCGCGGCTGATCAAGGCGCACACCTTCCAGTCCCTGTACGTGGGGCTCTCCCCGCAACGCGCGCTCGGCATCTACGCCGTCATCGCCCACATGGACACCGTCGGCGGCGTGTACTTCCCCGAGCGCGGCGGCATGCACGCCATCCCCACGGCCATGGCCTCCCTGCTGGAGAAGCTGGGCGGGGACCTCCGCCTCGGCGTCCGCGCCGAGAAGGTCGAGACGGACTCGGACGGCGTCACCGGCGTCCTGCTGGCGGACGGCGAACGGCTCCCGGCGCGGCACGTGGTCGTGGCCTGCGACCGCCTGGCCGCCCGGCGGCTGCTGCCCGGCGCGGCGTCCGACTGGCGGTTGCGCCGCCCCCACCACTCCCCGTCCTGCCTGGTGCTGCACGTGGGCCTGGACCGTCCGCTGAGCGGCCAGGCCCACCACACCCTCCATTTCGGACGAGCCTGGCGGGAGACCTTTGCGGCGCTGGACGCCGGCCGTCCGCAACCGGACCCCAGCCTGCTGATCACCCATCCCGAGCCGGACGGCGAGGCGGCGCCGGCCGGGAAGGCCACGCTCAGCGTCCTGGAACCCACGCCCAACCTGCGGACCGCCGACTGGGACCGGCTGCGGCCCGAGCTGGAGACGCGGCTGCTCGGCCGCCTGGCCGCGCTCGGCTACGGCGACCTGGCGGACGCGCCCAGGCTGGTCCTCGACCCACCCGCCTGGGCCGCGCGCGGGCACAGCGCGGGCACCCCGTTCGCGCTGGACCACCGGTTCACCCAGACGGCATGGCTGCGGCCCTCGGCCGTCGCCCGGCGGGTGCCCGGACTGCACTTCGCCGGCATGTACACCGCGCCCGGCGTCGGCATCCCCCCGGTGCTGATCTCCGGCCGGCTCGCCGCCGAACGCATACTGAAGGAGGCTCGTTGACGCTCACCGCCAGCTACGAACGCTGCCGCCGGCTGCACGCCCGCTACGGCCGCTCCTACTACCTGGCCACCCGGCTGCTGCCGCAGTGGAAACGACGGCACGTGCACGCCCTGTACGGCTTCGCCCGGTACGCCGACGAGATCGTCGACTCCTTCACCATGACCGGCGACCGGGCCCGCGCGCTCGACGACCTGACCGCCCAGGTCGCGGCGGGACTCGCCGGGACGGCGACCGGCGATCCGATGTTGCCCGCGTTCCTGCACACGGTGCACTCGTTCGGCATCGACCACGGCGACGTCCGGGCCTTTCTCGCCTCGATGCGCGCCGACCTGTCCGTGCGGAGCTACGCGACCTACGACGACCTGCTGGGCTACATGTCGGGATCGGCCGCCGCGATCGGCACGATGATGTTGCCGCTGCTGGAGCCGGCGCCCGGCCAGGAGGATCGGGCCCGCGAGCCCGCCCGCCAGCTCGGCCTCGCCTTCCAGCTCACCAACTTCCTGCGCGACGTCGCCGAGGACTTCGCGCGTGGCCGCGTCTACCTGCCGATGGAGGACCTGGACAAGTTCGGCGTCGCCCCTGACATGCTGGGCGAGCCGCGGGCCCGGCGGGCGGTGCGTGACCTGCTGGCCTTCGAGGCCGAGCGCGCCCGCGCCCACTACCGGGCCGCCGACCCCGGGATCGGCCTGCTGGTCGCCTCCTCGCGGCCGTGCGTGCGCGCCGCCTTCGAGCTGTACGGCGGTATCCTCACCGAGATCGAACGCCGTGGCTTCGACGTCCTGGCCGGGCGGGTGCGCGTGCCGCGCCGCCGCAAGGCCGCCGTCTTCGCCCGTCACCTGCTGGCCTCCGCCGGGTCGGGCATGGCCGAGCGGCGCGTCCGCGTGGAGCTGCCGTGACCGGCGCGGCCCCCGTGGTCCTGGACGCGATGGGCGGCGACCACGGGCCCGCCGAGGTGGTCGCGGGCGCGGTGCTGGCGAGCCGCGAGCACGGCGTGCCCGTCGTCCTGGCAGGTCCGGCGGCGCTGCTGGAGGAGGAGCTGCGGCGGCACGGCGCCGCGGGTGAGCTCGCGGTGGCGCACGCCGAGGAGGCCGTGCCCATGACCGAGCGGGGGGCGGGCGCGACCGCGCTGGCCGCCTCCAGCCTGGCGGTCGGCTGCGGGCTGGTCGGACGGGGCGAGGCCGGGGCGCTGGTGTCGGCCGGATCCACCGGCGCGGTGGTCGCGTGCGCGGTGCGCGGCATCGGGCGGGCGGACGGCGTGCTGCGGCCGCCGCTGGCCGTGGCGCTCCCGTCCCTGGCGGGCGGGGCGAGCGTGCTGGTGGACGCCGGCGCGATCGCCGATCCGAACCCCGCCATGATGGCCCAGTTCGCGCAGCTCGGCGCGGGCTACGCGCGGGCCGTGCTCGGCGTGGCCGACCCGGTGGTGGGGCTGTTGTCCATCGCCGCCGAGCCGGGCAAGGGCAACCGGCTGGCCCGTCAGGCGGAGGAGCTGCTCGGCGGGCTGCCGGTGCGCTTCCACGGGCCCGTCGAGGGCCACGACGTCCTGGCCGGCACGGTGGACGTGATCGTCACCGACGGTTTCACCGGCAACGTCGTGCTCAAGAACGTCGAAGGCTGCGTGCGCACGGCGCTGACCATGGTCGCCCGCGCCGGCATCGCCTCCCCCGGCCGGCTCGCCGAGGTGGCGGCCCGCTACGACCCGCAGACGCACGGCGGTGCCGTCCTGCTGGGCCTGCGCGGCACCGTCGTGGTCGCGCACGGCTCCTCGCGGGCGGCCACGATCGCCCGCGCCTGCGTGGTGGCCGGCACTCTGGCGGGACGCGACCCGGCGGCCGGGATCGTGACGGCGGCGGCGGGATGAGCGGGTCAGCCCAGCGGGTCGCGCCCGTCCCAGCTGCCCTCGCCGGCGTAGGGGACGAAGCGGGCGAACAGCTCTTCGGCGTACCAGTCGTGTGCCCGTACCCGCTCGATGACCTGCCGGTGGGCCTGCCCCTGGTAGGCGAAGGCCCGTACGGCCCGCCGGTCGCGCCACAGCGAGAAGGTGGCCTGCCGGGCGAGCGGCCACTCCCCCATGCCGACGGAGGCCAGGCAGCCGTCCTGCCGCCGCAGCAGCTCCTCGACCGGCGGGACCGACCGGTAGAAGGCGACCAGGCGGCCGGGCCGGATCGACGCCCTGGTCAGCACCGCCACCGGACCGGGTCCGCCGTCGTCGCGGGCCGTGAGGCCGCCGAACGGGTCGCGACCGGCCCAGGCGCCGCGCGAGGCCAGCGGCGCCAGCCGGGTCTGCCAGTACTCCGACGCCTCCGCCCGCCAGCGATCGGCGATCGGCGAGCTGCGCAGGAACTCCTCCAGGTCGTCCTCCCCGCGCCAGACGGCGAACAGCGCCCAGCGTCGCAGATCGGCCCCCAGCGACATCGAGCGGCCGCTGCCGGTGCCGAGCAGTTTCCAGAACCGCAGGCCCCCGGCGCGACGCAGCAGCGGCCGGTCGAAGGCCATGTGCTTCATCGCCCCCCTGCCGCCGTACCGGACGAGGTGGAACGACGCGATGGCTGAGGTGCTCGTGGCGGTCGTCATCGGCTACCTGCTGGGCTCGGTGCCGGTCGCGGTCCTGGCGGGGCGGGCGCACGGCGTCGATCCGCGCCACGTCGGCGACCGCAACCCGGGGTACTGGAACGTCAAGGAGCAGCTCGGGCGGCGGGCGGGCGTGCCGGTCTTCGCGGGCGACACGCTGAAAGGCGCTCTGGCCGCGTTGGCGGGGCTCCTGGTCAGCGGCGGCCACACCGGCGCCTTCGGCGTGGTCACCGGGGCGAGCGTGGCGCCGGTGTACCTGGCCGTGGCGGCGTCCATGGCGGGGCACGCGTGGCCGTTGTTCGCCGCGTTCCGGGGCGGGCGTTGCGTGCTGACCTTCGCGGGCGGGGTCGCGGTCATCTGCCCGCCGGCGTTCGCGCTGGCCGTGGCGGCGCTGACCGTTGCGGCGCTGGTGACGCGGTCGTTCGCGGTGGGCGCGCGGCTGGCGGTGTTCGGGGTGCCGCTGCTGCAGCTGCTGTTCATGCCCGCCGAGCTGGTGGCGGCCACCGGTGCGCTGATGTGCCTCATCGGGCTCCGCTTCGGGCAGGCCGCGCTGGCCGGCCGCCGCCGCTGACCTCACCGTACGTGCGGCCGCCGCCGGTGACCTGGCCGTACGTGCGGCCGCGCCACCTGCGCACCGGCCGTACGGTGGCCTGCGTCAGCCGGAACGCGGCCGCCGGGTCCAGCAGCGGCGACAGCAGCAGCCCCGCGCCCGGCCGCCGGTAGCTGCCCCGCAGCGCGGCCGTCAGCGACACCCGCAGGCCCAGCAGCGCCAGGTCCAGGCCGGTCGGGCGGCCCGCGGCCAGCCGCAGCACGGGCAGCGCCGCCGTCAGCCAGACGACCGCCAGGTCGGCTGCCTGCCATCCGGGGCCGGTCACGTCGGCCAGCGGCAGCGAACGTCCCCACTCGCGCCACAGCTCGCCCGCCGAGTCGTGCATGTCGACCTCCAGCAGGCCGCCGGCGTCCAGGAAGCCGACCGACCAGCCCCGTCCGGCCAGGCATCGGGCCAGCGCCACGTCGTCGGTCATCCGGTCGCGTACGAGTGCGAAGCCGTCCGTCTCGGTCATCCGGGCCCGGCGGAAGGCCATGCACTGGCCGTTGGCGAGGGCCCGGTGCGGCGGCGGGGGGCTCGGCGGGCCGACCGGGCCGAAGCGGTAGACGAGGGTCGCCAGCATCGAGGCGTGCAGGGCCTGCTCCAGCGGGCCGTCGCAGACGAAGCGGGGGCCGGCGCTGACCAGGTCGTACCGGTCCAGGGTGGCGGCCAGCGCCCCGAACAGGCCGGGCTCGGGCCGGACGTCGGCGTCCAGCGTGACCACCACGTCGGACCGGGCGGCGGCCACCCCCCGGCGCAGCGCCCACTGTTTGCCCACCCAGCCGGGCGGCAGCGGATCGGCGGTGACGACCACGGCGCCCAGGGACGCCGCCAGCCTCGCCGTGCCGTCCCCGGAGCCGTCGTCGACGACGATCACCTCGCGGACGGCGGGGGCGGCGAGCGCGGCGCGCAGGCACGGCCCGATCCTGGCCTCCTCGTTCCGCGCCGGGATCACCACGGACACCGGCTCGCCGGCGGCCGGACGCGGCAGGAGCGCGGGCAGCCGCCGCCGTCCCCGCGCGAGCCGCGCCACCACGACGGCCGCCGCCGCGACCTGCGCGACGGTGACCGCGACCCGGACCGGCCTCATCGGGGGCCGTCCGTGAGGTCCTGGGCCACCAGGTCGGCCACGATGCGGGCGCCCAGCGCCACCATCGGCAGTCCTCCGCCCGGGTGGGCCGAGCCGCCCACCAGGTACAGCCCGCGCCTCGGCCCCCGGTTGCCCGGCCGGGCGAAGGATGCCAGCCTGCCGCGGTAGGCGCTGCCGTAGATCGCGCCGCCCCACGCGCCGTAACGATCCCGCAGGTCGGCGGGGGTGAGGACGTCGACGAAGCGCAGCCGTCCGGCCAGGTCGAAGCCGCGCCCGGCCAGCCGTTCCAGCACCAGGTCCCGGTACGCCTCGACCCCGATCCCCCATCGCGCCGGATCACGAGCGGGCACGTTGACCAGCATCGTCCAGTTCTCCGCCCCGTGCGGGGCCTGGGAGGCGTCGTCCACCGCCGAGCAGCCGACGTAGACCGTCGGGTCGAGGGGCGGACGCCGCCGGTCGAAGATGTCGGCGAACTCCCGCTCGTAGTCGGCCGAGAATAGCACCGAGTGATGCGGCAGCCCCGGCGTGCGCCCCTCCACCCCGGCCAGCAGCAGGAACGCCGAGGACGAGGTCCCGAGCCGGGCGATCCGGCGCAGCCGCCGCCGGTCGGGGGACAGGCGCCCGTACAGGGCGGCGGCGTCGGTGTTGGCCACCACGATGTCGGCCCGCACCCGGCGCCCGCCCGCCAGCCGCACGCCGGTGACCTTGGAGTCGTCGGCCTCGACGGCGGTGACGGGCTCGGACAGGAAGATCTCCACTCCCGCGGCCTTCAGCAGCAGCGCCAGGTCGTCGGCCAGCCGGGCCAGCCCACCGGGCGCGTACCAGACGCCCTGCCCGTGTTCCAGCGCCGGGACGCACCCCAGCGCGGCCGGCGCACGGTACGGGCTCGATCCCGCGTACGTGGCGTAGCGGCCGACGTACTGACGAAGCCGGGGGTCGCGGAAGTGGCGCCGCGCCAGCCCGGCCAGCGTGCGCGTGGGGGCCACCGCCGTCAGGTCCGACAGGCGCGGCCTGCCCTGCCGCCGGATCGGCGGCCCGGCGAACACGGTCCGCTCGGCCGCCCGCAGACAGCCCTGGGCCCAGTCGTGAAAGGCCGACCAGGCCCGTCCCTCCCCCGGCGCCAGCCGTTCCACCTCGGCGGCCATCCGCCGCGGATCGCGGTGGGCGTCCAGGACCGTGCCGTCGGCGAAGCGGTAGCGGCACAGCAGCGCCGGCTCGATCAGTTCGCGGTCGAGCCCCAGGTCGCGCAGCACGCGCGGCATGGTGAGCAGCGACGGGCCGAGGGAGAAGGTGAAGCCGTCACGCCGATGTTCGGCCAGCTTGCCGCCCAATCGCGGCGACTGCTCGTACAGCCGCACCTCGTGCCCCTGGCGGGCCAGCAGCAGCGCGCACGCCATGCCGCCCACCCCGCCGCCGATCACCGTGACTTCGGCCATGACCGCCTCCAGGCCGGCGCGGCGAACGCGCCCATCGTGATCCCTCCGGCGGCGGCGACCAGGAGGTCGGGCGGCTCGAACACCGCCGCGAAGCCCACCGTCTCCATCACCGCCATGACCGTGTAGAGCGCCAGCAGCCCGCGCGCCGGCCCGGTGGCGCGGGCGATCCGCCCGACGACCACCATGACCAGCGCCGACACCAGCAGCCACCCCGCGAAGTTGCTCAGCGGCACGCCGCGGTAGAAGCCCTCCCGCGCCCACGTCCACAACCCGAGCCGGACCATCTGGGGGTCGAGGAACAGGTCCCACGCCGTCAGCGCGCCCGCGCCCGCGCACACCCGGGCCGGCCCGCCGGACGGCACGACCGCGACCGCCACCGCGTAGGCCGCCAGCCCCATGCCGCCCCACGCCAGCACCACCGGCACGGGGACACCGGCCACCTGCGGCCGCAGCGCCTCGCTGTAGCTGTAGGAGCCGAACGGGAACCCGGTCAGCAGCCCGGCCAGTTCGGCCGCGTACCCGGTCAGCGCCGCTCCGGCGAAGGCGGCCGCCGCCCTGGCCGCCCCCCAGGCGTCCGCGGCGAAGGCCACGGCGCACGTCGCCAGCAGGGCGACGATCACCGCGGTGAGCCGTCCGGGCTGCGAATCCAGCCCTGACGCCACCTGGCAGCCGACCATGGCCAGCGCCGACAGCACGCCGAGCGCGCGGGCCGGCCTCAGGGCCGCACCCGTCACCTGCCGGCCTGGTGTGCGTTCCACATACCTGTGTTTCGCAGGTGCCGCGTCAGGGGTTGCACGTCCCGAGCCGGATCGCGAGCCGGTACGGGACGAAGCGGGTTCTTTGCGCCTTTCCCCGCACACGTCAGGGGCGCGCTTGACATGCTGGGACCGTGACGCGGCGTACGAAGGCATGGTGGTTCCGGGCGGGCGTGGCGATCGGGATGGTCATGCTGACCGCCGCCGCGCTGCGGTTGTGGACGCGGTATCCCGGCGACGTCGACCCGGTCGGCGGAGGGTTCGCGCTCGTCGGGACCGTCCTCGCCGTGATCTCCTGGTGGCAGGCGCAGCGCGTGGCCGACACCGACGTACAGGCGGCCGGGATCCTGCTGGCCCGGCGGGTGCTGACCGAGGAGCGGGCCCAGCGGGCCCAGCTGCTGGGCGGCAAGGGCAGCGACGTCGTCATCGACGTCGACTTCTTCTTCCGCCCCACCGGCGGTTCCCTCTCCGCCCCGCCGTCCGGCACCCTGACGCAGGTGGCCGACTACTTCCGCGGCCTGCGGGAGCCGCGACGGTTCGTGATCGCCGGAGTGGCGGGGTCGGGCAAGACCGTCCTCGCGATCGAGTTGGTCCTCAAGCTGCTCGCCGGCAGGCAGCCCGACGACCGCGTCCCGGTGCGGATCTCCGCGACGAGCATCGACCCGGACGTGCCGGTGAGAACCATGCTCGCCCGGCACCTGACGGCGACGTACGGTCTGAAGCCGGTGATGGCGCGCACGCTCGTGGCGGCGGAGAAGATCCTGCCCGTCGTCGACGGGCTGGACGAGGTGGACGAGACCGACGAGCCGGGCTACGGGTCGCGGGCCGCCCGGGTGCTGCGCGCGCTGGAGGACTACGAGCACGGGCCGGACCGTTGCAGCCTGATCGTGACCTGCCGTACCGGCCAGTACGACGCCCTGGTCGCCGACCGGGCCGTCCCCCGCGGCGTCGTCCGGGTCGACGTGGGGACGGTGACCAGCGACAAGGCATGGCGTTTCATCCAGGCCGTCACCGACCAGGAGGACCCGGACCGCTGGCGGCCGGTGCTGGACGCGCTGACCCGCGACGGCCACGTCCTGGCCGACGCGCTCGGCACGCCGTGGCGGCTGACCCTGGCGGTCAGCGTCTACGAGGAACGCGACCCGCTCACCGGCCGCTACGTGCGCTCCCCCGAGGTGCTCACGGAGTTCGCCGACCAGTCGTCCGTGCGGGAGCACCTTCTCGGCCTGTTCATCCCCGCCCGCCTGGCCGCGGCGGCCCCGGCGGGGAAGGGGCCCACCGCCGAGCGGACGCATGCCTGGCTGGCCGTCCTGGCCGGTTATCTGCGCGGGAACGTGGGCCGGCCGCCGTTCCACGGACGCGTACTGTCCGGCACCGACCTGGTGCTGCACCAGTTGTGGCCGCTGGCGGGTGATCGTCCTCGGGTCGTCGGCGCGCTGGTGGCCCTGGCGACCTGCCTCCCCGGGGTCGGCGTCGTCGTCGCCCTGGCCGTCCTGGCGGTCTCGCAGGTGCACATCGTGGACGGCCGACTGACGGGCGCGGCGGTGGGTGCTCTCATGCTTCTCCTGCTGCCCGGCGTGGTGGCGGTGGGCCTGCTGCTGGAACCGTTCAGGGCCTGGCGGGAGGTGTGGTCCACGGCGGACGAGGCCGGTTTCCGCCGGCTCCGCCGCGTACGTGACCGCAGGAAGGCCGTGGTGGACGGCGTGCTCGCCGCCCTGGGCGGCTGCCTGGCGGGGGCGGCGGTGGTCATGGAGTTCGGCACCGCCCTTCCGCTGTGGGTGCCGGTCGTCTTCGGCCTCCTGTTCGGGATCGGCATGGCGACCGGGCGGGGCGGTCAGAACGGGGACGGCGGTTCCTGGGACGGCGCCGACCCCAGGGCGATCATCCGCGGCGACGTCGTCTCGACGCTGGTGGCGGCGCTCACCTTCGGTCCCGGATTCGGGTTCATCCTCGGGATCTGGTTCGCGGAGCTGCTGGACGGGCTGTCGGTCGCCACGGCGGCCACCGGGAGCGCGGTGTTCGGCATGTCCCTGGTGGCGTCCTGGTCGCCGCTGCTGGCGCGCCGCTACCTGGGATTCCTGCTGTCCACGCGCGGGCGGCTGCCATGGCGGCTGGGACGGTTCCTGCACCGGTGCTACGACGCGGGGCTGCTGCGGATCTCCGGCGTCGCCTACCAGTTCCGTCACCGCGAGCTCCAGGACTACCTGGCCGAGCATCCTTTACCACCAAAAAATGCGACAAACGACCAAATAAATGCACATACAGGGATAAGATGACCCAAGCCTTCCCTCTCCCCCGGAGAAGACGCCATGCAAAAGACTGTGCATATACGTCCCATTGACGACAGCGTGGGGCACGAGGAGTCCCCGGAGTGCGCCTGCGGCCCGGCCTCCCAGGAGGTCTACATCCAGGCGGACAAGCGGATCATCGGCACCATCTACCGCCACCACCCGCTGATCCCCTGCCAGGAATGGGAAGCCTCATGACCAGGGACGCGAGCGCCACACGCCGACGATGACCGCGAGCGCGGACGTCACGACGACCAGGTCGAAGATCACCTGCACGATCACCACCGCCTTCGCCCCCTGCCCCAAGGGGACGACGTCGCCGTACCCGACCGTGCCCAGGGTGATCACCGAGAAGTACAGGGCGTCCACCCGCGTGCGCAGCCCGTGGAACTGGTCGGCCATCAGGTAGTACAGCGCCGCGAAGAAGACCACCACCACGACGACGACGGTCAGCAGCATCGCCAGTTGCTCGGCCAGGAACCGTCCGGGCCGCAGCGCGCGTTCCACCTGCCGCACCAGCAGCCAGGCCAGGATCATCACCCCGGCCAGGCAGGCCAGGGCGCGCAGCTCGGGCGACGCGCCCTGCGATCTTCCCGTCGGCAGCGGCGCGGCGAAGTAGACGCCGGTGATCACCGCGGCCGCGACCGCGCTGCGCGCCCATGCCAGCAGCCCGGCCCGAGAAGCACACATGTGATCAGCCTTCCTCGGCCGGGCGGAGTGCAACGCGGGCGAGGGTATGCAATCGGCCAAGGGTGAACGCCGCGTCCGGGCATGCTCTTTCTTGGGGTCCTCGTTGCCCTCATCGAAGACGGCCGAGGGCAGGACGGTCTCATGGCAGACCTTCCCTTCCAGGATCGGACGGACTTCGACCACGCCGATCGCGGCTTCATCGCCAAGCTGACCCCCGGCGTGGTCAAGTCGAGGAACGGCGAGGTCGTCTGGGACAACGACGCGTACGACTTCCTGGCCGGCGACTGCCCGGAGACCGCTCATCCGAGCCTGTGGCGGCAGGCGCAACTGTGCGCCAAGCAGGGCCTGTACGAGGTCACCGACGGCATCTACCAGGTGCGCGGCCTCGACCTGTCCAACATGACCCTCGTGGAGGGCGACACCGGCGTCGTCGTCATCGACCCGCTGGTCTCGGCCGAGTGCGCCGCCGCCGCGCTCGCGCTCTACCGCGACCACCGGGGCGACCGCCCGGTCACCGGGGTCGTCTACACCCACAGTCACGTCGACCACTTCGGCGGCGTACGCGGCGTCACCGACGGCGACGTGCCGATCCTGGCCCCGGCCCACTTCATGGAACACGCCGTCGCCGAGAACGTCTACGCCGGCACCGCCATGAACCGCCGCGCCCTCTACATGTACGGCCAGCTCCTCCCCCGGACCCCGGAGGGCCAGCTCGGCTGCGGGCTGGGCATGGGCACCTCGCAGGGCACCGTCTCCCTCATCCCGCCGAACGTGGACGTCACCCGCACCGGCCAGGAGGAGACGGTCGACGGCGTGCGCATCGTCTTCCAGCTCACCCCGGGCACCGAGGCCCCCGCCGAGATGAACTTCCTGTTCCCCGACCGCCGCGCCCTCTGCCTGGCCGAGAACGCCACCCACAACCTGCACAACATCCTCACGCTGCGCGGCGCGGTGGTCCGTGACGCCCGCGTCTGGGCCCGCTACCTGACCGAAGCCGTCGAGCTCTTCGCCGACCGGGCCGACGTCGCCTTCGCCTCCCACCACTGGCCCACCTGGGGCAGGGACGACATCGTCACCTTCCTGTCCCAGCAGCGCGACCTGTACGCCTACCTGCACGACCAGACGCTCCGCCTGCTCAACCAGGGCCTGACCGGCGCCGAGATCGCCGAGGTCGTGCAGGTGCCGCCGGCTCTGGAGCAGGTCTGGCACACCCACGGCTACTACGGCTCGGTCAGCCACAACGTCAAGGCCATCTACCAGCGCTACCTGGGCTGGTTCGACGGCAACCCCGCCCACCTGTGGGAACACCCGCCCGTCGAGCAGGCCCGCCGCTACGTCGAGGCGTTCGGCGGCACCTCGGCCGTGGTGAGCCTGGCCGACCGCTACGTCAACGAAGGCGACCTGCGCTTCGCCGCGACGCTGCTCAACCACGCCGTGTACGCCGACGAGAACGACGCCTCGGCCCGCAGGCTGCTGGCCCGCGTCTACACCCGCCTCGGCCAGGGCGCCGAGAACGCGACCTGGCGCAACTTCTACCTCACCGGCGCGGGCGAGCTGAAGGACGGCCCCTCGCCGGCTCCCACCAACACCACCTCACCCGACATGCTCGGCGCGCTGTCCAGCGAGCAGCTCTTCGATTCCCTGGCCATCCGGGTGAACGGCCCCGCCGCCTGGAACGAGCGCTTCGCCATCGACTGGCACCTCACCGACCTGGACGAACGCCACCGGACCACGATGTCCAACGGCGTCCTCGTCCACCAGAAGTCGCCCTCGGGCAACGGGGCCGACCTGACGCTGCGGCTGAGCCGACAGCGCCTGCTCGGCCTGCTCGCCGGTGACGGCGACGCCGGGACGGAGGGGGGCGGGATCGACCATGACGGCGACCTGGCCGTCCTGCGCCGCCTGACCTCCGTGCTGGACCAGCCCAAGCCCGACTTCGCCATCGTCACGCCCTGAAACCGCGAACCGCAGGAGAAACCGCCATGAGCAACCTGATCGCCATCGCCTACCCCGACGTCCAGACCGCCATGTCCGTACGCGACCGCCTCGGGCAGATGCAGAAGGAGAACCTGATCAAGCTGGCGGACGCCGCCGTCGTCGAGCGCAGGGAGGACGGCAAGATCAAGCTGCACCAGGCCACCAGCCTGGCGGGCATGGGCGCGGCCGGCGGCGCCCTGTGGGGCGGCCTCATCGGCCTGCTGTTCCTCATGCCCCTGCTCGGCATGGCGCTCGGCGCGGCGGGAGGAGCGGTCGGCGGCGCGCTCACCGACACCGGGGTGAACGACGACTTCATGCGCGAGCTGGGCGCCAAGCTCGAACCCGGCACCGCCGCCCTGTTCCTCCTGGTCGTCCAGAGCACCCCCGACAAGGTGATCCCGGAGATCGCCCAGTACGGCGGCGACATCCTGCAGACCTCGCTCAGCCACGAGCAGGAGGAGCAGCTGCGCGCCACCGCCGAGGCCGCCAGGGCCGGCGTGTGACCCACGGCCTCATCGGTTCCGGCTCACGGGGAACGGATGAGGCCCCTCTTCGAGGCCGCGGCGACGGCCGCCGTGCGGGAGTCCACGTCCAGCTTGGTGTAGATGTGCGCCAGATGGGTCTTGACCGTGGTCTCGCTGAGGAACATCACCTTGCTGATCTGCCGGTTCGACAGGCCGGCGGCGACGTGCCCGAGGACCTCCAGCTCGCGCGGGCTGAGCGTGGCGTCGGGAGCGCGGACCCGGCCCAGCAGGCGCGCGGCCACGCTCGGCGCCAGCGCGCCGGCCCCCGTGGCGGCCGACCGGACGGCGGCGTGCAGGTCCTCCGACGGGGCGTCCTTCAGCAGGTAGCCGGTTGCGCCCGACTCGATGGCGGCCACGATGTCGGCGTCGGTGTCGAACGTCGTGAGCACCAGGACCCGGGGGCCGTCCAGGGCCACGATCCGGCGGGTCGCCTCGCTGCCGTGCATGCCCGCCCCGAGCTGGAGGTCCATCAGCACGACGTCGGGGGCGAGCCTGGCGGCCAGCTCCACGCCCTCCTCGCCCGTGGCGGCCTCGCCGACCAGGTCGAAATCGGGCTGCCCGGCCAGCATGGCACGCAGGCCGGAGCGGACGACGGGATGGTCGTCCACCAGGATGATCCGGATCACGGCCCCTCCAGGGGCGGCAGCGGCAGGGTCGCCACGACGGCCGTGCCCTCGCCGGGGGCCGACTCCACGGTGAGGCTGCCGCCCAGGGCGCTCACCCGTTCGCGCATCGCGCGCAGGCCGAACCCGGCCGTACGTACGGGGTCGAACCCGCGGCCGTCGTCGTACACGTCCAGCACGACCACGTCGTCCAGGTACGTGAGGGTCACCCCTGCGTGACCGGCTCCGGAGTGGCGGCTGACGTTGCCCAGGGCGCCCTGGGCGATGCGCAGCAGCGTGGCGTCGTAGTCGGCGGGCAGCGGCGCCGGGGTGCCGGAGATCTCGAAGCGCGCCCGGATGGGCGTGCCTGCCACGGCCGAGTCGCCGGCCCTGCGCAGCGCCGCGGCCAGCGACGCGTGTTGCAGCGCCGGAGGAGCCAGGCCGCGGACGAAGTTCCTGGCCTCCTCCAGGTTCTCCTTGGCCGCGTCCGCCGCTTCGGCGATGCGGCGCTCGGCGGCCGGGAGGTCTTCCGCCAGGTCCCGCCGGGCCGCGCGCAGGAGCAGGATGATGCTGGACATGCCCTGGGCCAGCGTGTCGTGGATCTCCCTGGCCAGGCGTTCCCGCTCGGCCAGCCGTACGGCGTCGCCCTCCGCCTGGAGCAGCTTCCCCCGCGTGCGGACCAGGTCGTCGATCAGCAGGCGGCGCTCCTCGCTCTCGGCGTGCAGCGCCTTGTAGACCATGGCCATCAGGGTGGCCACCGCCGCGCCGATCGTCGGGCCGATGACCAGGGCGGCGGTCAGCCGACCCTCGTGCCAGGCGGCGGCCAGGACGGCCGCCAGGGTCAGCGCCACCACGCCCGGCACCGCGACCGCCAGCGGCAGGAGGTGCAGGTAGGCGAAGAAGAGCGGGAAGGCCAGCCAGACGAACTGCGGTGCGGCCAGCGCGAGCCCCGCCCATCCGGCCGTGGTCAGCACCAGCCAGATCCGGCCCAGCCGCAGGTGCGTCGGGCCGCCGAAGTGCGGCAGCCGCTCTTCGATCACGAGACCGGCCAGGTAGAGGACCCCGAGGAGCGCTCCGCCCAGCACCAGCGCGAACCGCCCCTTCCCGGCGACGCCGGCCAGCGCGACCACCAGGAGGATCGCGAACGTGCCGTGCACGGTCCAGCGGAGCAGCCGGAGGGCGGGCGGGAACGGATAGTCAGACATCTCTCACCAAGCGTATGCGACAGCCCCGCGCCCCAAATCGTCCAAAAGAAGTATTCCGGGCGGACCGCATGCACGATGCGGGCGGGAACCGGACGCCCGCACGCTGGGGAACGCCAATGTGACCTTCAACCGCAACGGGGGACGCGCCGTGTTCGTGGCGCTCAGAGACCTGCGCTTCGCAAAGGGACGGTTCGCCCTCATGGGCGCCGTCGTCTTCCTCATCACGCTCCTGGTGACCATGTTGTCCGGCCTGACCGCCGGGCTGGCGCGGGAGAACATCTCGGCCGTGGAGAGCCTGCCCGCCGGGCACCTCGTCTTCGCCGGGGGCGGGAAGCCCGCCTTCGCCGACAGCCGCGTCACCGACCAGACCTGGCAGGAGTGGCGGCGGGTGGCCGGCGACTCCGTCGAGAGGCTCGGCGTCTCCATGTCGAGACTCGGCTACGGCGACGATCGGAGCGCGGGGGTGGCGCTCTTCGGCGTCCAGCCGGGCGGCGCCCTGGCCCAGGGGCGGCCGGTGGACACGGGGAGGATCGTCCTGTCCGCCGCGCTCGCCGCCGACACCGGGGTGAAGACCGGCGACACGGTCCGGATCGCGGGCAAGGACTTCACCGTCTCCGGCGTCGGCGGCCAGGCGTCCTACAGCCACACGCCCGTCGTCTGGCTCGGCATCGGCGACTGGGAGCAGATGGGCCGCCAGGGCGGCGCCGACAGCGTGGCGACCGTCCTGGCGCTGCCCTCCAGCGGCACTGCCGGGCTGGAGGCGGCCGACGCCCGGATCGGCACCACGACGGTCCCGCTGTCCGAGGCCCCCGCCGCGATCGGCTCGTTCTCCTCCGAGAACGGGTCGCTCCAGCTGATGCGCGGCTTCCTGTTCGCGATCTCCGCCCTGGTCATCGGGGCCTTCTTCACCGTCTGGACGATCCAGCGGCGCGGCGACGTCGCCGTGCTCAAGGCGCTGGGCGCGAGCTCCGGCTACCTCCTGCGGGACGCGCTGGCCCAGGCGGTCATCGTGCTGCTGGTCGGCGCGGGCGTCGGGGGGCTGCTCGGGGCGGGTCTCGGGGCGCTGGCCGAGGGGACCGTCCCGTTCGTGCTGTCGGTGACGACCACCGTGGCGCCGGTGGCCGTGATGATCGTCCTCGGGGCGGCCGGAGCCGCGCTGGCCATCCGCAAGATCACCTCTGTCGACCCGCTGACCGCCCTGGGAGCCTCCCGATGACCCTCCAGCTCACCGACGTCGTCCTCACCTACCCCGACGGCGACCGTACGCTGACCGCGCTCGACCACGTCAGCCTGGCCGTCGCGCCGGGCGAGTTCACCGCGGTGGTCGGCCCGTCCGGCTCGGGCAAGTCCAGCCTGCTCGCCGTCGCCGCCACGCTGATCACGCCCGCGGCGGGCAGCGTGATCATCGCCGGGCAGGACGTCTCCAGCGCCGGGCAGGCGGTCCGCACCAGGGTCCGCCGCGACCACGTCGGCATCGTGTTCCAGCAGGCCAACCTGCTGCCCTCGCTGACCGCGCTCGACCAGCTCCTGGTGATGGCACACCTGGCCGGCGAGTCCCCCCGCGACGCGGGCCCGCGGGCACGGGAGCTGTTGCTCGCCGTCGACCTGGGCGGCAAGGAGCACAAGCGCCCGCACCAGCTGTCCGGCGGCGAGCGCCAGCGCGTCAACATCGCCCGCGCGTTGATGAACTCCCCCGAGGTCCTGCTGGTGGACGAGCCGACCAGCGCGCTCGACCACGACCGGGGCGAGCGGATCGTCTCCCTGCTGGCCGACCTCACCAGGAAGAACGACCTGGCCACCGTCATGGTCACGCACGACCTGGCCACCCTGGCGAAGGTGGACACCGTCCTGGCCATGGACGACGGCAGGCTCGGTGCCCGGCCATGGTCAGCCGCGGTCAGCCGCGGGGTGTGAACTGGTTCAGGTCGTAGATGCCGAGCGCCTTCTCGATGTCGGCCACCTGCCCGACCACACCGGTGAACCCGGCCGGGCCGAAACGGCGGTGCTCCTCGTCCTCGAACGTCTCCGCCAGGTCGGCGAACTGCTCGGGCGGGATCACCTCCCGCATGGCCGGGAAGACCACGGTGTCCTCGCGGGCTTCGTGGGGCTCGTACATGCGGACGAAGGCGGTCAGGTCCGCGGCCAGGCCGCGACGGGCCACCTGGGAGGTGGGCCGGGCGGTGGCGCCCAGGATGCGGCCGGTCAGGACGCGTCCGCGCCGGTGCTGCAGGATCAGGACGGGGACGACGTCGGTGAGCTTGCCCGCCTTGACCAGGGGCGGGAAGACGTACCGCTCTTCGAGCTGCTCGTGGTACTGCTCGATGAAGGTGCTGATGATGCCGGCCCCGGCGTGCAGGGGGCCCGCCGGCACCCGCTCGCCGGCCTCGATCCGCCGGACGCCCTCCCGGTAGATCAGCAGGACGCGTTTGAGCACTCCGTGCTCGCGCATGAGGTCTTCGGGCGGCGTGACCGGCACCTCCCGCTCCGGGCCGGGGGTGGGGGTGGCGGTCATGGCGCTGCGGGCCTGGAGCGTGGCGTCGCAGCCGGTCAGCGCCGCCGAGCCGCAGGCCAGGGCGACGGGCATGGTCAGCAGCTCGCGGCGGCGCACGCTCTGTGGCGTGCGGCCTTCGCGCTGTTCGTCCCTCATCGCCCGCTCCCGTTCCCCAGCCGTCCTCCCAGGTGCTGCCCGTCCGCCGGTGTTCCGACGCGAATGGCCCGGTAATCCTTCCCTCTGCACGACGACGGCGATGAAACGTTCACGCGGATCCCGGGGCAATGGGCCGAAACTTTCCGCATGCCTGGTCCTGCATTCCTCTTCCGCACGGAGGCGTAGCGGTCCGAAACTTTTCATATCATTCTTGACAAGTTTCGGACCGATTCTCACACTGAGTCCTCAAGGCGATCTCCCCGTCAGATCGATGGTCCGGGGGCGCGTCCCGCCGTTCCATCCCTTGATTCGCATACGGAGGCTCAGACATGAGCGTCAACGCCCCGTCCCCATCCGTCACCCGCCGGCGCCGCCGGGCACTGATCACCGGCGCGTTAGGCGCCCTCGGCCTGATCACAGCACTGGCGACGGCGATCCCGGCCGACGCCGCCGAGAGCACCC
>NZ_JBITEZ010000032.1:0-98581 GCF_044455665.1 Nonomuraea sp. NPDC051191 | reverse complement strand
AGCCCCAGCGCACGCGCACCCTCGCCGAGTTCAAGAGCGGCCACGTCACGGCGCTGGTGGCGACCAACGTCGCGGCCCGCGGCATCCACGTCGACAACCTGGACCTCGTCGTCAACGTCGACCCGCCGAGCGACCACAAGGACTACCTGCACCGCGGCGGCCGCACCGCCCGCGCCGGCGAGTCCGGCAGCGTCGTCACCCTGGTGCTGCCCAATCAGCGCCGTGACATGACCCGCTTGATGGCCGACGCCGGTATCGTCCCGCAGACCAGCGAGGTCCGTTCGGGCGAGGCCGAGCTGAGGCGTATCACGGGCGCCCAGGCTCCCTCAGGCATCCCCGTGACCATCACAGCACCGGTTGTCAGTCGTCGGTCGGGACGGAACGGCAGACGATTCCGGTAGCAGCGGATGGGGCTCGCCCAAGGCCAGGTGGTCAAGGCTTTTGGGCTGTTGGCAGGAGTGCTGAAGAGATTGGCCGGGCGGTGTGGATACCCGGCCGATCTTGCAGATGAGTTGGCTGCCGGCCCAGCGAGACAGTTGTCGGTACATGGTGTCGAGGGTGACATCGCGGAGGTGGCGGGCGATGTCCCGGCCTGGTCAGGGGCGGTTGGGGTCATGGTGGAGCAGGGCCAGGACCTTGCGCCTGCCGATAATGTCATCCGACCAGGTCATGGGCTTGCTGGGGATCGCCTGACGCAAATGATCTCCAGCCGTTCGGAGTGCGGCATGATGATCGTTCGTGCTCTTTCGTCTGGCCTATCTCGCCGTCACGAACACCTTCGCCGTACTGCGGTTGCTACCGATGGGGGATCGGGACAAGGACGTCGAGATCCTCGCTCTCCGCCATCAGATCACCGTTCTCGAACGGCAGCTCGGCGTCGGTGCCAGGGTGAGATTCGCTCCCGAGGACCGCGCCTTCCTCGCCGCCCTGCTGACGTCGCTGCCCCGCGAGGTCCTGCGCCGGGTGCGGCTCCTCGTCCGCCCGGACACCGTCTTGCGCTGGCACCGCGATCTGATGAGACGTCGTCATGCCGGGAGCTGTCGGCCGAAGCGGCCGGGGCGCCCGCCCACGGTCCGTTCCATCCGCGCACTCATCCTGCGCCTGGTCCGGGAGAACCCCTCCTGAGGCTATCGGCGGGTGCACGGCGAGCTGGCCACGCTCGGCATCACGGTCGCGCCCTCCACGGTCTGGGAGATCCTTAAGCAGGAAGGCGTTGATCCGGCCCCCGAGCGGGCGTCTGTCACCTGGGCTGACTTCCTGCGCTCGCAAGCTGAGGCGCTGCTGGCCTGCGACTTCATCGAGACCGTCACCCTCACCGGGCAGCGCCAGTACATCCTGGCCGTCATCGAGCACGCCAGCCGGCGCGTCCGCGTGCTGGGCACCACCGCCCATCCGACCGCAAGCTGGGTCGTCCAGGCGATGCGGAGTGGTAGGGCGCCCGGGGCTCGAACCCGGAACCTACGGATTAAAAGATCCAGTTCGAGCCGTTCCAGATCGTTCAATGCAGGTCAACACCTGTACGCGGTCGGTCCTGAACGGCTCTGAACGGCCTCGTATTGCAACTCAAAATGCAACCCTGGCGACCTGCGACGGCCACCAACAGGAACGGCCTGACCCACCCTGCCAAGACGCTGGTCAACGCCCCTGTCCGGGGCGAACTGAGACTCTAAATGAGACCCACCTGGAGGAGATTCGGCTGTAACACCGGGGGCGCTTCCGGGTGTTCAGTGCCCGGGCCGCCTGGCGACAAGCACCTCGGTCGCCAGTTTCTGTTCCCACCGGCCTGCGGGGTTGTCGGCGAGCAGGGCCCGTCGCAGCGTCTTGACGAAGGCGTGCAGGTGATCGCCGAGCATGGCGGGCGAGCTGTAGGAATAGGAGAGCTGGAGCCCGACCAACCCGTCTACATCCCAGGTCAGCCGTCGGCTGAATACCCGGGATTCCAGGCTGCTGAAGGGTGAGGCGGCCAGCATGTCATGGTGGTGCTCACCGGTGGCGTGGAAGGAGTTGGCGGCGGTGTGGATGTCGAGGCCGAATTCCTCGCATATTCGCCTCTCGATTGGCTGCCAGGGTTGCGAGTCCGGCTGCCAGGGCTCTCCCCACTGCCTCGCCGGACCGACAAGAGCCACCACGCCGCCGGGCGGCAACAACTCGTCCAGCTCCGTCAGTACGGACCTGCGATCCATCCAGTGAAATGACCGACCCATCACCACGTGCTCGAACGGCGGCAACGCCCGCAGAGCGGTCGAATCGCCAGGCAACCAGGCGATATTGGTGATGCCCTCGGCCAGCCGCCTACCCTCGGCGAGCATTTCCCGCGCCGGGTCCACAGCGAGCACCGCCGTCACCCGCCGCGCCAGCGGGATCGCTATCGTTCCAGGGCCACAGCCGAGATCCAGCACCCGGCTGTCCGCGCCGAGCGCTTCCGCCAGGTACCCGATTGTCGCCTGACCGTAGCCGGGGCGGTGTCTGGCGTAGTACGACGCGGCCCCGCCAAACAGGTCCTCCATAGATGGCACCATAGACGAGCTGGGATCGGTTCACGGAAGATCCCCAGCCAGTAGAGGTCAGCCAACGCCCCGGCGGTCTTGACGGCTCTCACGGTGTACAGGGTGAAGTCCTCGCGGAGGATATGGCATTGCTCCAGAGCCTTGGGGATGCAGCTCCAGCACGTCGGCGGAGCGTTGGTCGGCCGCTGTCCCGCAGCGGGTGTCTAGGACGATGGCACGTCCGACCGCTGCCACGTGAAGCACAAGACGGAACCCGATGTCATCGAGGCCGTGCGTGAGCTGGAACGCCAGCGGGACGGAGGGAACGTCCGAAAGGCCGGCCAGCGGTGGACGGTCGCGAAGTGGCTGACTCAATGGATCGAGAAGATCGCCGCCCCACCTCCCATCGGCGAGAGCATGCATTCCGGCTACAGGTGGACGTGGTGACCCACCTGATTCTTGGAATCGGTGCTCACCGTCCCTTCCTAGCCGATGACAGATCACAGGCGTGAGTGGGCGCGCAGAAGCACGACGGACGACCGCTGCTCGGTGAGCCGTGCTGAGGAACGAAGCACGGATCGTCGATCGCCCCCAGCCACCTACTATGGCCAGCCACAGGCAGGCGATCGTAAGGGCTGTACCTGTGTGGCGGCGTGGCAACCCCGGCCGGTGCGTTCGGTTGGTACGGCGGGGGCGGTGTGCGGTGGCCGGCCCGGTGTCCCGCCGCCGTCCGGGACCGGCCCCCAGGCCGCACGCCCGGACGGCGGGCGGGCGGAGGGCCGGGGGTACGGCGGCGCGCTGCGCCGCCGCTTGATACCTAAAAGCACAACTCGGCAATGATCGCGGTACCGCGGCATGCCGTCGCGATACGACAAAGGCACCGCTCCAAAGAACGGTGCCTCAGTTGGTCGCTGGGATGATCAGCAGTTGACGAGCTCGGGCGACTGGTTGCGGAGTTGGGCGAGCGGCGAGACGAACTCCTCGTGGGTGGAGCCGCCGACCGCATCGGCGCGGAACACAGCCAGACGGTGGCAGTTCTGGAACGCGAGAGCGACCCCGAAGTGCCTTTCGATGGAGCTGCGCATGGCGTCGCTGGAAAGCATGCGGAGTAGCTGGCCGCGTGCCTCCTCGCTGGGTGGCGGGATCTGGTTGTCGGCGAACTCGGCGGTTCCTGCGTGCAGACGTTCGATCAGGTTGCTGACCAGCTCCCATGCGTAAGGCAGGGAGGTGCGCACGCAGTCGATGAATTCAGCCTCCTCGACATGGCCGTGCCGTACCTTGTCGAGCAGGGCGGGCGGAACGGTTAGCGACATACCTGGAGCGTCCTGCCGTGGTAGCTCCTCGGTCAAGGCTCCGTGTCTGCTGGAACACACTTCCGCCGAGGTTATGTTTCAGCCCCCGTCGGGTCTCGACGGGGGCTCTACGCCGCTGTCGGCTTGGTCTTCATCGTCCAGAGGGGCGCCGCACTTCCAGCACGTTCGGGCCTGTCGTGTCGCGAACTGCTGGCCGCAATTGGGGCAGCCCTCTGGCCTGAGTGGGATGGGCTCGCCGAACTCATCCACCAGGTATGGATCGTCGGTCATAGGCGCATCCTGACGTCACCGGGGCCGGTCCATCAAGTATGTGAACTCGTTGCGGTCGGCGGGGAACACGATGTCGGCCGCCTCGACCGGAACGAGGTTGTCGGTGCCGTCCTGGATTGCCCGGACGGTCTGGTGCACCTCGATGACGTGCACTCCGTCAGGGATGATCAGCTCCGTAGTCTCCTCGGGTGTGGGTGGCCGGACGATCAGGTGTTCCTCCACCTGTTCGATCGTCCAGCCGATGGCGGCGAACCGGGCGTTGAGGCCGCTGTTCGCGTATGTGCCCTGGTGGGGATGTTCGATCTCGGTTCCGCCAGTGATCGTCAGTGGCTCCCATGAGGTGGACATGCTCATTGGGCGCCCACCGGCGAAGATCCGGTACCGCGTCGCCATCACATGTTCCCCGGCGGCGACTTCCAGCCGCTGGGCGACCGACTCGGTAGCGGCCATCACCTGGGTCTCGTGGCGGGCCTCGGGCGTGAGGCCGGCGCGCTCTGCCTCCTGGACGTATGTGCGGTCGTTGCTCTGGAAGTACCGGTGAGGGGCCGTTCGGACCATGCGCCGGTTCTGGGCGACGAAGGTGCCCTTGCCCGCGATGCCGTAGACCAGGCCCTCGGTGCGCAACAGGTTCAGTGCGCTCTTCGCCGTGATCATGCTGACCTCGTACTGCTCGCAGATCGCGGCTGCGCTCGGAACTGGGTCATCCGCCTGCAACGCGCCGGATTTGATCTGCTCCCTGATAGCGCCGGCGATGCGGACGTATGCGGGCTTCTTCGACTGTGCGGCGGCGTCTGTGCTGCTGAGTCCCATTTGGTACTCCCACCCGAACGAATTGGTTGGTATGGATTGACATACCAGGTCTACTGGAACATGCTTGGTATGTGAATCCATTCCAGGCTAGCAGGGTTCGGCGAGTTGGAAAGGGCGGGGTTTCATGACCAATCGATGCGTGTCCTGCGGCGGCCGGGGATGGAAGTACGTGAGTCCTCGCAAGGAGCTGATCGCCGGGCCGCGCGAGGCAGGCCCGTCCCCTCGCGTGCGTGACAACTGCTCGACCTGCTGGGGCTCTCCCGTTAGAACGACCGAGCAGAGGCGGTCATCGTGAGAGAAGTTCGCCGTCCGGCTTCCCCAAGCGTTTCGCCGTTGGACATGGCCGAGTCGCTGCAGGCCGAACTCCAGTGTGTGGGGATTGCCGCCGATGTTCACGACGGGTACGGCCTGGCGCTGGTGTCAGTCTGGGTCGGGCTCGTCGTGTGGTGTGACGGCGAGCGGTTCTGGTGGCGCATCGGCTGGGACGATCGGCGCAAGCGTTGCGTCTACGCGTGGCATCCGGCGCTGGACCCGTCGCGCGCCGCCCGCCGGGTCGCGTTCCGGTACGGAGATCTCCGCCAGGCGGGTTCGTCGCCCGAGTCGGGGCCGGACCCTAAGGCCGCGCCGTGATTCCGCCCGAGGGGTGCCTGAGTCCGCATGTCGGTATGGCCCAGCGCGGTCATGCGCGGCTGCTCTGGCAGTGCTCCCAAGCACGTGAGCGGGTGCGGGTGCTGGCGTGGACCTGCGCCTGCAGAGTCCCGATGTACGAGTTGTGCGAGGGCGGGGGCCGAGCGTTCATCCGGCGAATTGTCCAGCTCGACAGCGGCTATCAGGTGCAGGAAACCCATCGGTGGTCCTCCGTCGAAGCTCAGGCGAACTGGACCAAGCTCTTGTCTGGGTTGGCTCGATAGGGCGAGCGTGGCGATGCGGTCGATGAGGTCGAAGGGCTTGAGGGGGTTTAAGGGCCCCCTGCGTCAACTTTCCCCAGCCGCATTTGATCAGCTTTGCAAGACAAGAGTCCGCGTCTATGCTGACGATAAGTCGAGTAGTTGGGTTGTTGTCATGTCCGTATCTGATGATGAGTACGCTCCTCCGAAGTATGCCCAGATCGTCACCGCGATCCGGCGCAAGATCGCGGACGGCACCTACCCCCCAGGCTCACAGTTGCCCTCGGAGACTCAGCTCGTTCGTGAGTTCGCGGTCAGCCGTCCCACGGTGGTGCGAGCGCTTCAGGTGTTGCAGCTTCGCGGGATCATTGACCGCGAACACGGCAAGGGCTCCTATGTGAAGACCCCGCCGCCCGGCTCCGAGGGTGAGTCTTCTCGGCCGGGCCGTGCCGTGCTCGACCGGGTGGAATCCAGCGAGGGCGGAGCGGTCATCGAGGCGGGAGCACGGCCGGCGCCGGGGAACGTGGCGGCGATGCTGACCCTGCCCGAGGGGACGCCGGTCATGATGCGCCGTGTTCTGCTCAGTGACGCTGACGAGCCGTGCGAACTGGTCACCTTCTGGTGCCCGATCGAACTGGCCGAAGGCACCGACCTCGGCCGACAGGCGCCACTGACCGTAAGCGTCCGTCAGCACCTGCAAGGGGTCAAGGGGCTGAGGCTGGATCATGTCGTGGAACGACTGGCCGCCCGCCACCCTCTGCCCGACGAGGTCAAGGTGCTGGGAGTGGGCAAGTCGGCCGCAGTGCTGGGCGTGCTGGCTCGGGTTTTCGACGCCTCGGGCCGCCCGGTCCTGATCGTCGACATCGCGCTTCCGGGTGCGTTGCATGAGCTTGAAGACGCCTACGCACTGTGATGTGACCTAAGTCACAGCGAATCTCGGAAACTCGTATTGTCGAGTGTTCGTTTTCGGGGTAGCTTCTAACTCGACAGTACGAGTTACCGACAGTACGACAGGAGAACAGACCATGGCTATACAAGGTCCCATCGCGATCGGCTTCGATCAGGTCTTTCCGCACGGCTGCTACGTCGTCGGCGAGGTCGAGCCGGTCAAGGACTTCGACGCCTCCACCGGCGGCCGGTTCGTCCAGGCCCGTGACAAGCTCACCGGAGAGCCGGTGTGGCAGATCGCGGTCATGGACGCCGACCCGACCGTCAAAGCCGCACAGAAGACAGTGGCGGTCAAGATCCTCGCGCCGGTCCAGCCGGTGCCCCCGCAATCCATGCCGGGGCTGCCGTTCACGCCGGTCGAGTTCACCGGCATGTCCGTCACGCCCTACGTCAACGGCAACGGACGGCTCGCGTACTCGATCAAGGTTCGCGAGATGCACGCACCTCGCCAGCTCAACCAGTCCGCCCAGAGCAAGGCTTCGGCCGGAAAGGACGCCGCCTGATGACCCGACGTCGTACCCCGCGCACCAGCGTGATCCGGCTGACCAGCGGGCACGCCGCCCGCACCATGAACCACCCGTTCGCCCGCCGTGAGCCCGTCCTGGCGCTCGACTTCGGCGCCACCTCCGTCCTGGTCACCACGAACGGTCCCGTGACGGCGGAGGACCTGGAGTTTGCCCGCCAGCTCGCCCACGCGGCTCACCGCTTCGTCCGCTCGCTGGAGCGCAGCTTCTACGGCCTGCCGGATGGACAGGGGGTCGCGGCATGACTCTCCGCCCCTACACCTACGTCACCCTGTCCATCCGGCCCGACTCCGAGCCGCACGTCCGGGTCTCCTTCCACACGCCGGGCCTCCGGGCCAGCGCCGGACTGCTGCTCGAAAACCCGCGCCCGTACCTGGAGTTCACCTCGTCCGAGGCGAACGTGCACATCTCCACGAGCGGGGCCGGGCCGGTCACCGATGCCGACCTGGCCATCGCCCGCGAGATCTTCACCGCTGCCGCTCGCTACCTGGCCGACTGCGAGCAGTTGCACGCCGAACAGGCCGACAAGGACGCCACCGACCCGGCGGCCTGACATGAGGCGGGGCCGCTGGAAGCGGCAACTTCCGGCGGCCCCTCGGTTCTCCCCTGACTCCACATCACGAGAGGTTCCCAGCTTATGTTCAAGCGGCTGCCTGGCGACGAGGCGCGCAACCTCGTCTCCACCACGCCCGACACGGCCGTCGTCTTCCGCCCGGCCGTCGTCAAGACCCCCGCCATCATCACCTTCCTCGTCTACGGCTGGCGCTTGCTGTCGGCCCTCGTCCGTACGACGTGGCGGCATCCGGTCGTCGTCGCCCTGCCGGTCGCCCTGGGCGTCTTCTGGCATTGGTACGGCTGGCCCGCCACCGCTTCCATGCTCGGCTTCGCCGTCCTGGCCCTGCTCGCCTGGGCCTTCACCGAACCCGGCTCCTTCTCCCGCCTCGTCGGCTTTCGCCTGCTGGCCTGGTGGCGGCTGGTGTCGGTCTACCGCCGCCACTGGCAGGGCGTCATGGACGTCTCCGGCCTGGCCAGACGAGTCAACGGTCGCGTCTACATGCCGCGTATGCTGCGCGTCACCTGCGACGGATGGGCCGACCGCATCGTCGTCCGGATGCTCGCCGGTCAGGCGGTCAAGGACTGGTCCGACCGCCTCGACAACCTCGCCCAAGGCTTCGGCACCACCTCATGCCGAGTCGCGCTCATCAAGGGCGGGCGGTTGCTGCTCACGTTTCCACGCACCGATCCACTCGCCGCTCCCATGCCCGCCCTTCCCATCCCCGAGCAGCCATCGGTCGGCCCGGTCGAGATCGGCAAACAGGAGGACGGCCGACCGCTCCGGCTCAAGGTCCACGGAACCCACGTTCTGATCGCGGGCGCGACCGGGGCCGGCAAGGGCTCCTTCCTGTGGGACACGATCCGCGGCTTGCTCCCCGCGATGCGGGCGGGCCTGGCCGAAGTCTGGGCGCTCGATCCCAAGCTGATGGAGCTGTCCCTCGGCCGGGAGCTGTTCCAAGGCCGCTACGCAGCCGACCCGTCCGACTGCGCCGACCTGCTCGACGAGGCCGTCAGCGTCATGCAGAAACGCGCGGCCCGCTTCGCCGGCCTCCAGCGCTCCCACACACCCACCATCGAGGACCCGTTCGTCCTGGTCCTCGTCGACGAAGTCGCGTTCCTGACCGCCTACCAGCCCGACAAGCACCTGCGGCAACGCATCTCCGCCGCCCTGGCCACCTTGGCAACCCAAGGCCGCTCAGTCGGCGTCGGCGTCATGGCCGCCCTCCAAGACCCACGCAAGGAAGTCATGAACATCCGCAACCTGTTCCCCGACAAGATCGCCCTCCGCCTGGACGAATCCGAACAGGTGGACATGGTCCTCGGCGACGGCGCACGCGACCGGGGCGCACTCGCCGACCACATCTCACCGATTCCCGAGCTGGGCGCAGGTGTCGCGTACATGCGACTGGAAACCTCACCCGAACCGATCCGAGTCCGCGCCGCCTACGTATGCGACGACGACATCCGCCAGATGGTCGCCCTGTTCACCGAGCGAGAGGAGGCTGCATGACCAACCCGCACGACCGCGCACTACCCCGGACGATCCGGATGGCAATGCCACTGGCCCGGGACGTCGTTGAAGAGGTCGCCAAGCTGCACGGCGTGTGCATCCGGCCCGTCCCGCTCAAGCGGCTCGACACCCACACCGGCAAGTGGGAACTCATCGACGTCCCGTGCGGTGCCACGCTGGAGACTAAGTGCCCGCCGTGCGCCAAGCGCAACCGGCAACTCCGCATCGCCCAGTGCCGCGAGGGCTGGCACCTCGACCACGAACCCGCCATCACCCCTGACGCGCCGACCGACGATCAACGATGGCTTGTCGAGTTCCGCGCCGATCTCCAGGCCCGGCGTGAGGAGGCAGAACAACTCGGCGAGGACACCGCCGACTGGGACGCCGCCATCGCCGGTCTGGACGAGGAGATCAACGCGGCCGGGATGCGGGGGAGTGTTCTCGGCCGGACCGCTCCGAAGCGCACCCGCTCGACCCGGCGACGGCAGGACGCGCCGGACCTGCCCAAGCGCAAGATGGCCGACACCACCCTGGGACGCACCTTCGCCACCCCGGACGGCAAGGTGTTCCGCCCCTCGCTGTTCGTCACGCTCACCTTGCCCTCGTACGGCAAGGTCCGTGACGGCGTCCCGGTTGATCCGGAGAGCTACAACTACCGGCGTGCCGCTCGGGACGCGCTGCACTTCTCCAAGCTGGTGGACCGGTTCGTGCAGAACCTGCGCCGCGTCGCGGGCTATGACGTGCAGTACTTCGGCACGGTCGAACCACAGCAGCGCCTCGCCCCGCACCTGCACATCGCGATCCGCGGGACGCTACCCCGCGCCGAACTCAAGCAGATCATCGCCGCGACCTATCACCAGGTGTGGTGGCCACCGACCGACGAAGTCCGCTTCGACGGCGATCACCTGCCCATCTGGCAGGACGGGGCCGGCTACCTTGACCCCCACACGGGTGAGGTCCTGCCCACCTGGGACCAAGCCCTCGACCAGCTCGACGCCGACGAAAACGCCGAACCCCTGCACGTGATCCGCTTCGGCCAGCAACACAACATCCAAAGCGTCCTGGCGGGCACACCCGCCGCCGGGAAGTGGCTGGGCTACCTCACCAAGTACCTGACCAAGAGCCTGGCCGACCCCCTCGACCACGCCGCCGACAACCCGGCCCGCCGCGAGCACGCCGCCCGCCTCACCGAGGCCCTGCGCACCGAACCCTGCTCGCCCACCTGCGCCAACTGGCTGCGCTACGGCATCCAACCCAAAGGCGCCAAACCCGGAATGCTCCCCGGCCGCTGCCACGGCAAGGCCCACAAGCCCGACCACCTCGGCTACGCCGGACGGCGCGTCCTGGTCTCCCGCAAGTGGTCCAACAAGACCCTGGCCGAACACAAGCAGGACCGCCGCACCTGGGTCCTGGAAGCCCTCGGCCAGAACGACGAGATGCCCGACCCACACCGCTACGTCTGGAAGCCGGTCCCGGCCGGAGACGCCAACGTGGCACCGCTGGCCGTCCGGCTCCTGCGATCCGTCCGCGAACGGCAACGCTGGCGTGCTCACATGGCCGAACTCCAGGCCAGAGCAGACGGACAAGATCTTTCGGCAACTGAAGGGAGGGCGGCGTAATGGAAAGACTCTTCTACCGACCGAACGACGCGGCCGTGGTCCTGGGGATGAGCCGCACGGCAGTCTTCCGGCTCATCAAGACCGGCGAACTCCGATCGATCAAGCACGACGGATACCGCCTGATCCCTGCTGCCGCCCTGCTCGACTTCGCCCGTGACCTGGAGGCGGTGTGATGGCGCGCAAGCCTAACGGCCGATCCTCGGTCTTCCTCGGCAAGGATGGCAAGTGGCACGGCTACGTGACCATGGGCGTCAAGGACGACGGTACGCCCGACCGGCGCCATCGAGTGGGCGACAGTGAGACCGAGGTGACCAAGAAAGTCCGTGAGCTGGAGGGGAAGCGGGACTCCGGCAAGTCTGACAAGCCGGGGCTCGCACCCACGGTCGCCGAGTGGATGCATACGTACCTCGACGAGATCGCCCCTCTCAAGGTCAGCGACCGCACCCTGGAGAGCACCTATCGGCCCAAGGCCGAACACTGGATCATCCCCCGCCTCGGTGCTCACCGCCTCGACCGGCTACGCCCGGAGCACTTGGACGCCTTCTACGCGTACCTCACACAGCAGGGCCTCGCCCAGAACACCATCGTGCAGATCCACCGGATCCTCTCCCGCGCCCTCAAGATCGCAGTCCGGCGCGAGAAGGTCGCCCGCAACGTCTGCACCCTGATCGACGCCCCTGCCGCCGAGGACGTGGAGATCGAACCGCTTGACGCCGACGAGGCCCGCGATGTCCTCGACGTGGCCAACAACCAGAGGAACGGCACTCGCTGGTCCGTGGCACTCGCTCTCGGTCTTCGGCAATGTGAGGCGCTGGGCCTGCGGTGGAAGTACGTGGACCTCAAGCGAGGCGTCATCCGCGTCTTCTGGCAGATCAAGCACCAGCGCTACCGCCACGGCTGCAAGGACCCGCACGCCTGCGGGCAGCGACTTCATCGCTACCCGTGCCCAAACGACTGCCCCAAGGCCAAGCGCACCTCCGGCCGCAAGCACGTGTGCGACAAGGAAGGGCAGAAGTACTGCGGACCCAACTGTGCCAAGCACGCGCCCGCCTGCCCTGAGCGCGTCGGCGGCTGGATCTTCGTGAAGCCCAAGGGCAAGAGCAAGCGAACCGTCATGATCCCGCCCCCGTTGATCCCACTCCTCAAGCTCCACCAGGAAGCCCAGCAGGCCGAGAAGGAAGCAGCGGGGGAGCGCTGGCAGGACTATGACCTCGTCTGGTGCCATCCGGACGGACGCCCCATCGACGCCGGCCAGGACTGGGATGAATGGAAAGAACTGCTCCGCCTCGCCGAAGTCGAGAAAGACGCCCGAGTCCACGACGCTCGCCACACCGCCGCAACGCTTCTCATCGAGCAAGGCGTGGACATCAGCGTCGTTCAGGAAATCCTCGGCCACTCACAACTGACCACGACGAAGCGCTACACCCACATCACGGCGACACTCTCGACCGAAGCCGCAGCCCGCATGGGCCGGGCACTTTGGGGATAACTGCAACTCGAAATGCAACCGGGCGGGCTTCCAGATCATGGAGATCGGGGAGTCCGCCCAGGTCGTTGGGGTAGGGCGCCCGGGGCTCGAACCCGGAACCTACGGATTAAAAGTCCGCAGCTCTGCCAATTGAGCTAACGCCCCTCGCACGAGCAAGGGTACAGAGATTACCGCCCCGCCCGCGACGCCTCCATCACCGGTAAGCGGCCAGCCCCGTGAGAGCCTCGCCCAGCACCAGTGTGTGAATCTCCTGGGTACCCTCGTACGTCAGCACAGACTCCAGATTGTTCATGTGCCTGATCACAGGGTACTCCAGGGTGATCCCGTTTCCACCCAGGACGGAACGGGCCTGGCGGGCGATGTCCAGGGCGGCCCGTACGTTGGCCAGCTTGCCGAAGCTGATCTGCCGGGGCTCCAGCCGTCCCTCGTCCTTCAGCGCACCCAGGTGCAGGGCCGTGAGCTGGGCCTGGGCGGCGGCGACGTACATCCAGGCCAGTTTCTCCTGGGTGAGCTGGAAGGCCCCGATCGGCTTGTCGAACTGCACGCGGGTCTTCGCGTAGTCCACCGCCGACTCCAGGCAGGCGCGGGCGGCCCCGACGACCCCCCACAGGATGCCGAAACGGGCCTCGGAAAGGCACGACAGCGGGCCCTTGAGGCCGGTGACCCCGGGAAGCACGGCGGAGGCGGGCAGGCGGAGGTCATCGAAGTACAGGGACGAGGTGACCGATGCCCTAAGGGACAACTTCTTGTGGATCTCAGGGGCGGAGAAACCCGGCGTGGAGGTGGGGACGACGAAGCCGCGGACGCCCTCGTCCGTCTGCGCCCACACCACGGCGACGTCGGCGATCGAGCCGTTGGTGATCCACATCTTGGAGCCGTTGAGAATCCAGTCGGATCCGTCCCTCTTGGCGTACGTGCGCATGTTCGCCGGGTCGGACCCGTGGTCCGGCTCGGTCAGGCCGAAGCAGCCGATGGCCGTGCCGGCCGCCATGCGCGGCAGCCACTCCTCCTTCTGCTGGTCGGAGCCGTACCGCCAGATGGGGAACATCGCCAGCGAGCCCTGCACCGACACGAACGAGCGCAGGCCCGAGTCGCCCGCCTCCAGCTCGCGGCAGGCCACGCCGTAGGAGGTGGCGTCGGTGCCGGCGCACCCGTAACCCTCCAGATGCATCCCCAGCAGGCCGAGCGAGCCCAGCTCCGGCGCGAGTTCGCGCGCGGGGAAGACGGCCTCCTCGAACCAGTCGCCCACGTGCGGAAGGACGCGGTCGGAGACGAAAGACCGGACCGTGTCGCGGATCAGCCGCTGGTCGCCGTTGAGTCGGTCGTCGAGGCGCAGCAGGTCGTCCATGGCGGGTCCTCTCCTCGCGTAAGGGGTTACCAGGGTTCTACCAGGGGGAATCCTGATGTGCTAACACCACCCCCAGGGGCAGTCTTGAGACATGAACGAATTCAGCGAGTACAACGTCAAGAAGCTGCGTCGCACCAACAAGGGCCGGGTCGTCGCGGGCGTCTGCTCGGGCATCGGTGAGTACGTCGGCGTCGACGCGAACCTGGTCAGGGTCGCCCTCGCCATCGCCACCCTGTTCGGCGGGGTCGGCGTCGGGGTGTACGCGATCGGCTGGCTCCTGATGCCGTCCGAGGAGCGGGACACCTCGATCGTCCAGGACCTGATCAAGCAGCAGCAGCAGAAGAACGCCACCGACTGGACCGGCGAGCACAAGCCGCAGCAGTGATCAGGCCGGCGCCTGGGCGGGCACTTCCTGGGCATTACGGTCGTCCCGGGACTCGGTCCACATCAGGGCGAGCACGGCCGCCGCGATCACTCCGGTGATGCCGGAGAGTGCGACCACCAGCTCAGGACCGAGTCTCTCCGCCGCGAACCCGCCGACCAGGATCCCCAACCCCTGGACGGCCATCAGCCCCGACTGCACCAGCCCGAAGGCCTGGCCACGCCGCTCCGGCGGCACACTCTGGACGAAAGCCGCATTCGCTGCGAGCTGGTACGCCCCACCGATCCCCGACAGAACCCATGCGGCCAGCACCACCGCGAGCGGCGGCCGGAGCGCCGTCACCGCCAGGGGCGCGCAGCTCAGCATGGCCATCCAGCCCATCAGGCGCAGCCGCCGCGCCGGCGTCACGTACCTGCTGAACAGGAAGGCGCCCACCACCGTGCCCGTCGGCATCGCGGCCATCAGCAGACCGGTGATCACGGGCACCGACAGCGTCCCCGTGGCGAGTTCGGCGGCGTAGGGCACGGCGATGCCCTCAGGAAGGATGTAGAAGCCGCACAACCACGCGAACAGCACCAGTGTTCGCAACCTGCGCGAGCCGAAGACGAGTGAGGCTCCCGCCCTGGTCATCGCCCACATGGACGGCTTCGCGCCCCCCTGGTCGGCGGCCGGCCGCGGACGTACGCCCGAGACCAGGATCAGGGCCGAGGCGAGGAACGTGGCCGCGTCGAGAGCGAGCGCCCGGTAGGGGCCCAAGGTGGCGATCACCGCTCCGCCCGCAGCGAACCCCAGCATCTGTACGGCCTGGTTCGTCATGTTCTGCAACGCGGAGCCGACGACGTACCGGTCGCCTTCGAGCACCTCGGGCAGCAGCGCCGCGCGCGCGGCCGAGAACGGGGCACTGAGCAGCACCACGAAGAACACCAGCACGCACAACGCCCAGAACGGCATCATCGGCAGCGCCATCACGCCGACCAGGACCGCGCGGACGACGTCGCAGGTCATCATGACGCCCCGGCGCGCGAACCTGTCGGCCAGCCCCGCCAGCAGCGGCCCCCCGACGATCGACGGGAGGTACGTCAGCGCGTAGACGGCCGCGGTGGCCAGGGCCGAACCGGTGCGGGAGTAGACGAGGACGGCGAGCGCGACCTGGGCGAGCTGGTCACCGAGCAGGGACAGGCCCTGGCCGTACCAAAGCGCCCGAAATTCCCGGATGGCGATGACCTCGCCGTAGGTGGCCTGATCTGTCTCGGCACGGCGATGCCGTCCCGGCGGCCTACCTGCCTGCATGGCCCCCATTGGACTCCGCTGTGCCTGACTCACCGTGTTCGCTATGTGACCTAAGGTGCCCGATCATGAGGCAAGGCGCAACCCAAAGAAGTCAACGAGAAGCAAAGGGTCACCAGCCCAGTTCGTGAAGTCTGTCATCACTGATCCCGAAATGGTGTCCCACCTCGTGGACAACAGTGATGCGCACCTCGTTAACGACTTCCTCTTCTGTCCTGCATATCTGGCATATGGGATTGCGGTAGATCTCGATCCGGTCGGGCAGGACACCTGAGTACCAGTCGCCGCGTTCTGTGAGGGGGACACCGGTGTACAGGCCGAGCAGGTGGGGCTCCGGCGGATCATCGACGACCGTGACGACGACGTTGCTCATGACGCGGGTGAGCTCGGCGGGGATCGTGTCCAGAGCCTGGGCCACGAGCTCCTCGAACTTCTCCCGCGAAACCTCGATCACGCATGCCATTCTGCCCTGCCGGTCAGGTATGCAAGAAACTGTATGAAGTTCGTTGACAGGTCGAAAGCAGTCATTCGGTCGCGCGCGACAAGGGTCGTGGCGGTGCTCATGGTGGCCGCCGCCGGCGCCTGGCTGGGCATATTCCTGAGCGGCACCGTGCACGCCCAGGTCGGTCCCGTCGAGACGGGCATGTCGCTCAGGCCCGCCTGGCGCGGCGAGACGGTCGTCGACGCCAGCCCTCTCGGCACGCTGACCTTCCGGACCCACGACGCCCCGCTCAGGCTCCGCATCACCCTGGAGAACATCGACCAGGAGCGCGCCAAGGCGCTCATCGAGGACCCCAAACTGGCCGACCGCCTGCCGGGCCTCATCGAGAGCGACCTCCTGGACGGCGTGCGGGCCCTGGCGGTCCGCAGCATGCTCTGTGCCGGGGCGGGGGCCCTGATAGCCGTCCTGATGGTCTACAGGCGCCCCAGGACGGCTCTGGTGGGCCTCCTGGCGGCCTCTGTGGGCCTCGCGGGCACCGGGGCGCTCGCCGCCCTCACGTTCCGTCCGAGCTCGCTCGTGGAGCCGCGCTACTCAGGGCTCGTCGCCGCCGCGCCGTCGCTGGTGGGCAGCGCGGAGTCGATCGTGACGAAGTTCGAGTCGTACCGGTCGCAGCTCACCAAGCTCGTCACGAACGTCTCGAAGCTGTACGACACCGTCTCGACCCTGCCCCTGTACGACGCCGACCCCAAATCCATCCGCGTCCTGCACGTCTCGGACATCCACATCAACCCCATCGCCTGGAACGTCATCCGCTCGCTCAAGGACCAGTTCGCCGTCGACATGATCATCGACACCGGCGACATCTCGGACCACGGGACCAAGCCGGAGAACAAGTTCGTCGACGAGATCAGCCGCCTCGGGGTGCCGTACGTGTACGTACGGGGCAACCACGACTCCATGATCACGCAGAGGGCGGTCGAGCGGCAGAAGAACGCCGTGGTCCTGGACGACCGCGTGGAGAAGGTCGCGGGCCTGCGCATCTACGGCCTGGGCGACCCTCGCTTCACCCCCGACAAATCGGTGGCCGTCGACTCGGACCCGGACGCGCTCAAACGGTTCGCCCGCGCACGCCTGGCCAACGTGGACAAGGCGGACGTGGTGGCCGTCCACGACCCCGACGTCGGCCGGGGGTTCAGCGGGGCCGCGCCCATGATCCTGGCCGGTCACACGCATGACCGCTCGACGTCCATGCTGCCGTCCGGCTCGCGCATGCTCGTCCAGGGATCGACCGGCGGCGCCGGCCTTCGGGCGCTCGAACACGCCCAGCCCACGCCCGTACAGGCCTCGGTCCTGTACTTCGACCGCGAGACCAGACGCCTGCGCGCCTGGGACGACATCACGCTGGGCGGGCTGGGGGAGCAGTCGGTGTACATCCAGCGTCACGTGGAGGCCGACCCACAACGTATGATTTCTCCGGAGCCAACGAACGCCCCGTCTCCAACGGGATCGATCATCGGCACCGCGTCACCGACCGCCGGTCAGCCACTTTGGCATCAGGGGCAATCGTCCCCTATGCTTCAGAGGTCTCCGACGGAAGGCGACAGGGAATCCTGAGCCCCCATCGTCTAGCGGCCTAGGACACCGCCCTTTCAAGGCGGCGGCACGGGTTCGAATCCCGTTGGGGGCACTTGCGAGCGCTTGGCGCACCGCGAACCGGCTGGTCGAAAGGCCACCGGAAAGCTGGTAAGCTAAGCGAGCGCAAACAGAAAGAAACGCAAGAAACGCAAGGTCCTGTAGAGCAGTTTGGAGTGCTCGCCACCCTGTCAAGGTGGAGGTCGCGGGTTCAAGTCCCGTCAGGACCGCTCTGGGTCAGGTAGCTCAGTTGGTACGAGCGTCCGCCTGAAAAGCGGAAGGTCGGCAGTTCGACCCTGCCCCTGACCACCAGCTTTGAACAGCAAGAAAGCCCCGAAGCGATTATCGCTCCGGGGCATTTTTGTGTCCGCTGACGGCAACCCTGAAGGCAACGTCGGCATACGGCTCCTGATTTTCGGCTCCTAGGATCCGAACGTGTCTGAATACAGGTGGCCCGACGAGGGGCCCGGATTCGCCGAGCGGGTGCGCCATGCATGGACCGCGACACGTCAAGCTCTACCGGTGGGGACGCGAGTGACGGGAACGGTCGTCGGCCGGCGGCCTTTCGGGGTGTTCCTGCGGCTCCCCGGTGTTCCTGACGCGATCGGACTCGCGGAGATCGTCGGGATGCCTGCCGACTGCGAGCTTCCTAAGATCGATGCGGTGATCGAGGGCAAGGTCATCGGGCACGCCGAGCACAACCATCAGGTGAGAATCGGAATGGTTGGACACAAAGACGTCCCGGAGTGAAGACTCCGGGACGTCAAGAGAACGGGATTGCTCTACGCCAGGGCGTCACCGAGCTTGCCGAGAGCCTTGCGCTTCTCCTCCAGGGAGGCGTGCGCGTAAATCGTCATGGTGACCTCGATGTCGCTGTGGCCGACGATCTCCCGGACGATGTGCGGCGGGACGCCGAGGTCCAGGAGGAGGGTCACGCAGGTGTGCCTCATGTCGTGGAGGCGCATCTCACCGAGGCCTGCGGCCTGGCGGACGGCTCCCCAGCTTCGGCGGAGATCTCGGGCAGCGGGATCGTGCGCTCGGAGTTCTCCGTCTTGGGGCGGACGAACCGGAGTTCGCCACCGACGCGCTGGAGGGTCTGGACCACCTCCAGAGTGCCCGCGTCGAGGTCGACGTCCTTCCAGCGAAGGCCGAGCAGTTCCCCTCGGCGCAGGCCGAGGCAGAGGGCCAGGACGTACAGCGCGTGGAACCGGTCCTCGCGAGAAACCCTCAGCACGCGTCGCGCCTGCTCGGTCGTCAGACCACGGTTGACCTTGTACGAGGGAACGGAGACCGTGGCTAGCTTCGAGACGTTTCGAGGGATGATCTCCTCGCGTACGGCCCGTTCGAGTGCGTTTCGGAGAACGGCGAGAATGGACTGGATCATTCGCGTGGACAGATGTGAACCGCAGCATTTCGGGGTCTTGAGAGCGCAGCACGTGGGCCGCTCGCGGGAGGCGTCCCATCCATGCCTGCAGCACTGGCATTCCCTACGAACCCGGTTGATGAAGACCCGGACATCCTGAGCGGTCAGCTTGCCGAGGCGCTTCTTGCCCAGGCCGGGAATGAGGTGGATGCGGACGACGCCCTCATAGCCCTGGTAGGTCTTGGGCCGCCGCTCCTCCTGGACAATGTGCGTGAGCCAGTAACTAAGGAACTGGGCCAGCGTCCAGCTTTCCGAGGCAACCGGGATGCCCTGATCGGCTTGTGCGATCAGCTTGGTGAGCTTCTTCATGGGTGTGGCCGTACGCGCGGACGCGCTTGTATGTGCCAGCTGTCGTGAGGACGAAGGCGGCCTCTCTCCCATCGGCCGTCCTTCCGTTGATAGATCGTCCCTTCGCCATTCGAGCGCTTACGAGAGCGGTGATGGGTCCGGCGCTTGGGTTCCTCTTCAGGGGGGCGCGCACGGCCTCGGTCATCAGGCCACCTCCGCCAGGGTCTTGATGCACTCGGTCAGGGCTCCGGCTTCGATGAGGCGGCGGCGGCCGCCGGACCGGGCGGGCGTGCGGCCTCTTCGGGCCGATCCCACCCGACCGGCCCACCGCACATCGAGCGCAGGCTCAGTGACGCCGGGGGAGCCTGACCACAGACAGCGCCGGAGTGCCGCAAGACCGCCATGAGCAGCGACAGTGAGCTGTTTTCATCCTCGGTGGACCCATGAAAGAGCCTCAGTGAGGGCGTATCCCAACTCGTCCCTGGCCGGCAGCGTGGATGCGCAAAATTCGGGTTTCCCTGGTAGGGCATGACGAACAACCTGGTGCTGGGCCGGCTCAGCGTGGTGCAGGCGGCGTTGAGCCTGCTCTCACCCAGGCGTGCAACGGGACGTGATCAGACCACGTGCTCCGGGCGTAATCGACGAAGCATTTCCTTACGCGGCCCTCGCCGGCGAACACGTAATCAATCTTCCGCCTGCGGGTCACGTAGGTCCAGCGCCGGCGCGGGTCGCATTCGTCGCGGCCCTTGTAGGCCGCGGCGGCGTCGCGCGGCACAAGGTTGAGGTCGCCGCCGATCACACCCCGGCCGAGCTTGAACAGCTCACGCAACTGGATGTGCCGGTAGGGCCTGCCCTTCTGCCTGTCGTCGTAACTCGATCCCGACGAGAAGTGCGCGGTGCAGAACGCCCGGTCGGCCGTGCAGACGGCGTACCTGCGGGCTCCCCACGGCGGTGAGGTCAGCGGGTGCACGACGAGGCCGGTGTCCGCTCCGGCCACGGCCAGGGTGACGCTCAGCACCCCACGCGGCCTGCCGTTTCTGTCAGGCAGGCACTGGTACGGGGAACCGTCCGAGTACTTCAGCCCGGCCGACCGGACGCTCCAATTCCGGCCGGTACGGCGTTCGAGCTCGTGTTCCAGGTCGGCGTCGGCGCCCGTGCAGAACTCCTGAAGGAAGACCACGTCCGCCTCGGTCGCCAGCACTGCCACGTGCCAGGCCAGCTCGGCGTTCGAGCGGCGAAAGAGCGCGCACCCGGCGTTGGTGCCCGCACAGACGTTCCACGTCATCACGTGGAGGAGAGGGGGCTGTGCCTGTACGGACAGGTTCGGGAACAACAGCCCGGCGATCACGAGCTGGCTGATCATCATCACAGAGCTCCCTCCACACATGATCCGAGCCGTCGCAAGACCGCTCAACCGGCATATCTGGCAATCAGGAGCCTATGGGTCTTCATGGGGTCAGACCCGTGCGTACGAGCTGCCGAGAGCCTCTTATGCCAACCCGTCCCGGTTCTCTCCTGCTTGATCGGCCCGATCAGGTTGGAAAAGCCTCAGTGTGGACGGCTGATCTGTTCGAGCGCGGCGCCGCTGGGGACGTAGGTGGCCAGCCGCGGGCCGAATGGCACGGAGAATTCCGGCTGATTGGTTCGCTTATGGCTGTGGTTACTGTGAGTCGGGCGCGGCTCCACACAGGTAGACCGACTGTTCCAGCAGTTCCGGCGTCACCTTGACCCCAGTCAGGTACTCGGCCATCGCGAAGAACGACTCACTGCTGTGTGCGGCGTCGAATTCGACCTGCCGCGCGATCTCGGTGAATTCCTCATCCCATTTGGTGAAGGAGTCGATGTCGGAAAAGCTCGGCTCCAAGGCCAGACGCTCCTGGCCGTCTTCCATCCAGAGGAAGTCTTCCCGCCCGTTGACATTGCGGAAATGGGAGACCAGCCGGGTGCCCGCCGACAGCCGTCCGGCGATGCTGGGGAGAACGCCCATGAAGCCGTTGGGTTCGACGATGAACGCCCAGTCACCGATGGGTGCGACCCCGAAGAAGTGGCCATATCCGGAGCGGGACCTACCGAGGTCGGAGACCCCTGCCTTGATCAGCTCCTTGAGCCCCATGGGCGGAAAGCCTTCGGCCCCAGTCCGGGCCAGGACCTGCTCAGGTGCCAGCCCGCGAACGAGGGTGAAACAGCATGCCTCCCGAAGATCGGTGTACTGGTCGTGGATGAACCGGCCGAAGGTGAACCAGGCGTAGTCAGCGGCAGTCGCGATCACGCCGACATGCTGCCAGCCGAGAATGACAAAAAGTGGCTGCCGCGTGGCTTCCGTTCCTCGGGGCTGGCGGCCCTGCGGTACGGGTCCACTTGCCACCGAAGGACGAGGGCTGAGCAC
Source organism: Nonomuraea sp. NPDC051191 (assembly GCF_044455665.1). Lineage (NCBI taxonomy): Bacteria > Bacillati > Actinomycetota > Actinomycetes > Streptosporangiales > Streptosporangiaceae > Nonomuraea > Nonomuraea sp. NPDC051191. Next base: position 76,982 of record NZ_JBITEZ010000032.1, on the reverse strand, counting down.
CGACCTTGCTGACGGGAGTGCTGACGACGGCCTCGGATGAGTGTGGACGGAGGTGGACTGGCTGCCTCCGTTTCTGCCGCTTGATCAGGCAACCACGAGCCTGGTGGACGTCTGTGGACGATCGTGTCCTCACTCGTGATGAAGTGTTCGGCTGGGGCCGTGACGATCGCTGACTTCGGCACCCGCCGTCCTGGCGGGGGCGATCGGCTGCTGCGGACCGACTCTGTCGGTCCTTGCCATCGGGCACCCGGGGGATCCGTGACGGCAACGCTGACGGCAACGTCGGCCACCAAGCTCACACGAAGGGCACCACGGACGGCCAGCTGACTCGTGGTAGCAGATGGGGAGCAGGATGATTGCTACACCTGAAAAGCGGAAGGCCGGCAGTTCGACCCTGCCCCTGACCACCAGCTTTGAACAGCAAGGAAGCCCAGAACGGATTACCGTTCGAGGCTTTCGGATCTTCCCTGACAGCAACGTCTTGCGTCAGGCTCTACGCCGACGTTGCATCTGTTCGACAGAGAATATGCAGTCGTCAGTAAATTAGCCCTACACTTCTACCGGTGAGTGAGGGGGGCTAGCTCCATAGGGAGGCGACCGTCTTCCAATGCTGCAAGCCGGACACGCACTCGCCTGGTGTGTGGCCGACCCGACTGGCTGTCGGGCCGACCGAGTCGGGTGGTGCCCAGCCTCAGAGCTCCCGCAGGAACCTCAAAATGGCCGCTGTAAGGCTTCCCAGAGCCGCGACGGCCTTTAAGGCTGGCACCATCCACGCCCGCTCATCTGCCGGCCGCTTCCGATGCTTTCTCGGCATCGCCTTCACCTCCTTCCTCCTGCGGCAGGAGTGCCGCTGCAGCGGGCACCCCTTGGGAGTCGGGTGTGACAAGCAATCATTTGATGAGCATGAGCAAATCATAGAGACAGCCCAAGATCTTCGTATCAAGTCGCTGGCTCTGTTCCGCCGCCGCGAATAAAGCGCCAGGTAGCAGGTCTTCCTAGGGCCATGTCGAAGAGCATTGTTATCTAAGCGTGTCCCCGAGCTTGCGAAGGGCGCTGCGCTTGTCATCGAGCGACGTATGGGCATAGACGGTCATGGTGACTTCGATGTCGCTGTGGCCGACGATGTCGCGGACGACCTGGGGCGGGACGCCGAGGTGGAGCTAGAGCGTCACACAGGTGGCGGAGGTCGTGGAAGCGCATCTCGTCGAGGCCAGCGGTCTTGCGGATCGCTCCCCAGCTTCGCCGTAGGTTGTCCGGCTCCATCGGGGTACCGCAGCGCGAGGGGAAGACCGGGCCGTGTTCTGTCCACTCCTCCCAGTGGTCTCAGCAGCCCTTCGGCGTGTTCCTGCGCCTCACGGGTGTTCCTGACGCGAGCGGACGGTGGGGTGAGGCACTTTCGTCGGCCGTGGGATGAGAACCGCAGGGACGAGTACGCGAGGTGGGGCACGTCGGTGTACCACCTCGCTGTCGATGCGTCGGGAGAGGTTCGGCGTCAGGTTGAGGTGTACGCCAGTGGCGTTGTCCTTGACTACGACGAGGAGCACGATGAGGACCAGTACGGCGGGTTGACGTACGCCGAGCTGGACCTTGGTGAGTTCGCGTCTTTCGAGGTCACCGAGCAGGAATTCCTGGGGGATCTTGCCGGGTTGGTGCCGATCAACCGTTGAGCCTGAGTGGCCGACGGGGTGGCGTCAGAGGCGCACGAGTGCGGACGTTCGTGGATCTCGCCTTACTCCGCCTTCGGGGGCGTTGATCCCGGTCTGCTGTGTTACCTGTGGGCTTGATCGGTAGGGTGGCCGGCCATGGGTGTTCTCGTCGACTACTTCACGGTGGACTCCGACCAGTCCGCCCGGCTGGCTCTGAACACTGGGCCGGAGGGCATGAACCTGCCGTTCGTCGACTGCAAGGGATGGCTCGACGGGCTCGACTCGCTGGTCGCGGAGCTCAGCGGACGCGATCTCAGCGAGTTCGGCGACAGCGAGACCGTCGTGGACGACGGCGAGTCGGCGGGCGTGGACCGGGCAGCGCCCGAGACCGTTGCCGCGCTCGCCGCCGTGGACGACGTGAGGCTGAGTGAGTACGCCGAGGAGGAACTGCTCGACGAGTTCGAGGTCCAACGCATCACGGCCTTGCGGGACCTGGCCCGCGAGGCGGTACGGCTCAATCAGGGCCTGTATCGCTGGACGTGCGTCTGAACGCCTGGAACAACTCCTCGCGCAGCGCGGGAGGCAGCTTGCGGCCCATGTCCAACGGACTCACCAGCGCCTGATCGTCGTTCTGTGCCAGGGCCGTGTCAGCAAGGAACTCCAGGCTGAAGCGCGCCTTGTTCCGCTGGCGGGCGTCCGGCCACTGCTCCACCAGGGGCAGCACCGCGGCCACACGCGCGCTGATCCGGTCGAGGAGCGCGTAGCCGGGCAAGCCGGGCCAGCGCTGCGCCTGCAGGTCGATGTGGTGGAAGGCGACGTAGTCCAGCTCCGCGCCGGTGAGGTCGTTTCCGCTGAAGTCGTTGCGCTCCCTGCCCAGCGCGGTCTGGTCCTGCATCGGGCGACCCCAGAAGTTGACGTTCTGTACGCGACCGCGGAAGACGCAGTCGACGAACTCTGCCTCGAAGGTGTGCGTCTGGTCTCTCAACCGGGACCGGTCGAAGGTGCACCTCTCGAAGCGGACGTTGCCGAAGAACGTGGAGTACGGGAAGCGGGTGCGCCGAAATACGCAGTCGCGGAAGACCGACTGAGGCCAGTGGACGCCGTCCCATGTTCCTTGCCTGCAGGTCGTGGCCATCGACAGACGTTCGAAGACGACGTCCGTGAAGTCGCATTCCTCGAACTCGCTGCTGTGAACGGTGAACTCGGCGAACCGCGTTCCGGAGAAGTCCACGTCCACCAGCCGTGCCTGATCGAAGGTCACGCTCGACACTCCGGCCGGCAACTCGAACCGCTGACCGCGAAACTCACCGCGCGCGATGCACGTAGGATCCCATCCCTCCGGACTCGGATGGAGGCTGAGCTGCTCGAACGTGCTCATGCGCGCCACCTGCCACGGCTGCGATCGGAACACGTGTCCGCGGAGCGTCTCCTCATGCCGGGAGGACTGGCTGCGACGGTGGTCGCTGAGAGGAACAGGTCATGCATAATGCGGAGTCTGGCAGTCCCATCCGACAAACTGCGGGACGGCGGATTCCGGCCGCTGATCACCAGGGCCTCCCCATGTGCGCAGCCACCGCAGGCCGATCGAATGCCGCGGGTGGAAGACGACCGCCTCGTGCTGCTCTCAGTGCGCGTTCTCAGCCGCGGTGAATTCCTCGATGGAAGCGAAATTGGCTCTCTCAGGGAGTGCGGGCAATGTCCAGGTCAGTGAGGTCGGCGCTGTCGCCCTCTCAATTGCCGTCGTCCCTGCCTTGCCATCGAGTGTGAAGGTGCAAGATCGAATTCGTCCGCGCGAGTGCCGTCTGAAGATCTCTGCTCTGATATTGAAGGTACGTGAAATCGTGAGACTCACCTGGAATGCGGCCTCCCGCACCTACCTCGGGCCTGCACATCGATGCGTCGAGGACGACATCTACATGAGTTCTTTCCTGTTCGCCATCGCCGACGGCCGAAGAGGGCGAGCTGATGGCGACGCTGCCTGCCGTCTCGTGACCGAAGCCTTGCGGAGGTACGATCGCGAAATCGACCCGTCTGATCTGACAGCCATTCTTGAGCGTGCGATCTACTCGGCGAACGAGTCCATCCGGCAACAGATCGAGGCTCGACCCGAGCAGGCGGGCATGGGCGCCGACCTGGTGACCATGGTGTGGTCTGGGACCATGGCGGCCTTTGCGAACATGGGCGATACGCAGGCGTACGTCGTGCGGCGAACAGAGGACGGGACCGCTGAGCTCATCTGGACGACCGAGGGGCACGCCCACGGTATGGCTGAGGCCGACAGCCTGCCGATGCCGCCGGAACGGATCTCGCACTTCCTCGACGGACGGCCCGAGGGGCACGCCCCTGGCCTGGTAGCCCTCGGTCTGTCCGCCGGTGACCGGATCCTGCTGTGCACGGGCGGACTCGGCGCGGTGGTTTCTCACGCGCTCCTGATGGAGAGTCTGAGTGGGCCAGGCGGATCGCCAGAAGCGGCTGATCGTCTCGAAGCCATTGCTGCGGAGCGCGCTGGTTCGGACGACATCACTCTGATCGTCATCGAGTTCGTCGATTTCGAGGTGCATCGGAAGGAATACACGTTCAGTGATTAGTGGCGTCGCATGAATCGTTGGAACGCGATGTTTGAATTGCGGCGGCTGCGGTTCCCGCATCGGCCGGGCCGGGTGGCGGAGTGGTGGGGATCAGGGGTGGAAGAGGGTGTTGAGTTCGCCGAAGTCCAGGGAGTCGGCCAGGGCTTCGTAGGTGCCGGCGGTGAGGAGTTCTTCGGCGGCCTTGCGGGCGGCGGTGTAGGCGGTTTGGGCGAGGGCGGTGCCCAGGCTGATCCGGCGTACGCCTGCCTGCGTGAGTTCCGCGACCGTGGGGCCGCCGGCGACGGCCATCGCGTTGACCGGGAGCGGGGACTCGGCGCAGAGCGTGGCCAGCGCGTCGAGGTCGAGCAGGCCGGGGACGAAGATTCCGTCGGCTCCGGACTCGGCGTAGGCCGCCGTGCGCCTGATCACTTCGGTCAGGCGGCCGGAGGAGGGGCCGATGGCGAAGAGGAAGACGTCGGTGCGGGCGTTGACGAAGAGTCCGGGGAGACCTGCCGAGGCTGCCGCCTCCCGGGCCGCGCGGAATCTGGTGGTCTGGTCGGTGAGGTCGAACAGCGGGCCGCCGACGGCCTGGGAGTCCTCCAGGTTGACGCCCACCGCGCCGGCCTTCGCCACCGCCCGGACGGTCTGGGCGACGTCCTCGGGGGTGGGGCCGTAGCCGCCCTCGACGTCGACCGTCACGGGTACGTCGACGGTGTTCACGATGCGTCGGGCGGTTTGCAGCATCTCGTCCCGGGTGAGGTGCTGGCCGTCGCCGCGGCCGAGGGACCAGGAGACGCCGCCGCTGGTCGTGGCGATGGCCGAGGCCCCGGCCGCGGCGATCACGGCGGCGCTGGCGGCGTCCCAGGCGTTGGGGAGGATCAGGACGGAGTCGGTGCTGAGCTTTCTGAACAGATCGGCCTTTTCCGTCGCCGTCGCGGCAGTGGCGGGAGAGTTGTCCACAGGCATGTGCGTGACCGCCTTCGGGGTGTTCGGAGTCCGGCACCATGGCTCGGTGGGTGCCTGCTCCGGGATGTTGCCGGGCGGAGGAGTAGGCGTCCATTGATTAAGCTCTGACCGAATCGTGGACGCTCTGGAGGCGGCATGAAGGCGCGGCTGGCCTTTTCGGTGAACGATCTGGCCGAGACCCGGTTCGCGGTCTCTCCCATGTGGGAGGTCGTCACGAGTTGCCGGGTGCTGGCCGGGGCCACGGTGGCCGATCCTCATCGTGGGTGGGCCGAGCAGGTGCGTCCGCGGCTGGCGGCGGCGGGGCTCGATCGTGGGTGGCTGGCCGACATGGTTCCGTCCGCCGGTCACCTTCCCGACTTTCTCAATCCGACGACCGCGTCCCATGAGCTGCCCGACGAGCTGGCGGCCATCGAGGCCGGCGACCCGGAGCGGGTTCGGCGGGACCTCGACCTGTTGTCCGGCGAGCGGGGCGGCCGGTTGTCGCCCCGGCTGCGCAACCTGCACCGCGACCCTCGGACGTACCTGCCCAGGGTCGTCGCGGAGATCGAGGCGTACTGGGAGCTCGCGATCGCGCCCTACTGGGCGCGGATCCGGTCGGTGCTGGAGGCGGACGTCTTCCATCGGGGGCGTCAGGTGGCCGAGAGCGGTACGGCTCGGACGCTCGACCAGCTGCACCCCACCGTGCGCTGGGACAGCGGAGGGCTCCAGCTGGCGCAGCGGCACTGTGCCATCACCAGGATCGAGACCGGGGCGGGGCTGCTTCTGGTGCCGTCGGTCTTCGCGTGGCCGCGGGTGCTGACGCGGTCCGTCCCGTCGGAGCCGCCTCAGCTCGCCTATCCGGCCCGTGGGATCGGCGTGCTGTGGGAGTCGCGCAGGCACGCGCCGATGGACGCCCTCGCCGCCGTGATCGGCCGGTCCCGGGCGTTGCTCCTGGCCGAACTGGATTCGCCCGCCTCCACCACCGAGCTGGCCGAGCGGTCGGGGCTTTCCGCGGCGGGGGTGTCGCAGCATCTCACCGCGCTGCGGGCCGCCGGGCTGACCAGCACCCATCGGGCCGGCCGCACGGTGTTCTACGCCCGTACGGGGCTCGCGGACGCTCTGCTCACGGCTCAGGTGTGAGCTTGAAGGCCGGCTGGTTCCGGGGGCGTTCGCGCGACCGGGGCCGGGCCTGGTCAGCCGGGGGTGCGGTGTGAGGCCGCGAGGGCGCTGATCTTTTTTGTCCCGATCATCCTGACTATTGTGATCCCCATTGTTCGGGGGGAAGGCGGGCGATGGACGCGGATGGGGCCGAGGCGTTCCTGGGCAGCCGGTACGTGCTGCTCGACGAGATCGGCGCCGGGGCGATGGGGACCGTCTGGCGGGCGCGGCACCGGGAGACCGGGGAGACCGTGGCGGTCAAGATGTTGCGCAGCAACCTCGCCGGTGACCAGGACCTGGTGCTGCGGTTCGTCCAGGAACGCAATGTGTTGCGGACCCTACGCCATCCCCACATCGTCACGATGCGCGACTTCGTCATCGAGGGGGAGCGGCTCGCCCTGGTGATGGACCTGGTCGAGGGCGGGGATCTGCGCGGCCTGCTCCAGCAGCACGGCACGCTGCCCCCGGCTGTGGCCGCCGAGCTGATGGCCCAGGTCGCCGAGGCGCTGGCGGCGGCGCACGCGATGGGTGTCGTGCACCGGGACGTCAAGCCGGGGAACGTCCTGATCGACGGGCCAACAGGGCAGGTGCGGCTGACGGACTTCGGGGTCGCGCGGATCGTCCTCGGGCCTGGGCTGACGCAGACGACCTCGATCATCGGGACGCCCGCGTACCTGTCGCCCGAGGTGGCCGACGGTGGCCCTCCCACGGGGGCGGTGGACGTCTATGCGGTCGGTCTGATCCTTTACGAGCTGATGGCCGGGCGTCCGCCGTTCGTCGGTGAGCATCCGATGGCTCTGCTCCGGCAGCATGCGATGGCCATGCCCCGGCGGTTGCCCGGGATGCCCGACGCGCTGTGGGCGGTGATCGCCGCTTGCACGGCCAAGGATCCGGCCGGGCGTCCGGCGGCGGGGCAGGTGGCGGTGGCGTTGCGGGAGGCGGTGCCGTCGGTGACCGGGCTGGCCGCCTTGCCGCGGGTCGCGAAGGGGGAGGCTCCGTCCGCGACGTCCGAGCCGTTGCCGCCGCCCGCGGGTGCCGGTGGGGCGGGTCCTCCGTCCGGGGGTGCAGTTGGGGTTGGGCCGGTTGGTGGCGGGGGCTCGGTGCCGTCCGCCGGTGCAGGCGGTGGGGACGGGACGGTTCCTTCCGGGGCGGCTGCGCAGCGGCGGGGGCGGTCTCGTCAGTGGATCGTCGTCGCGAGCACCGCCACGGCGGTGGTGCTCACCGCGGCCGCGGTGGCCGTCATGGCGCCATGGCGTACGCCGGACGCGGGGGCCGTGAACGACGCGGCAGGGCTTCCGGGGCTCGCGACCGCCGAAGTGGCCGGGACCGCGACGCCCGTTCCGTCCGAGCCGGACGAGAAGACGTCCCAGCCGGACGACGCGGAGGAGGAACCGCTCAAGTCGTCGCCGAAGAAGACGCCGAAGGAGCCGGTCCGTACGCCGGGAACGGGCGGCTCGGAACGCACGGCGGCGCCCAGCGCGACCACGGACCCCACGCCGGCCCGTACGGCCGAGCCCCGCCGGACGCCGCCAGGGCGGAAGACGGAGGCCCCGCACACCGTGGACCCCGGCACGGAAGGGACGAGCGCTCCGCCGCGCAGCTCCCAGCCGGACTGGAAGTGCCGTTCGTGGATCTCGGTGGGCAACGGCTCGGGGGTGGAGATGTCGCCCTGCATGGCCATGGTGGGCGATGTCTTCTACCTGAAGGGACGCATCAGAGGGGCGAGTACGGTTCGCTCGGACGTGCACGTCCAGCTCTACAACACCGACGCGGATCAGAACGTCTCTCAGCCGTTCATCTGCTCCGGGGTGGCCCCGCGCAACGACGGGGAGGTCGCCACCTGCGGGCCGTTCACCACCACGGCACCGGCCATCCGGGCCAAGCACGACGTACGGCAGCGGTGGCGGCGAGCGGGGACGGCGGCGTTCGGCGGTGGCGCGGAGAGCCCCTGGCTCCTCTGGTGACACGCGGAAGGGCCGCCCGATGGGGAACGGCCCTTCGCGCGGTCAAGCCAGTGGTCACGTTCTGGTGGTGCAGACGGCGCCGTTGAGGGTGAAGGTGGTGGGGAGGAGGTTCGGGCCGGCGTAGTTGCCGACGAATCCGATCGTCGTCGAGGCGCCCGTGCCCAGGGACGCGTTGCCGGGCTCGCTGACGGCCTTGACGTTCGAGCCCGTCTCGGTCCAGGTGGCGCTCCAGCCGCTGCCCAGACTCTGCCAGGGCCTCGGCCAGGTGAAGCTCAGGGTCCAGCCGTTGACCGGGGCGCCGTTGTTGGTGATCTCGATGGCGCCGACGTAGCCGCTGGCCCAGTCGGTCTGGTCGGTGAGGCGGACGGCGCAGGAGCTGGTGGCGGGGGTGCCGGTGGTGAAGGTCAGGGGCGGGGAGGCCCAGGAGACGCCGCCGCCGCTGTCGCGCGCGATCACGTTGACCGTGTAGGTGCTGCCGGGCCTGAGGTTGCCCACCGTGTAGGAGGTGCCGGCGGTCTCGCCGAGCTGCTCGCTGACGGCGCCGTTCTGGCGGTGGAGCTCGTACTTGGCGATCGGGCGGGCGCCGGGGGCGGCGGCGGGCCAGGAGAGGGTGGCGGCCTTGTCGGTGACGTTCGAGGCCGTGGGGCGGCCGGGCGCGCCGGGGAGGCCGGTCTGCGGCGTGGCGGGGCGCAGGACCAAGGTGGTCAGGGAGAGCGGGGGCAGCGTCTGGCTGGTGGCGGTGCCGGTGGTCGCGGTGGTGATGGAGGTGGCGCCGTTCGTGTGGGTCAGTACGGTGGGCGCGCCCGCGGCCGGCGTGAAGCCCGCGTAGTCCACGGCGACCGGGTAGGACGTGTCCGGCGAGGTGTTGATCAGCATGACCGCGAGGCCGCCGTCGGGCCGCCGGACGGCGTGCGCGCTGACCTTCGGCTGGTCGGTCCCGGCCCGGACGAACTGGTCCCCGGCACGGGCGAACCTGCTGACCATCTGCAGCGCGTGGTACGGCGCGAACGGCGTGTTCAACGGCGGCTCGCACACCCCGGACGAGTTGCAGACCCCGCTGGACAGCAGCCCGAAGTCACCGTAGTCGGTGTGCCCCTCGACCTCGGTGACGTTGCCGATGCCGTTGTGCACGTTCCACCAGTCGACGGTGAACACGCCGTTCGCCAGCAGGCTCGCGTAGGCGTCGGCGGCGGCCAGGGCGCCGGGCTGGGTGTTCGTGCCGTTGCTGCTGGAGCCGGTGTTGAACTCGGTCATCGCGAGGCCGATCCGGTCCGAGCCGGGCCCGGCGTACGCGGCGATCTGCCGCCGGGTGAGCTGGATCATGTCCGGGATCTGGCCGGCCCTGTCCAGGGCGCCGGGGTACCAGTGCAGGATCACGAAGTCGATCTTCGGCCCGGCCAGGGACAGGACGACCTTGTTCCAGCTCCCGTCGTCGCCTTCGGCGGTGATGGCGTCGGGCCAGTTGGCGGGGGTGGTCAGCACCGCGCCGATCTTGATGGACGGGTCGGCCGCCTTCATGGCGTCGGCGTAGGCGACGACGTTGCGCGCGTACTCGGCCGGGCTCTTGTCGGCGTGGTCGTCGGCCTCCCAGGCGCTGCCGTAGTGGCCGTTGCCGTAGTTCTCGTTGCCGATCTCCCAGTACTTGACGCCGTAGCCCTTGGTGACGTTGGCGTGCCGGACCCAGGCGGCGGCCTCCTCGGCGGTGCCGGTGCCGTAGTTGGCGGTCACCATGGCCTGCGCGCCGGTACGCCGCACGCCGCGCATGAAGGTGTCGAAGTCGGTGTTCGGGGCGACGTACCCGCCGGGGGCGGTGTGGGTGGCCCAGTGGTAGATGTCGGAGTAGGAGCCGCCGGGGTAGCGCAGCAGCTTGACGCCCGCGTCCTTGAGGAGGTCGGCGGTCTGGTCGGTGCCCAGGTTCGAGTCCCAGATCGCATGGTTGGAACCGATGCCGGTCTCGGGGGCGGTGGCCAGGGCGGCGCGGGCGTTGACGGTCACCGCGACGGGGGTGACGTCATCGGCGCGCGCCGGGGGAGCGATCAGCGCGGTCAGGGTCAGGAGGGCCGCGGTCGCGGCCCGGGGCAGGGTCATGCCAGGCATCGGGGTACCTCGCCGTGGGAAGCCGTGAGAAGCCGTGAGAAGAAGCCGTGGGTAGCGGTTGACTCGACGCCCCCTCCTGACCAGGAGGCAAGCATGATCATGCGACGTCGGCTCCGGCCCGTCAATCGGCGCTGAAACTTTCACGCGTGACGCCGGTCAGGCGGGCTTGAGCAGGCCCCTGTCGTACGCCGCCGCGACGGCCGCCGCCCGGTCCTTGACCTCCAGCTTGGCGAAGACGTGCAGCAGGTGGGTCTTCACCGTGGCCTCGGTGACGAACAGCCGCCTGGCCACCTCACGGTTGGTCGCGCCGCGGGCGATGAGAGCGAGCACCTCCAGCTCGCGCGGGCTCAGCGTGCGCTGCTCCGGCGCGTGCGCGCGCCGCGTGAGCACCCCGGCCACGGCCGGCGACAGCACGGTCTCGCCGCGGGACGCCGCCAGCACGGCCTGCCGCAGCTCGGCGCGTGGCGTGTCCTTGAGCAGGTAGCCGGTGGCGCCCTCCTCGATCGCGGGTACCACGTCGGCGTCGTCGCCGAAGGTGGTCAGCACGAGCACGTGCGTGCCGGGGCACTGCTCGCGCAGCCGGCGGATGAGCTCGGCGCCGCTCGTCCCCGGCATGCGCAGGTCGAGGAGCACGACGTCGGGGCCGGTGCGCAGGGCCACCGCGAGCGCCTCGGCGCCGTCGGCGGCCTCGCCGACCACCTCGAAGCCGTCGGTCTCGAAGATGCCGCGCAGCCCGTCGCGGACCACCGGGTGGTCGTCGACGATGATCAGGCGTACGGGCATGGCTCACGTTCCCGGGTCGGCGGGGATGGCCGGAACGGTGGCGGAGATGCCCGTCCCCTGGCCAGGGGCGCTCTCGACGGCGAGGCTGCCGGCCAGGCGGGTGACCCGCTGCCGCATGGCCACCAGCCCGAACCCGCCGCCGGACCCGCCGGTGGAGCCGGAGCCGGGGGTGAAGCCGGACCCGTCGTCACGGACGTCGAGCGCCACCACGTCCTCCATGTACGACAGCGTGATCCCCACCCGGGCGGCCCGCGCGTGCTTGCCCACGTTGGCCAGCGCCTCCTGGGCCACCCGCAACAACGTGCTCTCCACCTCGGTGTGCAGTGGCCGGGCGTCGCCCGTGACCGACACCGGGGCGGGCACCCCCGACGCCCGCGACCAGGCCGCCGCCACCTCCGACAGGGCCGTCCCGAGCTGCGCCGCGGCCAGCGGCGCCGGGCGCAGCGCCTGGACCGAGCGGCGGGCCTCGGTCAGGCTCTCCCTGGCCAGCTCGCGTACGGTCGCCAGCCGCGCGCGCACCGCAGGCGCCGCTCCGACGGCCTCGTCGGCCGCCTCCAGCTGGGTGAGGATGCCGGTCAGCCCCTGGGCGACGGTGTCGTGGATCTCCCTGGCCAGCCGCTGCCGCTCGCCGAGCACGCCCGCCTCGCGGGCCTGGACCAGGAGCCGGGCCTGGAGCTCGGCGTTCTCCTCGGCGAGCGCGGCCAGCCGGGCGCTCTTCTCCTTCAGCTGCGTGTTCTGCTCGGAGACGGTCTGGAACACCAGCCCGGTCATGGACGCCACCAGCACCCCGACCACGAACGAGGCCAGCAGCTCGACCGGGCTGCGACCGTCCGGCGGACGGGCGGCGACCAGCGTCCCGACCGTCACGGCGACCCCCGCGTACGCCCACAACCCCGGCAGCAGCGCGAAGCACTGGACGAACACCCCCACCCCGGTCACGGTGAAGACCGTGTCGATCCGCACCAGCGCCACGACCACCGCCAGCAGCACCACGAAGTAGCCGGCCACCACCCACGCCCGCGCCGTCCAGCCGGGACGGTAGGCGACCACGAACCAGTGCCAGGCCGCCGCGAACAGCGCCAGCGCCAGCACCTCCACCCGCCAGGCCCGCAGCAGCGAGAACAGCGCGGGAAGCAGCACCAGCAGGTACGGCAGGGCCGCGGTCACCCGCTCCCACCGGCTCACCACCGCAGGGCCTTCACCGCGACGCCGCCGGCGACCACGCCGACCGCCACCATGATCCCGAGCGCGAGCGGCGGAAGCGCGCCGGTCGACCAGCCGTCGCGGATCGCCTGGACGGCGGGCGCCATGGGCGTCAGGTCCCCGATCGCCCGCATCGACCCCGACATGGTCTCGCGCGGGATCACCGCGCCGGACAGGAACACCATGGGGAAGAACAGGGCGAGCCCGATCACGGTCGCCGCCCGGCCGCTGGGGGCCAGCGCGCCCAGCAGCAGCCCGACGGCGCCGAGGCTGAGCGCGCCGAGCAACCAGGCCAGGACCACGCCTGGAAGGCTCGCGGGCGCGCTCAGCCCGTAGCCGGCCACGCCGAGGACGACCAGCAGCACGCTTCCGAGCACGGCCAGCAGCATGTGCGCGGCCCACTGGGCGCCGCACAGCATGAACGGCGTGGCCGGGGTGGCCCGCAGCCGCTTGAGTACCCGCCGCTCCTGGTACTGGGCCAGCGTGGCGGGCAGGACGACCAGCGCGGCCAGCCCCACGACGAAGACGGTCAGCATCGGCACGGTCGCGTCGACGAGCCGCTCGCCGCCGGGCAGCGGCCGGTCGCCGCCGCGCAGCTTGACCCAGAGCATGACCAGCGGGAAGGCCAGTGCGAAGTAGGCCGACATCGGATCGCGCAACCCCAGCCTGAGCTCGACGGCGATGACTCGCGTGAAGCCTTTCATGCCTGGGCCCTCCCCGTCAGGGTGAAGTAGGCGTCCTCCAGGGAGGCGGCCCGCGCCTCGCCGATCAGCTCGCGCGGGCTGCCCTCGGCCACCACCCGGCCGCGGTCGATGACGGCGATCCGGTCGCACAGGGCCTCGGCCTCGTCCATGAAGTGGGTGACCAGGACGACGGTGATCCCCCGGTCGCGCATGGCCTTGATCAGCCCCCAGGTGGTGCGGCGGGCGTCGGGGTCGAGGCCGGTGGTCAGCTCGTCGAGCAGGACCACCTCGGGGTCGCCGACCAGCGCCAGCGCGATGAACAGGCGCTGCTTCCAGCCGCCGGACAGGCCGCCGAAGCGGGCGTCCTTCCTCTCGGTCAGGCCCCATTCGTCCATGATGGCCCGCCAGTCGGCGGGGTGGTCGTACAGGGAGGCGTAGAGCCGCAGGGCCTCGCCGATCTTGATGCCGTCGGGGAGGGCGGCCTCCTGCAACTGGGCGCCGACGCGCTGGAGCAGCGCCCGCCGGTCGCCCTGCGGGTCGAGGCCCAGCACGCGCACGCTGCCGCCGTCGGGACGCCGCAGCCCGGACACGCACTCCACGACCGTCGTCTTCCCCGCGCCGTTGGGCCCGGCGAGCCCGAAGATCTCGCCGCGTTCCACGGTCAGGGAGACGCCGTCGAGCGCCCGGGTGTGTCTGTAGTTCTTGCGCAGGTCGTCGATCTCGATGACTGTCATGATCTGAGCATCACGGCGGAGCGGCGGCCGCGACATCCACCGATCGGTGGATGGCCGGGACGCCGCCGCCGATGCGTCACTTGGACAGGTAGAGGGTCTTCCAGGTGCCCGCGTACAGGCAGTTCAGGGACGGCTTGGAGCCCCTGCCCTCGGCGCAGACCTTCAGCTCGACCTGGTAGACGTCGCGGTACTCGAAGGAGAACCGCTTGGCCGAGCCGTAGGAGCAGTTCCGGACGCTGCGCTCCTTGAAGGGCAGGTTGCTCCCGTCGCGGTACGTGATCCGGAACACCGCCCAGCCGCAGGCCGAGTCCTTGCGGGTCTGGTCGGTCAGCTTGCCGGAGATCCGCACCGCGTCGGCGGTCGGCAGGTCGGCGTGGTCCTCGCCGGTCGCGCTCAGCGAGCCGGTCGCCTTGGCGGCGTGCCCGGGGGCGTAGTAGGGACCCCACGAGGCCGCCGAGGCGGCCTGGGCGGGGGAGGCGGCGAGCGCGAGCAGGGCGGCGGCGGCGACACCGGTCAGGACGGCGGCGGTACGGGAGGTGGTCATCGAGGGGTTCCTTCCTCTCGGGGGATGACCACACGGTGCATTGGACCGATTTCATCCGGCTTGCCGGGCCGCTTGCAAACTAGTTGTATTTGTACTGCCGCGTCGCGACCCGACGGGAGCCGTTGAAGACCGAGGCGCGGTACATGCTGACCGACCTGTCGCCGTGCTCTGCCTTGCCGCAGGTGCCGAGGCCGGCGAGCTGGTGGATCTCGTACCGGGCGGTCGGGTCGCCGGCCACGAAGTACTCGGCGCGCGCCTGGTACTCGTCGGCCCTGGTGTCGCAGGCGAAGACGTAGGTGTCGCGCTCGTGGAAGCACACGCTCGCCCCGCCCTTGGTGGACGTGCACCGCTCCGAACGTCCCCGCGCGGCGGCCGGGGTGACCTCGGTGTCGCGCCTGACCGGGTACTTGGTGAGGTTGCGGACCGTCTTCCAGCGGCCCACCTTGACGCGGTGGTTGCCCTCGTACACGGCGGCCCGGAACGTCACGGTCCTGCCGATCTCGCGGTTGCCCCGGATCTCGCCCTTGCCGCCCAGGTTGTGGATGACGTACTTGGTGCCGAGGTACTCGTTCAGGTGGTACTCGACCGCGGCGTGCAGCTTGTCGTTCCGCGTGTCCTCGATCCAGATGCCCGGCCGGTCGCTGCCGTCCGGGCCCACGCACGCCTCGGCGCCCTTGACGCGCATGCAGGCGGGCTCGGCGCCGGTGATGGGGCCGGCGGTCAGGGCGGTGGTGGTCACGGGGGTCGGCTGTTGGGCGGCGGCGGCCGGCGGGCGGGCCTCGCCCCGGGCCACGGCCCCTTCCGTGGTGAGCACGGCGGCCGTCATCACGGCCATGGCTACGAGCTTGCGACCTAAAGCCACTTCGGTGTCTCCAGTCTCACGGGTCACACACCGGGCGGTGCATGAGTGTGACGCGAAAGATGTCGGAGTGGTTCAGAAATATGCGGTTTGAGCCTCGCTAGGGTGGGCTGAATGGCGGACGAGATGACTGACGAACGGCTGCGGGAGATCGCCGGAAGGCTGGCGGAGGTGCCCGGCGTGGTGGCCGTGGCGCTCGGCGGGAGCCGGGCACGCGGCACCCACCGGCCCGACTCCGACATCGACCTCGGCCTCTACTACCGGGGGCGCCTGGCCGTCGCCGACCTGCGCGAGCTGGCCCGGGAGATGACCGGTGAGCCGACCGACGTGACCGAGCCCGGCGGCTGGGGCCCGTGGGTCGACGGCGGCGGCTGGCTCACCATCGACGGCCTGCGGGTCGACTGGATCTACCGCGACCTCGACCGCGTGCGCCGCGTCTGGCACGACTGCCGCGCCGGCCGGTACGAGGTCGGCGTCCAGGCCGGCCATCCGCTGGGCTTCTACTCCCACGCCTACGCGGGCGAGGTGGCGCTGTGCAAGGTGCTCGCCGATCCGTCCGGCGAGCTGGCGGCCCTGCGCGCCGAGACGGCCGAGTACCCGCCCGCGCTGCGCGAGGCGCTGGTCCAGGGGCTGTGGGAGGCAGGCTTCTCGCTGACGATCGCCGGGTACGGCGCCGCCGGCCAGGACCCCGCGTACGCGGCCGGGGCGCTGTTCCGGGCGATCGGCGTCGCCTGTCACGCCCTGCACGCGGCCGACGGGACCTGGCTGATCAACGAGAAGGGCATGGTCGCCGCCGCCGACCGGCTGCCCTCGGCGCCCGCCGGGTTCGGGGAGCGGGCCCAGGCGCTGTTCGCGTCCGTCGGCGGCACGCGGGAGGAGATCACCCGTACGGTGGTCGCCGCCGAACGGCTCGTCGCCGACGTCCGGGCCGCCTGCGGGGTGTGATCAGGCGTTCTCCTTGGCCCTGGCGGGGGCCAGGGTGGTCAGCAGCAGCAGGAGCGCGCTCTGGGCGAGCATGCCGGGCGCGAGCGGCGGGGCCGGGCCGACGGACTTGGTCAGCGCGTACCACCATTGGGTGAGGGGGGAGAGGGTCTGCCAGGTGTCGGCGTATCGGGGGTCGAAGGCGCCCATGTCATGGTTGGCCGAGATGTGCGCGTACACGCCGTAGGCCGAGGCGAGCAGCACCACCAGCGCGATCCCGCGGACGACCTTGAGCGTGAGGGGGGAGGCGTCCAGGGCGAGCACCACGAGCGCGGCCCCGAGCGCCAGCAGCGCCACCCACGGGACGAACTGCTGCCAGGACTGCCAGTGACGTTCGAAGGCCAGCTCCAGGGCCGCGCCCAGGATGCCCAGCGCGACCAGGCCGAAGAGCCCCAGGCGTACCGTGACGGCGCCGAGCCGTGCGATCTGCGTTTGCGCGTTCGTTGGAGGCACGCGCACCACGCTGCGCCCCCGGTCTCAGAGACATCTCAGGAATACATGAACGTTCAATGAGAATCGCGGCTTGCCCCTCGTTTCCGGACAACTGCGACTTAAGGGATCATAGGGACGTGAGCGTAGTCGCGGTCGTCCTCTCGGTGCTCGCCCTGGTCCTGAACGGACTGATGGCGGGCGTGTTCTTCGCCTTCTCCACCGCGGTCATGCCCGGCCTGGACGCCGTGGGGGAGGACGGCGCGACGGCCGCCATGCGCAGCATGAACAGGAAGATCCTGAATCCGGGGTTCCTGTCGACGTTCACGCTCGCGCCCGTGGCCTCACTGCTGGCCGGCGTGTTCCTGCTGATCGGCGGGGACGGCGGGCCCGCGGTCCTGGCGTTCGCGGCGGCCGCCGTCTACTTCGCGGGCTCGATCGTCGTCACGGCCGCGGTCAACGTGCCGATGAACAACGCCATCGAGGCGGGCGAGCTGGCGTGGAAGGCGTACGCGCCGCGCTGGACCCGGTGGAACACGCTGCGCGGATGGGCCTCGGCGCTGGCCGTGGCGCTGCTGGGCGTGGCCCTGTACGTCTGGGTCTGAACCGGCCGGATGCATCCCGATGGACGGGCACCGGGATGCGCATCCGCGCGACGGGATCACATGTTGATCATGTGGCCCGCGAGGCCGTGGATCGCCTCCTTGACCGCTTCGCCGAGCGTCGGGTGCGCGTGCACGTTGCGCGCGACCTCGTGCACGGTGAGGTCCCACTGCTGGGCCAGCGTGAGCTCGGGCAGCAGCTCGGTGACCTCGGGGCCGATCAGGTGGGCGCCGAGCAGCTCGCCGTGGGTGTTGTCACTGATGATCTTGACGAACCCGGCCGTGTCGCCGAGGCCGTGGGCCTTGCCGTTGGCCGTGAAGGGGAACTTGGCCACCTTGACGTCGTAGCCCAGGTCGCGGGCCTGCGCCTCGGTGTAGCCGAAGCTGGCCACCTGCGGCTGGCAGTACGTGGCCCGCGGGATCATCACGTAGTCGAGCTCCATGGTCTCGGCGTCGCCGATGGTCTCGGCGGCGATGATGCCCATCGACTCGGCGGCGTGGGCCAGCATGAGCTTGGCGGTGACGTCGCCGATGGCGAAGATGTGCGGCACGTTCGTGCGGCAGCGGCCGTCGACGGCGATCGCGCCGCGCTCGGTGAGCTGCACGCCGGTCTTCTCCAGGCCGTAGCCGTCGACGCGCGGCTGGAACCCGATGGCCTGCATGACCTTGTCGGCCTCCAGCACCTGGGTCTGGCCGTCGCGGGTGACGGTGACCTTGACCGAGCCGCCGGTGTCCTCGATGCCGTCGACGCGGGTCGAGGTCAGCACCTCGATGCCGAGCCGCTTGTAGCGCTTGGCCAGCTCGGCCGAGACCTCTTCGTCCTCCAGCGGCACGACCCGGTCGAGGAACTCCACGATCGTGACCTTGACGCCGTAGTTGTGCAGCACGTAGGCGAACTCGACGCCGATCGCGCCCGCGCCCGCGATGATGATGCTGCGCGGCAGGTTCTCGGTGAGGATCTGCTCCTCGTACGTCACCACCCGCTCCGACAACTGCGTGCCCGGGATCAGCCTGGTGGTGGCGCCGGCCGCGATGATGCAGTGGTCGAACGTGATCGTCTCGTCGTTGACCTGCAGCGTGTTGGCGTCGAGGAAGGTGCCGCGGCCGTCGTACTCGGTGATGGCGTTCTTCTTCATCAGGTAGTGAACGCCCTTGACCCGGCCGTCGGCCACCTTGCGGCTGCGCTGGAAGGCCGCGCCGTAGTCGAAGCTCACCTCACCGCTGATGCCGAACGTCTTGGCCTCGTTGTGGAAGATGTGGGCCAGCTCGGCATTGCGCAGCAGCGCCTTGGACGGGATGCAGCCCACGTTCAGGCAGACGCCACCCCAGTACTTCTCCTCGACGACCGCGGTACGCAGCCCGAGCTGGGCGGCGCGGACGGCGGCCGTGTATCCTCCGGGACCCGCGCCGAGAACGACGACGTCATAGTGAGTGCTCATGACTCGGACCATACCGCCCGCCCCAGGTCACCCTTGACGCTAGACCTCCACCTTGTACGACAGCGTCAGCTCGTCGGCCGGAACCCCGCGGATCCCCCAGTTCACCTTGGGCATCTCGATGATCGTGATCTCCACGTCCTCGGGGTCGAAGCCCGACTTCTCGTAGATCGCCCGGATCAGCGCCCGCTTGGCGTCGTCGCTGCGTCCCGTGAAGCACACGACCTCGATGATCAGATAGTTCGCGCTTCGCTGAGGGCAGACGAAGTCGTCGGCGTCCATCAGCAGGAACCGGTGGAAGCGCTTCTCCTCAGGCACGCCCCACGCGCTCACCAGGCATGACTGCAGCAGATCGGAGATCTCCCGCTGCCGTCCGCCCCACACGTCACGCCGTCCGTAAACCTTCACTTGTGCCATGTCGGCAATATAGAGGGTGTGATCCGCGTACTTCTCGCCGACGACGAGGCCATGATCCGGGCCGGGGTCAGGGCGATCCTCGACTCCGACCCGTCCCTGGAGGTCGTGGCCGAGGCCGGCGACGGCAGGCAGGCCGTCGACCTGGCCATCGGCCACCGTCCCGACGTCGCCCTGCTCGACATCCGCATGCCACGGCTCGACGGCCTGGCCGCCGCGGCCGAGCTGCGCCGCGTCGCGCCCGCCACGGCCGTGGTGATGTTGACCACGTTCGGCGAGGACGACTACATCTCCAAGGCGCTGGAGGTGGGCGCCGCCGGGTTCCTGCTCAAGTCCGGCGACCCGCGCGAGCTGATCGCCGGCATCCACGCGGTCGCCGACGGCGCGGCGTACCTGTCGCCCAAGGTGGCCCAGCGTGTGATCGCCCAGCTCGCCGGCGGCAGGATGACGCGCGAGGCCCAGGCCCGCGACCGCGTCGGCGGCCTCACCGACCGCGAGCGGGAGGTCCTGGCCCTGCTCGGCGCGGGCCTGTCCAACGCGGAGATCGCCAAGCGGCTGCACATCGTGGAGGGCACGGTGAAGGCGTACGTGAGCACGATCCTGACCCGGCTCGACGTGCGCAACCGCGTCCAGGCCGCGATCATCGCCCACGAAGCGGGATTGGTAGCCTGACCTGTGATGTATCGCCTCGTGTTCACACAGGTCCTGCGGCGGTTCGACGCCGAGGCCGTGCACCGTCTCACCGTCAGGGGCCTGGCCGTGCTCGCCCGGCTGCCCCTGCTCAAGCGGCTGCTCCACCGAGCGTTCGCCCCGCACGACCCGGTCCTGCGGGTGACCGCGTTCGGCGTGCACTTCCCCGGCCCGTTCGGCCTGGCCGCCGGGTTCGACAAGGACGCGGCCTGCGCCGAGACGATCGCCGCCCTCGGCTTCAGCCACGTCGAGGTCGGCACCATCACCGCGCACGCCCAGCCGGGCAACCCGCACCCTCGCCTGTTCCGGCTGCCGGGGGAGCGGGCGGTGATCAACAGGATGGGCTTCAACAACTCCGGCGCCCGCGCCGCCGCCCGCCGGCTGCGCCGTACGCGCGGGGTGCCCGTCGTGGTCGGCGTCAACATCGGCAAGACCAAGGTGGTGCCGGAGTCCGAGGCGGTGGCCGACTACGTGGCCGGTGCCAGGGAGCTGGCCCCGCTGGCCGACTATCTGGTGGTCAACGTCAGCTCGCCCAACACGCCCGGGTTGCGCAACCTCCAGGCGGTCGCGCTGCTGCGCCCGCTGCTGGTCGCGGTCAAGGAGGTCGCCGACGCGACGCCGCGCCGCACGCCGCTGCTGGTGAAGATCGCCCCCGACCTGGCCGACGAGGACATCGACGCGGTCGCCGACCTGGCCGTGGAGCTGGGCCTCGACGGCATCATCGCGACCAACACCACCATCAGGCACGGCGGCGAGACCGGCGGCCTGTCCGGACGCCCGCTCAAGGCGCGCTCGCTGGAGGTGCTGCGCCGGTTGCGCGCCAAGGTCGACGACCGGCTCACCCTGATCTCCGTGGGCGGCGTCGAGGACGTCGACGACGTCTGGGAGCGCCTGCTGGCCGGGGCCACCCTGGTCCAGGGCTACACGGGCTGGATCTACGGCGGCCCGCTGTGGGCGGCCCGCATCCACCGGCAGCTCGCCCGCCGGGTCCGCCGCCACGGCCTGTCCTCCGTCACCGAGGCGATCGGCCGCACCGCCTAGGTCTCCCCCTATCGTGGGATCGTGATCAATGCCGAGGTGAGGCTCACCGATGACGTCGTCATGCGCGCGATCGCCAGGTCCGACGCGGAGGCGCTGGCCGACGCCTACCGTCGCAACCGCGACTTCCTGCGCCCCTGGGAGCCCCGCAGGCCGGCCGACTTCTTCACGTCCGCCGGCCAGGCCGCACGCCTCGAACGACTCGCCGAGGACCGTGCGGCCGGGTTCGTGATGCCGTGGGTGCTCGCGGACGGCGACCGCGTCGTGGGCAGGATGAACCTGAACAGCATCATCCGCGGCGCCGCCCAGAGCGCGTCATTGGGCTACTGGGTGGACGCCGCGTACAACGGGCGGGGGCTGGCCACCAAGGCGGTGCTGGAGGCGTGCCGGGCCGCCGACGAAGACCTGGGCCTCCACAGGGTCGAGGCGGGCACGCTCCTGCACAACAAGGCCTCCCAGGCGGTCCTGCGCAAGGCGGGCTTCGAGGAGTACGGCATGGCCCCCCGCGCCGTCAGCATCGACGGCGCGTGGCAGGACCACGTGCTGTTCCAGCTCATCCTCAACGACCGCCCCGCGCCCATGTGACCGCCGGTCAGACGCTCGGCCTGGTCGACTCCGCGTCGTGCGTCATGGCGTCGATGCGCTCCATCACCTCGCTCACCCGCACGCCGCTCGGCCGGTGCGGACGCCGCCGCTGCCACGGGTGCGGGCCCGCCGTCGGCCGGTACTCCACGCCGATCGCGTCGAGCCGCCCGAGGTGCTCCTCCAGCCGCTCGGTGAACCCGTCGCCGGCCGAGCCGGCCCAGGCCACCTCCGCCAGCGCGCACGACCGCGGCCAGAGCCGGTAGTCGACGGTCCTCGGGTCGGGCACCCGCTCGGTCCAGAGCTGGGCCTGCACGCCCATGACCCGCGCCTGCTCCTCGTCCGTCCAGTCGGCGGGGGCCGGGGCGAACGCGGCCACGTCGGCCACCGTGGTGGCGTCGCCGATGGCCATCGGCTCGTCGGCCGAGGCGGCCTCGGCGTAGTCGAAGTAGAGCGGGAACACCGGAGTGGCGACCACGTCGTGACCCGCCGCGGCGGCGCGCCGCCCGACGCCCATGCCGCGCCACGGCATGACCACGGTGTCCTGGCGCAGCCCGCCGCTGACGAACGCCTCGTCCCACACCACCGCGCGCGAGCCGCGCTCGGCCAGGGCGTCGGCCAGCGCGCGCAGGAACCACGACTGAAGGTCGATCACCGTGGACAGGCCCAGCGAGTCGCGGTAGGCCGTGATCTCCGCCGACTGCGCCCAGTGGTCGAGGACGACCTCGTCCCCGCCGATGTGGAAGAAGGGCACCTCGCCCAGCGCGCCGATGATCTCGTCGAAGATCGTGGTCAGGAACTCGACGGTCGGCGGCAGCGGCGACAGGATCGCCGGCGAGATGCCCCACCGGTCGAGCACGTCGTAGCGCTCGCCGGTGGCGCCGAGCGACGGGTAGGCGGCCAGGATCGCCGAGGCGTGCCCCGGCACGTCGATCTCGGGCACCACCGTGACGAACCTGGACCGCGCGTACGCGCCGATCTCGGCCAGGTCGTCCAGCGAGTAGTAGCCGCCGTGCGGGACGTCGTCGTACGCCTCCGGCTCCCGGTAGTAGTTGCTGGCCGTGCGCGGCCGGTGCGAGGAGACCTCGTGCAGCAGCGGGTACGCCCTGCTCTCCACCCGCCAGCCCTGGTCGTCGACCAGGTGGAGGTGCAACCGGTTCAGCTTGTGCACGGCCATCAGGTCGATCAGCCGGAGCACCTCCCGCTTGGGGGAGAAATGCCGGGCCACGTCGAGGTGCAGCCCCCGCCAGGCGAACCGCGGCGCGTCCTCGACCCGCACCCCGGGCACGGGCCACGACGCGCCCACGGCGAACCGGTAGGAGGCGTCCGGCAGCAACTGGTGCAACGTCTGCGCGGCGTAGAACGCGCCCGCCGCCCCGCCCGCGACGATCTCGACCCCGCGCGACCCGGTGGTCAGCCGGTAGGCCTCCTCGCCGAGCGCGGGATCCTGACGTACCTCGATGTCGCCCGAGTCTCCCGGACGGAGGTCGAGGAGGGGGAGCGCGCGACGTACCGCGTCCGCGAAGGGACCGGCGACGGTCGCGCCCGAGGTCAGTTCGAAGGATCCGGAAAGATCATTGAGCAGCTCTGGGCGAGGAATCATGCTTCGAGATAGTGCTGCATCCCGTTCGCGAGTGCCAAGGCGATCCGCTGTCTGAACTTCGGATCCTGGAACTTGGCCGCGTCGCCCGCGTTGCGCATGTTGCCGCACTCGACGAAGATCTTCGGCACCGTCGAGAGGTTGAGTCCGCCGAGGTCGTTGCGGAAGCTGAGCGCCTTGCTGCCGACGTAGGTGGAGTACGGCAGGCCCGTGCCCCTGGCGAAGGCGTCGCGCACGTCCACCCCCAGCCTGGTGGAGGGCGCCACGACCTTGTCCACCGGCCCGTTGATCTTCTTCGGGATGATCACGTGGAACCCGTGGCCCGCGGCGGCGGCGCCGTCGGCGTGCACCGAGATCGCGGCGTCGGCCTTGGCCTTGTTGCCGATCGCGGCCCGCTGGGTGATGCACGGCCCGACGCCGTCGTTGTCGGACCTGGTCAGCTTGACGGTCGCGCCGCGGCCCCTGAGGATCTTGGCCATGCGGTTGGAGACGTCCCAGGTGAAGGCGGCCTCGGTGTAGTGGTTGTTGGTCTCGGTGCCGGTCGTGTCGCAGGGCTTCCACTGCGTCAGCACGTTGACCTTGCGGTTGATGGCCTTCGGGTCGCGGAAGTTGCCGCCGTTGTGCCCCGGGTCGATGACGACGACCTTGCCGTTGAGCGGCTTGGCGTCGGGTGGTGCCTGCTGCGCGGGCGTCCCCTGGGTGGGCCCGTCCTGGGCGGGTGGCTGGGCCGGCGCCTCGGCGGAGGAGGCGGCCTGACCTGCCGCGACGCCACCGGGCTCGGTGCCGCCGCACGCGGAGGCGATCAGGCCGCAGACGGCGAGGACGGTGGCTGGTAGAGCACGCATGAGCTCCAACTTACGTGAAGCCCCGCGTTCAGGCCCGTATCAACAGGAATCCTGCGAGTCGGCCTGCCGCCCCACCGAAGCGTCCGGTCGGGACCGCTGGGGCGGTCCGCCTGGCGGTTTCGCCGTCCGCTTCACCACACGTGCTCGCCGACCTCCTGCCGTTCGAGCAGGGCGGCCAGCTCCCGCGCGTCCTCGGCGTCGAGGCCGAGGACGACGCGGGGGCGGCCCCACGGATGGTCGAGGGAGTGCGCCACGTAGCTGGCGACGGACTCGGCGCCGACGTCGGCGCCCCGCCCCCTGCCGGCGCGCCAGTGCCCCCAGGCGCGTTCGAGCTCGGCCGCCGCGCGCTGGGCGCAGGACACCAGTTCTGGATCACGCATGACTGTCCCCCGGATCAGATCGTGACCGAACCAGATTCGGCCACAATTAGCATGACCCTGACGAGTAAACCGCCGTGCGGCGACGCTGCCGTACGGCTTGACCCAGGCTTTGGGCGGCCTTGCTGACGAGAGACCTGCGCATGGGCCCGCCGTGCCATTGCGGCGCCCGGCGAAGGCCCGCAACGGCAGCGCAACCGGCAGATATCCCTCAGGCAGGTCCCGTGCTGCGGCGCACGATCAGCTCGGGTTGGATCTCGCGCAGCCGGGCGCCCTTGGCCGGCTCGCCTATCCTGTCGCTCAGCAGCGCGGCCGCCGACCTGCCCATGGCGCGGCGCGGCTGGTCGACCGAGGTGAGCGAGATGTGCCGCGAGGCCGACAGGTGGGTGTTGTCGTAGCCGATGACGGACAGGTCGTCCGGCACCCGCAGCCCCAGCTCGGCCGCGGCGGCCAGCACCCCGAGCGCCACCACGTCGTTGGCCGCGAACACGGCCGTCGGCCGCGGGTCGCGGGTCAGCAGGGCGATCGCCGCCTCCCGGCCGCCCTCCTCGGTCGCGTCCGCCGCCTCGACCATGATGTACGGCGCCAGCGAATGCCTGCGCATCGCCACGAGGTAGCCCTCGCAGCGCGAGGACCGGGGGCCCTCGATGTGCGCGATCCGCTTGTGCCCGAGGTTCACCAGGTGGTCGATGGCCAGACGGGCGCCGAGCTGGTCGTCGTCGACCACGATGTCGACGCCGTCGAGCTCGATGTCACGTTCCCCTACGACGACGGTCGGGGTGTAGGCGGTGGCCTCGATCAGCGTCTCGCTGGTCGGCGCGATGCCTAAGAGCACCAGCCCGTCGACCCGGAGCTCCAGGAAGGCCTCCACGGCCTCGTCCTCGAACGCCGGGTCCCACTGGCTGTTCCCGATCAGCATGCGCAGCCCGTCGCCGTGCAGGCTCTCCTGCAGGCCGTCGAGGAACTCGGCGTAGAACGGGTTGTGCAGGTCGGCGACGAGCGCCCCGACCAGATGGGTACGTCCTTCCACCAGGCTGCGCGCGACCGCGTTCGGCCGATAGCCGAGCTCGCGCGCCGCCTGGAGCACTGCCTGCCGCCGATGCTCGCTCACGTGCGGGGATCCGCGCAGCACGAGTGAGACCAGCGACTTCGAGACGCCGGCTCGCTCGGCGACGTTGCGGATGGTGGGTCGTGGCCGAGGCAATGGCTCTACCTCGCGGAGCTCGGCGATGGTTGAAGTGTTGACGGGCGGTCCTGACATGTGTCTCCCCCGCGATGCGGATATGGGCACCTGTCTCACCAAACGATCGAGTAAGCCGCAGGGTACGGCTTCGGGTTAGGGAAGCCTGATATTGACCCATTCGCCACACGTCCGCTATTGGGCACGTCGTCGGATACTGTGCAGGTGTGACACCCGGGAAGTCGGCCGAGACGGCACGGCCCGCACGCCGAAGGCTGAGTGTGGACCGCCGTCGCGAAGAGCTCATGGCGGCTGCGCTGGAGCTGTTCAGCACCCGTGACGCGGAGGCCGTCTCGATCGACGACGTCGCCTCGGCGGCAGGCGCCTCACGAGCGCTCGTCTACCACTACTTCGGCGGCAAGCAGGAGCTCTACGTGGCCGCGCTGAGGAGCGCGGCGGAGCAGCTGGAGTCGCGGCTGCGCCCGGCCGAGGGCGGCAGGCCGCTCGACGAGCTGGCCGCGGGCCTCGGGCGTTACTTCGACTTCGTCGAGGAGCACGCCGCCGGCTTCGCCGCGCTGCTGCGCGGTGGGCCCGCCAACCGGGCGGGCGAAGTGGGGGAGATCGTCGACGGCGTGCGCCGGAGGCTGTTCCGCCTCATCCAGAAGCAGATGCGCGTCGAGGAGCCGAGCCCGGTGCTGCGCACCACGCTGCGCTCGTGGATCGCCTCCGTGGAGACGGCCGGTCTCGACTGGCTGGAGCATCGCGACGTCGAGCGGCCGATCCTGGAGAAGATGCTCGTCGATCACATGGTGGCCCTGCTGGGCGTCGCCGCCGCCTACGACGGCGGGGTCGGCGAGCTGCTCGACGTGCTGACCGGCGAGCAACTGGCGTAGCGGGGGAAGAGTGGCGCCGGGCGGGCGACGCCAACTTCCCCGTGCGACGTCACGTCGGTGGACCGGGCATGCGTACCTGGTCCACCCTCAACCCCCCTGAGGTTCGTGACGACCCTTGCGACTACTCGGAACGCTGCTGCGGAATGCCCGCCAGCAGTGCGCGAACCTCGGTCTCCCGGTAACGCCGATGACCACCGAGGGTGCGAATCGACGTCAACTTGCCCGCCTTGGCCCACCGCGTAACGGTCTTGGGGTCGACCCTGAACATGGTCGCGACCTCAGCGGGCGTGAGCAGCGGCTCGGCCTCGGGTGTACGAGCTGACATTTGTGCGGCCTCTCCTCCGTGTGGACCGGCTTAGCGATCCTGTGACTGCCTTTGCGCGTGTCACGGATGTCCCCCTATGGCGCAGAGCGTGCGGCTTTTCTGAGCCATATGCGGCATCACCCGATGTGACCATACCGCCACGCAGAGCGATTGGCGAGCCCTTCTTTGACCCAACTGCCCGCCCCCATGGCGATGTCACGCTCGGTGATTCTAGCGACACGGTTCGTGGTATCGCAGTGAAAACGGCAAACTACTCAGTTCGCAGAAGAGAGCAGCCGCGAGACGTGACCTACTCATGCAGGTCAGACGGTTGTTTTGGGGCTCAGTTGGCTGATTCCAGCTGTTGCATTGACTTCCACCGAAGGATGACGCGCTGGTACATGGCATAGGCAAGTTCTTCTTGACCCGTGTCCAGACCGGTCAAAGCGGCCGAAAGCTCAGCAACCGACTGGTCGGCCTGAAGCGCGTCGTCGTTCATCAGACGGACCAGACCGCCGTAGTCGAGCTCGACCAGCGAGTGCGGGTGGAACTCCTCCAGCCAGCGCGCGATGTCCTCCACGTCGAGGTTGGACGACGTGTCGCCGAGGTGCCGGCGCATCACGTTGAGGGCGCGGGCGGCCCGCCTTCTGGCCTGTGCCATGGAGGTGACGTAGATGAGGTTACGGCCCGTAGCGGTCGTCACGTCCTGTCCCGGGGTGGAGGAGCCGAGCACCAGCCAGCGCTCGTTCCCATCAAACGGTACGAACCACGATGGCGGCACATGCCACGCCGTGGTGCGAATGTGCGTACGCAAGGCGGACGAACCGGCCCGGCGCTTGAACCGGTCGAAGTCGTCGGCCGTCTGCTCGGCGATGGCCTTGGGCACGAGCCGGTCCATCAGCTTCACAGGAGTGGCCCCACGAAGCCGTGAGAAGGCCAGCCAGGACCGCAACCGGGTCTGCCAGGGACACACGTACAAACGGTCCTCAACGCGCCGCAGATAGGCATTGGGGCTCTCCTGGGCGGGAACGGGCTCAGGGGGCATGCCGAGCAGGCGCATGACCGACTCGCCGTGCTCCGCGTTGAGCGCGTTCGCCCGGCGCGGACGGTCACGTGAGTCGGCGTAGTCGGCCCACAGCTTGCGCTCGGACTCGGCGAACGCGGTCAGTGGCTCATAGACGCGGAGGTAGGCGGCATAGGGCAGCACGGAGGCATCGTGTCACGAAGAGCACCTGCGTGCACCGTTGAGGCTTACTAGTCTGAGAGTGATCCCCGCCGCGAAGGTGCGGCGGGCCGGACAGGGAGTCACTACCGTGACCGACGTCTTCGGCACGTCCCACAAGGACGTCCACGAGCAGGTCGTCTTCTGCGCAGACGAGCAGAGCGGCCTGCGTGCCATCATCGCCGTCCACAACACGGCCCTCGGCCCCGCGCTCGGGGGCACCAGGTTCTATCCGTACGAGAGCGAGCAGGCGGCCCTGGCCGACGTGCTCAACCTGGCCAGGGGCATGTCCTACAAGAACGCCTTGGCCGGTCTCGACCTCGGTGGCGGCAAGGCCGTCATCATCGGCGACCCGGCCAGGCAGAAGAGCGAGGCGCTGCTGCGCGCCTACGGCAGATTCGTCGAGTCGCTCGGCGGGCGCTACATCACCGCCTGCGACGTCGGCACCTTCAGCGAGGACATGGACATCGTCGCCCGGGAGTCCCGCCACGTCACCGGCCGCACCCTGGCCCACGGCGGCGCCGGCGACTCCTCCGTCCTCACCTCGTTCGGCGTCTTCCAGGGCATGCGCGCCTCGGCCGAACGGGTCTTCGGCACGCCGTCGCTGCACGGCAGGCGGGTCGGCGTCGAAGGGGTCGGGAAGGTGGGCCACCGCCTGGTCGAGCTCCTGCGCGAGGACGGGGCCGAGGTCGTGATCTGCGACGTCGACCCGCGGGCCGTCGAGCGGGTGCGCCAGCGGTACCCCGAGGTCGAGGTGGTCGCCGACGCCCAGGCGCTGACGACGTCCGACATCGACGTCTTCGCGCCCTGCGCGCTGGGCGGCGCGCTCGACGACGCCACGGTGGCCGGACTGCGGGCGAAGATCGTCTGCGGCGCGGCCAACAACCAGCTCGCCCACCCCGGGGTCGAGAAGCAGCTGGCCGACCGCGGGATCCTGTACGCGCCCGACTACGTGGTCAACTCCGGCGGCGTCATCCAGGTCGCCGACGAGATCGAGGGCTTCAGCATGGATCGTGCCAGGGCGAAGGCGACCCAGATCTACGACACGACCCTGAAGATCTTCGGGATCGCGGCGGACGAGGGCGTTCCTCCGGCTGTGGCAGCGGATAGGCTAGCCGAGCGCAGAATGTCGGAAGTCGGGCGTATTAGGGCCATTTGGCTGGGCCACTGACGCCCCACGCCCATACGACGTACCGAGCTGGGCACAAAACAGGTACGGTAATAGGCGAACGATAGGCTGACGTCCAAAGTCAGGCGGCGTCAGTGTGTGGTGCGTTAGCGACGAGGGGTCGGGGACGATCCCACACGAGGGGGTCGAGCCAATGGGGCGCGGCCGAGCAAAGGCCAAGCAGGTCAAGGTTGCTCGCCAGCTGAAGTACAACAGCGGTGGCACGGATCTTGACCGACTTCGCGACGAACTCGGGGTCGGCGACTCCAGCAATGACGACGCCGACGACCTCAACGATGAGCTGGCGGATCGCTATGCCGATTACGCCGATGACTACGGCTCCGGGGACGACGAGGACGACCGTCCTTCCGGTCGCCGATAGCCGTTCTTCAGAGTGACGTGGCCGAGGGTCCGGCGTGCTGCCGGATCCTCGTTCATGATCGTCGGGCCTCACGGGCAACCGTGAGGCTTTCGTCACGCTTACGTGTGGTCGAGAGGGCCCGCGATCTTGGCGATCCTCTCTTCCGGCGCTGAGTGGTTTCTGGCGCTGAGTGCCCGGTGTCGAGCGTGTCCGGCGGGTTCCGCGGGTAGGCGTGCGTGCCCGGCTCCGGGGAGAAGGCGTCGTCCCGCTCGATCAGCGTGGGTGGCCGGTGGTGCGCAGTCATGCCCGCCGGTCGGCATGGAGTCTGAGTGTCGGGTTCTCCCATCGCATTTCTAACGCGTCATGGGGCTGGATGTACCATTAGGGACCATGGAGTTCCTGACTGGTGAGCCGCTCGCGCTGGACCTGGTGAACACCCGTGCCCAGGACTTCGACGTTCTCGACACGCCCGAGGGGTTCGCGAACTGGATCGATCGTCAGGCGGGCCGGCTCGCGGCGGTCGAGGGGCCGTTCGCGGCGGAGGAGCTGGGGGCGGTCCGGGAACTGCGGGCACACGTGGAGGCGGCGGTCGACGCCGTACGCCGGGGTGAGGGGCCGTCCGGCGAGGCGGTCGGGGCGATCAACGACGCGATGCGCGCCGCGCCCGCGTACGGGCATCTGGACGTGACGGACGCCGGGCCGGCCAAGGGCACGCGCAGGGACGGCGACCGGCTCGCCCGCCTGCTCGCACAGCTCGCCGAGGCCGCGGCCGACCTGCTCACCGATCCGGCGGCGAGCCGGATCCGGGCCTGCGAGGGCCCCCGGTGCCGCATGATCTTCCTGCCCGCCCACCCCCGGCGCCGCTGGTGCTCACCCGAGCTGTGCGGCAACCGGGTGCGCGTCGCCCGCCACTACCAGCGCCACAAGCCGGCCTGAGCGGGAACCGGACTTGGGGACCGAACCAGGTCCGGCCCCCATGGGGGTCAGCGGTAGCGGGCCTGGCCCGAGCCCTGGACGATCTCGCCCAGCACCCATGCGTCGAGCCCACGCTCGCCGAGCAGGCGGATCGCCTCGTCGACCGAGCCGGAGGGCACGACGGCCGCCATGCCCACGCCGAGGTTGAACGTGCGGTCCATGTCCTTCTGGGCGATCCGCCCGTGCCCTGCCAGCACGCCGAAGATCGCGGGCGGGGTCCAGGACGAGCGGTCGAGCAGCGCGTCGAGGTGGCCGGGAAGTGACCGCGACAGGTTGGCCTCCAGGCCGCCGCCCGTGATGTGGGAGAAGGCGTGCACCTCGGACCTGCGGGCCAGGTCGAGGCAGTCGAGCGAGTAGACGCGGGTGGGCTCCAGCAGTTCCTCGCCCAGCGGGCGGCCCAGCTCGGGCAGCACCGCGTCGAGCGAGAGCGACGTCTCGCGCAGCACGTGCCGTACCAGCGAGTAGCCGTTGGAGTGGATGCCGGAGGAGGCGAGCCCGAGGACCACGTCGCCCTCGCGGACCCGGTCGGGGCCCAGCATGGCGTCGGCCTCGACCACGCCGGTGCCGGCTCCGGCCAGGTCGTACTCGTCGGGGCCCATGGCGCCGGGGTGTTCGGCGGTCTCGCCGCCGACCAGCGCCGCGCCGGCCAGACGGCAACCCTCGGCCACGCCGCCGACGATCTCGGCGACGCGCTCGGGCACGACCTTGCCGACGGCGATGTAGTCGGTCATGAACAGCGGCTCGGCCCCGCAGACCACCAGGTCGTCGAGGACCATGCCGACCAGGTCGATGCCGATCGTGTCGTGCTTGCCGTAGCGCTGGGCGATCATGACCTTCGTGCCCACGCCGTCGGTGGAGGAGGCCAGCAGCGGACGCCGGTAACGCAGCAGCGCCGAGGCGTCGAAGAGCCCGGCGAAGCCGCTGGCGTCGTCGACCACCTCCGGCCGGCGGGCCCGCGCCACCTTGTCCTTCATCAGGGTGACGGCGCGCTCGCCCGCCTCGATGTCGACGCCGGCGGCCTCGTATGTGCTCACGCTTTGCTCTCCAACACGAACTTGCCCACGTTGTCCTGGTCGATCGGGATCGGGTACGAGCCGTCGAAGCAGGCCCGGCAGAGCCGCTCGGCGGGGATGGTGGTGGCCTTGGTCAGGCCCTCCAGGGAGATGTACCCCAGCGAGTCGGCGCCCAGCGAGGCCCGGATCTCCTCGACCGACAGCGAACCGGCGATCAGCTCGGCCCTGGTCGCGAAGTCGATGCCGTAGAAGCAGGGCCAGCTCACGGGCGGCGAGGAGATGCGGACGTGCACCTCGCGCGCCCCCGCCTCGCGCAGCATCTTCACGATGGCGCGCTGGGTGTTGCCGCGCACGATCGAGTCGTCGACGACCACCAGGCGCTTGCCCTCGACGACCTCGCGCAGCGGGTTGAGCTTGAGCCGGATGCCGAGCTGGCGGATGGTCTGCGAGGGCTGGATGAACGTGCGGCCCACGTAGGAGTTCTTCACCAGGCCCTGGCCGTAGGGGATGCCGCTCTCCTCGGCGTAGCCGACGGCGGCGGGGGTGCCGGACTCGGGCGTGGGGATGACCAGGTCGGCCTCGACCGGGTGCTCGCGGGCCAGCACGCGGCCGACCTCGACCCGGGTGACCTGCACGCCGCGGCCCGCGATCGTGGTGTCGGGGCGGGCGAGGTAGACGTACTCGAACAGGCAGCCCTTGGGGTCGGGCAGGGCGAAGCGGCGCGACCTGACGCCGTCCTCGTCGATGGTGAGCAGCTCGCCCGGCTCGATCTCGCGGACGAACGTGGCGCCCACGATGTCGAGGGCCGCCGTCTCCGAGGCCACCACCCAGCCGCGCTCCAGGCGGCCCAGGACCAGCGGGCGGATGCCCTGCGGGTCGCGGGCCGCGTAGAGGGTCTTCTCGTCCATGAACACGAGCGAGTACGCGCCCTTGACCTGCGGCAGCAGCTCGGCCGCCGAGTCCTCGATGGAACGCGTGCGGTCCTGCGCGAGCAGCGAGGTCAGGACCTCGGTGTCGGTGGTCGCCCTCGTGGAGCCGGGAGCCAGGCGCTCGGCCAGCTCCGGCGTGTTGATCAGGTTGCCGTTGTGCGCGAGCGCGAGCCCGCCGACCTCGGTGGAGCTGAGGGTCGGCTGGGCGTTCTCCCACACGCTGGAACCGGTGGTGGAGTAACGGCAGTGACCGATGGCCAGGTGGCCGCGGAGGGTGCCGAGCACCGACTCGTCGAAGACCTGGGCCACCAGGCCCATGTCCTTGTAGACGAGGATGCGGCTGCCTTCACTGACCGCGATGCCCGCGGACTCCTGGCCGCGGTGCTGCAACGCGTACAGCCCGTAGTAGGTGAGTTTGGAAACTTCCTCGCCTGGTGCCCATACGCCGAAGACGCCACAGGCGTCTTTGGGAGCGCGGTCGTGGGGGTCCAGGTCATGGCCGAGCCGGCCGTCGCCCTTCAGCACATGCCTCAGTTTAGGTTGCGGGCTTCCGTGCTCGCACACCCGGGTGCTCCATCAGCCGGCGTGGGACGATCTGCCGGCGTTGGAACCGTCGCGGACGAACTCTCCGGTGACGTTGCGGTTGGCCGCCGATCCGAGGAAGTGGATCAGTGCCGCCATGTCGTCGGCGGTCGAGAGCCTGCGGCTCGGCGTACGGGCGGCGATGCGGTCGAGGGCCTCCTGGGTGACCGGGCGTTCGGCCTCGGTGATCGTGAGCCCGGCCACGGCCACGTTGACCAGGATGCCGTCGCCGCCGGCCTCCCAGGCCAGGGCTCGGGCCATGCCGTGCAGGGCCATCTTGGCGGTGCCGTACGGGCCCGGGCCCGGCCGGCCCTCCTCGGCGGCGCCCGAGGAGACGAAGACGATCCGGCCGAAGCCGTTCCTTCTCATCCCGGGCAGTACGGCCTGGACCAGCAGGGCGTTGCCGACGACGTTCGCGTGCAGGGCGGCCGTCCATTCGGCGGCGGGGACGTCCTCGAAGTCCATGCTGTTGGGCATGATCGTGCCCCAGCGGACGGCGTTGAGCACGAGGGCGTCCACCGGGCCCGCCTGGGCGGCGGCGGGCGCGATGGTGGCGTGGTCCTCCAGGTCCAGGTGGACGGCCGTCGCCTCGCCGCCCACCTCCTCGATGCGCTTGACGACCTCGGCGGCGCGGCCGGGACCGGTGTTGTAGGTGATGGTGACCCGCGCGCCGGCCCTGGCGTAGGCGAGCGCGGTGGCGGCGCCGATGCCGGAGGAGCCGCCGGTGATGAACGCGTGCATAGGGATGCCTCTTTCTGATTAGCCGACTAATTAGCCAGCTAAGTCGCTTTTGATCCCTTCCAGCAAGGGGGTTTCGCTCTTGGTGAAGCGGGCTACTGGGGGATCGCGCGTACGAGGCGGGCCAGGAGGTGGCGTTCGGCGTCGTTCAGGCCCTGCTGGAGGTCCTCGTCGGTCCTGGCCCAGATCTCCTCGACCGGCTCGCGCAGCGCCTTGCCCGCCTCCGTCAGGTGGACGCGGCCCACCCGGGGGCGGTCGGGGTCGGGGGAGCGGTAGACGAGGCCCACGCGTTCGAGGCGCTGGAGGGTCTTGGTGACGGTCGGCGGCTCCACGCCC
The DNA here is from genome assembly GCF_044455665.1 of Nonomuraea sp. NPDC051191. Classification (NCBI taxonomy): domain Bacteria; kingdom Bacillati; phylum Actinomycetota; class Actinomycetes; order Streptosporangiales; family Streptosporangiaceae; genus Nonomuraea; species Nonomuraea sp. NPDC051191. The sequence goes on along the minus strand of NZ_JBITEZ010000032.1, from coordinate 43,104 downwards.
AGACGGGCGATCAGCTCGCTCTGGGTGAGGCCGTCCTGCCGCCACAGCTGGTTGAGCAGGAGCTCCTGGCCCACGTGCAGGCCCAGTGGCGCCAGGGCGGCGGCCATCCGGTTGCGATGGGTCTTCATGACCATGATCAGGGCGTACGTCAGGGTCTCGTCCAGCATGCACTCATCTTGCCCGCCGCCTGCCGCTTTGGCGCATGGTGACCCAAGGATGGCACCCGTCTTACCGTGTCGTGCGCTTTAGCCGATGCCCTCCGCGAAAGGGTGAAGTATCCGGCATGCAGACCCGTCGGGAGACGCAGACGTGACCACACCTGGGGACCCCAACGAGCCCCGCGAGGGGCAGGACCCGCAGCACCGCGAAGGCCACCCCCAAGAGGGCCGGCCCGAACACGCTCCGCCGCAGCACACACCCGAATGGTGGCGAGAGGGGACGGCCGACGAGGCGGAGACCGCCGCCGACCCCGACCATGTCCCTGGATACGAGCCGGCGCCTGGACAGGCGGGCGATCCTCGGGGCGGGCCCCCCGGCGAAGGAGCCGGCCACGGAGCCGGCCCCGGAGAGGGGAGCCGGCCCGGCGGCGGGCGGCATGAGGGCGAAGGGGCCGGGGAGCAGGCCGGTGGCGGCCGGTGGGCGGACGAGTGGCCGTTCGAGGACGAACGGCAGGGCGAGCAGCGACAGGGCGAGCAGCGACAGGGTGGGGAACGGCAGGGCGAGGAGCCGCAGGGCGAGGAGCCGATCGCGCCCGCGCCGCCCGTGGTGCCGCCGCCCGACGTGCCGCCGACGCACGAGCCCAGGCCCATGGGACAGCCCCACCATCCCGACCTGCCCACCTCGCCCGAGACGCCGGCGCCGGCCGTCGGCGACACGGGGGAGGCGCGTTGGGGCAGGGGGGACGCGGAGGAGACGCAGGTCTATCCGATGCCCGGCGCGACCCCGGCCTACCCGGGCTGGGGCACGCAGCCCGATGAGGAACCGGGCCGGCCCGCGCCGTCCCGCTACGAGTACGGCGATGTGCCCACCTTCGAACCCCCGCCCGCCGGCACCCACGCGGCCGGAGGCCCCGAGGAGCCGCCCCCCGCCCCGGGCGGCACCCCCTCCGAGACGACCACCCCCTTGCGCGGTCAGCCCGGCAAGGAAGGCGGGCCGCCGGAGGCCCCCGGCACGCCGGGAACGCCGAGCACGCCAGGCGCAGGCGGCGGGGCGGGGCCAGGGGCGCCGTACGGGGGAGAGGGCGCCTACGGGGGGCCCAGCGCCTCGGGGGTCCCGTACGAGGGCCCAGCGGGCTCGTACGAAGGCGGACGGGACACGTCCGTCCCCGGGACCACCCCCTCCAGCCCCTACGGTGGCCCGCCCGGCTACGGCCCGCCCCCGGGAAGCCCTCCGTACGGCCAGTACGGCCCCTACGGCACTCAGCCGCCCTCGCCACCGGGCAGCGGCCTCGCCACCGCCTCGCTGGTGCTGGGCGTGGCGAGCCCGTTCCTGGTGTTCGTCTGCTTCACCGGCGTGCTCACCGCGATCCTGTCGATCGTCTTCGGCTGCGTGGCGCTCGCCAAGCGGGTGGGCAGGGGCCGGGCCATCGCCGGGATCGTGATCAGCGTGCTCTCGCTGGTGCTGTTCGCGATCGTCGCGATCTGGTTCTGGAAGGTGGTCCAGGAATGTGGCGATCTTCCCGGCCAGCTCGCCGACCAGTGCTTCGAGAGCAAGTTCCCCTGGATGGGCAGGGGACGCTAGAGCGGCAGGTGGGCTGACAGGTCGGCGCGGGAACCGCTCGCCGCGACCGAGCCCCTGGCCATGGCCTCGTCCCAGGTCAGCCGGCCGAGCGCCAGCTCCAGCCAGGTACGGGCGTCGGTCTCCACCACGTTCGGCGGCGTGCCGCGGGTGTGGCGGGGGCCCGGGATGGCCTGGACGGCGGCGTAAGGCGGCACGCGCACCTCGACCGTGCGGCCGGGAGCCGCGGCGGCCAGCTTCTCCAGCAGGTGGCGCACCGCCTGCCTGGCCGCGTCGCGCTCGGGGACGAGCCCGCGGTCGTAGGCGGTGAGCACCGCCGCGACCAGGGCGTCGGGCAGGGCCGACGCGGGGCCGTCGTAGGGCGGCTGGTCGAGGGCGACGAGCTGGCCGTCGAGGGCCGCGCGCAGCTTCTCCGGGTCCATCTTGCGTGGTGGCACGGGTCCATTGTCTCGCGGGAAGCGTTCACCGGGACGGAGGTCGTCGTTCACCTCGGGTTTCGTCGGCGACCGTAACGTCCCCGCCGTACAACTGCGCACATATCTGGAGGACCTGTGGCGAACCCTGAGGCGGGGCGGCTGCTGCCGCTGCTTTCCACCCCGCACAAAGGTGGCCGATCCGCTCTGACCTGTCAGTTCCGTTGCGGGAACGCGTGCGCGCACGACGTGGCCAACACGACGGGCAACGCCTACTTCGGCGACGTGGTGAAGGAGGCGCTGTCGCGCCGCGGCATGCTGCGCGCGGGCGCGCTCGGCGCGCTGGTGGCGGGCGTCGGCGTGGCGGGCGCGGTTCCGGCGTTCGCCGACGAGCCGGGGGCGGAGGCCGAGACCGCGGCCGCGCCTGCCGCCGAGAGCCTGCGCGGCCGTGGCGGGATCGCCTTCACCTCCGTGCCGCCGAACAAGGACGACGCGCTGCGCATCCCCGACGGCTACAACTCCTCCGTGGTCGTGCGCTGGGGCGACCCGGTGCTGCCCGGCGCGCCGGCCTTCGACTTCGACAACCAGACGGCCGACGCCCAGAACAAGCAGTTCGGCTACAACTGTGACTACGTGACGTTCTTCCCCATGGGCAACAACCGCGGCCTGCTGTGGGTGAACCACGAGTACACCGACGAGAACCTGATGTTCCGCGGCTACACGGGCGGCGCGGCCGCGACCGAGGAGCAGATCAGGATCGCGCTGGCCGCGCACGGCGGTTCGGTCGTGGAGATCGAGCGGGCGCACGGCACCGGCGAGTGGAAGCTCACCACCAAGGGCCGCCGCCGCTACAACCGGCGCGTCACGGCGCAGACGCCGATGCGCTTCTCCGGCCCCGCCGCCGGTTCCGACCTGCTCAGGACGGCCGCCGACCCCAAGGGCCTGGCGCCGGTCGGCATGCTGAACAACTGCTCGGGCGGTTCCACCCCCTGGGGCACGGTCCTGACCGCCGAGGAGAACTTCGACCAGTACTTCGTCAACGGCGACAAGGTGCCCGAGGCGCAGCGGCCGTACATCTCGCGTTACACGATCACCACGGGCACCCCGGCGAGCAGTCGCCGGTTCGACCGGATCGAGGAGCGCTTCGACCTGGCCAAGCACCCGAACGAGGCCAACAGGTTCGGGTGGATCGTGGAGATCGACCCGTTCGACCCCGACTCCACGCCGATCAAGCGCACCGCGCTCGGCCGGTTCAAGCACGAGGCCGCCAACACCACCCTGGCCAGGGACGGCCGCCTGGTCGTCTACATGGGTGACGACTCGCGCTTCGAGTACATCTACAAGTTCGTCTCGAAGAACCGGTACATCCCCGGCTTCGACCGGCACAACCGCGCCCTGCTGGACGAGGGCACCCTGTACGTCGCCAAGTTCACCGGCGACAGCCCGGCCGCCGAGATCGACGGGTCCGGCAAGCCGCCCTCCGACGGGCTGTTCGACGGCTCGGGCCAGTGGATCCCGCTGGTGTCGGGCGACAGGTCGTACGTGGACGGCATGACCGCCGCCGAGGTGCTGATCTACACGCGTACGGCGGCCGACAAGGTCGGGGCGACCAAGATGGACCGTCCCGAGGACATGGAGCGCAACCCGGTCACCGGCGGCGTCTACGTGGCCCTGACCAACAACTCCAACCGCACCGCCGCCCAGGTGGACGAGGCCAACCCGCGCGCGTCCAACAAGCACGGCCACATCCTGGAGATCGCCGAGCGGCGCGACGACGCCGGCGAGACCACCTTCGCCTGGTCGCTCCCGCTGATCTGCGGCGACCCGAACGACCCCGCGACCTACTTCGCCGGCTTCGACAAGACCAAGGTCTCGCCGATCTCGTGCCCGGACAACGTGACGTTCGACGCCGACGGCAACCTGTGGATCTCCACCGACGGCAACCAGCTCGGCAGCAACGACGGCCTGTTCGTCATGCCGGTACGCGGCTCCGACCGCGGCCACCTGCGCCAGTTTCTCACGGTCCCGCTGGGCGCGGAGACCTGCGGGCCGCTGGTCACCGCGGACCAGAAGAGCGTGTTCGTGGCCGTGCAGCACCCGGGCGAGCTGGACGGCGCAACCCCGGACAACCCGGCCAGCCGCTGGCCCGACGGTGACCAGCCGCGCCCGTCGGTCGCGGTGGTCTGGCACGGCAGGGGCAAGAAGATCGGCAGTTGACCTCAAGTTAACTTGAGGAAATAGTCTCCATGCCATGAGCATGGAAGTGACCGCCTGGCATCAGCTTTACTCGATGAACAACCGTCCGGAGCGTCGCCCGCTGAACAGGGCGACGCTCCGGCGTATCGGCGGGTTCGCCCGCCCTCACCGCCGCAGGATCGTGCTGTTCCTCGTGCTCAGCGTGGTGCTGGCGGGGTTGGCCGTGGTGTCGCCGCTGCTCGCCGGGCGGGTGGTCGATGCGATCTTCAACGCCGAGCCGCTCGACGTGGTCGTGGTGGTCGCGGTGCTGATCGCGGGCCTGGCGCTCGCCGAGGCCGGGCTCGGCCTGCTGAACCGCTGGCAGTCGGCCACCATCGGCGAGGGCCTGATCCTCGACCTGCGCACGGCCGTCTTCGACCACGTGCAGCGGATGCCGGTCGCGTTCTTCATGCGGACCCGTACCGGGGCGCTGGTGAGCCGGTTGAACAACGACGTGATCGGGGCGCAGCGGGCCTTCACCGACACCTTGTCCAGCGTGGCGGGCAACGTGGTGCAGCTCGTGCTGACGCTCAGCGTGATGATCGGCATCTCGTGGCAGATCACCCTGCTCGCGCTGCTGCTCCTGCCGGTGTTCGTGCTGCCCGCGCGGCGGATGGGCGTCAGGATCGCGCGGCTGCGGCGCGAGGCCGCCGACCACAACGCGGCCATGGGCACCCAGATGACCGAGCGGTTCTCCGCGCCGGGCGCGACGCTGGTGAAGCTGTTCGGCCGGCCGGCGCGCGAGTCGGCCGAGTTCGCCGCGCGGGCGCGGCGGGTGCGCGACATCGGCGTGCGCTCGGCCATGAACCAGTCGGTGTTCGTCACGGCCCTGACCCTGGTCTCGGCGCTCGCGCTGGCCCTCGTCTACGGCCTCGGCGGCTTCTACGCCCTGCGCGACCAGCTCGAACCCGGCGCGGTCGTGTCGCTGGCCCTCCTGCTGACCCGCCTGTACGCGCCCCTGACCGCCCTGGCCAGCGCCCGCGTGGACGTGATGAGCGCTCTGGTCAGCTTCGAGCGCGTCTTCGAGGTGCTCGACCTCAAGCCGCTCATCCAGGAACGTCCGGAGGCCCGCGAGGTCCCCGACGGCCCGGTCTCCGTCGAGTTCGACGACGTGCGCTTCGCCTACCCCGCGGCCGACAAGGTGTCGCTGGCCTCGCTGGAGGAGGTCGCCACGCTGGACTCGCGGGGCGGCGAGGAGGTGCTGCACGGGATCTCGTTCACGGCCCTGCCGGGCCAGATGGTGGCGCTGGTGGGCTCGTCGGGGGCCGGCAAGTCCACGATCGCCCAGCTCCTGCCCAGGCTGTACGACGTCGACTCAGGCGCCGTCCGCCTCGGCGGCGTGGACGTACGGGACCTGACCTTCGACGCCGTCCGCGACACCCTCGGCATGGTCACCCAGGACGGCCACCTCTTCCACGAGACGATCAGGGAGAACCTGCTGCTGGCCAGGCCCACGGCGAGCGAGGAGGAGATCTGGGACGCCCTCACCAGGGCCCGCCTGCGGACGCTGATCGAGTCGCTGCCCGACGGGCTCGACACTGTGGTCGGCGAGCGCGGCTACCGCCTGTCCGGCGGCGAGCGCCAGCGGCTCACGATCGCCCGGCTCCTGCTGGCCAGGCCGCGCGTGGTGATCCTGGACGAGGCCACCGCGGCCCTCGACTCCACCTCCGAGGCGGCCGTGCAGGCGGCCCTGGGGGAGGCGCTGGCGGGCCGGACCGCCGTGGTGATCGCCCACCGGCTGTCCACCGTGCGGGCGGCCGACCAGATCCTGGTGATCGAGGACGGCCGCATAGCCGAGCGCGGCACGCACGCCGAGCTGCTGGCCATGGGCGGCCGCTACGAGGAGCTGTACCGCACTCAGTTCGACGAGCCGACGGTGGCGGAGGCGGTGGCCTGAGGACCGTCCGCCTCCGACGGGCGGCGGGGCGGGCGCAGGGCGTACAGGCTGAGCGGGATGGCCGCCAGCACGATCACCGCCGCGATGACCAGCGTGAACTGGTAGGCGTCGAGGAAGGCGGCCAGCGGCGGCCGGTCGCTGCCGCTCTGGCTGGAGCTGAGGATCGCGCCCAGCACGGTGATGCCGAGCAGGCCGAACACCTCGCGTGAGACGTTCAGCACGCCCGAGGCCACGCCGGTCCGCTCCTTGGGCAGGCCGCCGAGGATCGCCGAGGTGAGCGGCACCAGCATGCCGCCGCCGAGGCCGTAGAGCAGGAACCAGGGCGCGACGTCGGCGTAGTCGCCGTCGGCGCCGACGCCGGAGATCAGGTAGATCGCCGCGCCCATGAGCGCCATGCCGAGCGCCACCGTCGGGCCGGTGCCGAGCCGCGCGGAGATCCGCTGCGACAGGATGGCGACGACCGCCATGACCAGGGCCATCGGCACGAACGCCAGGCCGGCCTGGGTGGGGGAGAAGCCGAGCACGTTCTGCAGCCACAGGGCGCTGAAGAAGTAGATGCCGAACACGCCGAACGACCAGATGCCCATGGTCAGCGCGCCGCCGCTGAACACGCGGGCGCGGAAGAGCGACAGGTCGATCATCGGGCGCTCGGCCCGCGTCTCGACCAGCGCGAACGCCACGGCCGCCGCCGCCGCGAGACCGAACGCGGCCAGGATCTCGGCCGACGTCCATCCGGCGCGGTCGCCCTCGATGAGCGCGTAGGTGAGGGAGACCAGCGCGAGCGCCGAGGTGGCCAGGCCGGGCAGGTCGAGCCGGTGCCGCAGGCGGGTGAACGCGGGCCGGACCGCCCACAGCCCCAGGCCGAAGGTGGCGACGCCGATCGGCACGTTGATCAGGTAGATCCAGCCCCAGTGCAGGTTCTCGCTGATGAATCCGCCGGCCGCCGGGCCGAGCGCCATGGACAGCGCCCCGGACGCGCTCCAGATGCCCACGGCCCTGCCGCGCTCGCCGGGGTCGGGGAAGATCTGGCTGATCAGGGTGAGCGACGTGGGCGTGAGCAGCGCCGCCCCCACGCCCTGGACGGCCCGTGCCGCGATCAGCATGCCGCCCGAGGTGGCGAGCCCGGCGCCCAGCGAGGCCACGGTGAAGACGGCGAGCCCGGCCAGGAACACCCTGCGGGCGCCGAACAGGTCCGCGAGCCGGCCGCCGACCAGCATGAGCCCGGCGAAGACCAGGATGTACGAGCTCACGATCCACTCCAGCCCGGAGATCGTCAGCCCGAGCTCCCGCTGGATCGTCGGCAACGCGACATTTCCCACGTTGTTGTCGAGATAGGTCATGAAGGTGCCCAACGTCACGGCACCCAGCGCCCACCATCGCATGGAACAACCTCCTATACGCCGTACTTGTACGTCGTACAGTTCAACTTGTACGACGTATAGTTGTCAACCGTGATGGGAAAACTGACCGCGCAGGCCATCGCCGAGCGAGCGCTGGAGATCGGCGACACCGAGGGGCTCGACGCCGTGACGATCCGGCGGCTGGCGACCGACCTGGGCGTGACGCCGATGGCCCTGTACTGGCACTACAAGAACAAGGACCAGCTCCTGTTCGGCATGGCCGACCACCTGATCGGCGGGTTCGTGCCCGCGCCGGCCGACGAGCGGCCCTGGCAGCAGCAGCTCCGCGACCTGACCCAGGGGCTCATCAGCACCCTGCGCGCCCATCCCTGCGCCAAGAACGTCATCGAGCAGATCGACCCGATCTCCGTCCCGAACTTCCTGGTCGTCTGGGACAAGGCCCTGGGCCTGGCCCGTACGGCGGGGTTCGGCGTCGAGGAGAGCTGCCTGATCACCAAGTACCTGCTGCAGAGCGCGCTGTCGATCGCCGACGCGCCCGTGCACTTCAAGGCCGGCCGGACCGGCGAGGAGATCGCGGAGGCCGTCCGGGTCAAGCGGGCCGGCCTCCAGTCGCTGTCGCCGGAGAAGTACCCGTACCTGGTCGAGATGGCCTCACCGCTGGTGGCGGGGGCCGACCCGGACTTCTACGACTCCTTCGGCGTCGATCTCGTGCTGCGCGGCATCGAGGCGCTGGCCGCCGGACGTTAGGGTCGGGATCATGCCCTTCGAGCTGGTCTGCGAGATCGAACCTCCCACCAAGCCCGACCTGAAGCGCGTACGCCACCAGATCGGCACGCTCAGCCAGGTCGCCCATTCCTTCCTCATCCCCGACAACCACATCGGCCGAGCCACCGTGTCGAGCGTGGCCGTGGCCCACGAGGTCGAGGCGATGGGCGGGCGCAGCATCGCCTGCCTGAACTCCCGCGACCGCAACCTGCTCGGCTTCCACCGCGACCTGCTGACGGCCGCGGCGTACGGCGTCGACCAGTTCCTGTTCGTCCACGGCGACAAGCCCGCCGGCGGCAGCCGTACCGGCGACCTGACGGTCCGCTCGATGATCGAGGAGGCCAGGGGCTTCTCGGCGGCCGTCCGCGTCGGCGCGGCGGCCGGGTTGCGCCCGCTGCCCGACTGGAAGCGCGCGGCCGACTTCCTGTTCTCGCAGGTCAGCTTCTCGGTCGAGGCGCAGGTGCGCTGGCGCGAGGCCAACCCGATCGACGTGCCGGTCTACGCGGGCGTCATGGTGCTGGCCAGCGAGCGCCACGCCCGTACGCTGGCCGCCGCCATCCCCGACATCGCCCTGCCCGCCGAGCTGGTCGAACGGGTGGCCGCCGACCGCATGGCGGGCGTCGAGGCGGCCTGCGAGCAGGTGCTCGCGCTGCGCGAGTCCGGCGCGTTCGACGGCGTGCACCTCATCCCGGTCTCCCGCTACCGCGACGTGGAGTCCAGGCTCGCCGGCGCCCTCTGAGACCTGGCGAGCGCGGCCAGCAGCGCGCCGGCCAGCGCCACCGCGAACAGCACCGCGTACGCGCGCTGGAAGCCGTCCATGAGCTGCCCGACGGCCACCGGGGAGAGCGTGGACAGCGTGCCCGCGTACACCTGGGCGCGCAGCGCCGGGCCCACGGAGCTGGTCACGACGCTGAGCGACAGGCCGACGCTGATCACGATGCCGACGTTCATGATCATGACGCGGAAGCCGTTGACCACGCCCAGGCTGCCGGTGGGCAGGGCGGCCATGACCTGGGTGGTGTTGCCGGTCAGGAACGTCCCGCTGCCGCACCCGGCCACGAACAGGGCGATCCCGGTCACCCAGTACGGCGTCGCCGGGTCGGCCGTGAGCATCAGCGTGCCGAGCCCGAGCGCGCTCATCGCCGCGCCGCCGATCGACAGCCCGTACGGCGAGACCCGGGGCCCGAGCAGGCCCGCGATCGGCGAGGCCAGCCCGATGCCCACCGGCACCGGCAGCACGCTCAGCCCGGCCGAGAACGCGTCGAGCCCGCGCGCCGCCTGGAAGTAGAGCGCGACCACCAGGATCAGCGCCGAACGGGCAAGCGCGTTGCAGAAGGAGGCCAGGTTCGCATAGGCCAGCAGCCGGCCGCCGAACAACCGCAGGTCCAGCACCGGGTTCGCCGAACGCCGCTCGGCCAGCACGATCAGCGGCAGCAGCAGCACGAACAGCGCCGCCCCGGTCAGGACGACGGGGCTGGTCAGGCCACCCGACCCGGCCTCGTTGACCGCCAGCAGCACCGCCGACAGCGCGGCGAACACCAGCACGTTGCCGAGCGCGTCCACCGGTTGCTTCGGCCTCCGGGGCATCTTGCGTAAGATCACCGCACCCCAGCCGAGCGCGACCAGCCCGGCGGGCACGTTCACCCAGAAGATCCACTGCCAGCCTGCGGTCTCGGCGATCAGGCCGCCGAGCGTCGGACCGGCGAGCTGGGCCACCGACAGCGTGCCGATGTAGACGCCCATGCCCTGGCTGAGCCGTTCGGGCGGGAACGCGTCGGTGATGATCACCGTGCCGTTGGCCAGGATCATCGCCGAGCCGATCGCCTGCACCACGCGCATGCCGACCAGGAACCAGACGTCCGGTGACAGCCCGGCCAGCAGCGAGGCCGCGGTGAACAGGGCGAACCCCGCCAGATACACCTCGCGCCTGCCGAGCAGGTCGGCGACCCGGCCGAAGAACACCAGGCTCGCGGTGTTGACCAGCAGGAACGCCAGCAGGATCCATCCCGACTGCGTCGCGTCGGCGTGGAAGTGCCGCACCACGGTCGGCAGGGCGACGTTGAGCGTGCTGCCCGCGATGCCGATGAGGACGAGGCCCAGGCTGGTGACCGAGCAGACGCGCCACGCGTAACGCATGGAGGTGCCGGTTTCGGGGGTGACCGCGACCATGACTCCCACTATGACGTACGTCGTACGTCCGTTTTGTGGCAGGGGTTATCTGGCTCGCCTGCGTAACCCCTCGACGTCGTGGATGACCACCCGCCGCCTGCCCGTCTCGATGAGCCCGCGGTCGCGCAGGCTGCGCAGCGCCTTGCTGACCGCCTCGCGGGAGGAGCCGGTCCAGCCGGCCAGCTCGTCCTGGCTGAGCGGAAGGGCCACGCGCACGCCGGCGGTGGTCGGCTCGCCGTACCGGTCGGCCAGTTCGAGCAGCCGGGTCGCCACCCGGCCGGTGGTGTCGAACGCGCCGTACTCGACGCGCTTGCGGTCCGCGTCGCGCAGCCGGCCGACGACGAGCTGCAGGAGCAGGACGGCGATGCGGCCGTGCGCGGCCAGGAAGCCGCTGAAGTCCCCGATCACGATGCCCTGGACGGGCTCCAGCGCGGTGACGGTGGCCGAGCGCGGCGAGCCGTCCACGGCCGACATGTCGCCCAGCAGCGCCCCGGGGCCGCGTACCGCCAGGACCACCTCGGTGCCGCCGCTCGTGTGCGAGGACACCTTGACCCGGCCCCGCGTCAGCACGACCACCCAGTCGGCCGAGTCGCCCTCGCCGATCACCGTCGTGCCGCGATCCCACTGCCGCGGGCGCCCGGCGGCTCGCAGGGTGTCGATCTCCTCGGCGGTGAGCATGGAAAGAAATTCGCCGGGCTCTGGAGTCATGCGCCGATTATGTACGGACGGCTATTGCCGTTCTATGGCATTCCAGTCAGAACGTACGCGGCCACGGGTTCTTCCTTGCCCTTCAGGGTGAGCCGTCCCAGGGCGTCCACCGAGACGTCGCGGCCGAGTTGCCGCAGCGTCGTCTCGCCGATCACCACCGTCCCCGGCTCGGCCAGGGCCTGCAGCCTGGCGGCCACGTTGACGCAGTCGCCCATCGCGTTGAAGCCGCGTAACTCGGGGCTGCCGATGTTGCCGACCAGCGCGGGACCGGTGTTGACGCCCACCCGGAAGGTCGGCCACTCCACGTCGTCCGCGCGTTTCCAGGCCATCTCCTCGGCCACCTCGGCCGCGGCCCGCTGCATCGCCAGCGCGGCCCGGCAGGCCGCCCTGGCATGCCCCGCCTGCGTGGCCGGCGCGTTGAACAGGGCCAGCATCGCGTCGCCGACGAACTGCACGATCGTGCCGCCGTTGTTCAGCACGCAGGGCACGGCGGCCGTGTGGTAGCGGTTGAGCATCTCGACGATCTCGCCGGGCGTGACCTGCTCGGAGAAGGAGGTGAAGCCCTTGAGGTCGGCGAAGAGCGCGGTCAGCTCCTTCAGCTCGCCGCCGAGCGCGGCCCGGGCGGGGTCGGCGAGCAGGGCGTTGGCCACGTCGGGCGACATGTACTGGCGGAAGAGGGTGTCCAGCTCCTGGTAGAGGCGGGCGTTCTCCAGCGAGATGGACAGCTGGCCGGCCAGGGTGGCGGCCAGCGCCTCGTCCTGGCCGGTGCGGCCCACCGGCACCTCCAGCACGCCGGCCAGGTGGCCCCTGACCGTGAGCGGGTAGGCCAGCCGCTGGTCGCGGCGGATCGGCCCGTCGCCGTCGAACTCGTACGCGCGGGAGCCGATCTGCGTCCGGCCCTCCGACACCAGCGCGATCTTGACGTCGCCGTACGCCTGCCTGACCCGGTCGAGCGCGGTGGTCAGCAGCTCGCCCTCCGGCAGGCCCACGCGGGTCTGCGCGCTCACCGCCACCAGCGCGGCCAGCCGCTCCGACAGCTCCCGCTCGTGGGCCAGCGCCTCCCCGGCCCGGTCGAGCACGGCGGCCTGGCTCTCGTTCAGCCGGAACTTGCCCGACAGCCGGGTCGCGGCCAGCGGCTCGCCCCTTCGTACGTGCTCGACCAGCTCCTCCAGCGCCTGGTCGTAGTCCTGCTGGAGGCGCGCGACCGTCGCCGCCAGCGTCACCGAGTCGAACAGGCCGGCGCTCGACCCCTCGCGCCTGAACTGCAGGTAGGCGCTGTAGGCTACGAACACGAAGGCGAGGGTGAGCAGCACGTGCCACTCCCACCACGACAGGTGCCAGTTGAGCTGCGACATCCCGGCGACCATCGCCTCGGCCAGCAGCGCGTACGCGGTGATCAGGCTGACCAGCATGGCCGAGGGGCGGCGGCGGTGGAGCAGGAACATCATCACGCCGGCCGCGCCGTACAGCAGGACGCCGGGGACGGACGCCAGGCCCAGCCAGCTCACCGGCGCGACCAGGGGCGGATCGCTGAGCGCGGTCAGCTCGGGCACCAGCGAGACCAGCCCCCACAGCAGCAGGAAGCCGAACAGCATCGCCCGGACGAAGTGCTGCGCGTCAAGGACGGCCCTGGCCGCCCGCTCGCCCAGCGGCAGGGCCGAGGCGAACGCGAACATCGACGCGATCGTGAGCCCCACCTGCTGGCCCAGGTCGAAGCCCAGCGAGCCGGTCGGCAGGATGACGCCGGGCGTGGCCAGGCCGTGCAGCAGGAAGAAGCCCGCGCTGCTGAGGAACACCATGGACACCAGGAACAGCCGGGCGTCCTGACGGCGGCGCGCGGCCTCGGTGATCAGGCCGCCGAGCGCCACGTTGATCCCGGCCACCGCGAGGATCATCCAGAAGTGGCTCGCGTTGTGCTGCCAGACGACGTTGAGGTGCTGCTGCGCGAGCAGCAACCAGAGCCCCAGTAGGGGAAGAACGAGGTGGATGCCCCAGACCACGCCTCGGACGGGCTGCGTGGCCGGCGGCAGGTAGGGGCTGGGCACAGACCCGATTATCCACGCGGGATCGCCGCCGCCAATGCGTCCTTTTACCCACTGGCAGCGCGACAGTCGGTCAATCTGGTCAGTAACCCTCCGTTTCGTGACATACACGTTATGTAGTTCTTGCCAACCTTTGGAACGGTCGAAACGTGAATCTCATGCACAACCTGAGCATCACTTGTCCCTTGGAAGGAAAGCCGTGGCTATCAAGGTTCGCGGTGGGCGTACGCTCACCCTCGCCACTGTCGGAGCGCTCGCCGCCTCGCTCCTCGCCGTCGGTGGCGTGGCCACCGCCTCGTCGGCGGCGAGCGAGGTCTACGCCTGCGTGCACAAGAAGACGCGGTACGTCCGCATCGTCAACCCGACCACGCCGTGCCGGAAGACCGAAGAGCGCGTCGTGATCGGCGGCAGCACGACGGAGCTGAACGGCGCCACGTCCGGCCCCAAGGGCGACACGGGCCCGCAGGGCAAGCAGGGCGTCGCCGGCCCGCAGGGCCCCCAGGGCCCGAAGGGCGAGACCGGGCCGGTGGGCCCCCAGGGCAAGCAGGGCCTCCCCGGCAAGAACGGCCAGGACGGCCCGCAGGGCCCCAAGGGCGACACCGGTCCCCAGGGCCCCAAGGGCGACACCGGTCCTCAGGGCCCCAAGGGCGACGACGGCAAGAACGGCCAGGACGGCAAGCAGGGCGAAAAGGGTCCGAAGGGCGACACGGGACCGAAGGGTGACACGGGCCCGCAGGGTCCCCAGGGCCCCAAGGGTGAGCCCGGCAAGGACGGCGGCGGCGCCGCCTACGGCACCTACACCAACGACGCGACCATCAGCAGCCTCGGCTCGGTGACCGCCACCTGCAACAACGGCGGCACCCCCACCGGCGGCGGCTTCTCCTTCGGCACCCTGAAGAACGCCGTCGTCATGGGCAGCTACCCCGGCGCCTCCGGCTGGACGGTGACCGTCGCCAAGGACGACAACGGCGGCGGCAACAACTACACCAGCGGCGGTGGCAACAACGGCACCAGCGTCTCCGGCAAGGTCTACGTCGTCTGCATCAAGAAGGTCTGACGACACATGAAAGGGCCGGTGCGGGGTCACCCCGCACCGGCCCTTCTCGTTGGATCTCAGCCGAACAGCGCGGGCAGCGTCGCCGAGTGGGTCTCGCGGATCTCCTCGATCCCCACCTCGAACACGCCCTCGACCACCAGCGACTCCCCGCCGGTGACCCCGAGCCCGTAACACGGCACCTCGTGCCGCCCGCACAGCGCCGCGAACTCGTCGAACGCCTCCGGCCGCACCACGACCAGGGCCCGCGCGGCCGACTCGCTGAACAGGTCGGTGAACGGCTCGCCGCTCAGCGCCACCGTGGCCCCGACTCCGCGCGCCAGGCAGGACTCGGCCAGCGCCACGGCCAGGCCGCCGTCGGACAGGTCGTGCGACCCCTCGAGCAACCCGCGCGCCGCCGCCTCGACCAGCACGGTCGCCAGCGCCTGCTCGGCCTCCAGGTCCGCGTTCGGCGGCAGGCCGCCCAGGTGGCGGTGGGCGACGTGGGCCCACTCCGAGCCGCCGAACTCCTCGCCGGTGTCACCGAGCAGCACGACCCGCAGCCCCTCGGCGGTGAACCCGGACGGCACCCGCTTGGCCACGTCGTCGATGACGCCGAGCACGCCCACGACCGGCGTGGGGTTGATGGCGGTCGAGCCGGTCTGGTTGTAGAAGGAGACGTTCCCGCCGGTCACCGGCACGCCGAGGGTGCGGCAGGCGTCGGCGAGCCCGCGTACGGCCTCGGCGAACTGCCACATGACCTCGGGGTCCTCGGGCGAGCCGAAGTTGAGGCAGTTGGTGACGGCCAGCGGCTTGGCGCCGGTCACGGCCACGTTCCGGTACGCCTCGGCCAGCGCGAGCTGCGCCCCCGCGTAGGGGTCGAGCTTGGCGTAACGCCCGTTGCCGTCGGTGGACAGCGCGATGCCCCGGGTGGTCGGCTCGGCCCCGGCCATGACCTCGGAGATGCGCAGCATCCCCGCGTCGGCGGGCTGGGCCAGCACGGTGTTGGCACGGACGTACCGGTCGTACTGGGAGGTCACCCACTCCTTGGAGGCCAGGTTGGGCGAGCCGAGGAGCTGCAGCAGGGTGGCCCGCAGGTCGTCGGGACGGGCCAGCCGGTCGGGGGTGTCGGAGTTGAGCGCGCCCTGCCCGGACGGCTCGTGGAAGGGACGCTCGTAGACCGGGCCGTCGTCGGCGGCGGTGCCCGGCGGGATGTCGACGATGACCTCGCCGTCCCACGTCATGATCAGGCGACCGGTGTCGGTGACCTCGCCGATGACGGTGGCCGGGACGTCCCACTTGGCGCAGATCGCCAGGAACGCGGGGATGTCGTCGGGCCGGACCACGGCCATCATCCGCTCCTGGGACTCGCTCATCAGGATCTCCTCGGGCCTGAGCGAGGGGTCGCGGAGCGGGACCAGGTTGAGGTCGACCTTCATGCCGCCGGTGCCCTTGGCGGCCAGCTCGGTGGTGGCGCAGGAGACGCCGGCCGCGCCGAGGTCCTGGATGCCGACGACGACGTCGGCCGCGTAGAGCTCCAGGCAGCACTCGATGAGCAGCTTCTCCATGAACGGGTCGCCCACCTGCACGGCGGGCCGCTTGGCCTGCGACTCGTCCTCGAACGTCGCCGAGGCCAGCACGGACGCGCCGCCGATGCCGTCGGGGCCCGTGGACGCGCCGAACAGCACGACCTGGTTGCCCGGGCCGGGCGCGGTGGCCAGCTTGATCTGGTCCTTGCGCAGCAGGCCGACGCAGAGCGCGTTGACCAGCGGGTTGCCGATGTAGCAGGGGTCGAAGACGACCTCGCCGCCGATGTTGGGCAGGCCCAGGCAGTTGCCGTAGTGGCTGATGCCCTCGACCACGCCGGGCAGCACCCGCCGGGTGTCGACGGCGTCGGCGCCGCCGAAGCGCAGCGCGTCCATGACGGCGATCGGGCGGGCGCCCATCGACATGATGTCGCGCACGATCCCGCCGACGCCGGTGGCCGCGCCCTGGTGCGGCTCGACGTAGGACGGGTGGTTGTGCGACTCGATCTTGAACGTGGCCGCCCAGCCGTCGCCGATGTCGACGACGCCCGCGTTCTCGCCCATGCCCACGAGCAGCGCCTCGGACTTGGGCGCCTTGGTGGCGAACTGCCTCAGATGCACCTTGGACGACTTGTACGAGCAGTGCTCGGACCACATGACGCTGTAGATGGCCAGCTCGGACCCGGTGGGACGGCGGCCCAGGATCTCTTTGACCCGGTCGTACTCGTCCTGCTTCATGCCCAGCTCGGCGAAGGGCATCGGCTCGTCGGGGGTCTCGGCGGCCCGCTTGACGTTGTCGGTGCTCATGCGTTCACCAGATTCTTCAGGATGGACGTGAAGAAGCCGAGCCCGTCGGTGCTCGGCGCCCCGACCAGCTCCTCCACGGCGTGCTCGGGGTGCGGCATGAGGCCGACCACGTTGCCCGCCTCGTTGCGGATGCCGGCGATGTCGTTGAGCGAGCCGTTGGGGTTGCCCCCGGCGTAGCGCACGACGACGTGGCCGCCGGACTCGAGCGCGGCCAGCGTCTCCTCGGAGGCGACGTAGCGGCCCTCGCCGTGCTTGACCGGCAGCACGATCTCCTGGCCCTGCTCGAAGGAGCCGGTCCAGGCGGTGGCGGGCTGCTCGACCGTGAGCCGCTGGTCGCGGCAGACGTAGTGGAGCGAGGCGTTGCGGGTGAGCGCGCCGGGCAGCAGGTGGGCCTCGCAGAGGATCTGGAAGCCGTTGCACGTGCCGATCACCGGCAGGCCGGCCTTGGCGGCCGGGATGAGCTCGTCCATCAGCGGGGCGAACCTGGAGATCGCGCCGCAGCGCAGGTAGTCGCCGTAGGAGAAGCCGCCGGGCAGGAAGACGGCGTCGACTCCCTTCAGGTCGTGGTCGGCGTGCCACAGCGGGACCGCCTGCGCGCCCACGAGGCGCACGGCTCTGGCGGCGTCCTGGTCGTCGAGAGTTCCTGGAAACGTGACTACGCCCACACGGGCAGCGCTCATGACAGTCGTCCCCTCCGAGGAATGCGCACGCGCGTGCCACCGTCTCTTAGGGGCGGACGGCGGTCTACGGCGGTGTACTCAGATTATCGGGTGCGCGGCTGTGTTCCGGGCAGCGGGTCGGACCGCGCCCGGACAGCGCTCAGACAGCGGCCAGCTCGCGGTGACGGGCGCCCTCGGCCTCGTCGTCCCAGGCGAGCATCTTGCGCAGGTGGACCGTCGTGCCGCGGCCCGGGGTGGTGCCGAAGGAGATCTCGTCCACCACGGACCGCATGATCAGCAGGCCGCGGCCGTTCTCGGTGTCGGGCGGAGGAAAGTGCAGCGGCATCGACGGGAGGCCGTCGCCGCTGTCGGCGACACGCACGTCGCAGCGGCCGTAGCCGATCGACGCAGAGACCTCGTAACGATTGGCCGGGCCGCCGTGTCGCACCGCGTTGGAGCACGCCTCGGAGACGGCGAGCAGCATGTCGGCGATGCAGGTCTCGCTCACGTTGAGTGAACGCATCGCATCGCCAAGCACCCGCCTGACCATCGGTATGCCGATCGCATCCCGAGGCAGCGCCAACGAGAACTCAATATCCACCGGACTCCTCCGGGCTCCGGAATGTCACCTGGAGTAGGTTTCCCTGTGAAATCGGGGCTAACCGCAAAATCACGTTGTTGTTATTTAGTGTTGGCACGCCCGTGGCATTGTGGCATGCCCGAACGCGACTTTAACCCACCAGGGGTAAAACCAGGCATCAAATGTGCCTTCTACCCCTCAACTCGGACGCTGTAGTCCTCAATCACGGTGTTGGCCAGCAGTGTCTCGGCCATCTTCCGTACCTCGTCGAGAGCCGCCTCGTCGGCCGGGCCCTCCAGCTCGACCTCGAACCGCTTGCCCTGACGGACGGCCGAGACGCCGGCGAAACCGAGCCTGGGCAGCGCCCTGGCGATGGCCTGGCCCTGCGGGTCGAGGATCTCGGGCTTCAGCATGACGTCTACGATGACGCGCGCCACTGCGTTCCTCCTGGGTGGAGTGGGTGCTTGGGAAAGCAAGCCTACCGGCGTGCATGCCCGTCGACACAACGGGAACGGGGAGGACATGGGGCTTGCGCGGAGGGCTGTGACGTCTGCCACGATGTCCCCAAACGCGTACGAACCACCACCACATGGTTCGCACGCACCCACGGCTGGCCCCCGGTGGCGACCCCATCGACACCGGCCCCGATCGCACAGGAGCGGCACGTGACAGTCGACGCCTCTCGTGGTGCCGAAGCACCCCCTGAGCTCGTGCAGTTGCTCACCCCCGAAGGAGTACGGGTCGAGCACCCCGACTACGACATAGACCTGACGCCCGAAGAGGTCAGGTCGCTCTACCGCGACCTGGTGCTCGTCCGGCGCATCGACCTGGAGGCCGTGGCGCTCCAGCGGCAGGGCGAGCTGGGCATCTGGGCCTCGCTGCTCGGCCAGGAGGCCGCCCAGATCGGCTCGGGCCGCGCGCTCACCGACACCGACATGGCCTTCCCCACCTACCGCGAGCACGGCGTCGCCTGGTGCCGCGACGTCGACCCGGTGAAGCTGCTGGGCCTGTTCAGGGGCGTCAACCACGGGGGCTGGGACCCCGAGGAGCACAACTTCCACCTGTACACGATCGTGATCGGCAGCCAGACCCTGCACGCGGTCGGCTACGCGATGGGCATCCAGCGCGACGACGCCTCCGCCGCCGCGATCGCCTACTTCGGCGACGGCGCCACCAGCCAGGGCGACGTGAACGAGTCGTTCATCTGGGCCGGCGTGTTCAACGCGCCGATCGTCTTCTTCTGCCAGAACAACCAGTGGGCCATCTCCGAGCCGCTGGAGAAGCAGAGCCGCATCCCGCTCTACCGCCGGGCCTCGGGCTTCGGCTTCCCGGGCGTCAGGGTCGACGGCAACGACGTGTTCGCCTGCCTCGCGGTGACCAGGAAGGCGCTCGACGCCGCCCGTACGGGCCAGGGGCCGACGCTGATCGAGGCGTTCACGTACCGGATGGGCGCCCACACCACGACCGACGACCCGACCCGCTACCGGGTGGCCAGCGAGCTGGAGGCGTGGAAGCTGAAGGACCCGATCGAGCGGGTCAAGGCGTACCTGTTCCGCAACGAGCTGGCCGACCAGGCGTTCTTCGACTCCGTCACCGCGGAGGCCGACCAGCTCGGCGCCGACCTGCGCAGGCGGTGCCTGGCGATGCCCGACCCCGAGCCGCTCGATATCTTCGACCACGTCTATCGCGAGCCCCACGCGCTCATCGACGGGGAGCGCGCGCAGTTCGCCGCCTACTTGGAGGGCTTCGAGAAATGACGGTGTTGAGCCTGTCCAAGGCGCTTAACGAGGGCATGCGCCGGGCCATGGAGGACGACCCCAAGGTCCTCATCATGGGCGAGGACGTCGGCAAGCTCGGCGGCGTCTTCCGCGTCACCGACGGCCTGCAGAAGGACTTCGGCGAGGACCGCGTGATCGACACGCCGCTCGCCGAGTCCGGCATCATCGGCACCGCGATCGGCCTGGCGCTGCGCGGCTACCGGCCGGTGTGCGAGATCCAGTTCGACGGGTTCGTCTTCCCGGCGGCCGACCAGATCATCACGCAGCTCGCCAAGATGCCGATGCGCTCGCTCGGCGCGATCAAGCTGCCCGTCGTCGTCCGCATCCCGTGCGGCGGCGGCATCGGCGCGGTCGAGCACCACAGCGAGTCGCCCGAGGCGTACTTCACGCACACGGCCGGCCTGCGCGTGGTGGCCTGCTCCAACCCGGCCGACGCCTACACCATGATCCAGCAGGCCATCCGGAGCGACGACCCGGTCATCTTCTTCGAGCCCAAGCGCCGCTACTGGGAGAAGGCCGACATCGACACGGCCTCGACCGACTGGTGGACGCCGTTCGACAAGGCCAGGGTCGTCCGGCCGGGGTCCGACGTCACGCTGCTGGCCTACGGCCCGATGGTCAAGACGTGCCTGGAGGCCGCCACGGCCGCCGAGGACGACGGCCGCTCGCTGGAGGTGATCGACCTGCGCTCGCTCAACCCGCTGGACGAGCCGCTGGTCATGGAGTCCGTACGCCGGACCGGACGGGCGGTCGTGGTCCACGAGGCCCCCGTCTACAGCGGGTTCGGCGCCGAGCTGGCGGCCCGGATCACCGAGCGGTGCTTCTACCACCTGGAGTCGCCCGTCCTGAGGGTCGGCGGCTTCTCCACCCCCTATCCGCCGTCGAAGCTCGAAGAGCACTACCTGCCCGACCTGGACAGGGTGCTCGACGCCGTCGACCGCGCCTTCGGGTTCTGAAAGGGGGACGTGCTTCCATGCGACGCGAGTTCAAGCTCCCCGACGTCGGGGAGGGGCTGACCGAGGCCGAGATCGTCCGCTGGCACGTGCGGCCGGGCGACGAGGTCAAGGTCAACCAGATCGTGGTGGAGATCGAGACCGCCAAGTCCATCGTCGAGCTGCCGATCCCCTGGGACGGCGTGGTCGCGGGGGTGCTGGTCGAGGAGGGCGTCACGGTCGACGTCGGCACGCCGATCGTCTCCGTGGACACCGGCGGCGGCGAGATGGCCGGTGAGGGAGGCGGCGGCGACCAGGGGCTCAAGGCGCTGGCCGACGACATGGTCCCCAAGCCCCCGGAGGAGGGCGCCGTCGAGCCCGGCGCCCACGGCAGCCCCGCGCCCAAGGAGGAGCGGCAGGCGGTCCTGGTGGGCTACGGCGTCAAGACCGGCGCCTCCAAGCGCCGTCCCCGCAAGCAGCCGGCGGAGCCGATCGCGGCCGCGCCCGTGGCCAATCCGGCCCGCGTGGAGGTCCCCGGCCCGGCCCCGACGGCCCGCCCGGTCGAGCCGGCCGGGCACCCGCCCGTCGTCGCGCCCGTCGGTCCGGGCCGCGTGGCCGTGCTGGCCAAGCCGCCGGTCCGCAAGCTGGCCAAGGACCTGGGCGTCGACCTCACCACGCTCACCGGCACCGGCCCCCAGGGGTCCATCACCCGCGACGACGTGCACGCCGCCGCCGAGGGCGGCCCCCAGGCGGCGCCCGAGCCCGTCCGGCAGGCTCAGCCCCAGCAGCGGGAGGAGCGCGTCCCCGTCAAGGGCGTGCGCAAGATGACCGCCCAGGCCATGGTGGCCAGCGCGTTCACGGCCCCCCACGTCACCGAGTTCCTCCAGGTGGACGTGACGGAGACCATGGAGGCGGTCAGGCGCCTGCGTGCCCTGCCCGACTTCGCCGAGGTCAAGGTCTCCCCGCTCCTGCTGGTCTGCCGGGCCCTGCTCACCGGGGTCAGGCGCTACCCGATGATCAACTCGTCGTGGGACGAGGCGGCCCAGGAGATCGTGGTCAAGCACTACGTGAACCTGGGCATCGCCGCCGCCACCCCGCGCGGCCTCGTGGTGCCCAACGTCAAGGACGCCCACGCCCTCTCCCTCCCCGAGCTGGCCAGGCAACTGGGCGCGTTGGCGGAGACGGCCAGGGCGGGCCGCACCCAGCCGGCCGAGATGTCGGGCGGCACGATCACGATCACCAACGTGGGCGTGTTCGGCGTCGACGCCGGCACTCCCATCCTCAACCGGGGCGAGTCGGCCATTCTGGCCTTCGGCCAGGTCAGGGACATGCCGTGGGTGGTCGACGGCGAGCTGGCCGTGCGCAAGGTGACCACGCTCGCGCTCAGCTTCGACCACCGGATCGTCGACGGCGAGCTGGGCTCGATGTTCCTGCGCGACGTCGGCGCCATGCTGGAGGACCCGCTCCGCATGCTCGCCTGGGGCTAGAGCCAGGCGGTGACCGCCGGGAGGACCCCTCTCCCCGGTGGTCACCGCAGGCTCGGCCAGGGCGCCTTCTTGTCACTCGCGCGGGGGCCGTACGACTCCAGCCACACGGGCGCGCCCACGACATGAGAGACCGCCGCGGGCCAGTCTGATACACCCTCCTCGTACACGGGGGCGGCCCGCAGCAGCCGGGACGTGCGGTCCGGCTCGGCGAACGTGACGGGCCGGTCGTAGCGCACGCACATGCGCGAGACGTCCGCGTCCAGGTGGGTGAGGGCGAGGCCGTCCACGCCGCCCGCCGCCTCGGCCGCGTACCGGTGGGCGACCGCGTCGAAGTGCCCGAGCCGGAAGGCTCCCTGCCACGGCCCGGCCGGGTTGTGCGGCTCGGGCAGCGTCAGCGCGGGGTCCTCGGTCACCAGCGGGCCGGGGCCGTGCCGGGTCGTGTACGTCCGCAGCACCCCCAGCCGCGCCGCCCCCGCCCCCTCCAGCAGCTCCAGCGCGTTGGCGAAGGTCGTCGTGCTCCACGTCGTGTACGGGTCGAACCCCCACCGCTCGTCCAGCAGCACCCCCTGCGCCCCCTCGAACACGACCGGCCCCCGCCTGACCAGCCCGGCCGTGTACGACGAGTCCACCAGCCGCACCCGCTCGGCGAACGCCCGGTAGACGGCCACGCAGTCGGCCACCGCAGGCCCCTCGCCCCCCAGCGCCTCCCGCAGCACGGTCAGCTTCCGTGTCAGCTCACGCGGCGAGTCGCCCGCCCGGGGCGCCAGCGCGCCGTGCTCCAGCCGGTACGCCATCACCTCCCCGACGCCCATCCCGCACGACCCGTGCCGCGCGGCCCCCCGCGCAAGCTCCCGCCTCCTCCCGGCCACCACGTGGTACGGCGTCGCCAGCAGGCAGTCCCGGTCCACCGTGAGCAGCCCGAAGGGGTCGGGCACGCCGAGCCGCGCCAGATGCTCCGCCTCGGCCGACAGGGCCAGCGGATCGACCACCACGAACCTCGACAGATGCGTACGAACCCCTCGGAACGTCCCCGCGCCGAACTGCGCGAACGTGTGATGCCGCCCGTCGTCCAGGACGACGTTGTGCCCCGCCTGCGCGCCCCCGTTGAACCGGACCACGGCGTGGACGGGCAGCGTGGCGCACGCCCAGTCCACGACCGTGCCCTTGCCGGCGTCGCCGTACCCGAGGTCGACGACGACGAGGTGTTCGTTCACGGCCGGAGCCCGTCGAGCGGCTCGGCGGTGACCACCGTGCCGCGGTCGAGCCTGGCCAGGGCCCGCGACACGGACGCGCCGGCCGTCGAGCCCAGCTCGGCCAGGTCCTCAAGGCCCTCGTCCAGGCCGATCGCGTCCTCGCCGAGCCCGACGGTGAGCGCGATCGTCTCGGACACGGCGTCGAGGTCGTCCAGCTCCAGCACGTTCTGGCCGAGCAGGTCGCGCCAGGCATCCAGCACCTCGGGGTCGCCGGCGTAGCTGGCCCCCTGGGGGAGGATGAAGTAGACGTCGTACTTGCGGGTCAGCTCGGCGACGATGTCGGCCACCCCGAGGGGC
The DNA here is from genome assembly GCF_044455665.1 of Nonomuraea sp. NPDC051191. Lineage (NCBI taxonomy): Bacteria > Bacillati > Actinomycetota > Actinomycetes > Streptosporangiales > Streptosporangiaceae > Nonomuraea > Nonomuraea sp. NPDC051191. The sequence goes on along the minus strand of NZ_JBITEZ010000032.1, from coordinate 19,425 downwards.
GCGGTCAGGCGGTCGCCGACGAGGTCCTTGACCTGGTTCCTGGACACCCGCGGGTAGGGCATCTCGTCGCCGATGACGAACAGGTAGCCGCGCCTGCCGCGCTTCTCGTGGCAGTCGATGGAGGTGTGCCTGGCCATGAAGTACATGGCCAGCTCGTAGGACTCGCGCTTCTGGCCGCCGCCCCCGCCCTCCAGCAGGATCAGGCCGAGCTGGTCGTCCATGCGGTTGTCGGACTCGAACTGGCCGACCTGCAGCGGCGCCCGGTCGCAGGTCGCGTCGCCGATCGCGCCGAACATGATCTGCGGGTCGGTGGCGTACCCCTTGCGCAGCAGCAGCCCGAGCAGGTCGGGCAGCCGGGTCTGCAGCCCGCGGGGGACCGCGCGCATCGAGCCGGTCACGTCGAAGAGCACGGCGATGGCCAGCGAGTCGGGGTGCTCGGCCGAGTCGCGGCTCTCCCGCGTCACGCCGAAGGGGTCGAGGTCGGGGTGGACCTGCCGGGCTCCGCCGTCGCTGTAGGCGAAGGCGCTGGAGCCGGTGGCCGCGCGGTAGCGCGCGGCGGAGTCGTAGACGTTCGTGGACCAGATTCCGCTGCCCATGGCAGCCTCCCTCAAAGGTGGAGCGGACGGTACGTGCGGGGTCCGTACAGGTCGTCGAGCAGGTCGTCGAGCTCGCGCAGCAGCTCCCACGCGTCGGACGGCGGGCGCAGCAGGCAGCCGCGGACGAAGGCGCGCATCCGGCGCGGGCACTCGCCCAGCAGGCGCTCGACGCACCTGGTCAGGGCGGTGATGTCGGCGCGCTCGTCGAGCCGGTCGCCGTGACACCAGTCGACCAGCACGAGCCCGTGGTCAAGGGGATGGACGAGGACGTGGCGGGGGAGCACGGCGCCGTGCGCGACGCCGGCCCGGTGGGCGAACCCGGCGGCCACGAGCAGCCGCCGCCAGATCCAGGCCACGTCGCGGGGGTCGCGGCCGGTGCCGACGCGTTCGAGGGTGACGAACCCGTCGGGCGCCCGGCTGAGCACGTTCGCCTGCCGGACCACCTCGCCGCTCCGGTAGCGGAAGCTCGCGACCAGGCGGGGGACGTACGGCAGGAGGCGCGGGTCGCCGTCCGAGGCGAGCTTCCGCAGCGCGGCGGCCTCGCGGACCAGCAGCCGGCCGGCGGCCGGGTCGCGGGCCACCTTGAGCAGCGAGTCGCGCCCGGCGCCGCGCCCGGCCGGGTAGAGCACGGCGGTGCCGCCCTTGTGCAGCGGCGGCCCGACCAGGAAGTCGCCGACCCGCTGCCCCCGGTGGTAGGTCTCCCAGAGCGCGACCAGCCGCTTGAACGCCTCCTCGCCGCCCGGCGCGAGGTCGGGGTGCAACGCCCTGGCCAGCCGCCGGTAGACGCGGGCCGGAGAGCCGCCCGTGAACAGCTCCTGGGCCGATCGCGCCGCGGCGACGATCGCCGCCGCCTCCGCCGTGTTCATCGCACCTCCTCCTCCCGTGCGGGCCGCAGCAGCGCGGGGTGGAGCAGCCGGGCGTCGCCCGCGCGGTAGAGCTTGGCGCGCGGCCCGCCCCTGGGGCCGCCGGTCTCGGTGGTCTGGCCGGTGCTCTCGACGAACCCGGGGACGGACAGGATCTTGCGGTGGAAGTTGCCCGCGTGCAGCGGCGTGCCCCACACGGTCTCGTAGATCAGCCGCAGCTCGGAGACGGTGAACTCGGGGCCGGCGAAGGCCGTGGCCAGCGGCGTGTACTCCAGCTTCGACCGGGCCCGCTCGACGCCGTCGGCCAGGATGCGGGCGTGGTCGAAGGCGAGCGGCGGCACGTCGTCGACCGGGTGCCACACGGCGGCGGCCGCGTCCGTGCCGGCCTCGGGGTCGGGCAGGTCGGGGGCGAAGGCGAGGTAGGAGATCGACACCACCCGCATGCGGGGGTCGCGGCCGGGGCCGCCGTAGCTGGCGAGCTGCTCGATGTGCGCCGGCCTGGTGGACACGCCGGTCTCCTCGGCCAGCTCGCGCACCGCCGCCTCGGGCAGGTCCTCGTCCGGCCTGACGAAGCCGCCGGGCAGCGCCCAACGGCCCGCGTACGGCTCCACGCCGCGCTCGACGATCAGGACGTGCAGCCGCCGGTCGCGGATGGTCAGCGCCACCACGTCGACGGTGACCGCGACCGGCGCGTACAGCCGGGGGTTGTAGCCGGCCAGGAACTCGTCCATGCCCATGTCCTTCTCAAGCTGAGTCAATCTCGATATGAGAATAACGCTCGAGAAGGGTGGGTGTCGATAGGGTTGGCGCATGATCCGTCACATTGTGCTGTTCACCTGGGCCGACGACGCCACCGACGAGCAGAAGGCCGCGGTCGCGACCGAGCTGCGCAAGCTGCCGGGCGAGATCCCGCAGCTACGGGCGTACACGGTGGGGCCCGACGCCGGCATCACCGAGGGCAACCACGAGTTCGCCGTGGTCGCCGACCTCGACAGCGTGGACGACTTCGTGATCTACCGCGACCATCCCCGCCACCAGGCCGTGATCGCGCAGTACATCAAGCCGATCCTGGCGACGCGCGCCGCCGTGCAGCTCAGCCTCTAGAGCTCCGGCGGGTGGTTCTCGCGGTGCATCAGCCGGTCGTCGGAGGTGCGCCCGCGCCGGGGCGCGAGCACGATGCTGAGCACGACGCCGACGCCCCCGACGATCATGAAGATGACGCCGATGATGTCCATGTGCACGCTCTGGCCGAACACGTCCGGCTCGATGGCGAACTTCAGGATGGCGCCGAGCGTGAGGAAGAAGATGCTGACCCCGACACCCATGACGACCTCCAGGCAAAGGCGAAGTACGCCCACGGTCATACCCGGGTATCGGTGATCACACCCTCGCCGGGTCAGGCGAGACAGGACAATGGCCGCCCGCCGTTGTAGGCGATCATGTCCTGCACGGCCGCGCCGACGTCGATCGGCGCGCCCGGCGGGCGTCCGTCCAGCTCGGCGTAGGCCCGGTGGAGGTTGCCCACGATGCGCTCGGGGTCGAGCAGCCCGCCCCACTCGCCGAGGTCGGTCTCCCGCGCGGCCTCCAGCGGCGTCAGGCCCGCCTCACGGCCGTGCCGGGCGGCCTCCTGCACGAACCGCAGGTAGCCCTCGACCTGGTCGTAGACCTCCGGCCCGCACACCTCGCCGTGCCCGGGGACGATCGTCTCGGCGTCCAGCCCTCTGAGCGTGTCCAGCCCGGCGATCGTCCCGGCCACCGAGCCCATCAGGACGAACGGCGTGCCGCCGTTGAAGACCAGGTCGCCGGAGAACAGCACCCGCCGCTCCGGGATCCAGACGATCGAGTCGCTGGTCGTGTGCGCGGCCGGCCCGACGTGCCGCACCTCGCACCGCAGGTCGTCGGAGTAGAGGGTGACCCCCTCGGTGTACGTCAGGAACGGCGGCGCGACCTCCATCGCCCCCCACACCACTTCCGCCGACCAGGCCCCCCGGTACGCCGGGACGCCGTCGGCCAGGATCTGGGCCCGTACGCCCTCGTGCCCGACGATCGTGGCCTCGGGGAACAGCCAGTTGCCGAAGGTGTGGTCGCCGTGGTGGTGGGTGTTGACCAGCGTGGTGATCGGCCTGCCGCTGACCTTGCCGACGGCCTCGCGCAGGTCGCGGGTGCGGCGCTCGGTCGAGCAGGCGTCGACGCAGATCACGCCGCGCCGCCCGGCCAGGAATCCGGTGTTGTTGATCCACCAGCTCCCGTCGGGCTGCACGTAGGCGTAGACGCCCTCGGAGACCTCTTCGACGCGCGGCGGGGGCAGGGGATGGTCATGAGATGACGAGCTCATGCCCGGAACCTAACAGCGACGCCCGCTCCCGGAGGGGAAGCGGGCGTCGCCGTCAGGTTCCGAGGCTCAGAAGGCCTCTTCGGGAAGTTCCATGAGCTCCTGGCCGGTGGCGGCCAGGATGCGCCGCTCGGTCGTCAGCCTGGGCAGCACGGTCCCGGCGAAGAACGTCGCCGCGGCCACCTTGCCCTGGTAGAACGGGTCCTCGCCCTCGGCCAGCCGGGCCAGGGCCACCTCGGCCTGGCGCAGCAGCAGCCAGCCGATCACCAGGTCGCCCAGCGAGAGCAGGAACCGGGTGCTGTTCAGGCCGACCTTGTAGACCTCCTCCGGCTTCTCCAGCGAGCCGAGCGCCCAGCCGGCCATGGTGTCGCCCATGGCCTTGACCTCGGCGGCGGCCTCGGCGAGCAGCTTGCGCTCCTCCTTGAGCCGGCCGTTGCCCGCCTCGGAGGCGGCGAACTCGTTGATCTCGGCGAGCAGCGCGCCGACCGCGGCGCCCTGGTTGCGCAGGATCTTCCTGAAGAACAGGTCGAGGCCCTGGATCGCGGTGGTGCCCTCGTACAGGGAGTCGATCTTGGCGTCGCGGATGTACTGCTCGATCGGGTAGTCCTGCAGGTAGCCCGAGCCGCCGAGGGTCTGCAGCGAGCGGGCCAGCAGCTCGTACGAGCGCTCGGAGCCGACGCCCTTGACCAGGGGCAGCAGCAGGTCGTTCATGGCCTCCGCGTGCCGGTCCGCCGGGTCGATGAGGAGGGCGTCCTGGAAGGTGGCCGTGTAGAGGACCAGGGCGCGCATGCCCTCGGCGTACGCCTTCTGCAGCATCAGCTCGCGGCGCACGTCCGGGTGGTGGGTGATGGTCACCCGGGGGGCGGACTTGTCGGCCATCTTGGTCAGGTCCGCGCCCTGGTAGCGGGACTTGGCGTAGTCGAGGGCGTTCAGGTAGCCGGTGGAGAGCGTGGCGATGGCCTTGGTGCCGACCATCATGCGGGCGTGCTCGATCACCATGAACATCTGCTTGATGCCCTCGTGCACGTCGCCGACCAGCCAGCCGATCGCCGGGTGCTTGTCGCCGAAGGTGAGCTCGCAGGTCGTGGAGACCTTCAGGCCCATCTTCTTCTCGACATTGGTGACGTAGGCGCCGTTGCGCTCGCCCAGCTCGCCGGTCTCCAGGTCCACGTGGAACTTGGGCACCAGGAACATCGACAGGCCCTTGGTGCCGGGACCGTGGCCCTCGGGACGGGCCAGGACCAGGTGGAAGATGTTGTCGGCCATGTCGTGCTCGGCGCTGGTGATGAAGCGCTTGACGCCCTCGATGTGCCAGGTGCCGTCGGGCTGCTGGACGGCCTTGGCCCGGCCGGCGCCGACGTCCGAGCCCGCGTCCGGCTCGGTGAGCACCATGGTGGCGCCCCAGTTGTGCTCGATGGCCAGCTCGGCGAAGCGCTTCTGCTCCGGCGTGCCCAGCTTCCACAGGGTGTAGGCGAAGTTGGGGCCGGCGGCGTACATGTACAGGGCCGGGTTGGAGCCGAGCACCATCTCGGCGGTCGCCCAGGCGAGGCTGCGCGGGATGCCGGGGCCGCCCAGCTCGGCGGGCAGGTCGAGGTGCGCCCAGCCGCCCTCCACGAGCGCCTTGAACGACTTCTTGACGCCCGCCGGGACGGTCACCGTGCTCGTCGCGGGGTCGAACACCGGCGGGGTGCGGTCGCCCTCCTCGAAGGAGTCGGCGAGCACGCCGGTCGCCAGCCTGTTGACCTCGTCCAGGATGCTCCGCGCGACGTCCTCGTCCACTTCGCCGAAGGGCCCGGTGCCGAGGATCTCGCGTCGACCGAACACCTCGAAGAGGTTGAATTCCAGGTCACGCACATTGCTCTTGTAGTGGCCCATGGGTGCAGATCTCCTTGAACCGAGGTCTTCATGTACTGGCCAGTAACCTTACCTGCAATGCTACCCGCGAGTAACCCCGGCCATGCATGGCATGCTCGACTCCATGGACGCCGAAGAACTCGCCACCAGGTGGCGGGAGCGACTGGAATCCTGGGCCATCCCCGAGGAGATCCTGGCCAAGGCTCCGGCCGATCCGTGGAGCCATTCACCGGCCCGGTTCGCCACGCGCACCGACCGGGCGCTGGCCGAGCCCGACGACGGCCCGACCATGACCCGCCTCGCCGAGGCGCTGCCCGACAAGGGCACGCTCCTCGACGTCGGCTCGGGCCCCGGCGCCGCGTCGTTGCCGCTGCGCGAGCGCATCGGCCACCTCTACGCGGTGGACACCTCCGCGCCCATGCTGGAGCACCTGAAGGTCAGGGCGATGGACCTGGGCGTGCCGGCCACCACCGTCGAGGGACGCTGGCCCGACGTGGCCGGCCAGGTGCCGGTGGCCGACGTGTCCGTCGCCGCGCACGTGGTCTACAACGTGCCCGACCTGGCGGAGTTCCTGCGGGCGCTCGACCGCCACACCCGTGGCCGGGTGGTGCTCGAACTGTCGCATCGCCATCCCATGAGCTGGATGACGCCGCTCTGGCAGCACTTCCACGGCGTCGACCGCCCGGTCCGTCCCATCGCCGAGGACTGCGTGGCCCTGGCGGCGGCGCTGGGCTTCGCCGTGCGCGTGGAGGAGCGGGAGGCGCCCCTGGAACGTTTCACGACGGTCGAGGAGCTGGCCGAGAGCGCCTGCCGCCGGGTGTGCCTCGACCCGTCCAGGGTGGAGGAGGTGGCCGAGACGGCGGTCGAGCTGGGGATGTGGCCGGTGCCACGCGACCGCTGGGTCACCGTCTGGTGGGAATGATCCGCTTCTCTGGGTCGTTGGAACACTTGAGCTGACTGCTCCCGGACGAGACGCGCCGTACCCGGAACGCCAAGACGACGCACGTACCTGTACGTCTCGTCCCCAGGAGAACTGATCATGGCGTGGATCCTCATCGTGCTGGCCGGCCTGTTCGAGGTGGCCATGGCACTGTCGCTCAAGCTCAGCAACGGCCTCAGCAACCTGTGGTGGACCGTGTCCTTCCTGGCCACGGCCGCCCTCAGCTTCGGGCTGCTCGCCTACGCGCTCAAGTCCCTGGAGGTCGGCACCGCGTACGCCGTGTGGACCGGCATCGGGGCCGTCGGCACCGCGATCCTCGGCATGGTCGCCATGGGCGACGACGTGTCGCCGCTGCGCCTGACCTCGATCGCGCTCATCCTGGCCGGTGTCGTGGGGCTCAATCTGGCTGGTGGACACTAGTGCGATGATTGAGATCCATGCCATCACCGTCGACGCCGCCGATCCCTATGAGATCGCGAACTGGTGGAGCCAGGCCACCGGGTGGCCGTTGGGCGAGGGTGACAAGCCGGGGGCCGACGAGGTCATGCTGCGTACGCCCCAGGACCCGTTCCTGCTGTTCATCCGCGTGCCCGAGGCCAAGACCGCCAAGAACCGCGTGCACTTCGACGTCAACAACGCAGACGGAAGGACGCGCGACGAGGAGGTCGAGCGGCTGCTCGGCCTCGGCGCGACCCTCTTCCAGGACCAGCGCAGGCCCGACGGTTCGGGCTGGGTGACGATGCTCGACCCCGAGGGGAACGAGTTCTGCGTGTGCAGGAGCGAGGCCGAGAGGGCCTTGCCGGAATGATGTTCTGTCGGTGAAGCTGGCCCCATGAGCGTGAGGGCCGTCGTCTGCACCGAATACGGCAAGCCGGTCGAACTGGTCGAGCTGCCCGATCCGATCCCCGGTCCCGACCAGGTGGTCGTCGAGGTCGAGGCGGCCGGCGTCAACTTCGTGGACGGGCTGATGGTGCGCGGCGGCTACCAGATCAGGCCGCCGTTGCCCTTCACCCCCGGCTACGAGGTGGCCGGGCGGCTGCCGGACGGACGCAGGGTCGTGGCGATCACCGGGCTGGGCGGGTTCGCCACACGGGTGCTGGTGCACCGGACGCAGGCCGTACCGCTGCCCGAGGGTTTCGACGTGCTCGCGGCGGCGGCGTTCCCGCAGAGTCACTGCACCGCCATGTACGCGCTCAGGGAGCGCGGTCGGCTGCTCCCCGGCGAGCGGGTGCTCGTGCTCGGCGCGGGCGGCGGTGTGGGGCTGGCCGTGGTCCGGGTCGCCAAGGCGCTCGGGGCCGTCGTGCTGGCGGCGGCGTCCACCGGTGACAAGAGGGAGCGCGCCCGGCGGGCGGGAGCCGACGACGTGACCGGCTACGACGGTCTGAAGGACGCGGCCAGGGCGTGGGGCGTGGACGTGGCGGTCGACCCGGTCGGCGGCGAGCTGTCCGAACAGGCCCTTCGCGGGCTGCGCGAGGGCGGGCGGCTCCTGGTCGTCGGATTCGCCTCCGGCGGCATCGCGAGGCTGCCCGCCAACCAGGTGCTGCTGCGTGACCGGGCGGTGGTGGGGGTCGACTGGGGTGCGTGGTCGCTGGGCCACCCGGCGGACAACCGGGCCCTGCTCGAAGGTCTGCTGGCGATGCCGGGCATCGTTCCGGAGGCGCCGGAGGTCAGGCCGCTGGCGGAAGCGGGCCGGGCCATGGACGACCTGCTGGAGCGGCGGGTCACCGGGAAGATTGTGCTCGTCCCTTCATCGTGACGGTCAGGATCGCGGCGATCAGGTAGACCAGCGCGCCGTGCCACATCGCCTGCACGGCCGAGCCGAACACGCCCTCGCCGTCGAGCACGAGCTGCACCGGGTAGTCGAGCACCGCCGTGATCGCGGCGGGCAGGAGCGCGAACTTCCACGGGTGCCGCAGCGACCAGAGCCGGGCCTGGCGGGTGACGCGGTCGCCCTCGTTCGGCTTGGCGACCGAGCCGATCGCGGCGATCAGGGCGAAGAGGCTGATGCCGAGCCCCAGGGCCCAGACCAGGTCGCCGGTGCCGGTGAGCGCGCCCATCCCGAAGCTGGCGGCCGAGACCACGACGCCGCCGATGGCGGCGGTCTTCCAAGGGGCGCCCCGCAGGGCCGCCGCGGACAGTGAGACCTCATCGCGTCTACTGATTTCGTTCATGTCCTCATGGTGCCGCCGCGACCCCCCTGGAGGCATCGGGGACCGACCCTGACCTGTCCCTGACATGATTCCCATATGACGGAAATCGCCATTGTGCAGTTGGGGCCGGACGAGGGGGAGCGGCTGAAGGAGGTCCGGCTGCGGGCGCTCCAGGAGTCACCGGACGCGTTCGGCTCCTCGTACGCGCGGGAGGCCGGGTTCTCCGCGGACGAATGGACCGAACGGCTGAAGAACCCGCACTCGCGCTGGTGGGTGGCCGAGGGCGACGGCCTGGGTGATGTGGGCCTGGTGTGCATGCTCCTGGAGGAGTCCGGCGCCCACCTGCTGTCCATGTGGGTCGCCCCCGAGGCCAGGGGACGCGGCCTCGCCTCCCGGCTGGTGGACCGGTCCGTCGGGTGGGCGCGTTCGTCCGGGGCCGAGCAGGTGCAGCTGTGGGCCGTCGACGCCAACCACGCCGCCCGCGCGCTCTACGCGGCCAAGGGCTTCACCCGCAGCGGCAAGGTCATGGCCCTGCCCTCCAACCCGTCCCTCATGGAGTCCCACTACGTGTTGTCCCTGCTGTTCCGCCAGGCGCGCAAGGAGGACGTCCCGGCCATCGTGCGGATGCTGGCCGACGACCCGCTCGGCGCCGCCCGCGAGGGGGAGCCCGACGACACCCGCTACCTGATGGCCTTCGACCGCATCGAGGCCAACCCGTACGACGAGCTGATCGTGGCCGAGCAGGAGGGCGAGGTGGTGGGCACGATGCAGCTCACGTACCTGGCCGGGCTGTCGAGGCTGGGCGCGGAGCGGTGCCAGATCGAGGCCGTCCGGGTGGCGGCCACGACGCGCGGCCAGGGGCTGGGCGGGAAGATGATCCAGTGGGCGATCGACCGGGCGCGGGCCAGGGGGTGCACCGTCGTCCAGCTCACCTCCGACAAGTCGCGCGCCGACGCCCACCGCTTCTACGACACCCTCGGCTTCACCGCCTCCCACGAGGGCTACAAACTCACCCTGAGCTGAGCGGAACGGCCTCCGGCTAAAGGCCGCCGCCGAGCTGGGTCAGCATCCAGCGGCACCAGTCGGCCCGGTGCCGCTCGTAGCTCAGCCCGCAGCGCAGCGTCGCGTAGCCGCCGAACCCCGGGTCGCCGAAGGCCGGCTGCCCGCCGAACGACGCCTCCTGCCGCTCGTAGTCGGCCAGCCGCTCCTCATGGGCGGCGAGCTGCTCGGCGAACAGCCGCCGCAGCAGCTCCGGCTCGGCCAGCCACGCCGCGTACGTCTTCAGCACCAGCTCGTCGCGCTCCGGCCGCTCGCGCGGCGGCTCGGTGACCCATGCCCGCAACGCCGCCAGCCCCTCGGCGGTCAGGTGGTAGACCTTCTTGGCCTGCGGCCCCGGCCCGTGCGCGCTCTCGAACCCGACCAGCTCGGCCGCCCGGAGTTTCTGCAGCTCGGCGTGGATCTGGCTGTGCCCGGCCGTCCAGAAGTAGCCGACCGGCCGCCGCATGGCCGCCGCCAGGTCGTATCCGGTGCGGTCGCCGCGCGCCAGCACGGCCAGGATCGCGTATCCGAGCGTTGAGGTCATGGTGGGTCCAAGGATATGGTGCTTGCGGCACTATGTCAGTTCAGACATAGTCAGAAGAAGGGCGCGGCGGCCATGCGGAAGATCATCGGATGGATGGCACTCCTCACACTGGGGTTGACCGGCTGCGGGGGCACGGTCGGCACCGGCGCGACCGCCGTCCGCACCACGGCCGCCGAGGCCCCTTCCCCTGACCCGACCCCCACCCCGAGCCCGCCGCCCACCGGCCCCAACGTCTCGGGCTGCTTCACCGAGCAGGACGGCAAGATCTTCACCCACGTCCGCGGCCTGCCCGGCGTGATCACCGGCGACGGCCCGGTGGGCGTGGTGATCAGCTACGAGCGCCGCGGCACCGTGTGCTCCTGGCGCCCGCTGTCCGACCGCCTGGTCGCCGCCGGCTACCGCGTCCTGCTCTACGCCAGGGACGCCGGCCTCCTGCCCGAGGACGGCGCGGTCGCCATGGGCAGGCGCCTGGCCAAGGAGAAGGGCGTCGAACGGCTGTTCCTGGTCGGCGGCTCGATCGGCGCCACAGCCTCGGTCCCGGCGGCCGAGAGGCTGGCCGGGAAGGCGGGCGTGAAGGTGGCCGGCGTCGTCGCCCTGTCAGGCGAGATCGACCAGGGCGACGCCGCCGCGCTCACCGTGCCGCTGCTGCAGATCGGCTCCGAGCACGACTCCTACGGCGGCGCCGAGTCGATGCGCGCGGCCGAGGCCGCCGCGACCAAGGCCCCGGACAACCAGGTGATGGTCATCCCCGGCGAGTCGCTGCACGCCTCGGCCCTGTTCGGCAGCCCTCACGCCACCAAGGTGCTCGACACGGTCGTGGCGTTCATGGACCGGCACAAGGGCTGACCTCGACCAGGTTGTCGTGGAAGGCGGGCCCCTTGCCCATGTCGGCGTCCCGCTCGGCCACGACCGCGTTCGCGTTCGCGCCGCCCGGGCTGAGCTTCGGCCACCGGCCCTTGGGGGTCGCCACCACGCCGGGCGCGACCCGGTCGCTGATCTCCACGTCGGCCAGGAACTCGCCGCCGTCGTTGTGCACCCGTACGCGCTGCCCGGACGTCAGCCCGCGGGCCGCAGCGTCGGCCGGGTTCACCAGCACCGCCGGCTCCTTGGCCCGCCGCCGCAGCTCCGGGTTGTTGGCGAAGATCGTGTTGAGGAACGTGTGCGAGGCCGGCGTGACCAGCGTCAGCGGGTACGCCGACCGCTCGGCGCCCGCCGTGTGCGGCGGCACGTACGCCTTCCCCGAGGGCGGGAAGCGCAGCCGCCCGGAAGGCGTCGGGAAGCCCTCGGCGAACGGCGCGAACGGCTTGGGGTAGTTCATCCGCACCCACCCCTCCTTGCGCAGCCGGTTCAGCGTCACGCCTTCGAGCGACGGATGCCCGCTCGCCAGCAGCGACTCGGCCAGCTCCAGGTCGGAGTCGTACAGGGACGGCTCGGTCAGCCCCATGTGCGCGGCCAGCCGGCGGAAGGTCTCGGTCGTGGACAGGCACTCGCCGGGCGGCGGCACGGCGGGCTCGTTCCACAGCAGGTACATGTGGCCGTAACCGGCGTGCAGGTCCATGTGCTCGGTCTGCATGGTCGCCGGCAGCACGATGTCGGCGTAGTCCACGGTGTCGGTCGGGAACTGCTCCATGACGACCGTGAACAGGTCCTCGCGGGCGAGCTGCCGCCTGATCGTGTTGGCGTCGGGGGTCGAGCCGAGCGGGTTGGCGGCGTACACCCACAGGCATTTGACGTCGTCGAGCTGGGAGCCCAGCTTGGTCATGACCAGCGTGCGCACGGGCTTGGCCAGCAGGTCGTTCCGGGTGTCGACGTTCACCCGCACGTGACCGGTCGTCGAGTACGCCACGCCGCCGCCCGGATGCCGCCAGTCGCCGGTCACGCCGGGGATCGCGGCGATCGTCCGCATCGCGGCGCCGCCGCCCGCGTGCCGCTGGATGCCCATGGTGGCGCGGATCGCGGTCGGCCGGGTGTGGGCCAGGCGCATCCCCAGGCTGTGGACGTCCTCGGCGGGGATGCCGGTGATCTCCGCCACCCGCTCCACCGGGTGCTCCAGGATCTCCTTGCGGAAGTCCTCCCAGCCCTCGGTGTGCTCGGCCAGGAACTCCTCGTCCTGGGCGTTCTCCGCGAGCACGACGTTGAGCAGCCCGAGCGCGAGCGCGGCGTCCGTGCCCGGCCTGATCGCCAGGTGCTGGTCGGCCTGGTCGGCGGTCCTGGTGCGGATGGGGTCGATGGCGACCACGTACGCGCCGTCAGCCCGGGCGTCCTGGATGAACTTCCACAGGTGGTGGCCGCTGGTCAGCGTGTTGGTGCCCCAGAGCAGGATCAGTCTGGCCTGGGCGAAGTTCTCCGGGTCCATGCCGCCCGCGGTGCCGTTGGCCTTCATCAGCCCGCTGCTCCCGGCCGCCGAGCAGATGTTCAGCCAGTGCTTGGACGCCCCCAGCACGTTCCAGAACCGGCGCCCGGCCACGCCCTCGCACCCCTGGAGGTAGCCCAGCGAGCCGGTGCCCAGATAGGGCCAGATCGCCTCGCCGCCGTGCTCGTCCACGATGGCGCGCAGCCGCGTCGAGATCTCGTCGAGCGCCTCGTCCCAGGTGATCCGCTCGAACTGCCCCGAACCCTTCGGCCCGGTACGCCGCATCGGGTACAGGATGCGGTCGTCCGCCTGCGTGTGCTCCAGGTACCGGTTGACCTTCACGCACAGCGCGCCGCGGGTGTAGGGATGGTCGGGGTTGCCGCGCATCTTGACCGCCTGCCCGTCCCGGACGGTGACGACCCACGAGCAGGTGTCCGGGCAGTCAAGCGGACATGCCCCCAAAACCCTCAAATCACCCGACATGCGGACAGCCTACGTCGAGGGCCGGGCGTGACGGGCGACCGCCCGCGCCGACGCGCCGGTGAACGGCCCGCCCCCGCGACACCGCCGATCCGACCTCGGGAAAGAACGCAAAGGTGAAGGGTTGGAGTTCCACCGTGTACCCTGCCTCGCGCAGCCTGGACACGACGTACTCGGCCGACACGTCACGACCGGGCCGCCCAGGCGTCGGGGGCCACGGGGGCCGACGGCGGCATCGCGAGAGTGAACATGCCATGAACGTCCCAGGGCTTCACGGCCTCCACCCGCGGGCAGGTCAATGCTGGTCGAATCCTCACCCGGTGCGCTCGCCGGGACCAGGAACGAGGACACTGGAGAACAGAGATCGTACGGTCCGGCCGGGAAGGTGCAGAATCACTGTCGGTGGCCGAAATCAGGGAACGAGATGATGACACGGAGGACCTCGCGGAGGGGGATCCAGCCGTGGCCGAGCCACGCGCCGACGGCGGCGTCTACGTAGTCGAGCCGCTCCTTCCCCAGCGGTTGCGGCGGCCGTCCGACCTGCTGCGCTTCTTCGCGACGCTGGCGGTGCTCGCGGCGGTGATCCTGCTCGCCCTCGTCGCCAAGCAGACGCTCAACGGCCTGGAGCAGGACGTCAAAGTGGGCGCCGAGATGGTGCCGCTGCTCAGCCGGGTCGCCGCCTTCATCGGCAGCGCGGCCGTGCTGATCGTGCCCGCCGCGTTCGCCGTGGAGCGGGTCTTCCACCGCGACGGCCTGCGCGTCGCCGAAGGGCTGATCGCGGCCATCATCGGCATGGCCGGGTCGTTCCTGCTCGGGCAGTGGATCGAGGCGAGCAGCCTGACCGACCTGCGCATCCTGCTCACCGGCGACCGCGAGATCGAGCCGCTGAACACGCTGCTCACCTCGGTCATCGCCTACACCACCGCGGTCCGCATCGCCCGCCGCCCCACGTGGCGCATGCTCATGTGGACCTCGATCGCCCTCTACATCCTCACCTACTTCTCCGGCAGGCAGATCACCCTGCCCAGCGCCATCGTGACCGTCCTGGTCGGCATGGCCATCGGCTACGCCACCCTCTACGGCGTCGGCAGCCCCAACACCCGCCCGCCCGGCAGCGCCGTGGTCGCCGCGCTGCGCAAGCTGTCGTTCTCACCCGTCTCCGCCCGCCGCATCGAGGACGACCACCAGGGCAGCCGCCGCTACGCCATCGGCCTCAAGGACGGCACCAGCCTCGACGTCACCGTCCTCGACCGCGACCGCCAGGTGGCCGGGCTGCCGTACCGGCTGTGGCGGCGCATCAGGCTCAACTCCGAGACCAGGCGCAGGGCCATCCGCTCGCTGCGGGCCGAACTGGAACGCGAGGCGCTGATGGCGTACGCGGCCCAGGCCGCCGGCGCCAGCACGCCGCGCCTGCTCGGCACCAGCGAGATCGGCACCGAGGCCGCCCTGCTCGCCTACGAGCACATCGAGACCCGCCCGCTCGACGAGGTGCCCGACGCCGAGATCGACGACGCCCTGCTCGCCCAGATCTGGGAGCAGGTCGAACTGCTGCAGATCCAGCGGCTCGCGCACCGGCGGCTCACCGGCGACAGCATCCACCTCGACCGCGCGGGCCGGGTCGTGCTGACCGACGCCCGCAGCGGCGAGATCGCCGCCGGCGACCTGCTGCTCCGGCTCGACATCGCCCAGCTCCTCACCTATCTGGCGCTGCGCGTCGGCGCCGAGCGCTCGGTCCGGGCCGCCGCCGCCGTGATGGGCCCCGACGCCCTGGCCGCGGCCATGCCGCTGCTCCAGCGCATCGCCCTGACCAGGGAGACCCGCTCGGCCCTGTCCAAGGCCAAGAACGTGCTCACGGGCCTGCGCGACCACATCGTGGCGCTCAAGCCCCAGGGCAAGGTCGAAGAGGTGCGCCTGGAGCGCTTCCGGCCGCGCACCCTGATCACGATCATCGCCAGCACGGTCGCCGCCTACGTCGTGCTGTCCCAGCTCAGCAAGGTCGACCTCTACAAGGTGGCGACCACCGCCAACTGGGCCTGGTCCGGCCTGGCGCTGATCGCCTCGTTCACCAGCTTCGTCGCCGCCGCCCTCATGCTGCGCGGTTTCGTGCCCGAACGCCTGCCGCTCTGGCGTACCGTCCTGGTGCAGTTCGCGTCGTCGTTCGTCAAGCTGGTCGCGCCCGCCGCGGTCGGCGGCGTCGCGATCAACACCCGCTACCTGCAGAAGCGCGGCATCGCGCCGGCGCTCGCGGTGGCCAGCGTGGGCGCCTCGCAGCTCATCATGCTGGTCTTCCACATCGCCCTGCTGCTGCTGTTCGCCTACATCACCGGCTCCGACGCGGCCACCTCGTTCACCCCCTCGCGCGGCCTGGTCGTGGCGATGCTCGCCATCGCGCTGCTGGTCGCGGTGGTGCTCGGCGTGCCGCCGCTGCGCCGGATGGTGACCGTGCGGATGCGCAGGCTGTTCTCGAACGTGCTGCCCCGCCTGCTCGACGTGCTCCAGTCGCCGGCCAAGATGATCGAGGCCGCCTTCGGCACACTCATGATCACGATCGCGTTCGTGGCCTGTCTCGACGCCTGCGTCGCGGCCTTCGGCGGCCAGCTGAGCTTCACCGCCGTCGCCGTCGTCTACCTCACGGCCAACGCCATCGGCTCGGCCGCCCCCACGCCGGGCGGCCTCGGCGCCGTCGAGTACGCGCTCACCCTCGGCCTGGTCGCGGCCGGCCTCGAATGGGACCTGGCCGCCTCGGCCGTGCTGCTGCACCGGCTGCTCACGTTCTGGCTGCCGGTGCTGCCCGGCTGGGCCGCCTTCACCTACCTCCAGCGGCACGAGGCCCTGTGAACCGCCCTCGGGCGGCACAGGGCCCCACGCGCCACGGCTGATCAGCGTCCCGACGCGACCGTTGCGGTGATCTTGTCGATCGCCGCCAGCTCGTCCTCGGTGAACACCGGGCCGTCCACGCACGCCACGTTGTCCTCAAGCTGCCCGACGCTGCTCGCGCCGATCAGCACGCTGGTCACCCGCGGGTCCCGCAGCGTCCACGACAGCGCCATCTGGGCCAGCGTCTGCCCGCGGCCCCTGGCGATCTCGTTGAGGTCGCGTGCCAGGTCCCGGTCGATCTGGTCGGCGCTCAGGAACCGGCTCGTCGCCGCCCGCGACCCCTCGGGCACGCCCTCCAGGTAGCGGTCGGTGAGCAGCCCCTGTGCCAGCGGCGAGTACACGATGCAGCCCATGCCCGCCTCCTCCAGCACGTCGAGCAGCCCGTCGTCCTCGATCCAGCGGTTGATCATCGAGTACGACGGCTGGTGGATGAGCAGCGGCGTGCCCAGCTCGCGCATGATCCGCGCGGCCTGCGCGGTCTGCTCGGCCGAGTAGTTGGAGATGCCCGCATAGAGCGCCTTGCCCGAGCGCACCGCCCGGTCCAGCGCACCCATCGTCTCCTCCAGCGGCGTCTCCGGGTCGGGACGGTGGCTGTAGAACACGTCCACGTACTCCAGGCCCATGCGGGTCAGCGACTGGTCGAGGCTGGCCAGCACGTACTTGCGCGACCCCCACTCCCCGTACGGCCCCGGCCACATGTCGTACCCGGCCTTGGTGGAGATGACCAGCTCGTCCCGGTACGCCGCGAAGTCCTCCCGGAGGATCCGCCCGAAGTTCCGCTCCGCCGACCCGTACGGCACGCCGTAGTTGTTGGCCAGGTCGAAATGCGTCACCCCGAGGTCGAACGCGCGCCGCAGCACCGCCCGCGAGTTCTCGATCGGACGGTTGTCGCCGAAGTTGTGCCACAACCCCAGCGACACCGCCGGCAGCCTCAGCCCGCTGCGCCCGCTGCGGTTGTACGGCTGGCGCTCGTAACGCCGCTCGTCGGCCCGGTAGCTCACGCCGTTCCCCTCTCGATGATCCAGGACAGCGCGAACGCCTCCTCGCGCCAGGCGTCGTACCGCCCGCTGCGCCCGCCGTGCCCCGCGCCCATCTCAGTCTTGAGCAGGAACGGCCCGCCGGACGCGGTCGCGCGCAGCCGCGCGATCCACTTGGCCGGCTCGTGGTACAGCACCCGCGTGTCGTTCAGGCTGGTGATCGCCAGAATCGGCGGGTACGCCCTCCCGTCCACGTTCTCGTACGGCGAATAGCTCTTCATGTACGCATAGACGTCCGGGTTGTGCAGCGGATCGCCCCACTCGTCCCACTCGATCACCGTCAGCGGCAACGACGGGTCGAGGATCGTGTTGAGCGCGTCCACGAACGGCACCTCGGCCACCACCCCCGCGAACTGCTCGGGAGCCAGGTTCGTCACCGCGCCCATCAGCAGCCCGCCCGCCGAACCGCCGCGCGCGACGACCCGCCCGCTCCAGCCGCTCTCCTTCAGGTGCCGCGCCACGGCCACGAAGTCGGAGAACGTGTTCCGCTTCCTGGTCAGCTTGCCGTCCTCGTACCAGTGACGGCCCATCTCGCCACCGCCCCTGACGTGCGCGATGGCGAAGACGAACCCGCGGTCGAGCAGCGACAGCCGGGGGACCGAGAAGCCCGGGTCGATCGAGGTCTCGTAGCTGCCGTAGCCGTAGAGCAGCGTCGGGGCCGGCGTCGTGGTGTCCTTGCGCTTGACGATCGAGATCGGCACGCGGGTGCCGTCCTCGGCCGTCGCCCACTCCCGGAACTGCTCGTAGTCGCCCGCGTCGTAGCCGCCGAGCACCGGACGCTGCTTGAGCAGGATCAGCTCGTGCGAGTCCAGCTCGTAGTCGTAGACGCTCGGCGGCGTCACCATGCTCGTGTACGCCAGCCTGAGCCGCGTCGTCGTGAACTCGGGGTTGCCCGCCGGGCCGACGTCGTACAGGGGCTCGGGGAAGTCGATCTCGTACGCGTTGCGCTCGGCCGCCTCGATCCGCTCGCGCCAGCCGGCGCCGGCTGCGCTGTAGGGCAGCACCCGCAGGCCGGTCAGCCCGTCGCGGCGGAAGTGCACCACGGCGTGGTCGGAGAACGCGTCGATCTCCAGCAGCCGGGTGTCCTCGCGGTGCCCGATCAGCGGGGTCCAGGTGGCGGGCTCGTCGATCGGGGCCGTGGCCAGCTCGAAGTTCTCGGCGTTCTCGTTGTGCAGGACGTAGAAGAAGTCGCCCGCGTGCTCGACGCCGTACTCCACGCCGGTCTTCCTGGGCCTGACGACCTGGAACTCGCCGGTGGGGTCGGAGGCGTCGAGGATGCGCACCTCACTCGTGATCTTGCTACCCGCGCCCAGCACGAGGTACCGCTCGCTGCGGGTCAGCCCGATGCCCACCCAGTAGCGCTCGTCGGTCTCCTCGTAGACCAGGACGTCCTCTTCCGTGCCGAGGGTGTGGCGGTACACCTGGTAGGGACGCCAGGCGTCGTCCACCCGCGTGTAGAAGAACGCCGAGCCGTCGGCCGACCACGCGCCGCCATAGAAGATGTCCTCGATCTCGTCCGGCAGCACCTCGCCCGTCTCAAGGTTCCTGAACCGCAGCGTGAAGCGCTCGTCGCCCTTGTAGTCGGTCGAGTAGGCCAGCATCGTCCCGTCGGGCGTGACGGCGCTGGTGCCGACGGAGAAGAACGCGCTGTCGCCCGCCAGCTCGTTGCCGTCGAGCACGACCTGCTCGCGCTCAAGGCGCTCGCCCGGGGTGATCTGCGGCGGCGCGTCACTGTCGGCCGGCACCCGGCAGGACACCGCGTACTGCTTGCCTTCCTCGGTACGCGTGAAGTACCACCACGCCCCCTTGCGGCTCGGCACCGACAGGTCGGTCTCCTGCGTGCGTCCCTTGATCTCCTGGAAGACCTGCTCCTGGAGCTCGGCGAGATGCGCGGTGTGCTCTTTGAGAAAGTCGTTCTCTGCCTCCAAGTACGCCGTTGTGTCCGGGTCGTCCTTGTTGCTTAGCCAGGCGTACTCGTCGATGAACGTGTCGCCGTGATGGTTGCGCTCAGTCGGTACCTTCTTCGCCACTGGCGGCGTGTTGCTGCTCACGGGGGGAGTCTATGTTCGGCCGTGATCGTTCTGTGGCCGGGAGACATGACGAACGCGTCCCGAGCGCTCAGGAGCGCTGCTAATCTTTAGGAGCCGACGAGGTGCGGCGCAACCCACTCCCTTCACTCCGGTGACTTTGGTGCGTTGCGACGTCCCACGAAGGCAATCCCTTCTGGCTCGCGGGTTTGAAGATCGGTTCGCTAACCGAGCGACAGGCTGGTAAGTTAGAGGGGTTGTCCCGGAAGCGGGGCGCGACTTAATTACCGCAGGTCGAGCAAGTCCGGTCAATTTGACAGAGACTTGAACGGCT
>NZ_JBITEZ010000031.1:0-108320 GCF_044455665.1 Nonomuraea sp. NPDC051191 | reverse complement strand
CCAGCTTCAACCCGGCGTCGGTGACCTCCGGCAACTCCTCGACGCTGACGCTGTCGGTCGGCGCGTCCACCGCGCAGGGCACCTACCCGATCACCATCACGGGCACCGGCTCGACCACGCACACCGCGACGTACACCCTGACGGTCGGCGGCGGCGGCCCCGGCGGCCAGGACCCGCCTGACGTCAGTGTCACCAACATCAAGACGCACCTGGCGCAGCTCCAGAGCATCGCCACCGCGAACGGCGGCAACCGCAGGTCCACCGGCCAGGGCTACCTCCAGTCGGTCTCCTACGTCGAGCAGAAGCTCCAGGCGGCCGGGTACACCGTGACCCGCCAGACCTGCAGCGTCTCCTACTGCACCAGCGGCGCGGGCCCGAACCTGATCGCCGACTGGCCCGGCGGCGACGCCAACCAGGTCATCATGTCCGGCGCCCACCTGGACAGCGTGTCCGCGGGACCGGGCATCAACGACAACGGCTCCGGCTCGTCCACCCTGCTTGAGGTCGCGCTGACCCTGGCCCAGAAGAACCCCACGCTCACCAAGCACGTGCGGTTCGGCTGGTGGACCGACGAGGAGCAGGGCCTCAACGGCTCCGAGGCGTACGTCGCCTCGCTGAGCTCGGCCGACCGCTCGAAGATCAAGGTCTACTACAACTACGACATGGTCGGCTCGCCCAACGGTGGTTACTTCATCAACAACATCACCACCACGGGCGCGTCCTACCTGAAGGAGTTCTACGACAAGCTGAACCTGCAGCCGGAGGAGAACACCGAGGGCGCCAACCGCTCCGACGACGCCTCCTTCCGCAACGCCGGCATCGCCAGCTCGGGCGTGGCGGCGGGCGCGAGCGCCATCAAGACCTCGGCGCAGGCGACCAAGTGGGGCGGCACGGCCAACAGGGCCTACGACTCCTGCTACCACTCCTCCTGCGACACCACCTCCAACATCAACGACACCGTTCTCGACCGGGCGGCCGACGCCGCGGCGTACGCCATCTGGAAGCAGGCGGTCGGCGGCACCACCCAGCCGCGTGACTTCTCGCTCTCCGCCAACCCCGGCTCGGGCACGGTGCAGGCCGGCTCCACCGCCACCACGACGATCGGCTCGACCACCACGAACGGGACCGCCCAGACGGTGAACCTGTCCGCGAGCGGCCTGCCGACCGGCGCCACGGCCTCGTTCAACCCGGCCAGCATCACGTCGGGCGGCTCGTCCAGCCTGTCGATCGCGACCTCGCCCACCACCCCGGCGGGCGCCTACCCGATCACCGTGACCGGCACGGGCGAGACGATCAACCACACCACGACCTACACGCTGACCGTCCAGGGCACCTCGGGCGGCCGGACGTTCACCAACGACACCGACTACCAGATCAGCGACTACGCCAACACCCAGAGCTCGATCACGTCCACGGCGTCGGGCACCGCGGCCTCCCCGGTCAAGGTGTCCATCACGATCAGCCACACCTGCGCCGAGGACCTCGACATCTGGCTCCGCGGCCCGAACGGCACCTGGTACGTGGTCGACGCCTACGGCGGCACCACCTGCACGCAGTACGGCACCAGGACCTTCTCGGTCCCGGTCAGCCAGCAGGCGGCCGGCACCTGGACCCTCGACATCGAGGACGTCTACCTCGGTGACACCGGTTTCCTGGACTCCTGGAGCATCACGGTCTAACCGTCGGACTCAGGGGCAGGGGGCCCCGGCCGGTCATCCGGCCGGGGCTCCTTCACGTCGTTGCGGGTGCGCACGCCGAGCTTCTGCAGCACCCGCGCGACGTGCGTGTCCACCGTCCGCCGCGACAGGAACAGCACCTCGGCGATCTCCCTGTTCGTCCGGCCCAGCGCGACCAGCCGGGCCACCTCGGCCTCGCGGGGCGACAACACCCCGCTGCGGCCCTTCCTGCCCCTGCGCGGCGCGCTGCCCGGCCCGATCTCGCGCAGCAGGTGGCGGCAGCGGGCGGCGTCGTGGGTCGCGCCGAGGCCGGCGTACCGTTCGCAGGCGTCCGCGATCAGGTCCGCGGCGCGGGCCCGGTCGCCCGTCGCCAGCCGGGCCGCCGCCTCGGACTCGGCCGTCCTGGCCACGCTGTACGGCCTGGGCATCGCCTCGTACGCCGCCCGCGCCCTGGCGAAACACCGGGCCGCCTCCTCGTACGCGCCCCGGTCCAGGGCCAGCGAGCCGGTCGCCGCGTCGAGGCCGGCGTGCGCGGAGGGGGCGTCCCGGCCCTCGATGCCCGCCGCGAACTCGGCCACCAGCTCCTCCGCCTCCTCCGCTCGTCCGGCCTTCAGCAGCGCGGCCACGGCCGGCGGCACGAGCTGGTCGCCCCACACCCACATGCCCTTGCGCCGCAGCCTGGCCACCCCCCGTTCGGCCTCGGCCAGCGCCTCGTGCGGGCAGTCGCGGGTCAGGTGCAGCTCGATCAGGCCGCCCGAGGCCACGGCGGCGACCGGCAGGAACCCCGACTCCAGGTCGTTGACCCCCGTCGCCATCAGGTGCTCGGCGGCCTCCTCCCACTCGCCCCTGGCCAGGGCCAGCACGCCCAGCGCCAGCCGGGCGTCCACGGCCAGCAGCGGCGCCTCGGCCGTCATCTCGACCGCCGCGACCGCCCGCTCCCGCAGGCCCTCCCAGCGGCCGGTCAGCAGGGCGAGCCGGATCGAGGACATCTCCACCAGGAACACCGGGTACTGCGCGCCCGTCTCCTCGGCGATGCGCCTGCTCTGGTCGGCGAAGCGCTCGGCCGTCGCGTAGTGGCCGAGCGCGATGGCCGCGTCGAACAGGTTGGCGTAGCCGCGGGCGACCTGCCTGCGCACCGCCGTCGACGGGTCGTTCGCGGGCAGCGTCGCGGCCAGGTCGAAGGCGTCCGCCGAGCCCAGCATCATGGCCAGGCTGATCTTGTTGGCGTGCACGGCGGCGGTCAGCTCGGGATCCTGGTCCTCGACGGTGGCCAGCAGCTTCTCCGCCTGGTTCATCCACTCCTCGTGGGCGGCCAGCGGCTCGTCGCCCCAGGCGGGCATCGCCAGCAGCGCCAGTCCGCGCGCGGCCAGGCTCGGCCGGTCGTGCAGGTCGGGGAGGGCGAGCAGGATCTCCTGGCGGCCCGCGGCGACCACGCCGGCCTGGTTGGACAGCAGCACGCCCAGGTTGAGCCGGGCCTCGCCGCGTACGTGCCGGGACAGGAAGTCCTCGGCCAGCAGGTGGCGCAGCGAGCGCACCACCCGCCGGTAGGACAGCCCGATCGCGGCCACCCTGCTGAGCCGCAGCGCGAGCGGGCCGCGGGCGTCGTGCGGGAGCTTCGGGTCGGCCAGCATGCCGGCCAGCACCTCGACGGCGAGCGGGATGTCGCCCATGGCGGCGGCGTGGTCGGCCGCCGCCGGGCCGTGCCGCTGCCAGGACTCGAAGTCGCCCGCGCGCCTGGCGTGGTAGGCGAGCTGGACGAGCGGCGGCGGGGCGAGGGCCGACAGCGCGCTCACCGCCCGCTGGTGGGTGAGCCGCCGGTCGGGGCCGGGGATCGCGTCGTAGACGGCCTGCTGGGCGAGGGCGTGGCGGAAGCCGTACTGGCCGTCGTGCTGTTCGAGCAGGACGCCGGCCTTCAGCGCCTGGCTCAGCCCGTCGCCCAGCGGGTGGCCGGAGACGGCGGCGATGAGCTGCTCGTCGGCGGGCAGCCCGAGCACGGCGGCGGCGTGCACGGCGTGCAGCGCGGCCGGTGAGAGCCCGGTGAGCTGTTCGGCCATCGCCTCGCGCAGCAGCAGCGGGACGGCCATGCGCTCCAGGACCTCAGGCTCCTCCTCGCCGCCGAGTAACTGGCCCTCGTCGTCGAGCAACGAGCGCACCACCTCCTCGATCACGAACGGCACCCCCGCCGTGCGGTCGTGCAGCTTCGTGACGAACTCGGAGGTCAGCGTCGAACGGCCGAGCAACGCCCCGGTCAGGCTGCGCACCCCTTCGACGTCGAGCGGCGACAGCGAGATCACCTCGCTGCGCACCCCCGGCGGACGCCGGTACGCGCGCCCGAACGGCAGCCCCGGCACCGGCAGCCCCTCCCGGCGGAACGTCACCACCAGCGCGAGCCCCGCCGGCGGCTGGTCGGTGAGGAAGCGCAGCAGGTCACGGGTGCCGTCGTCGGCCCAGTGGAGATCCTCGATCACCAGCACCGCTGGGCCCGCCGCGGCCAGCAGCGCGTGCACCGCGCGGAACAGGCGGTGGCGCTCGGCGCGGGGGTCGTCCAGGGGCGGCGGGGACGGCGCCGGCGGCAGATGCCCGGCCAGTTCCGGCAGGTATCCGCGCAGGGCGCCGGTGACCGGGTTGAGCGTGCCGGTCTCCGGCAGCGCCCCCGCGACGTGCCGCAGGGCGTCGAACACCGGGCCGTACGGGAACGGCTCGCGGATCTGGTGGCAATGGCCGATCAGGACGGTGCGTTCGCCGTCGGGCAACTGGTCGAGCGCGGCTCGGACCAGCCGGGTCTTTCCGATGCCCGCCTCACCCTGCACGAGGATGACGGCCGGAGGGCCGGTGATGGCGTCGGTGAGTGAGCGTAACTGAACGTCACGCCCGATCAACCCAGGAGAAGCCAGGCTTGTCATCGGGGTCTCCGTAACAGTGCAGGTTTACTCCCCCTGTCGGAATACTGTTATCCATCACAGGTCATCGCGGGTCAACCCTCTGTTTTCCGGTCAAATGACATGCCCTTTGTGGCGCCGGTGGTCCCGGCGCCCTCCACCGCCCTGACCCGCGCGGGCGGCGCCTCAGGGGGCGACGGGGGTCTTGCCGTCGCTCGCCGGGGCGGGTTCGGCCAGGTCCACGCTGTCGCGGAGCTTGGTCGGCTTGAGGAACAGGGTGGCGATCACGCCGACCACGGCGATGCCCGCCGAGATCAGGAAGATGTGCCCGGTGGCATCCCCGTACGCGGCCCGGACGATGCCCTTGAACGGCTCCGGCAGCGCCGCGATGTTCAGCGTGCTCCTGCCGCCCGCGGCCGCCTTGGCCGGGTCGATGCCCGCCTTGGCCAGCCCTTCGGCGATGCCCGTCGCGACCCGGTTGGCCAGCACCGCGCCGAGCACCGACACGCCCACCGTGCCGCCCAGCGAGCGGAAGAACGTCACGGCCCCGCTGGCCGCGCCCAGTTCCCGCAGCGGCACGGTGTTCTGGATCGCGAGGACGAGGTTCTGCATCGACATGCCGACGCCCGCGCCGACCAGCACCATCGCGCCGGCGATGAGCACGAGCGAGGTCTCGTGGTCCATCAGGGACAACACCAGGAACCCGACGGTCAGCACGATCGACCCGGTCACGATGTACGGCTTGACGTTCCCGCTCCTCGACACCATGCGCCCGGAGATCGCCGAGGACAGCAGCACGCCGAGCATCATCGGGATCGTCAGCAGGCCCGCCTCGGTCGGGCTGTAGCCGCGGCCGATCTGGAAGTACTGGCCGAGGAAGACCGAGCCGCCGAACATCGCCATGCCCACCGCGAGGCTCGCCAGGATGGCCAGCGCCGGGGTACGGCGGCGGATGACGTGCAGCGGCACGACCGGCTCCTTGACCGCGGTCTCCACCCAGGTCGCGATCGCCAGGACGGCGACGCCGCCGAGCACCATCGCGGCGGTCTGCCAGGACAGCCAGTCGAAGGAGTTGCCGACGAAGGTCACCCAGATGAGCAGCACGCTGACGCCGAGCGCGATCAGCGTGGCGCCGACGTAGTCGACCTTGACGCCCTCGCGGCGCACGTGGGTCACCCGCAGGGTCTTCTGCAGCAGGAAGAAGGCGATCACGGTGAACGGCGCCGCGACGAAGAAGCACCAGCGCCAGCCGAGCCAGGAGGTGTCCGCGATCAGGCCGCCGAGCAGCGGCCCGGCCACGGTCGCGACGGCCATGACGCCGCCGAGGTAGCCGTTGTACTTGCCCCGGTCCTTCGGGCTGATCATCGCCGCGATGATCACCTGGACCAGGACCTGCAACGCGCCCATGCCCAGGCCCTGGAGGGCGCGGAAGGCGATGAGCTGGGCGGTGTCCTGGGCGAAGCCGCAGGCCACCGAGCTGACCATGAAGATCACGATGGAGATCTGCAACAGGAGCTTCTTGCTGAACAGGTCGGCCAGCTTGCCCCAGATCGGGGTGGAGGCCGTGGACGCCAGCAGCGACGCGGTGATCACCCACGTGTACTGCGACTGTGTGCCGTTCAGCGCGCCGATGATCTGCGGCAGCGCGACCGACACGATCGTGCCGCTGATCATCGCCACGAACAGGACGAGCAGCAGCCCGCTCAGGGCCTCCATGATCTGCCGATGGCTCATCTGACCCGGCGGCGCGGCCGGGACGGTCGGTGCGCTCACGCGCGGCCTCCTCTAGTTAAAACAATGCCCAATGGGAAAGTTTGCCTGCTGAGCATATATTCCCGAACGGTAGGCTTGGCGCATCATGGACAGCACCGGCGGGCTGCGCGAGCGCAAGAAGGCCGAGACGCGGCAGGCCGTGCACGAGGCGGCCATGCGGCTGGTCGGCGAGCACGGCCTCGACGCCGTCACCGTCGAGACCATCGCCGACGCCGCCAACATCTCGCGCCGCACGTTCTCCAACTACTTCGCCGGCAAGGAGGACGCCGTCCTCTACGGCGAGGAGCAGCGCATCCGCGACCTGGTCGAGAAGGTGCGCGCCCAGCCGGCCGGCCGGACCGCCTGGCAGGCGCTGTGCGGCGCGATCGACGACGTGTTCGACGAGGTGGGCGAGCCGGCGCGGGAGTGGGCCGTACGCGCCCGCCTGGCCAAGCAGCACCCGTCGCTGCTCGCCCGGCAGCTCGCCAACCACGCGGCGCTGGAGCGCGACCTGGCCGAGGTGATCTCCGAGCGGGAGAGCCCGGTGCGTCCCCGGGTCGTGGCGGCGGGGTTCCTCACGGCCCTGCGTCTCGGGTCGCACCTGTGGGTGGACGAGCGCCAGTCGCGCTCGTTGCGGCAGGTCATGGCCGAGATGCTCGACGAGATGTCCCGGCCCTTCACCTGACCGAGCCGCCCCCTTCCGGGGGAAAGCGCCCGCCCGCGCCCCCTTCCTGGGGAAAAGCGCCCGCCCGCGTCCCCGGGCGGGGAACGCGGGCGGGAGGTCGGCGGGAGGTCAGGAGCAGGTGGTGTTCGCGGGGGTGGCCGCCGGGCCGTCGGCGGTGAAGCCGATCGCCACCGACGCCCCCGGCGCCAGGCTCCTCGCCCAGTCGGGCCCCTTGGCGGTCCAGGTCGTGCCCGACACCGTCACCACCGCGTTCCAGGCGTTGTTCAGGGTGACCCCCGAGGGCAGCGCCCAGGTCGCGGTCCAGTTGCCGATCGGGGACGTGCCGGTGTTCTTCACCGTCACCTCGCCCTGGAAGCCGCCCTGCCAGGCGTTGGTCTGCTTGTAGGCGACCGTGCACTGGCCCGGCGGGTTCACCGTCGGCGACGTGGTCGGGTTGCTTCCGCCCCCGGCCGGCGGGATCAGGTACGGCTGCAGGATGTCCTGCTTGGCCTGGTTGATCGTGGTCCAGTCGTCATTGGCGATGCCGCCGGTGTCGCCCGAGTTCGGGTTCCACGACCAGTACGTGAACGACATGCCGTTCACCCCGGTCCCGGTGTACTTCATGAGCTCCTGGAGCCAGACCTTGTCGACGTTCGAGGCCAGCGTGGTGCCGAACTCGCCCATCATGATCGGCGCGATGTTCTGCCTGTACAGGTAGCCCCAGTACTTGTCCCAGATGGCGGGCATGTTGGCGGGGTAGTCGGGGGCGTCGAACCAGGTCTGGTGGTAGACCGAGGTCGCGTACTCGTGCGGGGAGTAGACCAGGCGGTTCGCCACGTTGAGCCGTACCGGGTACTGGCCGGCCTTCGACAGGTTGCCGCCCCACCAGCCGCAGTCCTCGTCGTTGCTGGGATCGTTGTCCCAGACGTTCGACAGGCCGCCGCTCGGGCAGCTCACGCCCTCGACGAAGATCAGCCAGTTGGGGTTGACGCCCAGGACCGCGTTGCCCGCCCGTTCGGCCGCCAGGCGCCAGTCGCGGGCCTGGTCGCCGCAGCCCCAGCAGGCGCCGGTCGCGGCGGGGTTGGTGCCCTCGGCGTGCGGCTCGTTGTGCAGGTCGGCGCCGATGACCGTGGGGTTGTTCGCGTAGTGCTGGGCCAGGGTCTTCCAGTCGTTGATCCAGGTGCTCTCGGGCGTGGCGCTGACGTACCAGAGCGGGGACTGACCGGCCGCGGTCGGGCGGTGGCGGTCGAGGATGATCCGCATGCCCTTGACGCCCGCGTAGTCCACGACCTTGTCCAGGATCTGCATGGGGGACAGGCCCACCAGGTCGGGGTTGACGTAGTCGTTGATCCCGGTGGCGACGGCCCCCGGCTTGAGCGCGTCGTTCGAGTACGGCACCCGCAGCGTGTTGTAACCCAGCGAGGCCATCTTGTCGATCTGGCTCTTCCAGGGGTTGCTCGACCACAGGCCGTGGAAGGTCTTGTTGTCGGTCTCCATGCCGAACCAGTTGATCCCGGTCAGCCGGACGGTCGCCCCGGTGCTGTCGAGGATCTTGTTGCCGCTGGTGTGCAGGTAGCCGGTCCCTGTGCCGGTCGCCGCGCCCGCCGGGGTGGTGGTCAGCGCGACGGCGACAGCCGCTCCGGCCACCACCGTGGCCAGGGCGGTCAGTGCCGCCTTCGAGGTCTGCATGGGGGTGCCCTTTCCAGGAGGGGAACGCGGCGTCATGCTGGGCCGCCGCGTTCGGGCCCGTCAATGCGAGGACGCCCACCAGCCGTCCTGACCTGCGAGAACGTCTGAAACTTTCATGCCGGAGTAGTGCCAGGTGGAGTACGGGTCCTCGCGGCCGCGCCAATGTGCCCGGACGCGTCCGTCACTTGGATGGTGGTCATGACGATCACGCACATCACGGTCCCCGGGCGCTGGGCGGAGGGGACCGGGCTGGTGCTCGGCCCGGCGCTGCTCCTCGCCGGGGTCCTGCTCCGGCTCGGCGCCGACGACTTCTTCCCCGGCCAGCTCGCCGCCTACGCCGCCGACCCGGGCCGCATGGTGCTCTCCTACAGCCTGTACGCCGCGGGCGCCGTGCTGCTGTGGCCCGCGGTGACCGCGCTCGGCCGGGTGATCGGCGCCGCCCACCCGGCCCTGGCCAGGTGGGGCGTGACGCTGGCGGTGCTGGGGCTGTTCGGCAGGGTGTTCCACGCAGGGGTGAGCCATCTGGCCTTCCAGCTGGTGGACGCGCTTGGCCCGGACGCGGCCCAGCGGGTCGTCGCCGGCACCTACGGGGCCTTCCACGTGTTCAAGGCGGTCAACGTCTGCATCATGGGCGGCTGGCTCGTGCTGGCCGTCGGCGCGTTCCGTACCAGGGCCTTCGGGGCCGGGCCGGTCGGCGTGGCCAGATGCGTCGCGCTGGCGCTGGCGGCCGGGCTGCCGCTCGGCGTGCTCAAGGGCAGCAGCGACCCGATCGCGCTGGCCGCCCTGGCCGGGCTCGCCGTCGCGCTCGTGCCCATGGGCGTCGCGGTGCTGCGGACGGGCCCCGCGCCCCGCTGGTGGGCGCTCGCCCTCACCCTCGCGCTGGTCCCGGTGGCGTTCTTCGTGGGGATGGCGGGCTGACTCCGCTACGCCGGCTAGGCGGTCAGGAGCTTGACGATCGCCACGACCCCGATGCAGACGACCGCGCCGCGCAGCACCGGCGCGGGCAGCCTGCGTCCCACCCGCGCGCCGAGGAACCCGCCGACCGTCGAGCCGAGCGCCACCAGCAGCACGGCCCACCAGTCGACGTCGGCGACCAGCGTGTAGAGGACGGCGGCCGTGGCGTTGACCACGAGCGAGAGCACGTTCTTGGCGGCGTTGACGCGCTGGAGCTCCTCGTCGAGGAAGATACCGAGCAGGCCGATGAGCAGCACGCCCTGCGCCGCCCCGAAGTAGCCGCCGTACGCCCCGGCGGCCAGCACGCCCAGCCACAACCAGGGCCCGCCGTGCGCCTGCCGCGGACGGCTGGCCAGCATCCGGCTGATCCTGGGCTGGGCCAGGACCAGCACGCAGGACAGCCCGATCAGCACCGTGACGACACCCGTGAACGTGCGCTCGGGCAGGTTGAGCAGCAGCAGCCCGCCGATCAGCGAACCCAGCGCGGAGGCCGAGGCCAGACGGAGCAGCCGGCCGCGCTGACCCTGGAGCTCGGTGCGGTAGCCGAGGACGCCGGTCACGCCGCCGGGCACCAGGCCGATGTTGTTCGAGACGTTGGCGGTGATCGGCGGCAGGCCGACGGCCAGCAGCGTCGGGAACGTGATCAGCGACCCGGAACCGACGACGGCGTTGATGCCCCCTGCTCCGATGCCGGCCGCGAAGACCGCGGCCATCTCCCAAGGTGTCATGGCGGGTGACTCTAGTGCGTGGGTCCGGTGCGCTCGCTGGTCAGGTGGGGGTCAGCGGGTGAGGGTGCCCGCCGCCACCAGCCAGTCGACCGCCTCCGCGACCGCCTCCAGCGACGTGTGACGGGGACGGTGGCCGAGCAGGCGTCCGGCCTTCTCCATGCTGCAGTGGGGGCTGTGCGCGATGTGGTCGTGGGTGACGCGGGCGTCCCGCTCCGGCACGGTCTCCCGCCACTGCTCCCACGGCAGGTACGACAGCCGCGCCTCCCTGCCGAACCAGCCCGCCACCGCCTCGGCGTAGCCGCGCAGCGTCAGCGCGGTCACGGCCACCGAGTGGAAGCTCTCGCCCCTGGCGGCGGCCGGGTTGTTCAGCGCGTCCACGAACAGCCGGGCGACGTCGTCGGCGTGGACGTGCTGCACGGTCTCCATGCCCAGGTTGGGCAGCCGCACCTCCGCGCCGTCGGCCAGCGCCTGGAACACCGCCGGGTCGAGGTTGCCCGCCGGGTTGACCGGGATCCAGCCGGGGCCGGTGATGTGCCCGGGATGGACGACCGTGGCCGGGAATCCCTCCCGCGCGGCCAGGTCGAGCAGGTACGCCTCGATGGCGGCCTTCTGCCGGCCGTACTCGCCGATGGGACGCTTCGGGCGGTCTTCGGTCGTCGGGACGCGGGTGCTCGGGCCGTGCACCCAGATCGTCCCGCAGTGCAGGAACTGCCGGACCCGCCCGGCCAGCGCGCCGGCCAGGTGCCGGGCGCTCGCCTCGGTGAAGCAGATGAGGTCGATGACGACGTCGGCCTCCAGCTCGGCGATCCGCCGTCCGAACGTGCCCTCGGCCTCCTCGCTCTCCCGGTCGGCGACCACGGTGGCGACCCGCTCCCACGCGCCGTGCGGCGTGTACGGCCCCCGCCTGCCCCGGCTGACCGCGACCACGTCGTGCCCCGCGTCCACCAGCCGCGGGACCAGGTAGGTGCCGATGTGCCCGCTCGCCCCGATCACCACTACACGCATGCGCCCACCCTAGACCGGCTCACCCCGTACGCCCGATCGCCAGGTCCAGGGCGTGGGCCGCGTCCCGGCCGGACGACGGGCGCCAGGCCACGTGCTGGTCGGGACGTACGAGCGCGAGCGTGCCCGCCGCGTCCGGCAGGTCCACCTCCCGCAGCGGCACGCCCAGCTCGGCCGCCCGCTCCACCAGCACCTTCGCCTCCGGCGACGACAGGTCGCCCACCAGGCTGAACCCGGGCCCGAGCCGGTCGTAGAGCGACTCGCCGGGAGCGAGCCACCGGTGCGGCAGCCGCTCGCCGCACCCGTCCGCCACCACCGGCGACCCCGCGTACGAGTACCCGAGCACCAGGTCCAGGCTGTGGAACTCGTTGTCCTTGGTCCGCCGCACCGCCTCCGCGACGGCCGGGCGCACCCGCGCGAACTCCGCCTCCGAGCCCATCAGCGCGGGATCGGCCAGTTCGGGCGCGAGCGTGGCCATGTTGGCGGCGGCGGACTCGATCGTGTCCGCCGCGATCGGCCGCCGTTCGGCCTCGTAGCTGGTCAGCAGGGTGGCGGGCGCCCATCCGTTCAGTACGGCGGCCAGCTTCCAGCCGAGGTTGACCGCGTCCCCGATGCCGGTGTTGAAGCCGTGGCCGCCGTAGGGCGGGTTCTGGTGCGCGGCGTCGCCCGCCAGGAACACCCGGTCGCCGGCGTACCGGTCGGCCAGCAGCATGCGCGCGGTCCACGGGTCGGTGGCCAGGATCTCGACCTCGACGTCGGCCCCGACCAGGTTGCGCACCAGGCGTACGGGGTCGGTGCCCTCGGCCGGGACGCCCTGGGCGATGCACCACCACAGGTCCTCCAGGTCGAGCCGGCCGAGCATGCCGGGCTGGGCCGGGTTCAGCACCCAGTAGTGCACGGCGGGGCCATGGGGGACCAGGTCGGCCAGGCCGGGCGCGCGGAAGACGACGTTGAAGTTGGGCCTGGCGTCCTGCCTGCCCTCGTAGCGGGCGCCGATGGCGGCGCGCGTCACGCTGCGGGCGCCGTCGCAGCCGACGACGTACGCGGCACGTACCTGACGGGTGTCGCCGTCGGCGGAGGCCAGGTCGGCGGTGACGCCGTCGGCGTCCTCGCGCAGGCCGGTCAACCGCCAGCCGGTGAGCAGCGCGTCACCGGCGGCCTCGCGCAGCACCTCCTCGACGATCGGCTGCGCGACCTGCTGGCCCGGTTCGGCGGCCAGGTCGGAGCCGGCCAGGTCGAGTCCGAAGCAGCCGCCGATCCTGGTGATCTCGCGGCCGAGCAGGCCGGTCGTGAACACCGCCTCGTCCGACCAGGAGACCGCGAGCGGCGAACGGGCGCGCAACGTCCCGGCCAGC
The DNA here is from genome assembly GCF_044455665.1 of Nonomuraea sp. NPDC051191. NCBI lineage: Bacteria > Bacillati > Actinomycetota > Actinomycetes > Streptosporangiales > Streptosporangiaceae > Nonomuraea > Nonomuraea sp. NPDC051191. The sequence continues at coordinate 95,621 of NZ_JBITEZ010000031.1, read as the reverse complement.
CCCCACCTGCGCAGCAGCTCCATCGACCGCGCCGACGTGGTCTTGGCGCGCGGACGCAGCCACGACACGCTCTCGCGCGGTTCGACGACCATGCTGCGCACCCCGTGATGGGCCAGCTCCACGGCCGTCGCCAGTCCTACGGGCCCGCCTCCGGCGATCAGTACCGGTATGTCGGTCTGGCGCACACTAGCTCCCATTCGTCACGGCGATCAGCGGCATACTCCAAGCGCCGCGCGTCCCACGTCAAGCTCGGGCCGAAACCGCCGGCCGGATCACCGAACGGAAACGATCTAGAGGACGGCCGCCGGACTTGTTACGGTCGTTGCATGACTGAGTCCTCGGCGGTGCCGCTGCACATGCGGCGGGTGGAGTTCGATCCGGCCCCCGAGCTGGGCGAGGTGCGCGACCAGGAACGGATCAAGCGCATCGACGCCCTCCTCGGCCTGGAGGCGTGGGTGGTGACCCGGTACGCCGACGTCCGCGAGGTCCTCGGCGACGCCGAACGGTTCAAGCTCGCCAGGCAGGGCGCCGCCCGCATGCCGGGAGCGCCCGAGCTGAGCGAGGAACAGCTCGCCGAACTGCGCGCGGGCAACCTGCTCGGCCAGGACCCGCCCGAGCACACCCGGCTGCGCAGGATGTTGACGCCCGAGTTCACGATCCGCCGGATGAAGCGGCTGGAACCCCGCATCAGGGACATCGTGAACGAGCACCTCGACGCCATGGAGGCCACAGGCTCCCCGGCCGACCTGGTGTCGTCGTTCGCGCTGCCGATCCCGTCCCTGGTGATCTGCGAGCTGCTCGGCGTCCCGTACGAGGACCGGGCCGACTTCCAGCGGCGCTCCGGGCGCATGCTGGACCTGTCGCTGCCGGTCGAGGAGCGGGTGGCGGCGAACTTCGAGTCGCGGGCGTACATGCGCGACCTGGTCACCCGCATGCGCACCGACCCCGGCGAGGACCTGCTCGGCATGCTCATCCGCGAGCACGGCGACGACCTGACCACCAGCGAGCTCGTCGGCATCGGCAACCTGCTGCTGCTCGCCGGGCACGAGACGACCTCCAACATGCTCTCGCTCGGCACGCTCGCCCTGCTGCGCAACCCCGGTCAGCTCGCCCTGCTGCGCAAGGAGCCCGAGCGCATCGACGCGACGGTCGAGGAACTGCTGCGCTGGCTCAGCATCGTCCACTCCGGCACGATCAAGTTCACGTCCAGGGAGGTCGAGCTGGGCGGCCGGACCATCGGCGCGGGCGAGATGATCCTGTGCTCGCTGCCCGCCGCCAACCGCGACCCCGCCTTCATCGCCGACCCCGACACCCTCGACATCACCCGCGGCGCCCCCGGCCACGTCGCCTTCGGCCACGGCGTCCACCACTGCCTGGGCGCGCCGCTCGCCCGCATGGAGATGAAGATCGCCTTCCCCGCGCTCTTCGAGCGCTTCCCCGGCCTGCGCCCGACCGAGGCCACGCCGGAGTTCCGCTCCTTCAACGTCGTGTACGGCCTGACCGCGCTGGAGGTCGCCTGGTAGCGGCGTCCACGCGATTTTGTCGGTGGCGGCGGATAACGTGCGGGTGTCATGCCAACCGAAGCCAGGCCACACGAGCTGATCGGCAGGGACCACCCCGCCGCGCTGCTGCGTGCCGAGGTCTCGCGGGTGATCGACAGCCACGGCGGCCTGGTCCTCGTCACCGGCGAGGCCGGCATCGGCAAGACCACGCTCGTCACCAGCGCCGCCGCCGAGGCCAGGCGCAGGGGCGCCCTCGTGGTCGGCGGCGCCTGCTGGGACTCCGGCAGCGCCCCCGGCTACTGGCCCTGGGTCCAGGTCATCCGCGCCCTGCGCCGCGCGGCCGCCCCCCAGGAGTGGGCCGAGGCCGAGCAGGCGGCCGGGGGCAGCCTGGCCGCCCTCCTCGGCGAGGCGGCGGCGCTCGCCCAGCCGCACATCGACGTCACCGCCGCCGACACCGACCCCGCCTCCGCGTTCCAGATCTACGACGCGGTCACCACCGCCCTGGTGGCGCTCTCGCAGCACCACCCGCTCGTGATCGTCATCGACGACCTCCACGCGGCCGACCCCGCCTCGCTCAGGCTCCTGGAGTTCGCCGCCCGGCAGACCTGGTTCGAGCGCCTGCTCCTCATCGGCACCTACCGCGACGCCGAGGTCGAGCCGGTCGACCACCCGCTGCGCGACCTGCTGTCCCCGCTCGTCGCCAAGGCCACCTCCATCACGCTCACCGGCCTCGACCAGGCCGGGGTGGGCGCGCTCATGGCCCGCACCGCCGGTCACGACCCGCCCGCCGACCTGGTGGCCGAGGTCCACGTGCGCACGGGCGGAAATCCGTTCTTCGTCGAGCAGACCGCCAGGCTGTGGCGCAGCGGCGGTTCGGCCACCGCCGTCGCGCCGGGCGTCCGCGACGCGTTGCTGCGCCGCCTGTCCTTGCTGCCGCGTCCGGTGTCGGAGCTGCTGCCCGCCGCGGCCGTGCTCGGGCGCGAGTTCCACCGCCAGGTGCTGGCCGCCGCCGTGGCCGCCCCCGTCGCACATGTCGACCGCCTCCTCGACCTGGCCGTGATCGCCAAGCTGATGGTGACCAAGGGCGGCGGCCGGTTCGCCTTCGCCCACGACCTGGTCCGCGAGACCCTCTACGACGCCGTCGCCAACGTCCGCGACCTGCACGCGGCGATCGTCCGCGCCCTCGACGGCACCCCCGACCTGGCCCGCCGGATGTTGCCGAGCGACCTGGCCAGGCACGCCTACCTGGCGGGCGACCGCCTCGACCCCGAGCGGGCGATCGACCTCCTCAAGGCCGCCGCCCGCGCCGCCCGCAGCCGGCTCGCCGGTGAGGAGGAGCTCGGCCACCTGCGCCGCGCCCACGAGGTGAGCGCCGCCGCCGGGCCGCGCCGGCGCGTGCTGAGCTGCCTCGACCTCGGCAGAGAGCTGCACCACCGCGGCGAGCGCGACGAGGCCCGCGCCCTGTTCGAGGAGGCCGGCGCCCTGGCCGCCGGCCTCGGCGACCCCGAGCTGACCGCCCGCGTCGCGCTGGTCTTCCGCTCCCACTACGGCCACGACGCCTCGCTCGACCGGCTGCGCCGGGCCCACGCCGGCCTCGTAGGAGAGCCGGTCCCCGACGACCGCCTGGCCCTCGACCTGGTCTTCCACCTCGCCGCCCAGGCCCGCCAGGGAGGCGACGACGACGTCCTGGCCTTCAGCCTGTGGGCCCACCACGACATCATCTGGGGCCCCGGCACGGCGGGCGAGCGCGTGGCCCTGACCGACGAGCTGCTCGCCGTCGCCCGGCGCACCTCCGACCGGGAGCTCGAACACTACGCCGGCGCCCTGCGCTGGGTCGCCATGATCGAGGAGGGCGACCCCCGCTACCTCGCCCAGTTCCACGACTACGCGGCCAAGGGCCGCAGCACCGACGACGCCCACCTCAACGTCACCACGTCCGTCGACGCCAGCATCGTCGCCGCGCTCGCGGGCCGCTTCGCCGAGGCCGAGTCGCTGATGACAGGGCTCTCCCTCGACGACAAGAGCCACGACTTCGACGTCATGCTCGACCACCACCGCTGGGCGATGCTCTGGCTCCAGGGCAGGGTGGAGGAGCAGGAAGACGCCCTGCGCAGGCTCAGGGCCGGCCGCCATCCCGACCGCGGCCTGCTGGAGGCGCTGACCGCCCTGCAGGCCGGCGACGTCGGCACCGCGCTGCGCCACCACCTGGCCGGCGCGGCGGTCGGGCGCATGACCGAACCGCTGTGGCTGCGTTTCCAGGCTGAGCTGGCCGCCGCCACCCGCGACCGGGAGCTGGCCGCCGGGGCGCGGGCCGCGCTGCTGCCGTACCGGGGGCGGTGGGCGGTTTCCTACTACGGGTGGGACATCAGCGGGCCCTACGACCTGTGGATCGCCGTGCTCGACCTGGCCGAGGAGCGGTGGGAGGAGGCGGCCGAGGGGTTCACCCGGGCCTACCGGTCGGCCGACCGCATGCGGGCCCGCCCGTGGTCGGTCCTGGCCCGCGCCCGGCTGGCCGAAGCCCTCCTGGGCGGCGGCGACCCGGGCCGGGCCCGTCCCCTGCTGGAGGAGGTCCGTCGGGAGGCGGCCGAGCTCGGCATGCACCACGTCCTTGACACCCTCCCGGCGCTGCCCACGCCCGACGTCCCCCGGCCCGTCGCCGACGACCGTCCCGCGCCTCCCGAGGCCCCCGAACCGCACGAGGGCCTCGGCCCGCCCGCGGGCGACTTCCGGAAGGACGGCGAGGTCTGGACCCTCGGGTTCGCCGGGCGGCTGGCCCACATGCCCGACGCCAAGGGCCTGCGCGACCTGCACAACCTGCTCGGCCACCCCGGCGCCGACATCCCCGCCGTGCACCTGCTCGCCCCGGAGGGCGGCGACCTCGTGCTGGCCGCCCGCGGGATGGGCGGCGACGCGGTGCTCGACGAGGAGGCCAAGGCCGGCTACCGCCGCCGCCTGTCCGTCCTCGACGACGAGATCGACCGGGCGGCCGAACGCGGCGACGACGACCGGGCGGCCGAGTACGACCGCGAACGAGCGGCCCTGCTGGAGGAGCTCCGCACGGCCGCCGGGCTGGGCGGCCGCTCCCGCCGCCTGGGCGACGAAGCCGAACGCGCCCGCAAGACGGTGACCGCCAGAATCCGCGACACCCTCCGCAAACTCACCCACACCCACCCCGAACTCGCCACCCACCTCCGCGCCACCATCTCCACCGGCGCCACCTGCCGCTACCAGCCCACCACCCCCATCACCTGGCGCCTGTGACGCCTACGACGGGCCGGCCAAGCAGGATGTCGGGTCGGGGCCCGTTGCCCCACGGTGCAGAGTCTTGGGCTACCTAGTTGCGAGTGATGCTCCAAGTGCCGTCCGCCGTGATGGCGGCATACCGGGTGCCAGGAGGAAGGGCGACACGTCCCCTGTACGTGCCGATCTTGTTGACGAGCAGGTCGGTGTATTGGCCGCGATTGTCGAGCGCCCACACCGCGAAGTTGGACTCCCCATCGTGACGAAGCGTCAGGCGACGCAGCCCCTTGCTGGCCGTGGTGAGCCGCAGCACGTCCGAACCCGTTCCTTGCGCGTTGATCGGCCAGTAGCGAGCCTTGGCGAGCGGAAGGACCTGCAGGGTCCAAGGGCCGTCGGCGTTCACGCTCATCGACTGGATCTTGTGAAGGCCGCTGACGTTGAACGCGACCGTGCCCTTGTAGTCGCCGATGACGTTCGCGAGGAGATCCACCTGCTTGCCGCTCGTCGTCAGTGTCCATACGGCGAAGTTGCTTTCGCCTTGGTGGGTCAGCTTCACGACGCTGGGCCTGGACGTGACAGGGATGCGGACGACGTCGTCACCTTCGCCTCGAAGGACACCCGAATGCGCAGTGGCCGCCTGCGCGGGGACCGGTGAGACGAGGAGCGCTCCGGCAAGCGCGATAAGGCCGAGGACAACGCGGGAATGTAAACGCATCTGTGACTCCTGAGCAGAAGGGTACGGACGCGGTTGGACGCGTGATTCCGCGGAACGGTGCACAGCGCGTACGAAGGCTCTCCGAATCGGCGACGCCAGCTGTGAAGACGTAGCAGGGTGACTCTTGCGGAGCCCGCGTTGACGACCAGCACTCATGGCAGCACGGCTTGTAACGAACCCGCCAGGCGGCACCGATGTGCGGGTACGTCCGGTCATCCTCGTTGGAGTCGCCATGTCGTACCCGTACGGGCCGCCGCAGGGGCCACCGCCGGGTGGCTACCGGCCGTCAGGCCCGCCTCCGCACGGGTATCCGCCCCAGAGTCCTCCTCCAGGAGGCTTTCCGCCATCGGGACCTCCGCCCGGTTACGGGCAGGGGTTCCCGCCGCCGCGTCGACCGCCGAAGAAGCACACCGGCCTGAAGGTGGCGGCTGGAATCGTAGGCGGCCTGCTCGTCCTCTTGGTGTTCGCGGCGGTCCTGTCGGGGGGACGTCCGGTGAACGGCAGGGAACGGCTCACTGTGGCCGAACAGCCCTCGAGCAGTTCCGCGGGCCAGGCAGAAGCAGGCGCGCCGGTCGAGGAAGAACAACCCAGCCCGTCGCCGTCGCCGACGATGCAGCCGCGCACGTATCGCGGAGTCGGTGACAAGGTGGTGAAGGTGGGGGAGACCGAGCACGTCCTGCTGGCGACGCTCACGCACCAGGGATCGGCGAACTTCATCGTGCATCCTCTCGACCCTGGAGGAGCGGAGCAGGTGTCCATCGTGAACGAGATCGGCGCGTACCAAGGCACGGTCATCGTGAACGAGGACAACGGCAAGGTGCTTCGCGGCTTCACGATCAAGGCTGACGGGGCATGGACCCTCACGCTCAAACCGATCACGATGGCCCGCCAGTGGACGGGGTCACGTATATCGGGCCGCGGCGACGACGTGCTGCTGTTGTCCCCGGCGAGTTCGGGCCTGAGCACGGTGAAGGCCGATCATTCGGGCAGCAGCAATTTCATCGTGCACTCCTACACAGAAGAGATGCAGAACGGGCTGATCAACGAGATCGGCTCTTACCGTGGCGAGGTGCTGCTGCCGGACGGCACGCTTCTGGTGACGATCCACGCCGACGGCCGGTGGGCATTCACACGATCCTGAAAGGCCGAGTCGCACACCCTTGCCGACGCAGCAGAGCGGGCGCGAAGGGCATCGGATGCCTTCTTCGCGCCCGCTCTTCGAGCGTGGGGGCTACTTGCGGTTGTAGAGGCGCATGGTCAGGGTGCCGAAGACGGCGATGAGGAGGACCGACGCGATCAGGACCCAGGCCAGTTCGGCCATGTCCGGGGTGCCGGCCATCAGGGAGCGGACGGCGGCCACCAGGCGGGTGATCGGGTTGACGTTGACGAAGATCTGCAGCCAGCCGGGCATCGTGGCCGGGTCGACGTAGACGTTGCTCAGGAAGGTCAGGGGGAACAGGACGAGCATGCTCACGCCCATCACCGACTTCTCGCTCCGCATGAGCAGGCCGAACATCGTCCACACCCACGAGAAGGCGAAGGAGAAGCCGAGCAGCAGCACGATCCCGGCCAGCACGCCCGTGACGCCCCCCTGCGGACGGAACCCCAGGGCCAGGCCGACCGCGAGGATGACCGTCGAGGCCATGGTGTAGCGCAGGACGTCGCCGAGGAGGTAGCCCACCATGGTCGAGGGACGCCAGATCGGCAGGGTGCGGAAGCGGTCGAACACCCCCTTCTCGATGTCCTTGTTGACCTCGACCCCGGTGTACATGGTGATCATCACGACGCTGCTGACCATGATTCCCGGAAGCAGGAACTGCAGGTAGTCCGTCGGGGAGCCGGCCAGGGCGCCGCCGAACAGGTACGTGAACATCAGCGTCATCATGAGCGGGAAGGCGGTCACGTCGAAGAGCTGCTCGGGCACGTGCTTGATCTTCAGGATGGCCCGCCAGCCGAACGTGACCGAAGCCGACCAGGCGCTCGGCCGCGGCGGCTTCGCCGCGGGGGCCAGCACGGTGCCGAGCACGTCGGCGGCGGGGGAGTAGGTCGTGGCGGTCTCGGTGGTGGCGGTCATGCTGCGGCCTCCCGGTCGGTGGCGGACTCAGTGGCGGTCTCGGTGGCGGGCCCAGTGGCGGGGTGGTCGGTGAGGGCGAGGAAGACCTCGTCCAGGCTGGGCTGGCCGAGGGAGAAGTCGTCAACGACGATCCCGGCCTCGGCCAGGCGGCCGAGCGCGCGCGAGGCCTGCTCGGCGGCAGCGGCCTCGCGGCCGTTCCCGGCGATGCGGGCGGTGAGCGACACGGGGTCGGCGTCCAGGTAGACGGGCGCGTCGAGGGTCTGGGCCAGCAGCCGTTCCGCTTCGGGACGGGTGCCGGGGTCGCGCAGCCGTACGTGCACCGAGCCGGAGCCGACCGACGACTTCAGCTCGCCCGGCGTGCCCTCGGCGATGACCCTGCCGTGGTCGATGACCGCGATGCGGCCGGCCAGCCGGTCGGCCTCCTCCAGGTACTGGGTGGTGAGCAGCACGGTGGTGCCGTGGGCGACGACGATGCGGACGATGTCCCAGACCTGGTTGCGGCTGCGCGGGTCGAGGCCGGTCGTCGGCTCGTCGAGGAAGAGCAGGTCAGGCGTGTTGAGGATGCTGGCGGCGATGTCGATGCGCCGCCGCATGCCGCCCGAGTACGTCTTGACCTGCCGCCCGGCGGCCTCGGTCAGCCCGAACGCCTCCAGGAGCTGCGCCGCCCGGTCTCTGGCGGCCGGCTTGCGGTGGCCGAGGAGGCGGCCGAGCAGGATCAGGTTCTCGGCGCCGGTCATGTCCTCGTCGACGGAGGCGTACTGGCCGGTCAGGCTGACGCGGCTGCGCACGGCGTCGGCCTCGCGCACCACGTCGTGCCCGAACACGGTGGCCTCGCCGCCGTCCGGCCGGAGCAGGGTGGCCAGCATGCGGACGGCGGTGGTCTTGCCCGCGCCGTTGGGGCCGAGCACGCCGTAGACGGTGCCGGCCGGCACCTCCAGGTCGAGGCCGTCCACGGCGCGGTTGTCGCCGAAGACCTTGACCAGGCCGGAGGTCTGTATCGCCAGGTCTCGCATGGGTGTTCCTCTCATGAGCAGTACGGCTGGGCGTGCCGGGCGTCCCGCAACGCCCGTCCCCACCAGGTGAGCTGGTCGAGCATGGCCGCGACCGCGGGTACGCGGTCGTCGGTGTCGTACGGTTCGCCGCTCCCGGCCACGTCGTCCCCCAGCAGGTCGAGACCTACCCAGTCGCGCACCGTCACGACGTGCAGGGCGGAGAAGACAGTACGGAGCTGCTCGACCGCGTACAGACCGGACGATCCCGAGCCGTAGGCCACGAAGCCGACCGGCTTGGCCTGCCATTCGTCGTAGGCGTAGTCGATCGCCTGCTTGAGCGAGGCCGGGAAGCTGCGGTTGTACTCGGGGGTGACGACGGCGAAGGCGTCGGCCTCGCCGACGGCCGCGGTGAAGCGGCGCATCGAGGGGCTGCTCTGCTCGGGGTAATGGCCGGGGAAGGCGTAGTCGGCCAGGTCGACGAGGCTGACCGCCAGGTCGGGACGGTCACGGGCACGGCCGGCGAACCACTTCGCCACCGTCTCGCCCATCCGCCCGACGCGGGTGCTTCCGATGATCACCGCGAGGCGGAGCGGTACGGCGCTCCCGCCGGCGGTGTGCTCTTCGCTCGCCATCGTCCACCTCCCTCGGCCCGTTGCGGGCTCTCACACAGGAGGCGCGAGACGGCCGCCAGAAGGTCGCTAGACGGGATCTAGCGGGCCGTCAGGCGGCGGGTCTGAGCACGTAGCCGACGCCGCGCAGGGTGTGGATCATCGGACGGCGGTCCGCGTCGATCTTCCGGCGCAGGTAGGAGATGTACAGCTCGACGATGTTGCCCTGGCCGGCGAAGTCGTAGGCCCACACCCGGTCGAGGATCTGCGCCTTGCTGAGGGCGCGTCCCGGATGGCGCATGAGCAGCCGCAGCAGCTCGAACTCGGTCGGGGTCAGCCGGATCTCCTCGCCGGACCGCCGTACCTGGCGGGTCTCCTGGTCCAGGGTGAGGTCGCCGACGGCCAGCGGGGCGGCCGAGCGGCGCAGCAGGCCGTGCAGCCTGATCACGACCTCGTCCACGCTGAACGGGCGCGTCACGTAGTCGTCGGCGCCCGCGCGCAGCCAGGACGCCCGGTCGGGCGGGGAGTCCGGCGGGGTCAGGAAGAGCACCGGCACGCCGGGCAGCGCGGCCCGCAGGCGGGGCAGGAGCCGTCCGCCGGTCGTGGCGTCCAGGACGATCGCGCGGGGACGGAAGCCGCGTACCGCCTTGAGCGCCTCGCCGCCGCGCAGGCTTCGCACGTCCCAGCGGCGCATCGCGCGGGAGAGGGACTCGCCGAGCGGACGCTCGTCCACGACGAGGACGGCGTACGAGCCGCGCGCGGATCCGGGCGAGACGGTCGAGGCGGTCGGGTGCATGCCGGGAACGATGCCGGACGTGCATGAGGTTTGTCTGAGGACCGCTTGTGAATCGCATGTGAGGCCCTGGGACAAGCAGAAGGGCCCGGCCGGGGCCGGGCCCTTCTCATCCCTTGAAGCGCGATCACCAATACCGCCGCTACCCGGAATGTGCGGCATATCACCTGGGTGAGTCGGTTCTTTGAATAGACCTTGACTGGGGTCTAGGTTCTAGGCTGCCCTCATGAGCAGAATTCTGGTGACCGGCGCGACCGGCAACGTGGGCAGGCATGTCGTCTCCTCCCTGGCGGAGACGGGGCACGAGGTGCGGGCGCTGGTCCGCGACCCGGCCAGGGCGGTGCTCCCCGAGGGGGCCGAGCCCGTACGCGGGGATCTGGCGGACTTCGACTCCCTTGGGCCCGCCCTGCACGGCGTGGACGGTGTGTACCTGATGTGGCCCGGCATCCCCGTCGATCCCCGGGTGGTGACGACGGTGGCCGAGCGAGCCGGGCAGGTCGCGTACCTGTCGGCGGACGTGACCGACCTGGAGGACGGCGAGCCGGCCACGATCTACCACCAGGAGATCGAACGGCTGATCAGGGCGTCTGGGACGCGGTGGACGTTCGTCCGGGCCATCGACTTCGCCACCAACACGCTGGCCTGGGCCGACCAGATCCGGCAGGGCGTGGTACGGCTCCCGTACGGCAAGGCCGCCAGATCGGTGATCCACGAGCGGGACATCGCGGACGTCGCCGCCCACGTGCTCACCACCCCCGGCCACGACGGCGCCAAGTACCTGATCACCGGCCCCGAGTCGATCACCCAGGAGGAGCTGGCGCGGACCGTCGGCGAGGTGATCGGACGCGAGGTGCGCTGGGAGGACCTGCCGCCGGAGGTCGCCCGCGAGCAGTTGACGGCCGCCTGGGGGAATCCGGCGTTCGTGGAGGCCCGGCTCAGGGCGTGGGAGTCGTTCACACACACCCCCGAACGCGTGACCGGCACGGTCGAGGAGCTGCTCGGCCGGCCCGCGCGCACGTTCCGCACCTGGGCCCACGACCACGCGACCGACTTCCTCCCCGCCTGACGTGAAACGCCCGGGGGCTACGGGGTCAGGCTCACCGCGGCGATCGTCTCGCCCAGGTCGTCGAGCAGGTCGGCGACCACCGGGCCGGCCCGCAGCCGCCAGGCGAGCGCCTGCAGGCCGTGTCCCGGCACCGGCACCTCCCGCCCGCCCAGCCTGACGGTCTCCACCTCGGCCGACAGCCGCAGCAGCCCGTAGGCCACCCACCGCTTCGGCCGGGGCAGCCAGCGGCCCGCGTTGGTGTCGAAGCGCCCGTTCTCGTCGGTCAGCGCGTGCTCCTTGAGCACCGAGACCCCCTGCCGATGGGCCAGCAGGTCGTCGCTGCGCACGGCCGACCTGCTGTCGCCGGCGCGCAACGCCCAGCGTCCGCGGTGGAGTGACAGCAGCCAGACGTCCACCCAGGACAGGCCGAAGCCGTCCAGGCGGGCGAAGGCGGTCGCCGCGATCCGGTCGCCGACGTACAGGGAGGCAGGGGTGAAGCGGAAGCGTCCGCTCAGGTTGCCGGGCAGGGACCTCGGCAGCCCGTGATCGATGAGTCGCAGGCTCTCGACGGCGGGGTTGTACCCAAAATCATGAGTACGTTCCACTGACTCACCATACACACGGACGGCCCGGATGAGACGCGCGCTTTGTTCCTGATTGATGAATGATGATCCTCATGGACGGAATTGAAGCTTCTGACCGTCGGCGGGCCCTGGTGCTCGGGGGCGGCGGCGTCGCCGGCATCGCGTGGGCGACCGGCGTGCTGGCCGGGCTGGCCGACGAAGGCGCGGACGTACGGGACGCCGACCTGATCGTGGGCACCTCCGCCGGGTCGGCCGTCGGTGCCCAGGCCCGCAGCGGGTTGACCGTCGAGGAGCTGTTCCAGCGGCAGGTCGACCCCGCGCTGCAGGCCAGGGAGATCCCCGCGGTGTTCGACGCCGCCTCCTTCGCCGGCAGCCTCCAGGAGATCCTGGCCGGCGCCCACGACCGGGACGAGCTGCACCGCCGCATCGGCGCCTGGGCGCTGAAGGCCCCCACGCTCGGCGAGCCGGAACGGCGGGCGGCGGTGGCCTCCCGCCTGCCGGAGACCGGCTGGCCGCAGCGGCCGCTCGTGCTGGTCGCGCTCGACGCGGTGACCGGAGAGACGCGCCTGTTCGACCGGGCGTCCGGGGTGGAGCTGGTGGACGCGGTGGCGGCCAGTTGCGCCGTGCCGGGGGTCTGGCCGCCGGTCACCATCGAGGGCCGCCGCTATGTCGACGGCGGCGTGCGGTCCAGCGACAACGCGGACCTGGCCGCCGGTTTCGAGCGGGTGCTGGTGGTGTCGCCGCAGCCGCCGGGCGCGCCCGCCTCCCCCTGGACGTCGCTCGAACAGGAGGTGGCCCAGCTGCGCAAGGAAGGCTCCACGGTCGAGGTCGTCAGCCCGGACGAGGGAGCCGTCGCGGCCATGGGCCCCAACCCGCTCGACCCCGCCGTACGGTCACCGGCGGCCCACGCGGGCCGCGAGCAGGGCCGGCGGGTGGCCGCCGCCGTCCACAGCATGTGGACCTAGCCGGGCGCACCCGGGCGCCCTGGTGGCGGCAGGTGTGACCAGGGCGCACAGGGGCACCGGAGGCGGATGGGGATGGTGACGGTGTCGTCCTGGCGGGAGCTGGACGACGCGATCGGCGCGGCCGGCCACGGCGACGGGCCGGCCCACGCGCACTCGCCGCTGGTCTTCCGCGGCCTGGCGAAGAGCGCGTACTCGCACGTGCACAGGCTCGCGCGGCTGGCGGGCGACTACGCCACCCTAGAAGCCCACTTGATACGAAATTTTAGAAAATACGCGCACAGAGCCGCCCCCGGCCCGACCGTCTGGGACTGGCTGGCCCTCGGCCAGCACCACGGCCTGCCCACCCGCCTCCTGGACTGGACCTTCTCCCCGCTGGTCGCCCTGCACTTCGCCACCGCGTCCTGGCCCGGCGAGGACGCCGTCCTGCTGGCCGTCGACTGCGCGGGCGCGCACCGCCTGCTGCCCGAGCCGCTGCGCGAGGTGCTCGACGGCGAGGGCGCGCTGCTCTTCAGCACCGAGATGCTCGCCGAACGCGCCGCCGGTCTGGCCCGCTTCGACGCCCTCGGCCGCGACCGCCCGTTCGTGGTCTTCTTCGAGCCGCCCTCGCTGGACGAGCGCATGGTCAACCAGTCGTCGGTGTTGTCGGCGATGTCGGGGGCGACGTACCAGCTCGACGACTGGCTGGCCGCCCATCCCGGGCTGTGGCGCGGCTGGTCGATCCCGGCCGAGGTCAAGGTCGAGATCCGGCGGCGGCTCGACCAGGCCGGGATCACCGAGCGGGTGCTGCTCGGGGGCCTCGACGGCCTGGCCGAATGGCTGCGCCGCTACTACTCGCCGGGCAGCGTCGACGTGCCCGCGGGCGGCTCCAGCATGGCCGGCCCCGAGCGCCCAGGCCAGCGGGAGGGCCGTATGAACGACTGACCGCGTCACCTGGACAGCGTGTCCCGCACGGCCTCCTCGGTGCGGCCGATCACGGTGTGGCCGTCGTCGGCGGTGATGATCGGCCGCTGGATGAGGACCGGGTGCGCGGACAGCGCGGCGATCCAGCGCTCGCGGGCGTCCGGGTCGCGCGGCCAGGCGTCGAGATCCAGCTCGGCCGCGACCGGCTCGCCCGTACGCGTGATGTCCCACGGCTCCAGCACGAGCCTGGCCAGGACGGCGCGCAGCTCGTCGGGCGACGGCGGGTCCTCCAGGTAGCGGCGGACCTCGTAGTCGGCCGCCTCGGCGTCCAGGATCGACAGGGCCGAGCGGCACTTGGAGCAGTCGGGGTTGATCCAGATTTCCATGACGCCGAGGTTCTCACGCTTGGGCGCCCCGGCGGAGGTCAGCCGGGGCCCCGAAGCGCACGATCTCCCGGTGGGCGGGTGATCGCGCGGACTATCATCGTGATCATCCTGGCCGGGTACCACTGCGCGTCACCGAGGCGAAAGGACCGCCATGTCCGGGAAGACCAGCAGGCGAGAGAGCACCGAGGTCGTCGTCATCGGAGCCGGTCCGGCCGGCCTGACCCTGGCGAACCTGCTGCGCCAGGCCGGCGTCGAGTGCGTGGTGCTCGAACGGCAGAGCCGCCCGTACGTCGAGCAGCGCCAGCGCGCCGGCATCCTCGACCACCACGGCGCCCGCGTCTTCGAGGAGTGGGGCCTGGCCGACACCGTCCTGGCGGGCATGCCGCAGGAGACCCGGTTCGAGTTCCGCGTCGACGGCGAGCAGCGCTTCCTCGACGTCTCCGCGATCACCGAAGGCCGATCGGGCCGGCTCGTGCCGCAGCAGGTCCTCGTCGGCCGGCTGCTCGCCCGCCTCCTCGAATCCGGCGGCGACCTGCGGTTCGAGGCGGCCGAGGTGACCCCGCACGGCGTCGGGGGAGCCGCCCCGACGGTCACGTACCGCGACGCCGAAGGCCGCACGCACGAGATCGCCTGCTCCTACGTCGCCGGCTGCGACGGCCACCACGGCGTCAGCCGGGCCGGCGTGCCCGCGCACGCCCTGACCACCTACTCCCACGACTACGGCATCGGCTGGCTGACGGTGCTGGCCGACGTCCCGCCGCCGGGCTTCCCGCTCATGGCGATCACGGCCCACGGGTTCGCCGCCCACTTCCCGCGCGGCCCGCGGGCCAGCCGCTTCTACCTCCAGTGCGCCCCCGACGCCACCGCCGCCGACTGGCCCGACGAGCGGATCTGGGCCCAGTTGCGGCTGCGCCTGGCCGACAAGGACCTGCCGGACGGCCCGATCGGCGAGAAGGCGTTCGTCGAGATGCGCAGCCACGTCGTCGACCCGATGCGCTACGGCCGGCTCTTCCTGGTCGGCGACGCCGCCCACATCATCACGCCCATGGGCGGCAAGGGCATGAACCTGGCGGTCGCCGACGCCGACGTGCTGGCCCGCGCGCTGCGCGCCGCCGTACGGGAGGGCGACGAGGAGCCGCTGGCCGCCTACTCGGCCACCTGCCTCGAACGCGTGTGGCAGCACCAGGAGTTCTCCCGCTGGATGACGGAGATGACCCACGAGGCCGGCGACGAGACGCTGGCCGGGCCGTTCCGCCGCCGGCTGGCCAGGGCGCGGCTCGACCGGCTGTTCACCTCGGGCCCGGCGGCCCGCGCCTTCGGCGACATGATGGCGGGCGGCTGACGAGTTGACTTGAACCGCGGTTCAAGTACGACGATCGTCCCCATGAGGATTCATCACCTGAACTGCGGATCCGTACGGACGATCGAAGCCACCTACGACGGCCCGCCCGCCGCCCCCGCCGTGAACCACTGCCTGCTGGTGGAGACCCCGGCCGACGGGCTCGTGCTGGTCGAGACCGGGCTCGGGCTCGGCGATGTGCGCGACCCGGCAGGCACGCTGGGCGCCGACTGGGTGGCCATGGCCGAGCCCGCGCTGGAGGAGGAGGAGACCGCCGTCCGCCAGGTCGCCCGGCTCGGCTACCGCCCGGACGACGTGCGCCACGTCATCGTCACCCACCTCGACGTCGACCACTGCGGCGGGCTGCCCGACTTCCCCGGCGCGCGGGTGCACCTGCTGGCCGCCGAGCTGGAGGCGGCGCTGGCCGAGGCCCCGAGCTACCGCTACCGCCCGGCCCACTGGGCGCACGGCCCCGACTGGGTCACCTACACCCCGGAGGCGAACGACGACTGGTTCGGCTTCGCCTCGATCAAGCCCGACGGGTTGCCCGAGGACATCAGGCTGGTCCCCCTCGGCGGGCACACCGCCGGGCACACCGGCGTCGCCGTCCGCGAGGGGGACCGCTGGCTGCTGCACTGCGGCGACGCCTACTACTACCACCGCGAGCTGCAGCCGGACCCGCATCCCCACCCGCTGATGGACGTCGTCCAGACCCGCTCGGAGGTCCATCACGACCTGCGGCTCGGCACCCAGGCCCGGCTGCGGGAGCTGGTACGGGACCACGGCGACCAGGTGAGCGTCTTCTCGGCCCACGACCCGTGGGAACTGGCCGCCGCGGTGGCCGGTTGATCAGACGCGGTCGGCCGCGATGAGCAGGTACTGGAAGCTGCCGTTCTTGTAGGCGTCGAGGAAGGACTGCTCGATGCCCGTGGCCAGATGGGTACGGGCGCGCAGCTCCCAGTACGGGATCGTGGCCGCCGTCAGGTCCACGACGCTGACCGGGACGAGCCGGTTGGCCGCCATCTGCTCGAAGTACGTGCTCCGGGGGTGGATGTCGCAGATGTAGTGGGCGTTGATCTGGCTGACCGCCCGGGACGGCAGGCCGTAGGCGTCGTTGTAGCAACCGGTGACGCACACGTACCGGCCGCCCCGGCGCAGCAGCCGGGAGTGCTCGGCGAACAGCAGGGACAGCTCGACGTACATGGTGCTCTCGTTGTTCCAGCTCGCCTGGAACGATCCAGTCTCGAAGCCGGTCTCCAGCATGTTGCGGAAGTGGAAGCGCACCTTGTCGTCGACGCCGCGCTTCTTGGCCTGGTCGTTGGCGAAGGCGACCTGCGACTCGGAGATGGACACGCCGTCGACCTCGCAGCCGTACCGCATGTTGACCAGGAGGCTGCTGCCGCCGCGGCCGGAGCCCGCGTCGAGCGCCCGGTGGTGGGGTTCGAGCGGGCCTAGGTGGCTGATCAGCAGGTCGGCCTGGGCGGTCTCCAGGCGGTGGAGCTCCTTGACGATGCGGTCCTCGCGGGTGTCCTCGGGGCCGTCGAGTACCGTCCAGTTCACCTCGCCGATGCCGTAGTGGTGGTGGTACAGGCCGTCGACGTCGCCCAGACGAAGGTTGACCGGGTTCTTCTCGGCGTTCCAGTAGCTGGCGACGGAGTGCTGGTAGTGGCTGGTGAGGACGGGGGAATGGGTGTTGACGGTCACCTGGGAAGAGCTCCTTCCCGGCCGGGGGCGGCCGGTGTCATGAGTGGTAGCGGCTGCTGCTGCCGTGCCATTCGAGGCAGCCGGCCATCCAGCCCTGGGCGCCACGCAGGAACCGCTGCAGCTCCACGGACGGAACTGCGGCGAGCTCGCGCTGGCTGGTCTCGAAGCCTTTGACGAAGTCGTTGTGCAGCGCGACGGCGCGTTCGGTGGCCTCGCGCGTGGAGCACTTCTCCTCCTCCGCGATGAGCAGGACGAGGTTGGAGTCGGGCAGCTCGTCGGCCGCCTCCCTCGCCACGGAGTGCAGGTCGTTGACGATGACGCTGGCCGTGCCGGCCTGCATGAGCGCGGTGTGGAAACGCCGGTCGTAGAAGAGGTCGGCGGGCAGCTCGTAGCCGGCGACGACGTCGATGAGGGTCATGGACGTGTAGAAGCTGTCGTGCTGCCGGGCCGCGAGGTAGCGCCAGACGGGCGGCGGCGTCTCCAGGTAGCGCCAGGCGGCGTAGGCCGTCCAGCTCACGTACATCTGGAAGGTGGTGTTGCAGGCCCGCATGACCTGCGACGGGGTGCCGTGGCGGGACAGGTGGTCGGTGGCCGAGCGCAGCGAGACCAGCACGGGGTCGGCCTCGATCGCCTCTTCGAGCTGCCCGGTGTACGCGCCCGCGGGCGGCGGCGGGTCCATGGCCGACATGACGAGCGCCAGGCGCGGCGGCAGCTCGGTGGGGCTCGCGCCGAGGTCGGTCTCGTCGGCGTAGTAGTCGTCGGCCGCCCACCAGGCGGTGTTCATCTGTGCCGCGATCAGCAGCAGGTCGGGGTCGTCGCTGTCGGGATGGGCGAGCATCACCAGCCGGCCGAACCCGGTGGCGGCGAACTCGTCCATCCGCCCGGCGTGCAGGCCCACCTTCTCGGCCCAGGCCACGAGCCGCCGGTCGACCTCCGCGCCGAGCGCCGGGTCGTCGCGGACCGTCTCGGGGCAGTAGAGCGGCGGGTAGGAGCCGTCGCCCCACTCTCGCTCCGCGTAGGGGATGGGGGCCAGGAGCTGCCGTGGTCCGGGAGGCGGCGCTGGGGGCGGGGCGGGGGCCGGAAGGTGGAGCGCGGAGGTTCCGAGGCCGGTGGGGCCGGTCGGGAGCCGCGGGGCCGCGGCGTACTGGGGCATGGCGCGCCTCTTCCCTTGAGGAGGAGCAGGACATTACCGAAAGTAGTTATTCAGCTACTAAAAGTAGAGTAGCCAATCAGTAATGAGAGCCTTACCCTCCTGCGGGCGCACTCTGGCGGTCAGGGCCTTGTGTGCAGGCCCTCGAAGTCGTCGAGGCTCTTGCGGTAGAAGGCCAGGTCGTCCTCCAGTTTCTCCCTGGTCAGGCGCTCCGGCTCGGTCTCGCGCACGGTCCTGCCCAGGTCGCTCCAGAAGTCGTCGGGCGGCAGCTCGGCGGCCTCCGGCGGGAAGAACTTCAGCGCCTCGGCCACGGCGTCGGCGGCGAAGAGCCAACCGGTCGCCACCGAGTCGTACCGCTCGGGGGAGGCCGGGCCGACGGCGTAGAACAGGCCCTCCTCCAGGGCCCGGCTGGCGTACGTGGTGGCGATCAGCACCCACTGGCCGGGGTCGAGCAGCTCGGACAGGCCGGTGCCGAACGTCGCGCCGGTCTCCCTGGCCGCGCGCTCGGCCTCGACCGGGACCACGACCTCCACGTCGTCGAGCCGCACCCGCAGGTTCTCCGGGTCCTGGGCGACCGTGGCGTTCCGGGAGGCGCCCGGCAGGCCGGAGTGGGCCACCAGGTCGATGTAGACGTACGCCTCGACGAGCGAGCGGCCCAGACCCTGCTCAGGCATACTCGCCCGCCAGCGTCTGGTAGGTGTCGCGGACGACCAGCAGCCGGTCGAGCTGGAACCTGCCCGGCTCGGCCGCCCGCACCCCCTGCCCGCGCTCGGACCAGAACCCCTGGTCGGGCACCGAGTCCGCGCCCGCCGGCACGAACTTGACGACCTCCTCCACCGCCGCGGCGGCGATCCTGAGCGTGCGCAGGGCCTCGGCCCGGTCGGACACCGGCACGTCGCTCGCCGTCAGGTCGGCCACCCACAACCACTCGCCCGCGTCGAGCAGCTCCGACGGCTCCGGGCCGCCGAACGTCGGGAACCCGGCGGGCATCACGGGGGTCTCCGGCAGCCCGAACACGAACTCGCGCGGCGTGCCGCACTGCTCGCACGGGCCGAAGTAGCGGTTGGCCAGCTCGCCCTCGACGTCGATCAGCCCGTTGCGCCAGGTCGTGTCGGTGGACCCGCAGGCGCAGGGGTTGAGGTCGAGGTAGAGATGCGCCTCGTCCCTCGTCCGCGCCACCGCGAAAGCCATAGTCGTCCTCTCCTCGGGGTTCCCATGATGCCCGACGTCCCGTCCGTCACACCGCCATCGCCTGCGGGTCGGGCTCCAGCGTCACCGGCGGGGCCTCGTCCAGGCGGCGGCCGCACGTGCACGGGCCGTCGGGCGGGCACCCGCACTTGGCGTCGGGCACGTCCCAGCCGGTCCCGTCCGCCATCACGCGGAGCTTTTCGATGATCGCCGGCCAGTCGCGGGGACGGCGGCCGTCCGCCAGGGTGGCCAGCTCGGTGGCCACCTGCGGGGGGAACATCCGCAGGATCTCCGGGCGGGCCTCGGTGACCAGGTCGTACAGCACGCCCAGGCGTCCGGGGCGCTGCCTGGGGTTGGCCGTACGGGCCTGGCGCAGGGCCTCGTTCAGCTCGGCCAGCTCCTGGCCGTCGGCGGGCGGCAGGCCCAGCGCGTTGGCCACCGCGGCGGCGGCCGTCGCGGCGGCGGCCCGCTCGTTCGCGCCGACCGTGCGGGCCGGGTCCACCTCGTAGGTGAGCACGCCCGGGTCGTTCGCGCCCGTTCCCGGCTGCCGGATCTCGACGGCGATGGGCGCGCGGCCCGGCAGCACGATGTCGAGCAGGCCGGGCCCGTGGGTGTGCACGCGGGCGCCCATGAGGGCGGCGGCCCGTCCGACGGCTCCGGCGGCGGCCGTCGCGGGGAGCGTCGCGTGGCCGCGGATAGCCGTGACCTGGGCGGGGGTGAGATAGCCCGCGCGCGACAGCTCCACCAGCTTGGACGACGCACTCTGCTGGCCGTTCGCCAGGCCCAGCCGTCTGGCCTCCTCCTGGAGCGCCGCCCGTTCGGTGCGCGAGCGGACCGGGCCCGCCTCGGCGACCGCCCGCGCCAGCCCGCGCAGCCGCGCCAGCGCCGCCGCCTCGATCGGGCCGGGCCGCCCGGGGGCCGCCGGCCGGGCCTGGCCGGTGTCCGGCGACCGGCCGGCGGCGGTGTCGCCCGCGAGCGTGGCGGCGTGGGCCGCGACCTGCTCGGCGACGGCGGTCGTGGCCCTGGGGCCGTCGTCGGCGGGCACCCGCAGCGTCAGGTGGCCGGGAGCGCTCGACTCGACGGTCACCCCGGCCGTGCCGGGAGCGGCCTCGGCCAGAGTCAGCGTGAACTCACCCTCGGGGGTGGTCACCGTGAACGTGTCCACCGGTCCCATCTGCGGCGCCGTGGCGTTCGCAGGGACGCCCCCGGGCGTGATGGCGGGGACGCCGGCGATCTCGGCCAGTTTGCCGAGGCCGGGCGGCGAGGTGTCCAGGCCGGTGGCCGAATCGCCGTTGAGCAGGCGGGCGATCCGGCTCTGTGGCTCGGGGGCGGCCGGTGCGCGGGGCCCGGTGCCCCACGGCGGGGGCGGCGGCGTGTGGCCGCGCCGGCGGATGTCGTCGGCGAGGGCGTCGATGGCCGCCGCCAGGCGCTCCCGGCGGGCCGGGTCGGTGGTGGCGTGCCACTTGTCGGACAGGTGGGCGTGCTCGTCCAGGCGGGGGAGCAGGCAGAGGTCGGTGCCCTCGGTGTGCTCGCCCGTCGGGGACGTCCTGAGCACGCCCTGCGGCATGCCGGCCGCCGCCGCGGTCGCCGTCTGGGCGACGTGCGAGAGGTCGTGGACCAGGATCGACGACACCAGGTCCGGATGCACGCGTCCCCAGATCCGCAGCAGGTGCGGGTCCTCGGCCGTGCCCGCGCGCGGCTCGGTGAGCGCGTTCAGGCCGTCGCCCGGGTCCGCGACCACCACGCGGACGTGCTGGTCGGGCACGCCCGGCAACTGGACGGTCAGGACGTCGTCCCCGGTCCAGCCGACGTGGGCGGCGGTGCCGCCGAGGTCGACGGCCGAGACGGGCTGGTCGCGCAGCTCGTCCAGGGTCAGGTCGGGAACCCCTTCGGGGCGGGCCGACCTGCTGAACGGGCTGTCCTCGATCGCCGGGGACGGCATCCCGGCGGCGGGCGTCACGCCCTGCGACACGCTGCCGCCGACCGGGTTCGCGTGCGTGTCGGGGGCGGCGGCGGGCCAGGCGGCCGGGGCGGCGGGCGCGGGAAGGGCGCCGACGGCGTCGAGCGCGGCCTCGACCTGCTCGGTGAAGGTGCCGTCCGTGCTCGGGTTCATGAAGACGTCGCGCAGGTTCAGGCCGGCGCCGCGGGCCGCGTCCAGGAGGTCGGGCGCGAGGCCCGCGAACGCCTCGGCGAAGCCGCCGTCCAGCGTCTCGCTGTACAGCGAGCCGTCGGGCATGACGCGGTAGCGGTGGAGGCCGTCCGTCTCCCAGACCGCCACCCGGGCCACCTCGCCGCGGTCGCGGGCGGCCACGCGGGCCTCCTGGAGGGTCTGGATCGGGTTCTGCCGCTCGGACGTGGGCACGAAATTGAACGTCGCGGGCGGCGGGCCGCCGGGACGCGGCGGCGCGATCCGTACGCCCGCCGCCATGCGCTCGCGCAGCTCCTCGATCTCCTCGCCGAACATGATCACGTCCACCTCGCCGGTCGAGGCGGAGGGCAGGTGGACGGCCTCGCCGACCGGCCGCTCGTTGCCGTCGCGCAGCCGCGCCATGTACTGGAACTCAAGGTCGTAGTCCACCCGGAGACGTACGGTGTAGGCCTTGCCCTTCTCGAACATGCTGCGTTCGCGGCGTGCCCCGTGGTGGTCGCCGACGCCCTCGGACGTCTGCTCCCCGCCCCGGACGCCGCCGTTCACCCCGGTCGAGCTGTCCGACCCGTTGGCGCCCCAGCCCACCGGGGTCGTCCGCCCGCGGGAGACGTTCACGTTCTGGGCGTCGGCCTGCCGGTCGACCTGACCCTTCTCCGCGTCGTACGGGCCGGCCACGATGGTCAGGTCGGACGTGCGGGCGTGGACGGTGACATTCACGCCCTGGTCCTTGAACTTCTGCCTGGACACCCGGACGACCGGCTCACCCGAGGGCCCGGTCATCCGCTCGAAGGCGGTCAGCAGCGCCGACGGCGCCAGCCGCCTGATCAGCTCGGGACGCCGTTCCTCGACCGCCGCCGCGCCGATCATCTTGGTGAGCTGGGTGGTGACGACCTCGTACAGGCTCGGCTTGGCCGGGCTCTCCCACAACGCCGCCGGGAAGAAGCCGGGATGCAGCTCGGCCTGCCGGGGGTCGGTGGTCATGACGACCGGCCCCGGGTCCTCGGCGGCGGGCCTGGTCATGCCGGTCGGGATGCGCCGCACCACCGTGGCGTTGTAGACGACCGGCGGCGCGGCGCGCCGCTTGCCCTGGAGCACGTCCGCCACGCGCTTGGCGGCGCCGGAGACCTTGCCGCCCCGTACGGGCCTGCGCTCGACCTCGATGACGAGCCGCATCTCCTGCTGCACCCGGGTCAGCCCGTTGAACAGGCCGATCCGCTGCAACCTGGTGTTCTGGTGGTTGGTGGAGCCCGAATAGCCGCGGCCCCGGTCGGTGGAGAGGCCGGCTCCCTGGCCGCCGGTCGGGTCGCTGGCGCCCTGGTCGAAGCCCGCCGAGTAGGACCCGTTGTACGACTCCGAATGCGACAGGTCGGTGTACCGGTAGTGCTGGACGATCAGTCCGGACTGCGACGTCTGGCTGAGCATCGTGGCCCTGCGCGAGTCGCCGACGGGTTCGAGGCGTACCCGGACCGTCACCTCCTCGGCCTGCGTGACCTGCGCGCCCTGCTGGACGTGGTAGCTGCGCTCGAAGCCGCGCGAGGACCACATGTCGGTGACGTGGATCAGCGCGGCGTCCTCGGAGAAGTCGACGTTCAACTCCTCGCCGAGGGTGGGGCTCTCGTCCAGCGCCCCCGGCACGGCGTCCTGCACGGCCTTCCGGACGGCGTCCATCACGTCGACCGGGTCGCCGTTCTCGTCGGTCAGCGTCAGCGACTCGGTCGAGCTCGCGCCCACCGACCGGTCGTACGACGGCGCGAGCACCACGTCCCTGGAGCGTTCGAGCTGTTCGGCGGCCTTGTCCAGGGTCTGGTCGAGCTTCTGCTGCGGGCTGCCGCTGTCAGGGGCGGTGAGCCCGGTCACCTCCTTGAGCTTGGCCAGCAGGGCCTCCGGGGTGTGCCGCTCGGTGTACTCGTTGGTCGTCCCCGACTGGGCCATGTCCAGGACGTAGCGCTGGACCAGCGGGACCGCGAGGCTGCGGTCGAGGGTCAGGCTGCCGTTGAGGAACCGTTCGACCGCGTCGCCGACCAGGTGGGCCGGCAGGTCGAGGTCGCCTTCCGCGTACATCAGCAGCGCGTCGTACTCCGAGACCGTGAACAGCGCGGTGCCGGACGTGGTCGTCGTCTTCGAGCCGCTGACGGGGATCTGCTCGCCGGTCGGGACCCCGTGCTCGGCGCTCTCGGAACCGGTGAGGGTGAGGTCGACCGTGCTGCGCAGGATGTACTGGCGGCCGAACTCGATCGTCAGCTCCTCGCTGCCCCAGATGTCGAGGATCGAGGTGGACTCGGACGTGCCGCCGGACCGGGACGGCAACGAGAGCGAGCCGCTGTCGCCGGTCGTGCCGCCGTCGTCGAGGTCGCCGACGGACGTCGACATGCCGGCCGACAGCCCGGACGAGCCGCCCCACGAGATGCCGGCGCTGCCGAGCCCGAACAGGATGTTGCCCGTGACCTGGTCGACGACCCCCAGCACCTCGGTCTCGCCGACCTCGCCGGACACCGACAGCGACGAGCGCGTGGGCCCGTTCGGCCGGATCGCGACATCCGTGGTCAGCGGCCTGTTCAGCAGCTTGGGGTGGGCGACCAGGTTGCGCACGTTCAGGAACGCCATGAGGTGCTGGAAGGCCACGGAGTCGGCGGTCATGCCGCGTGGCAGCACCTGGCGGGCCGCGTCCAGGGGGCGGCCCATGTCCACGTGCAGCAGCCGCGCCTTGGCCCTGAGCTTCTGGGACATCCGCCCGATCGGCGCGGGCGGCGTGGGCTTGGTCGAGGGGAGCATGTCGGCGGCGAAGACGAGCTGGGCCGATCCGTCGCTGGTCGCGATCGTCGTCGTCGTGCCCCTGTGCAGCAGGTCGGCGGTCATCTGGTGGCCCAGCTTGAAGATCGCGACCGTGCTGTTGCTCTCCTGGAGGGTCACGACGTTGGTCGTGCCGCCGGCGCTGGAGCCCGCCGTACGGGTGCGGTTGCCGCCGCCCTTGACGCCGACCTCGTTCGTGAGGCCGTCCTGCCCCTTGTCCGGGCCGTCGCTCTCGCTGACCCCGGCGCCGCCGCTGTACGTCCTGGACCTGCCGATGCCGCGGGCGGAGGTGTCGGAGCCGATGTCGAGGTTGACGACCGTCTGGGTGTCGGTGTGACCGACGTAGGTCATGTCGTTGAAGTCCTGCTTCAGCGACACGCGCAGCATGTAGTGCTCGGGGGCGGAGTTGAGCCCTTGCAGCGTCAGGTCCAGCACGATGCCGTCCTGGGCCAGGGAGTCGTAGGCGGCGCGGATGCGTTGCTCCGACAACTGCTCCAGGACCTCCTGGCGGTTGAGGATCTGGCTGGCGCGGGCGAGCCTGTTGGAGGAGTACTCCGGCACGCCATTCACGGTCTTCGGGATGAGCCCGCGCTCGGCGAGCTCGTCCAACACCTTCTGCCGGAACTCCGCCAGCCCCTCGATCTCCTGCACCAGCGCCGGGCCCGCGCCGCGCATCTGCCCGGGACCGTCGCCGAGCCATGCGGGCAGCTCCGGCTTGCGGCCGGGCGGCGGGCCGGGGTGCGGGTCGCCGCGCAGGACCTGGTCGCCGTTGGCGTCGGTGACCGGCCGGCCGTCCTTGCGGACCAGCGCGGCGCTGTCCACGGGCAGGCCGTACCGGTAGGCGGCCGACTCCCGCATGTCCACCAGCGCCGTGCTGCGCACCGATGGCAGGGTGACCGGGGGCTTGCCGATCACCTCCACCGTGAACGTGGTCACCACCGTGAGCCGGTAGCTCTGCTTGGGGTGGGACTTACGGTGCACGCTGGGGTGGATCGCCTGCTTGTTGGCCGTGGCCGAGTACGACCGCGACGCCCCCCTCCCCCCGTTGGCCTTGGGGCCGATCGCAGGCTGGTACGGACCGAGGTCCACGGCCTGCAGCCCGGGGGCCTTGAACCCGGCCGAGGCGCTGCCGTCGAGCGAGGAGCCCGACGAGGCGCCCCCCGGCGTCTGGACGAAGTCGACGAGCACCTCCTCCTCCCACTCCTCGGAGGACGCGCCGCCGATCGGCTGGGCGGTCTCCACCACGACACGGCTCTCGGCCCGCACCCGGACGTGCGGTTCGCCGTTCTTGGTGAAGACGCGCTCCAGCCCCTCGTTGACCGACGTCCGCAGGCGGTGGGGCAGCTCCTGGGTGACGAACGAGCGCAGCTGGTCGCGAGGCACGGTGCCGACCTCGGCGTAGTCGCCGCCGAGCTCCTCCGCGAGCGCGTCGAGGGCGCCTTCCAGGTCGGTCATGCTCTGGACGACGACGTTGGGCATCGTCTTGCCCCGCTTGGCCCTGTCGATCCAGTCCAGCACGCGCGCCGGCTGGTCGGTGGCGGGGTGCGAGAACCACAGCCGCTGGCTCGACGAGTCGCCCGGGGCGCCGGAGTCGACCGTGACCGTGCCCTGCCACCTCGCGTCCTGGCCGGTGCGGATCTCGGCCGTCCAGGTGGCGGCGGCGTCGAACAGCAGCGACTCGCTGCGGTTGTCGGTGACCGAGCCGCCCTGGGCGTACATGCCGGCCCCGCCGCTGGTGGACCAGTTGCGGCCGAGCGAGGCGCCGAGGCCGACGCCCAGCAGCTCGCTCACCGTCCTGGCGACGTGGTCCTCCGGCAGGAACTGCGCCAGGACGCTGGTGTCGAAGCCCACCGACACGCCGCCGCTGCCCGCCTGGCTGATCGAGGCCGTACGGGCGGCCTGGTAGAACAGGCCCACCATCATCTCCGACCCCTTGATGGCGGGGTCGAGCACCTCGACCAGGTCGGCGAGCGTCAGCTTGATCCGCACCTCGGCCGCCTTGCCGTGGTGCCCCACGGTCAGCACGAGGCCGTCGGGGGAGACGGCCTTGTGGAAGTCGGCCCGGATCGCCCGTTCGAGCTGGTCGGCGGAGAACTGGTGATTGACGCCGTTGTCGGCCAGCAGGTCGTTGACGGCGGTGGTGAGGGCCGACAGATGGGCCAGCCGGCCCGTCGGCTGGGCCGCGGCCAGGCTGATCTCCTGGGGCAACGCGGCGGCCAGCGCCTTCAGGTAGGCGGCGTGCTGCTCAAGGACCTGGGCGGCCAGCCGCTCGGCGACGGACCGCATGCTGACCGGCCCGTTGGGCGCGCTCGGGTTCTGGATCTCGTTCATCGCCGTGAGCAGCTGCTGGTAGGTCTGCCGGGTCCGCGTCGCCTCGCGCAGCGCGGCCTCGTACGCGTCGGCGATCCTGTTGTGCCGCCTGCGGGTGGCCCGCTGCTGGAGCGCCTCCTTCCGCGCCGCGGTCGCCCGCGCCTGGCGGCCCTGGTCGTGCTGCCGCTGCGCCTTCCGCATCTTCTTGTTGGCGTCGCGTGCCGCTTGCTGGGCCTCCTGGGCGGTCTTCCGCTTCGCGTCGACCTGCTCCTTGAGCGCCCGCTCGGCCCGCTGCAGCGCGTCGATGACGGCCGGCAGCTCCTCCTGGGACGGACGGCCCTGCGGTAACTGCGGCGCGTACGTGGGCCGGGTCCCCGGCTTGGGGGCCCAGGGCGGCAGCGGCGGGGTGTGGCCGCGCTCGATGAGCTGGCGGGACACGCCGTCGATGTCGAGGGCGAGGAGTCGCTGCTCCTGCGGCGTCTGCGCCGCGTGCCACTGCTCGGCCATGAACGCCAGCTCGTTGAGCTGGGCCTGGGCGCACATGTCCTGCGTGGGCTCGCTGGTCGCCTTCCTGCGGCGCAGGAAGCCCCGCCGCTTGCCGCCGTTGTCCTCCTGCATCTTCTGCAGGGTGTCGGTGATCTCGTGCAGCCAGACCCGGGACACCTGGCTGGGGTTCATGCCGGGGGCGAAGTGCACGACGTGGGCGTGCGCGGCGTCCTCACCGGTCGAGAGCTCGGTCTCGCCCATGAGCCCTTCGGTCAGCCCGCCGATGACCGGGCGGAAGTGGTGGGTGCCGTTGTTCCTGGTGCGGACGACGAGCGTGCCCTCGGCCGACCAGGTGATCTCCTCCACGTCCTGGTTGAGGAAGTGGGACGGCCGCACCGCGTCGGCTCCCGTGCGGACGTCGCCGGGCTCCAACGGGGTGTCCGGCCGGGCGTCGGGGACGTGCCGGGTGCCCGGGACCGGCCTGGACGTGACCGTGCCCGGCTTGCTCGTGGCCGGTTGCAGGGTCTCGCCGCCCTCCTGGGCCAGCAGCACCATCGCGGTGGCCTCCGCGCGCAGCTCGTCGGCGTCGGTGACCTCGTCGGCGCGGGTGTCCAGGGCGGCGCGCACGCGTTTCATGGTGGCGGCGCGGATCACCCGTACGGTGCCGTCGGGGGAGGGGATGAGGAGGTCGCCGGTGGGGCCGACGACCGCGCCGGGGAAGTCCAGGGTGAGCGAGTCCATCAGCGCGGTACGGGCCCGGACGGGGCCGGTGACGGGCACGGGCGAGGTGGCGTCGGGGGCGGCGGCCGACGTCGTGGCGGGGGTGTTCGTGTCCTGGGCGGTGGTCGTTCCCTGCTGGTCGCCCTGCTGAGCGCCCTGCTGAGCGATCGGCTCCTGACGACCGTCCTGCTGGTTGTCCTGTTGGTTGTCCGGCTGAGCGTCCTGCTGGTCGTTCTGTTGGGCGTCCTGCTGGGGGTTCTGCTGCGTGTCCTGCTCGGCGTCCTGCCGGGGGTTCTGCTGGTCGTTCTGCTGGGTCTGGTCGTCCGGCTGGGTGTCGCGGGTCTGGCGGGTGTCCTGCGAGCCGTCCTGGGCCTGGGGGGAGGCCGGGGCGGTGGTGGACTGGGGAGCGGGCGCGGGGTCGCTCTTCGGCCGCCGCTGCTGCTTGTCGTCGTCGGTGTTCTCGTCGGTGTCCTCGTCGACGTTCTGGTCGGCGTCGGCACGGGGTTCGCGGTCGGTGTCCGTCCGGCCGTCCCGCGAGGAGGAGCCGCGGCGCGGGTTCGCGTCCGAGTCGGGGGGAGACGTGGACGGCGTGCCGCGCCTGACGTCGTCGCCCTGGTTCGGCGCGGGCGCCTGCGCCGAGGCGGGGACGACGGGCCCGCCGCCACCCGTGGGGGCCGGGCTGCCGACCGGCGGGTTCCCGCCCCCCGTGCTGGGGTCGCCGCCTCCGGCGCGGGCGGCGTCGGAACGGGCGGCGGTGTCGTAGGCGGAGGCCAGGGTGCTGACCGGGTTGCCCAGCGCGGTGTACACCTCGGGGTTGAACGGGCTGATCGACCCGGTACGCCCGACGCCGCCCATGAAGCCGCCCATGAGGGAGTCGACCGAGAACGGGTTGTTCCACTGGCCGTACACCAGGCCGTTGGCGAGGAAGCTGCCGGCCGGGGAGGCGATCGTGTTGGTCAGGCCGGTGGTCATCGCGCGGCCGGGGAAGCCCGGCATGTGCCGGGTGACCTTGGAGATGGGCCCGGACAGCGCGGTGCCGAAGAGCGCGCCGCCGCCCGCGCCGATGATCGCCGCCTGGGACTTCTTCCAGTCCCAGTCCTTCCTTGTGCCCATCTTGATCTGCTGGTACTGGGCGGCGGCGTCGATGAAGAACTCCTCGCCGATCTCCTCGATCAGCTCGCGGCCGATCGAGGAGCCGAGCAGCCTGGCGATCAGACCGCGGCCGGTGGCGCCGCTGAGCGTGGTCACCCGGGCCAGCTTGCCGGCGCCCAGCTCCCTGGCGCCGATCATGGCGAGCCTGACGAGGATGCGGCTGATCGCCGCGCGGCCCGCGGCCGCGTACGGGCCGATGATCGCCGCGGAGGTGCCGGCGGAGAAGAAGGCGACGATGAGCGCGATGGCGATGGCGACGACCGTGACCCAGAAGGCCACGTTGACGGACAGCTTGGAGTACTGGGTCTCGACCGCGAAGTTGTCCGACTGCATCTGGAGGGACTGTGACACCCTGGCCGCGCCCGCCATGCCGGCCTCCTGGCCGTACAGGAACTTGGCGCGGGTGACGAAGTCGGCGCTGGCGGGCGAGGACCAGCCGGTCGCCACGGTGCGCACGGCCGAGCCGGCGCGCGGCGCGGTGGCGATCGCCCCGGCGGCCAGCGCGTGGTAGGTGTGCGCGAGCTTGGACATGCCGCTCTCGCTCGCGTCCGGCCACTTCTGACCAGCCGACAACATCGGGAGCAGCCAGTTGACCACCCAGTCGGGCAGCGCCTCGGTCTCCCACACCGGCTCCACGTCCCGGTCGATGCGGACCGGGGGCTGGACGGTGGCCTGGCCCGACGAACCCGCAGAAGTCGGCCCCTGGGGGCCGGTGGCGCTGTGCGACACGCGTCAGACCTCTCGCGCCTTGAGCTCTTGCTCGATGTCGGCGTCCGTGCCGAGGGTGTTGTCGATGCTCGCGCGGAGCCTGCCGCACGCGTCGTTGATCTGCTTGGAGAGGTCGACGTACTGGTTGAGCATGCGGTTGGGGCCGTCGTCGCGGAAGTGGGAGGACTTGAACGACTCGCCCTCGGTGCCGCCGCCCCAGGGAGCGGCGGCCAGCGCCTCGACGACCGCGGCGACCAGCCGCTTGGACTCCTTCTCCCAGTCCTCGGCCATGGTGGTCCACTGGGAGATGCCGGAGTCCACGACGGGCTTGATGATCTGGGTGCCGTCCCAGGGCTTCATCGGCCGCCTCCCATGCGGTCGGCGAGCCGGGTCAGGACGGTTTCGAGGTCGCCGCTCAGATGCGCCTGGAAGTCCTCGCGCGGGATCACCGGCTCGAAGATCTCGGTGATGCGCTCCTGGGCGCGCTCGGTGGCCAGCCGGGCGGTCTCGGCGATGGTGTCGGCCAGGTGGCGGGCGTCGGGGCGCCGGTAGATGCGCGGGTCGAGGTCGAGCCGTACCAGCTCGCCGCGTGCGCCGACGGTCACCGAGACCAGGCCGTCCCGGGAGGTCTCGGTCACCTGGACGGCCTTGGCCTGCTCGTGCAGCTCCATGCCCACGTCCTGGATCTGGCGGAACATGTCGCGCAGCTCGTCGCCGTACGCCCGCATCCCCGCCACGTCAGGAGAATCCATGACACCCCCGGCCCCATGCCGCGTGACTCTTACGCCACACCGACCTTTCAGGCCAGTTTCCGTCACATGAACAACAGGAGACAAGAGCCAATCACGAAAAATGGTCGTTCGGCGGACTTATCGCCACAACTTCTTCCCGTAGTTCGGCGATCTCCGCTCGCGGGACCCACGCCCGGTACACGCCCCGCTCGACGCGCTCCAGCCCCAGTGCGAGCGCCGCGGGCGCGGAGCCGCCCAGGTATTCGAGCAGGAGAAGGCCGTCGCGCTCGTCGTGGACCTGGAACCGCTCGTCCCGCCAGATGCACTCCGTGGTCACGAACTGAAGGGACGCGCACTCGGTCACCGGCACCGTGCGGACGTGGCAGCCCGGCTCGACCTCCTCGAAACCGTCGGCCGGGCCGGTGGTGCGCAGGCGTACCCACAGCTCCAGGGCGTGCGGCTCCGGGCTGGCCACGTAGTCGGCGCCCTGCCAGTGGGCGCGGTAGAAGTGCCAGGTCATCGTTCCCCCCTGCCGATCAGCAGCCATCGCCGCAGGTCACCGTGGTACAGCGCGCGCCGGTGCTCGGCGCCCTGGACGGTGAGCTCCCAGATCTCCGAGCCGTGCGGCAGGCCGACGCCGTACACCTTGTACTCGCGGATGACCTGGTCGACATTGGGCACCAGGCCCATGCCCACGAACGGCGGCTCCTCGACCACCCAGCCGGCCACCGCGACCCGGCCCTCCTCGTCGCGCCCGCCGTACGGGGTGCGGTAGAGGTCGAGGCCGACGGGACGCCAGCGCAGGATGTTCAGCGAGCCGCTCTCGGTCAGCATCTCCGGCTGCTTCAGGGCGTCGGCCAGCACGGCGGGCGTGGCGATGTGGGAGACGTCGAGGGCGTGGTGGCAGTAGCCGGAGACGCGCGGCTCGCCCGTCGCCAGGAGGTCCCCGATGTCGGACGGGGACAGCAGCTTCTGCACCACCGGCACCCCCGAGTCGGGCGCGAGCAGCAGGTCCTGGACGAGCGTGGGCACCGCCAGCCTGGCCAGCGTCCCCGGCTCCAGCAGGAATGCCGCCCCCAGCCCCGGATTGACCGCCAGCCCCCATCGCGGGTCGGGCCAGCCGGCCGCCAGCTCGGCGGGCGAGACGACCCGGCAGTGCGTGGCGGCGCCGCCGGTCGCGGTGATCATCGCCTCGACCGAGGTGAAGGCCACCACCCAGGTGCGGCCGGAGTCCGTGGCCGTCGCCCAGGCGGGCGGCTCGGTACCGGCCGCCGCGGCGGCGGTGATCGGCAACGCCAGGTCGGCGTCGCGGAGCAGGCCCAGGCACAGGGCGTCCTGCCCGTCCTGGCGGGCCGCCCACAGCTGTTCCTCGAACGGCGTGGCCGGCAAATGATCACTGGACGTCATCCGCCCAGTCTGCCCGCTACAACTCCAGGCGCACGCCATAGGCGGTCAGCCAGACGTTCAGGTCGAGCGCCAGCTCCAGGCTGTACCTGCTCATCGTGGTCGTCACCTTCTCGGGCGGCGCCGAGGCGGCCTCCCGGACGGCGTCGGGGTCGAGGAGCCGCAGCACCGGAGCGTCCTTGTCGGCGGCCAGCTCGCGCAGCGCCGCGCGGAGCGCCTGCTCGTAGCCCACGTCCTGGGTCACCGGGTACGGCGCCTTGACCCGGCGCAGGATCGGCTCGGGCAGCAGGTCGGCCCCGGCCGCCCGCAGCAGGCTCTTCTCCCTGCCGTCGAACGTCTTCATCGACCAGGGCGTGTTGAACACGTAGTCGACCAGCCGGTGGTCGCAGAACGGCACGCGCACCTCCAGCCCGACGGCCATGCTCATCCGGTCCTTGCGGTCGAGCAGGAAGGGCAGGAAGCGGGTCAGGTGCAGGTAGCAGATCTCGCGCATGCGCCGCTCGCGGGCGTCCTGACCGGGTACGTGGGGCACCTCGGCCAGCGCCGTACGGTAGGCGTCGGCCGTGTAGGCGTCCAGGTCGAGCTGCCGGATCAGCGACTTGTCGAGCATGTCGGACGGCTGCTGCTCGCGCATCGCCATCGCCATCCACGGGAAGGTGTCGGCCTCGACCGTCTGCGGCAGGTGGAACCAGGCGTACCCGCCGAAGATCTCGTCGGCGGACTCGCCCGACAGCGCCACGGTCGAATGCTCGCGGATGGCCCGGAACAGCATGTAGAGGGAGGAGTTCATGTCGCCCATGAAGCTCGGCGCGTCCCAGGCCCGTACGACCGAGGCCCGCAGCTTCGGATCGGCCAGCTCCGCCGGCCCGAGGACGATGTCGGTGTGCTCGGAACCGACGTGCTCGGCCAGCATCCGCACGAACGGCCGGTCGGGATCGCCGCGGAACTCGTCGGGCCGGAAGTGCTCGGCGTAACCGGCGTAGTCGACGGCGAAGGAGCGGATCGGGCCGTGCGTCCTGGCCAGCGCGGTGACGACGCTGGAGTCGAGGCCGCCGGAGAGCAGCGTGCAGATCGGCACGTCGGAGATCAGTTGCCGGCCGATGATGTCGTCGAGCAGCTCGCGCACCGTGCGGACGGTCGTGTCCAGGTCGTCGGTGTGCTCGTGGCCCTCCAGCGACCAGTAGCGGCGCAGCCGCGCGCCCTGCCTGCCCACGCGCAGCAGATGGCCGGGCGGCAGCTCGAACAGGCCCTGGTAGACCGATCGCTGCCGGAGGCCGGCCAGGCTGAGCAACTGCCGCAGGCCGTCGAGGTTCACCACGGGCGGCGCCAGCGGGTTGGCCAGGATCGCCTTGGGCTCGGAGCCGAACAGCACGCCGTTGGGCAGCGGGTAGTAGAAGAGGGGCTTGATGCCCATGCGGTCGCGGATCAGGACGAGCTCCTGCTCGCGCTCGTCCCAGACGGCGAAGGCGTACATGCCGTTGATCCGGTCGGCGACGCCCTCTCCCCATTCCAGGTAGCCGCGCAGCACGACCTCGGTGTCGCTCCTGGTGCGGAAGCGGTGGCCCTTGGCGGCCAGCTCCTCGCGCAGCTCCCGGAAGTTGTAGACCTCGCCGCTGTAGGTGATGACGGCCAGGCCCTCGGCCTCGATCGGCATGTGGCCGCCCTCGACGTCGATGACGGCGAGCCGGCGGTTGCCGAGCGCGGCGTGGGGTTCGAGATGGAGGCCCTGGTCGTCGGGGCCCCGGCAACTCATGGTCTCGGTCATGGCGAGGGCGGTGGCCCGTTCGCTGGTCAGGTCGCGGTCGAAGTCCACCCATCCGGCGATGCCGCACATACGAGGGTCCTCTCAGACGAAGTCTGACAACTTGCCTGACGCCCTCGCAACATAACCGTACGGAGCTGCTCGGTCCATACCCGATAAATGCCCCTGAAAGCGGTCTGGGCCCGCACCCCGGAGAGGTGCGGGCCCAGACGCGGGCTGCGTGGGTCAGGCGGGAACGATGTTCTCGGCCTGCGGGCCCTTCTGGCCCTGCACGACGTCGAAGGCCACCTTCTGGCCCTCGGTCAGCTCACGGTAGCCACCGTTGGAGACGATGTTGGAGTAGTGGGCGAAGACGTCGGCGCCGCCGCCGTCCTGGGCGATGAAGCCGAAGCCCTTTTCGGAGTTGAACCACTTCACGGTACCGGTTGCCATATCGGATCTCCTTCAGAATGTGCAGAGACGGAATCCGCACCGCGCGGACCCCCGTGTCGCCGCGTTGAGCCCATCCCGGAGATGACCGGAAAACAAAAACGCACCTGAAGATCCAGCCCTTTCAGGTGCGCACAAAGTCTTTTATGGGTACCACAACTGCAACGCGGCTAACGCTAGCACACCCATCGCGCATGACGCAAATGCGGGGGCCTTCACCGCGGGTCGCGGCGCAGCGGATGGCCGGGCGGCACCTCCACCAGGACGATGCGATGGCCGTCGGGGTCGGCGATCCACATCTCGACCAGGCCCCACGGCTCCAGCCGTGGCTCGCGCAGCACCGTGACGCCCGCCTGCCGCAGGCGCTCCTCCTCGCGCCCGACGTCGCGCACCTGCAACCAGATCGACAGCGTGCCGCCGGTCGCGGGGCCGTCGGAACGCCCGGCGACCTCAAGGAAGCCCTGGCCGAGGAAGAAGACCACGCCCGGATCGTCGTCGGGGCCGAACTCGCGGTAGACCGCCAGGCCGAGGGTCTCGGCGTAGAAGCGGCGGGTGCGTCCGGGGTCGCTCGGCCGCAGGAGCACGCGGCTGCTCAGCACGTCCACGAGGTCATCGTAGGCCGCGGGGGGCGTGGCGGGCCGGATCGGACGGGCGCATGTCGCGGCCCCGGAACCCGTCATGGGGTTCCGGGGCCGCGCATCCTGACGTGTCTGGCGGGACCTGGCTCACGCGGGCCCGTCAGGAGTTCGGGGGCTGGTCGCCGAGCCGGCGCTGGAGGTCGGCGATCTGCCGTTCCAGGTCCGCGACCTGCCCGGACCTGGGGTCCGAGGGCGGGGCGAACTGGCCGTAGCGGACGGACCTGGTCTGGTCGCCGCCGGCCTGCTGGTGAGGGGGCTGCTGGAACCGGTCGTCCGGCGCCGATCCGTGCGGGCTCGCGGCGTGACCGCCCGCGGCGTACCCGCCGGGGCCGTACCCGCCGTGGCCGTCGGAGCCGTTGTGGCCGTACTGGCCCTGGGCCGGGTACATCGGCTGGACCGGCGGCGAGAGCTGGGCCTGGGCCGCGGGAAGCTGCTGCCACGGGGGCGGCGGCACCGCGCCGTACCCGGGCTGGGGCGAGATGACGGCCGGCTGGGACCGCCGCCGCCCGCGCAGCACCTTGACCAGGACCGCGACGAGCACGAGGAGGAGCAGCACGCCGCCGCCGATCAGCACCCACATCAGGATCGGCTTGGGCGTCTCGTCCTTGCCCGCGGAGATCGCCTGCTGGGAGTCGCTGATGTACTTGGCCACGTACGGGTGGTTCGGGAACAGCGCCTGGACCTCGCGGAACTTCGGCAGCGCGGCGGAGTAGTAGCGCCGGAAGAAGTCGTTGAGCGCCTCGTTGTACCGGGTCGTCGTGACGGCCTGGGCGGGCTTGACGTTCTTCTCGCCGAGCTTCTCCTTGATGATGCCCACCGGCAGGACGAAGCTCTCGCTCTCCGACGCCTCGCCGCCCTCGCTGACCGTGCCCGCGATCAGCATGCCGACGACCTTGCCGTCCTTGCTGAACACCGGGCCGCCGGAGTTGCCGTGGTAGGACGGCGCCTGCGTCTGGATGTACGGCACGCCGGTCTGCGTGGTGCGCTTGGCGTTGTACGGGCCCTCGGTCAGGGCCGGCTCCAGCTTCGACTCCAGGCTGAAGAACGGCGTGTTGGTGACCAGGCCGGGGAAGCCGCTGATGTAGAGGGTGTCACCGGTGCGGACGTCGGCGTCGTCGCCGAGCGGCACGGTCGGCAGGTTCTGCTGGCCGTTCACCTTGAGCAGCGCGAAGTCCTTGCCGGGGTAGCTCTCGCCCACCGACACCAGCTCGGCCGGGACCGCCTTGGCCGTCTTGTCCACGCCGCCGCCCGGCAGGCTCTGCATGACCGACAGGCTCTGCTTGAGGTTGCCGAGTTGCATGTGGGTCGAGTTGAACGTGACGTAGATCTGCTGGGCGAGCTTGACGATCTCCTCGTCGTTCTTGAGGTCGCCCAGGCCGCTGATGATCTCCTTGGCGTCCTTCTTGTTGAACTTGGCCAGCGCCTGCTGCGCGAAGAGCTGGCTGAGCTCGGTGTCGCCGATCTGGACGCAGTGCGCCCCGGTGACCATGTACCCGTCGGGGGTGACCCACCAGCCGGTGCACATGCCGCCGACCTCGGCCTCGACCGTACGCATCGGGGTGGTCGCGGACACGTAGGTGTCCACGTTGGCCGCGATCTGCTGGAAGACCCACTTGCCGATGCTGCGCTCGTCCGAGGAGATCTTGCCGGACTGCACGGCGGCGACGGCTTCCTGGACGATCTGGTTGTAGGCCGCCTCGTTGATCGTGTTGGACGGGACGGACACCGTCGCCGTGTAGGTGAAGCTGGTCAGCTGCACCGCGGGCTGCGTACGCGCCGCCAGCCAGGTGCCGACCGGGACGTCGGGCCGCTCGTCGGGGGAGTCGTCGGCGGCCGCGGGCAGCGCCGGCAGCATGACCGCCGCGACGACCGCCGCACCCGCGGCGACCCTCATCAGCCTTTTCCTGAAATATCCGCTCACAGGCGGAATGATGAGTTAGCCCTCTTGTTCCTGGCTTGGAGCCGACTGGGAGCCCCCTCCAAGCCCCCACCAGGCCCAGGTCCGAAGCCCTTGCCGGGCCACCGGGTGCAAGCCCTCACCAGGCTCAGCCCCCGCCCCCCACCCGCCGCCCTTCTGTCCAGGCGGCGGGGGCGCGTCCGTCGGGGGGCTAACGTGCGGTGATCACGGTGAGGTCGGCGTCGAAGTCGCGGTCGAGGGGGAAGACCGGCCGGGCCAGCCGCTCGTACGGCAGGCGTTGCAGGTCCTGGTCGACACCACCGGGCGTCAGGGCCAGCAGCCAGTCGCCCGCCGCGTCGAACAGCTCGGGCTCAAGGTAGCCGATCTTGACCGTCACCAGGTCCACGTCGTCCACCGAGACGCCCAGGCGGGCGTAGGAGGCCAGCTCGCGGTACTGCATGCGGCGCGAGGTGACGAACACGCTCAAACCGCCCACCCGCACGCTGACGCACAGCCCGCCGTCGGGGTCGTCGGCGACCGCCTCCAGCACGCCTTCGATCGGCAGCGGCCCCGGCTCGCGGGCGTCGATCCGGCCGCCGACGCGCAGGGCGACCGGCGAGCCGGGCGCGAGGCCGGCGACCTGGGCCACGGCCTCGGGATCGACCAGCGAGGCGTAGACCGCGCGGACCGAGCCGCCGGCGATCTCGGGACGGGCCAGCATGCGTTCAAGGGCGAAGGTGACGTCGTCGGCGCCGCCCGCGCCCGGGTTGTCGCCCGAGTCGCTGATGAAGAACGGGCGCCGGGCCGGGTCCTTGACCGCGGTCAGCGCCTGGTCGAGGCATTCGTCCATGGAACCGGTGGGCGCGACGAAGGTGAACGCGTCGCGCGCCGCCCAGAAGTGCTCGCCCAGCTCGCGGGCGGCCTCGGCGGTGGCGGCGGCGTCGGTGCCGGTGGCGACGACCGCGCCGCGGCAGCGGGGCTCGTCGGCCCAGGCGAAGCCGATCCAGATGGCCGCGTCGATGACGCCGTCCCTGGCCTCGATCTCGGGGACGCGGGCGTAGAGGCCCTTGGCGGGCTCGACGCGTGTGCTGGTCATCTCGCCGGGCAGCAGGATCGGCACGTGCACGAGGGCCTTGTGCGGACGCTGCCCGCGGCGCAGAGCCTCCACCAGGTTGCGCGCCGCGCGCTCGCGGGTCTCCCAGACGTCCACGTGCGGGGCGGTGCGGTAGCAGGTGAGCAGGTCGCAGCCGTCGAAGAAGCGGTGGGAGACGTTGCCGTGCAGGTCCATGGCCGCCGAGACGAACGGCCCCCCGCCGGTCACCGAACGGACCACCGTGATCAGGTCGCCCTCGGCGTCCTCCAGCCCGACCACGCTCATCGCGCCGTGGATGTCGAGCAGGACGCCGTCCACCGGGCCGGCCGAGGCCAGCCCGGCGGCGATCTCCGCGGCCCAGGCGTCGTACGTCTCCCTGGCCACGGCCCCGCCGGGCAGGGCGCGGGCGTGGACGAGCGGGATCCACTCGACGTCGGCCGCCCACGGCTCGGCGAGCCAGCCGTACCGCGCGAGCAGGGCGTCACCGCGGGTGACCTCGAAGTCGGCGGCGGTGCTCAGGTGCGGGGAGAAGGTGCTGGACTCGATGTGCACGCCGCCGACGGCGACGCGGAGGGGACGGGACACGGGCGGGGATTCCTTGCCTAGGAGGGACGGACGTCGGCCGAGGCGCGCACGAGATGCCCGAGGCCGATCAGGGCCGCGTCCGGGCCGGCGGCGCTGGCCTCGATGGAGAGTGACTGGGTCATGGACGGCAGGCAGCGCTTGTAGAGCATGCTCCGGGCGGCGGCCACGTAGACGTCGAGGCTGGACAGGGCGCCGCCGATGACGACGGCGTCGGGGTTGAGGAAGTTCACCAGGCCGGACAGGGCGACCCCGAGCAGGCCGCCGGCGTGGCGGACCAGGGTCACGACGGACGGCTCGGCGTCGACCGTGGCGGCGATGACGTCGCGCGGCGTGCTGACCCGCAGGCCCCGGTCCTGGAGCTGGCGGACCAGGGCGGCGCCGCTGGCCACCGTCTCCAGGCAGCCGCGGCTGCCGCAGGAGCACTCGCGCTCGCCGCTGTCGGCCACCCGGACGTGCGTGACGTCGCCGCTGAGGCCGCGGCCGCCGCGGTAGATCTGGCCGCCGCTGACCAGGCAGCCGCCGATGCCGGTGCCGGCCTTGACGTAGATCATGTCCCCGGGGTCGCGGCCCCGGCCGACGTACTCGCCGATGGCGGCGGCCTTGGCGTCGTTGTCGACGACCGCGGGCACGCCGAAGCGCTCCCTGAGGTGGGTCTGGGCGTCGAAGCCGCTCCAGCCGGGCATCCGGGCCGGGCCGATCAGCCGGCCGTGCGGGTACTCGACCGGGCCGGGCAGCGCGACGCCGATGCCGAGCAGCGGCTGACCGGGGGCCTTGGCCGTGCTGAGCTGCTCGTACGCCTGCCCGATGGCGTCGAAGACCTGGCCGGGCCCGTCCGCTATGTCGGTGGCGATCTCCCGTACGGCCAGCAGCCGGCCGTCGGGCGAGCACAGCCCGACGCGCGCGTGCTGGGCGCCCAGCTCGGACACCGCGAACGCGCCCTGGACGTCGCGCAGGCGCAGGATGCGCGGCCGCCGCCCGCCGGTGGAGCGGCCCACGCCCTCCTCCAGGATGGCGCCCTCCTCCAGCAGCCGCCGGACCACGCTGGAGACCGTGGACGGAGCCACCTGGAGAGTCTCGACCAGGTCGGCGCGCGATGTCGCCGCACCGCTGGCCAAGAGGTCGAGCGCCTGCTCACGCAGGTTGGCGGGACTCGATGGCTCCGGCATGCCGCTCCTTCTTCAGGCCGGTCTCCCGGCAGGCCCGTCGTCGCAACAGAGCCCCATCATGAGGCACCGGCGACTTCGACTCTAACCTGAAAGAAGTAAGCGAACAAAGTGTGTTACTTCCGTTGACTTCATACGGGACCATCTATACATTCTCCGCATTGAACGCACCAGGCCCTCCGGAAAGCGCAGGGCGCCGTGCGACGTCAACCGAGGAGATCCCATGGGGAGCAGATTCCACCGGCGCGGGCTCCGCGGCACCGGCGCCCTGACGGGCGTGCTGGCCATCGGGCTGGCGCTGACCGCGTGCAGCGGGTCCGCCGGCGGCGCGCAGAAGGGCGCCCAGAGCGGGGGCCAGACCAAGGACGGCGTGACCGTCGCCCTCAGGACCCCGAACTGGATCCTGCCGATTTCGGCGCCCGGCTTCACCCAGGGCGAGAACGTCATCTTCGGCTCCGCCCAGTACCGTCACGTGTACGAGTACCTGCTGGACGGTTCGGCGAAGTACAACATCGACCCCGAGCGCTCGATGGCCGGACCGCCCGAGGTGAGCGACGGCGGCAAGACGCTGACGATCACCCTGAAGGACAACACGTGGTCCGACGGCAAGCCCGTCACCACCCGTGACATCCAGTTCTGGTGGAACCTCGTCACCGCGAACAAGGACAAGTGGGCGTCCTACCGCGAAGGCGGCTTCCCGGACAACATCGCCGAGTTCAAGGTGAAGGACGACAAGACCTTCTCCCTGACGACCACGAAGACGTACAACACCGGGTGGTTCGTCGGCAACCAGCTCAACCGCATCGTGCCGCTGCCCCAGCACGTCTGGGACAAGGACTCGGCGACGGGCAAGGTGAGCGACCTCGACACCACGCCCGAGGGCGCCAGGAAGGTCTTCGACTTCCTCACCGCCGCGTCGAAGGACCCCAAGACGTACGCGACCAACGAGCTGTGGCAGGTCAACAGCGGCCCGTGGAAGCTGGAGAAGTACGTGCCGAACGGCGAGGTCGTCCTCACCGCGCGCCCGAACTACTCCGGCTCCGACAAGCCGAAGCTCAAGTCGGTGACGCTGCGCCCCTTCACCAGCGACGACTCCGAGTTCAACGTGCTGCGCGCCGGTCAGATCGACTACGGCTACGTGCCGCCGGCCAACCTGTCGCAGCAGAAGTACCTGGAGTCGAAGGGCTACCAGATCGCCCCCTGGTACGGCTGGTCCATCACCTACCTCCAGCTGAACTTCAACAACCCCGCCTCGGGCCCCCTGTTCAAGCAGCTCTACCTGCGCCAGGCCCTGCAGTCGCTCATCGACCAGCCGACCATCAGCAAGGCCATCTGGTCCGGCATGGCAGCCCCGACCTGCGGTCCCGTCCCGGCCAAGCCCGGCACGAACGGGTCCAGCGAAGGCTGCGCCTACTCCTTCGACCCGGCCAAGGCCAAGCAGCTCCTGGAGAGCCACGGCTGGCAGGTGACCCCCGACGGCCAGACGACCTGCCAGAAGCCGGGCGCCGGCGCCGACCAGTGCGGTGAGGGCATCGAGTCCGGTGCGAAGCTGGCCTTCACCGTCACCAGCCAGACCGGCTTCTCCGCGACGACCAAGATGTTCGCCGAGATCAAGTCGCAGATGGCCAAGCTGGGCATCCAGCTCACCATCAAGGAGGTGCCGGACTCGGTCGCGGTCACCCCGGCCTGCAAGTCCTCCGACTCCGAGTGCTCGTGGGACATGTCGTACTTCGGCTCGCAGGGCAGCTGGTACTACCCGGCCTTCCCCAGCGGCGAGCGGCTGTTCGCCACCGGCGCCCCGGTCAACCTGGGCAGCTACAGCGACGCCGAGTCCGACAAGCTCATCGAGGCCACCCAGTTCTCCGACGACGAGGCGACGCTGAAGGCGTACAACGACCGTCTGGCCCAGGACCTGCCGGTGTTGTGGATGCCGAACCCCGTCTACCAGATCTCGGCGTACCGTTCCGGGCTCCAGGGCGTGACGCAGGACCCGATGAACAACATGTTCTTCCAGGACTGGTCCTGGAAGAGCTGAGACAGTCCCCCACTCCGGCGGCCCGTGCGGGGGCCGCCGGGGTCCCCGGAGCAAGGAGGGTCCACGCGTGGCCCGGTATCTGATCACCCGCTTGGGCCAGGCCCTGATCATCGTCGTGCTGGTCACGATGATCACGTTCGTCATCCTGCATCTCCTGCCGGGCGGCGCGGCGCGGGCCACCCTGGGCAAGGACGCGACGCTGGCGCAGCTCGCGGCGTTCGACCACGAGATGGGCTACGACCGCCCCTGGATCCAGCAGTACGTCATGTTCATCGGCCGCCTCCTGCGCGGCGACCTCGGCTACTCCTTCCAGCTCAACCAGTCGGTGGCCGAGGCCATCGGCCAGCGGCTGCCCAAGACCATGGTGCTGTCGCTGTTCTCGACGATGCTGGCCGTCGTCGTCGCCATCCCGCTCGGCGTCGTCCAGGCGATGCGGCGCAACAGGTGGCCCGACTACACGATCACCACCCTGTCGCTGCTGGCCTACGCCACGCCGATCTTCTTCATGGGTCTCATGATGATCATTCTCTTCTCCCAGGTGTGGCCGATCCTGCCGCCGGAGGCCTCGCAGGGGTTCACCCTGGGCGAGGTGCTCGCCGATCCGGCCGGGCTCGTCCTGCCCACCATCACGCTCGCCATCGTGACCGTCGCCGTCTACTCGCGGTACGTGCGCTCCTCGATGGTCGACAACCTCAACGAGAACTACGTGCGCACCGCCCGCAGCAAGGGCCTGTCGGAGGCGCGCGTCGTCGCCCGGCACACGCTGCGCAACGGCCTGTTCCCGGTCATCACGCTGCTCGGGATGTACCTGCCCGCGCTGTTCAGCGGCGCCCTGGTCGTCGAGGCCCTGTTCAACTACCCGGGCATGGGCCAGCTCTTCTGGCAGGCGGCGCTGAAGCGGGACTTCCCGATCCTGTTCGGCGTCACCTTGATCATCGCGGTCGCGACCGTGCTCGGCGCTTTGCTCGCCGACCTGCTGTACGCCGCCGTGGACCCCCGCGTACGGC
Source organism: Nonomuraea sp. NPDC051191 (assembly GCF_044455665.1). Lineage (NCBI taxonomy): Bacteria > Bacillati > Actinomycetota > Actinomycetes > Streptosporangiales > Streptosporangiaceae > Nonomuraea > Nonomuraea sp. NPDC051191. The sequence continues at coordinate 53,377 of NZ_JBITEZ010000031.1, read as the reverse complement.
TCAGGACGGCGGCCCGCTCATGACCGCACCCGCCGAGGCGGCCGGCACGCCGGTCCCCGCCGACGAGGCACCCGTACGCGGCCAGTGGCGCCAGGCGCTGACCGTCTTCGCCGAGAACCGCCTCGCCCTGGTGGGCCTGGTCATCTTCGTCGTGCTGGGTGCCCTGTGCTTCCTCGGGCCGCTGTTCTATCGGACCGACCAGGTGCACACCGACCTCGCCTCGGTCTACCTGGCCCCCGGCACCCCCGGGCACCCGCTGGGCACCGACGGCGTCGGCTACGACCAGCTCGGCCGCCTGCTGCTCGGCGGGCAGACGTCCATCGTGGTCGGGCTGGCCGCCGGCGTGCTGGCCACGGTCGTCGGCACGATCTGGGGCGCCATCGCCGGCTTCACCAGCGGCTGGGTGGACGCGGCCATGATGCGGGTCGTCGACGCGATGATGTCGATCCCCTCGCTGTTCCTGTTCATGCTGATGGCGACCATCGTCACGCCGACCGTGCCGATGCTCATCCTCATCATCGGCGCCTTCGCCTGGCTGGGCCCGGCCCGGCTGGTCCGCGGCGAGGCGCTGACCCTGCGCTCGCGCGAGTACGTCCAGGCCATGCGGTCGATGGGCGGCACCGGCGGCAGGGCCGTACGGCGGCACATCATCCCCAACGCCATCGGGACCGTGATCGTCAACGCCACCTTCCAGGTCGCCGACGCCATCCTGTACGTCGCCTACCTGTCCTTCCTCGGCCTCGGCGTGCCGCCACCCGCGGCGAACTGGGGCGGGATGCTCTCCGACGGCCTCGCCAACACCTACAGCGGCTACTGGTGGCTGCTGTACCCGCCCGGGATCGCCATCATCCTCATCGTCCTCGCCTTCAACTTCATCGGCGACGGGCTGAGGGACGTCTTCGAGGTCCGCCTCCGGCGGCGCTAGGAGGAACGGAACATGACCCCTTTGCTGCGCCTGCGCGACGTCAGCACCGACATCCCGCTGCGTCAGGGCGTCGTGCACGCCCTCGACCACGTCAACCTGGAGGTGCGGCAGGGCGAGACGCTCGGCATCGTGGGCGAGTCGGGCAGCGGCAAGACCATGACCGCACTGTCGATCATGGGCCTGCTGCCGTCCGGCGGCCACGTCGTCGGCGGCGAGATCCTGTTCGAGGGCCGCGACCTGCTGTCCCTGCCGCCCGCCGAGATGCGCAGGATCCGCGGCGTCGAGATGGGCATGGTGTTCCAGGACCCGCTCACCTCGCTCAACCCCACCATGCGCATCGGCGCCCAGGTCGCCGAGCCGCTCCGGGTCCACCAGGGCGTCGGCAAGGCGCAGGCGCGTGAGCGGGCGATCGAGATCCTGCGGCGGGTCGGCATGCCGCGTCCCGACAAGATCGCCGACGCCTACCCGCACCAGCTCTCCGGCGGCATGCGCCAGCGCGTGGTCATCGCCATGGCCCTGGTCTGCTCGCCCCGGCTGCTCATCGCCGACGAGCCGACCACCGCGCTCGACGTCACCACCCAGCGCCAGATCCTCGAACTCATCGATGACCTGCGCGAGGAGTTCCAGATGGCGGTCGTCCTGGTCACCCACGACCTGGGCGTGATCGCCAGCCGCGCCGACCGCGTCGCCGTCATGTACGCCGGCCGCGTGGTCGAGGCCGCGACCACCGCCGAACTGTTCCGGCAGCCGCGCCACCGCTACACCGAGGCGCTCATGGAGTCGCTGCCCGGCGCGGCCGGCCACGAGGGCGGCGCGCTCTACAGCATCCCCGGCCTGCCGCCGGACCTGTCCCGGCCGATGACCGGCTGCCGGTTCGCACCCCGCTGCCGGTTCGCGACCGAGGAGTGCCGCACCACCGACGTGACCCTGTCCGGCGACGAGCACCAGCACGCCTGCCTGCACCCGGTGCTCCAGCCGCGGGCGCGCGCCGAGGTCGCCGCGCCGGTGCCCGGCCGGGCCGGGCCGCAGGACGAGGTCGCGCCGATCCTGTCCGTCCGCGAGCTGGTCAAGAACTACGACGGCACGGGGTCGCTGGGCCGCAAGGCGCCGCAGGTGAGCGCCGTCGCCGGGGTCGGCTTCGACGTGCGCCCCGGCGAGACGTTCGGGCTCGTGGGCGAGTCGGGCTGCGGCAAGTCGACCGTGGGCCGGCTGATCGTCGGCCTGGAGGAGCCGACCTCCGGGCAGATCGTGGTGGACGGCGCCGACATCGCCACGCTCGACCGGCGCGCCCGCCGCCGCATGCACCGGCGGGTCCAGCTCATGTTCCAGGACAGCTACGCGGCGATGAACCCGCGCATGCGCATCGACTCCATCCTGTCCGAACCCCTGGAGATCCAGCAGGCCGGCGACCGGGCCGGCCGCCGCTCCCGCATCGGCACCCTGCTGGATCAGGTGGGCCTGCCGCGACGGGTGCTCGACCGGTACCCGCACGAGTTCTCCGGTGGCCAGCTCCAGCGCATCGGGCTGGCCAGGTCGCTGGCCCTGGAGCCGCGGCTGATCGTGTGCGACGAGCCCGTCAGCGCGCTCGACGTCTCCATCCAGGCCCAGGTGCTCAACCTCATGCGCGACCTCCAGCGCGAGCTGGGCCTGTCGTACGTGTTCATCAGCCACGACCTGTCCGTCGTGGACTACATGTCCGACCGGATCGGCGTCATGTACCTGGGCAAGCTCGTCGAGGTCGGGCCCGCCCGCGACGTCGTCAGGGCCGCCCGGCACCCGTACACGCAGGCGCTGATCGAGGCCGTGCCGTCCGCCGAGCCCGGTGTGGCACCGCGCGAGAGCGTGGCGATCAAGGGCGAGCTGCCCAGCGCGCAGAACCCGCCCACGGGATGCCGGTTCAGGACGCGCTGCCCGCTCGCCCAGGAGATCTGCGAGACCGAACCGCCGCTGGCGGGCGGCGCCCATCAGGTGGCCTGCCACTTCCCGCTGCGCACGGCGGATTGAGGTGCCGGCCCGGGCAGGCGGGCCGGCACCTCGCCCCCCGTCAGGAGCCCCAGACCTCGAACTCGTAGATCCGGGCCGCGGGGTCGGAGTCCTGCGCGGGCTTGGTGATGTTCAGCCGCACGTACCGGGCGGTCGAGGTGACCGGGTGCGTGCTGGTCCCGGCGGTGTTGCCGGTGACCGTGACCGCCGTGGTCCACGGGTCCGAGGCGGACGAGCGCACCTGGACGGTGAAGTCACGGGTGTTCCAGCTCGCCTGCTCGGCGCCGGCCTGGGCGTGCCTGACCACGAACCGGGTGAGCTGTTTCGCCGAGCCGAGGTCCACCTCCAGCCACTTCGTGCTGGTCAGGGCGCACCACTTGTCGGCGTTCCCGCCGGACACGCTGCCGTTGACGGCCTTGGCCGGGCCCTCGTCCGCGTTGCACTGGCCGGAGGCGGTGGCGGGCCGGCCGAGCGCCAGGTTGCTCTCGCCGGGGTCGCCTCCCCAGGCGACCGTGGTGGAGGCGGCGGGGGAGCGGCCGTACTCGGGGGAGACCGCCTCGACGTCGATCGTGGTCGAGGTCTCCGTGCCCACCCGGTCGAGCTGCGGGACGAAGTAGGCGTCGTTCGGGGTGCCGCCCAGGTAGGTGCGCGTCCCGTCGGGGTTGCGCCGGTAGACGTCGTAGTGGTGGGCCTGGCCGGAGCCCGACCAGGACAGGCGGAGCGACTTGCGGCCGGCCGACACGTCGGTGACGCCGAGCACGCTCACGCCGGTGGGGGCGGCGGGAACGTCCACCGCGCCGTCGTAGACAGAGAGCTGGCCGACGCGGATGTCGTAGGCGTCGTTGCTCCCGGCGGCCTGGAGGCCGAGCTGGGCGATCGTCTTCCCGGCGTGGGCGGACAGGTCGAGCGTCCTGCGCTCCCAGCCGGTGCCCGCCGCCGAGCCGAGGTCGAACGTGGTGAACGTGGTGGGCGCGTCGGTGAAGGCGACGGCCGCCCGCAGGTTCGTCGCGCCCGCCGCCGGAGCCTTGAACACGACCGAGAGCTTGGTGTCGGCGGCCACCGGCAGCTTCGTCTGGTAGAGCCGGACGGTGTTGACCGAGTCCAGACGGCCGCGCAGACGCAGCGAGGAGCCGCCCTCGTAGGCGTCGCCGAAGTCGATCGAGGGCGTGAGCCTGGTCCCGGCGGACGAGACCAGCCACTGGTAGGTGGGCGGCACGTCCTGGAGCGAGAGGTTGTTCCAGCCGCCGGTCCGCACCCGGACGCCGCCGACGTTGTAGAAGTCGCCCTGTCCCGCGTTGAACCCGGTCACGAAGGGCTTCGCGGTGACCGCGCTGGACTCCGCGACGTACGTGGCCAGGCCCTTCCACGAGGAGGACGTCGAGGTGTTCGACGGGTCGCCGTTCGCGCCCACCCAGTAGCGGGCGTCCTTGGTGCGGAAGTCGTCGCGGCCGGAGGAGGACTTCCACGTCCATTCCGGGCGGTAGAGGCCGAGCGAGGTGACGTGCGGCCGGCCGGCGGGGAACAGCGCGTCCCAGGACACGCCCGTCCCGTAGCCGTTCGCCTCGGTGTCGATGCCGGAGTAGAGCTCGTACCCGCTGCGGCCGAGCGAGCCGGCCCGGTCGCGGGAGGAGGCCAGACCGCTCGCCGACCAGCCGAAGTTCAGGAACATCGAGTCGGAGACCTTGGCCGGATCGGCCAGGAAGGCGTCGTTGGCGGTGGTCAGGGCGTTCTGCCAGGAGACCGAGCCGCTCTCGGTCATGGCGTCGTACCACATGAACTCGACCGGGCCCTTGGCCCTGGCGTACTTCATCAGCGACCGCAGCTCGGTCGCCAGGGACGCGTCGCCGCCGGCGGTCTCCTGGTTGACGAACCAGCCGTCGAACCCGTAGTGCTGGGCCACCTGGACGAGCTTGTCGGCCACCACGTACGAGGAACCGGACTTCCGGACGAAGTCGCGCACCCACTGGATCTGGCCGCCGTAGGCGGTGGGCGGGAAGAAGACCGTTCCGTACACCTTCACGCCGTTGCGGTGGGCGGCGTCGATGACCGTGGGGTTCGGGGCCAGGATCAGGCCCTCGCCCGCCGAGCCGCCCCAGAAGACCAGCGTGTCGACGTACTGCCAGTAGCCGAAGGCGTAGTAGGCCGGGTCGTACGAGCCCTGCGACGGGTTGTTCGAGGTCGGGCCGAACGACACCAGCGAGGCGATGCGGCCCTCCCCGGCACGGGCGTTCGCGTTGGCCTTCAGCGCCGGGTCCTGGATCCTGGGCCGCAGCGGTACCCGGGAACGGTTGAAGCGGGCGTCGGGGTCGGTCGCCGGGTCCCACGACAGGATGGTGTCCGGGTACCAGTAGGAGGCGTACGGCTGGTCGCCGGGCTGGGCCGCGGTGGCCTGGGCCGGGCCCGCGACCAGCGCGGCGGCCAATGAGGCCGCCGCGCACAAGGTGGATAACAGCCTGCGTGGCATCTGAGCTCCTTGTCTCATGCCTGGGTCAGGACGGTGTCGATCCCCCGAGCTTGAAGATGCGCGGCGTCCGCGCTGCGGGCCTTGGTGACGATGGCCACCGGCCCCGATCGGCGCAGCCGTACCCACTCGGCGTGGAAGGGGCTGCCCGGCGCGACCTCGCCGCGCCGGCCGGGCTCGGTCGCGAGGTCGGGCTCGCAGACGAGCGCGGGCCTGCCGCCGCCGTCCGCCTGCCGGGCGCCGCCGGAGCGGCGGTGCTCGGCGATCACGGCGGCCAGCTCCCGAGTGGCCGGCTTGATCCGGTGGTCGACGGTGAACAGGCCGAGGTCGTACTCGCGTTCCGGGAAGTCGGCCAGCGAGCGGTCGAGGTCGTGGGAGCACCACCAGGTGACGCCGTAGAGCGCCGGGTTGGCGGTGACCAGGTCGAGCATTCCGCGCACGAACGCGGGCGCGTCGGCGGCGGGCACGTCCGGGGCGGGCGCGCCGACCTCCTGGAGCCACACCGGCCTGTCCGGGTCGGCGCTGGTGGCGGCGGCCAGCTCGACCAGGTAGTCGGCGTGGGAGACGGTCGCGGGGCCGAGCGGGCCGTCGAGGGCGGACACGCCGTTGAACACCCACGAGTGCACGGTGGTCAGGTCGCCCAGCTCGACGGTGTCGGCCGGGTGGAAGGGGTGGCCGGGGTCGTACCAGGTGGCGTCGTAGAGGGAGTGGAGGGCGAGCAGGCGGGGGGCGGCGGCGCGGGCCACGCCGACCAGCTCGGCGGCCCAGGCCGAGGACGCGTCCGGCGTGGTGCCGTTGGCCGGGAAGAGGTTGTCGACCTCGTTGCCCAGCGTCACGGCGAACACGTTGCCGCGGGTGGCGACCTCGCGGGTGAGCCGGTCGACGTACGCGGCCAGGCCGTCGCGGACGTCCCGGTCGGTGAACAGGCTGCGCCGGTGCCAGGTGAGCACCCAGGACGGCAGGAAGTCGAAGCTGGACAGGTGGCCCTGGAGGAGGTCGACGCAGACGTCGAGGCCGAACTCGGCGGCGATGTCGATGAGGGCGAGCACGTCGTCGATGCCGCGCTGCCGGATCAGCGAGCGATTGGGCTGAATCCACGGCCAGACCGGAAATATCCGGATGTGGTCGAGGCCGATTCCGGCCAGGTCGGCCAGGTCGCGGCGGGCGGCGTCGGCCGAGAAGTCGAGCCAGCTGTAGAACCAGCCCTCCGCGGGCACGTAGTTGGCGCCGAAACGCAAGGGGAAGGGCACACGTCCTCCGAGGAGTCGATCGGAACTCCCCGAACCCTAAATCGGTTTAGTCCGCTTGCCAAGACACCGCTCCCAGGAGGGCGCGGCGGCCCGCCGGAACCGGCCGGAAGGCGGTCAGGCGTCGCGGGACGGCGGCGCGGTGCTCTCGCGGACGACCAGGCGCGGCGTGGCGGTCTTGAGGTCGCGCCGCCGCCCCGGGTCGGCGATCAGCTCCAGCAGCACCTCGGCCACCTGCCCGCCCAGCGCGAACGTGTCCCGCGACAACGACGTGATCGCCGGATGCGTGACCCGGGTCAGCACCGAGTCGTCGAAGGCCACGATGGACAGCTCGTCCGGCACGCGCACCCCCATCTCGCCCGCCACCCCGAGCCCGGCCAGCGCCATCACGTCGCTGTCGTAGACGATCGCGGTGGGCCGCCGCCCGCGCGACAGCAGTGCCCTGGTGGCGGCGGCGCCCTCGGCGTCGCTGAAGTCGGTCGGCACCGACACCGCCTCGACCAGCCCGAGCCTGCGCACGGAGTCGCGCAGCGCGCGCATCCGCCGCTGCGTGTGGCGGAAGCGCGGCAGCCCGGCCACGTGCGCCACGCGCCGGTGGCCGAGCGCGGCCAGGTAGTCGACCACCGAGAGCATCGCCTCGCGGTCGTCGGCCCACACGCTCGACAGCGACCCGTGGCCACCCGGCCCGCCGAGCACCACGGCGGGCACCTCCAGCTCCTGGAGGGCGTCGATGCGCGGGTCGCGGACCTGCGGGTCGACCATGATGAACCCGTCCACGCGGTGCGCGGAGGCCCATTCGCGGTAGACCTCGATCTCGGCCTCGACGTCCTCGACCACCAGCAGGTGCATGGCCACCGACTGGGCCGACAGGCTGGCCTGCAGCCCCGACAGGAGCTGGGCGAAGAACGGCTCCACGCCCAGCGTGCTGGCCGGCCGGGCGATGACCAGCCCGACGGCCTCGGCCCTGGACCCGCCGAGCGCCCTGGCCGCGCTGTGGGGCCGCCAGTTCATCTCCTTGGCGGCCTGGAGGATGCGGGCCCTGGTCGCCTCGCTGACGCCGGGACGGCCGTTGAGTGCGAACGACACCGCGCCCTTCGACACCCCGACCCTCTCGGCGATGTCGGCGATCGTCGGTCGGCCCACGGCTGGCTCCTCACGGATTCGTCTCATCTATTGACACCGCAGTGTAGCCCGGTGGATAGTCCCGCAACTAGAGCGGTTTAGTTCCCAGAAGGAGTGCTTCATGCGAAGGTACTGGGCAGGACTGGCCGTGGCCGCCACGATGATCACCACGAGCTGCGGGCTCGGCGGCGCGGAGCAGGGTTCGGAACAAGGACCGGCAGTGCCGAGCGCGAGCCTGACCGGCGAGGTCAAGGGCAAGGTGAGCCTCCAGACGTGGGCGCTGAAGCCCAAGTTCACCGACTACGTCCAGGGCGTCATCGACGCCTTCGAGAAGAAGTACCCGGGCGTCGAGGTCGAATGGCTCGACCAGCCGGCCGACGGCTACTCCGAGAAGGTGCTGAGCCAGGCGGCCGGCGGCACCCTGCCCGACGTCACCAACCTGCCGCCGGACTTCGCGCTGCCCCTGGTCAAGCAGGGGCTGTTACTCGACGTCGGCCGGGCCGACGCCAAGCTGGCCGACGAGTACGTCCCCGGCGGCGTCGAGGCGTACCGGTTCTCCGGCCACGACGGCGTCTACGGCTACCCCTGGTACCTCAACACCGACGTCAACTACTGGAACTCCGAGCTGCTCAAGAAGTACGGCCTCGACCCGGCCAAGCCGCCGGCGGCCCTGGACGAGCTGATCGCGCAGGCCAGGACGGTCAAGGAGAAGTCCGGCGGCAAGGTCTACCTGATGAGCCGCCGCCCCGAGCTGGGCGACCTCACCCAGGCGGGCGTCAAGATCCTCGCCGACGACGGCAAGAGCTTCGTCTTCAACACCCCCGAGGCCGTCGCCGTGCTCGACCGCTACCGGGCGGCGTTCAAGGACGGCCTGCTGCCGCGCGACGTGCTGACCGACACCTACGCGGGCAACGCCAAGCTGTTCAACGAGGGCACGGTCGCCTGGACGACCGGCGGCGGCAACTACATCACCAGCCTGGCCACCGACAACCCGACGCTGGCGCCCAAGGTGGTCTCCTCGCCGGTCTGGGACGTGCCCCCGCTGTACGTCCAGGGCCTGTCGGTCTCCGCGAAGACCAAGAACCCGCCCGCCGCGCTGGCCCTGGCCCGCTGGGTGACCAACGCCGAGAACCAGGCCGCCTTCGCCCGCCTGGTCAACATCTTCCCCAGCACCAAGGCGTCGTCGGCCGACCCGTTCTTCAGCAAGAGCGACGGCACGAACTCCGGCGACGCCAAGGTCACCGCGTTCACCTCGCTGGCCAAGGCCAAGGTGTTGCAGCCGTACGAGGTGACCGAGGCGATGAGCAAGTACATCAGGCAGCAGTTCGCGGCGGCGATCAGCGGCGAGATCGGCTCCAAGGAGGCGCTGGACAAGTCGGTGGCGAAGTGCAACGAACTGCTCACGAGCTGAGCGGCCGATGACCCACCGCCGCTGGTTCACGCCGTGGCTGCTGGTGCTGCCCGCCGCCGTCTGGCTGGTGGCGTTCAACGTCTGGCCCTCGATCAACACGATCGTGCTGTCGTTCACGAACGCCAAGCCGCTCGGCGGCGGGCATTTCACCGGCCTGGCCAACGCCGAACGGGTGCTGAACGACGACCAGCTCGTGGACGCGCTGGTCAACAGCGTCGTGTTCATGCTGGTCTGCCTGCCGCTGCTGACGATGCTGCCGCTGCTGATCGCGATCCTGGTGGAGAAGCGGCTGCCCGGGATCATGTTCTTCCGCACCGCCTTCTACACGCCCGTCGTGGCCTCGGCCGTGGTGGTGGCGCTGATCTGGGGCTGGCTGCTGGACGACCGGGGCCTGGTCAACGGCTTCGCGCAGTGGCTGGGCGTGGTCGCCGCGCCGGTGCCGTTCCTGACCGACCGGTGGCTGCTGCTGTTCAGCGCGATCAGCCTGACCGTGTGGAAGGGCCTCGGCTACTACATGATCATCTACCTGTCGGCGCTCGGGAACGTCCGGCGGGAGCTGCACGAGGCGGCCGCCGTGGACGGCGCGAGCGCGATCCGCAGGTTCTGGAGCGTCACCGTCCCCGGCGTGCGCAACACCATGCTGCTGGTCTCGGTCCTGGTGTCGGTGTCGGCGCTGCGCGTCTTCTCCGAGCTGTACGTGCTGTCGAACGGCACCGGCGGCCCCGGCGGGCGCGACATGTCGCTGGTCATGCTGATCCAGATGTACAGCCGCGGCTTCTCCGGCCATCTCGGCTACGCCTCCGCGCTGAGCCTCGTGCTGCTGGTGATCACGATCGGCCCGATGCTCCTGCTGCTGCGGCTCGACAGGAAGGCGGCCTGAGGTGGCGCGCACCGACCCGGCCCACCGGCGCCGCCCCATGGGTGGGGGCTCGCTCAACACGATCTCGCCGGGGGAGCGGGCGCTGCGGTACGCGCTGCTCCTGCTGATGCTGGCGATCACCGTCTCGCCGTTCCTGTGGCAGCTGTCCACGTCGCTGAAGAGCCTGGACGAGGACATCTACACCAGCACGCCGGCCTTCCTGCCCGAGCACCCCACGCTGGACAACTTCGTGGAGGTCGCCCGCACGATCCCGGTCTGGTCGTACGCCGCCAACTCGGTGGTCGTGGCGGCCATCGTGGTCACCGGCAACGCCGTCGGCGCCACGCTGGCCGGCTACGCCCTGGCCAAGCTGCGCTTCCGGGGCGCCAAGCTGCTGCTGGGCGCGTTCCTGGCCACACTGGTGCTGCCGGAGGAGGTGACGATCGTGTCCAAGTACGTGATCGTCCGCGACCTCGGCCTGGCCGACACGCTGCCCGGCGTGGCGCTGCCCGGCGCGATCGGCATGCTGAACGTGCTGCTCATGCGGGTCGCCTTCAGCTCGATCCCGCCCGAGATGGACGAGGCCGCGATCATCGACGGGGCGACCGCATGGCAGCGGTTGCGCCATATCGGGCTGCCGAACGTCCGTGGCATGCTGAGTGTGATCACGATCTTCGCGTTCATCGGCGCTTGGGACGACTTCCTGTGGCCACTCATCGTGCTCAACGACCCCGACCACTACACGCTGACCGTGGGCCTGCAGTACCTCAACGGCACGTTCACGGCCAACCCTCGCCTCATCGCGGCGGGCACGATGATCTCCTTCCTGCCGATCGTGATCGTGTTCGCGTCCCTCCAGCGCTTCTTCTTCAGGGGCGTCGCGGAAGGCGCGATCAAGGGTTGACCCGCCACCTCTAGGGAGCTCTCCGATGCATGACGACCGCACACTGGTCGAAGCCCGTCTCAAGCGCGTGCTGGACGAACGTCTGCGTCCGGCCGTCTATCCCGAGTCCGTGCCGATGGACGTACGCGTCTGGCACGCGCCGGGCGAGCCCGTGCCCGTCGCCGAAGGGCTGGCCGCGCCCGCCGAGCCGATCGCGGTCGGCACGGCGTGGGGCGCGCCGTGGGGCACGAGCTGGTTCACGGTGACCGGCACGGTCCCGGAGGACTGGGCAGGCCGGACCGTCGAGGCGGTGCTCGACCTCGGCTTCGACGAGAACATGCCGGGCTTCCAGTGCGAGGGCCTGGTCTACCTGCCCGACGGCACGCCGGTGAAGGGGCTCAACCCGCGTAACCAGTGGGTGCGCGTCGGCGCGCCGGTGACCGGCGGCGAGCACGTCGAGCTGCGGATCGAGGCGGCCTCCAACCCGGTCGTGCTCGGCTACAAGCCGTTCGTGCCCACCCCGCTCGGCGACAGGGAGACGGCGGGCGCCGAGCCGCAGTACCGGCTGGTGCGCATGGACCTGGCCGTGTTCGACGAGACGGTGTGGAACCTGATCCTCGACCTGGAGGTGGCCGGGGAGCTGATGCACGAGCTGCCCGCCGACAGCGGCCGCCGCTCCGAGCTGACCCGGGCGATCGACCGCGCCCTGGACGCGATCGACCTCCAGGACGTCAACACCACCGCCGAGGCCGCCTGCGCCGAGCTGGCCGGCGTGCTGTCCGCGCCCGCCGTGCCCTCGGCCCACCGGATCAGCGCGGTCGGGCACGCGCACATCGACTCGGCCTGGCTCTGGCCGCTGCGCGAGACCGTCCGCAAGGTGGCCCGTACGGCCTCCAACATGACGGCGCTGCTGGCCGACGAGCCGGAGTTCGTCTTCGCGATGTCGCAGGCCCAGCAGTGGGCGTGGATCAAGGAGCACCGGCCCGAGGTGTGGGCCAAGGTGACCAAGGCCGTGGCGGCCGGGCGGTTCGTCCCGGCCGGCGGCATGTGGGTGGAGTCCGACACGAACATGCCCGGCTCCGAGGCCATGGCCCGCCAGTTCGTGCACGGCAAGCGCTTCTTCATCGACGAGTTCGGCGTCGACAACGAGGAGGTGTGGCTGCCGGACACGTTCGGCTTCGCGGCCGGGCTGCCGCAGATCATCAAGGCGGCGGGCTCGAAGCGGCTGCTCACCCAGAAGATCTCCTGGAGCCGGACGAACACGTTCCCGCACCACACGTTCCTGTGGGAGGGCATCGACGGGACGCGGGTGTTCACCCACTTCCCGCCGGTCGACACCTACAACTGCTCGATGAACGGCAGGGAGATCGCGCACGCCGCCCGCAACTTCAAGGACAAGGGCGTCGCCCGGCACTCGCTGGCCCCCACCGGGTGGGGCGACGGCGGCGGCGGCACGACCCGCGAGATGGTGGCCAAGGCCGCCCGGCTGCGCGACCTGGAGGGCTCGGCCACCGTCACCTGGGAGACCCCGGCCGACTTCTTCGCCAAGGCCGAGGCCGAGTATCCCAGCCCGCCGGTCTGGGTGGGCGAGCTCTACCTGGAGCTGCACCGGGCCACGCTGACCAGCCAGGCCAAGACCAAGCAGGGCAACCGGCGCAGCGAGTCGCTGCTGCGCGAGGCCGAGCTGTGGGCCGCCACGGCCGCCGTACGGGCCGGGGCGCCGTATCCGTACGAGCAGCTCGACCGCATCTGGAAGACGGTGCTGCTGCACCAGTTCCACGACATCCTGCCCGGCTCGTCGATCGCCTGGGTGCACCGCGAGGCCAGGAACACCTACGCGGCGCTGGCCGAGGAGCTGAACGGCCTGATCGCCGGCGCCCAGCGGGCCCTGGCCGGGGACGGCTCCCGCGAACTGGTCTTCAACGCGGCCCCGCACGCCCGCGACGGCGTCCCGGCCGGTGGCGCGGCCGCGGCCGTACCGGCGGCCGCGACCGGCAGGGAACCCCGGGAGGGCGGCGGCTACGTGCTGGACAACGGCCTGCTCCGGGTCGAGGTGGACGGGCGCGGCCTGATCGTCTCCGCCTACGACCTGCGCGCCCGGCGCGAGACCCTGCCCCCCGGCCAGGCCGCCAACCTGCTCCAGCTCCACCAGGACTTCCCCAACATGTGGGACGCCTGGGACGTGGACGAGTTCTACCGCAACACCGTCCGCGACCTCACCGACGCCGACGAGGTGACGGCAGGCGAGCGGCCGGGCTCGGTCCGGGTCACCCGCTCGTTCGGCGGCTCGTCCGTCACGCAGGTGATCTCGCTGCACGGGCGGCGCGTCGACATCGCCACCGAGGTCGACTGGCACGAGACCGAGAAGTTCCTCAAGCTGGCCTTCCCGCTCGACGTGCGGGCCGAGCGCTACGCCTCCGAGAGCCAGTACGGCCACGCCTACCGCGCCACCCACACCAACACGAGCTGGGAGGCGGCCAAGTTCGAGGCGTGCAACCACAAGTTCGTGCACCTGGAGGAGCCCGGCTGGGGCGTGGCCGTGGTCAACGACTCCACCTACGGCCACGACGTGACCCGCACGGTCCGCGAGGACGGCGGCACCACCACGACCCTGCGGGTGTCGCTGCTGCGCGCCCCCCGCTTCCCCGACCCCGAGACCGACCAGGGCAGGCACACCTTCCGGCACGCCCTGCTGCCCGGCGCGACGATCGGCGACGCGGTGCGCGAGGGCTGGTTCGTCAACCTGCCCGAACGGGTGCTGTCCGGCGACGCCGAGGTGGCGCCGCTGGTCACGGTGGACGACGACGCGGTCGTGATCACCGCGGTCAAGCTGGCCGACGACGGCAGCGGCGACGTGGTCGTGCGCTTCCACGAGTCGCGCGGCGGACGGGCGGCGGCCACGCTCACGGCCGGCTTCCCCGTCACCTCGGTGACCGTGACCGACCTGCTGGAGCGCCCGCTGGCCGAGCCCGAGCGGCCCGGCCCGTCGATCCCGGTGACGTTGCGGCCGTTCGAGCTGGTCACGCTGCGGCTGGCGCGCTGATCGCGGGCGTCAGGGGAGGGGATGGGCGCCCGGGTGCTCGTCCCACCACTGGCGGAAGATGGGGTTGTCGTCGATGTGGTCCTCGAAGGCGGCGGCGAGCCCGCGGTAGATGGCCGCCGCCGCGTCGGGGCCGATCAGGTCCCTGCGCCAGGCCATGACCAGGTGCCCGACCTGCGGCTCGCCCACCAGCGGCCGTACGGCGGTGCCCTCGGGCACCGGCCAGGTCGGGTCCACCAGGCGCACGCCCAGCCCGGCGGCGACCAGCGGGCGCCCGGCCCCGCTGGGGGCGTCGTAGCGCACGTCCGGCTCGAATCCGGCGGCCCGGCAGGAGGCGCGCAGGGCGGCGAGCGAGCCGTCGTCGGCGCCGGGCGGGCTGATCCAGCGCTCGTTCCTGAGGTCGGACAGGTGCACCTGGGGCTGCTCGGCCAGCGGGTGCCCGGCGGACATGGCCACGAAGATGGGATACCTGGGCACCAGCGTGCGGGTGACGACGGGCGGCGTGAGGGTGACGTCGAAGCCCTCGATCATGCCCATGAGCGCGGCGTCGAGCTGGCCGTGGGTGAGCGCGTCGGCGAGCTGCACGCTGGACGGCTCGATGCGCAGGGAGATCGACCGGCCGGGTAACGCCTCGCCGACCCGGTCCACCACGCTGGCCACGCACGCCAGGTGGCTGCACCCGAGCCGGAGCCCGGTGACGGACGGGTTCGCGTCGTGCAGGTCGCCGAAGAGGGCGTCGATCTCCGACAGGACGATCCGGGCACGGGCGATGACCTGACGTCCGAGCTGGGTGGGTTGGACGCCGTTCCGGCTGCGGGTGAACAGCTCACCACCCACCATCTCCTCGATTCTGCGGAGCTGGGTGGTGATCGCCGGTTGGGACAGCCCCAGGCGCGCGGCCGCCTTGGTGACGCTGCCCGCTTCGGCGATCGTACAGACCATTCGGAGATGCCGGAGATCCAGGTCCATAGCTCAGGATTATGTGACATGTGATGGCTCTTGGCGACGTATTCGAGACGCCCATAGGCAACACTTATGCGGCGTCGTATGACCACGCCCTCCGGACGGACCGCACACTCGTACCCGACCTCGCATCCATGCGGATACCCCCCGGAGGTTCTTGTGCGCAAGGTCCTGCACGGCTGGCGGCTCGTCGTTCCCCTGGCCGCCTTAGCCCTTCTCTCCCCGTTCGCCGCGGCACCCGCGAGCGCGACGGCCGAACCGCCCCCGGCCGCCCGCCTCGCGGCCCCGTCCGACGAAGCCCCGCACGTCAGCAAGACCCGGCTCGACACCCGTGACCGGGCCCCCCAGCCCGCGGCCAAGGACGCCCTGCGCCGCGACTACGACGAACCCGCCACGCAGCCGCAGCGCCCGAGACCGTCGGCGCGCAAGGGCGTCGCGGCGGCCGCCGCCTGCAACGTCTCCGACTTCACCAGCCGCACCGGCAGCGCCCTGGTCCAGCAGATCAAGGCCAGCGCCACCGACTGCGTCAACACCCTGTTCATGCTGACCGGCACGGACGCCTACAACGCCTTCCGCGAGGCGCAGATGACGACCGTCGCCTACGCCCTGCGCGACAACTCGGCGAACTACCCGGGCGACAACTCCACCGGCACCGCGCAACTGGTCCTCTACCTGCGCGCCGGCTACTACGTCCACTGGTACAACTCCGGCGACGTCGGCACCTACGGCCAGGCGCTCATCACCGCGATCCGGTCCGGCCTGGACGCCTTCTTCGCCTCCTCCCGGTCCTCGACCGTCAGCGACGCCAACGGCGAGGTGCTGGCCGAGGCCGTCACCCTCATCGACAGCGCCGAGCAGAACGACCGCTACCTGTACGTGGTCAAGCGCCTGCTCGACGGCTACAACAGCTCCTACGACGCGTCGTGGTGGATGCTCAACGCGGTCAACAACGTCTACACCGTGCTGTTCCGCGGCCACCAGGTTCCCGCGTTCGTCAGCGCCGTGCAGGCCGACCGCAGCGTGCTCGACACCCTCAACTCCTTCGCCACGAACCACCTCAACATGCTCGGCACCGACCGCTCCTACCTCGTCTCCAACGCCGGGCGCGAGCTGGGCCGCTTCCTGCAGCACACGGCGTTGCAGGCCGTCGTCCGGCCGCTGGCCAAGAACCTGATCAGCCGCAGCGCCATCACCGGCGCCACCGCGCCGCTGTGGGTGGGCGTGGCCGAGATGACCGACGCCTACGACAAGGCCAACTGCTCCTACTACGGCACCTGCGACCTGGCGAACCGCCTGGCGACCACCGTGCTGCCGATCACCCACACGTGCAGCGCCAGCATCAGGATCCGCGCCCAGGACGTCACCGCGAGCCAGCTCGCCTCCACCTGCGCCAGCCTGGCCAACCAGGACGCCTTCTTCCACAACCTGGTCAAGGACAACGGCCCGGTCGCGAACGACAACAACACCACGCTGGAAGTGGTGGTCTTCGACTCCAGCACCGACTACCAGACCTACGCCGGCGCGATCTTCGGGATCGACACGAACAACGGGGGCATGTACCTGGAGGGCGACCCCGCCGCCGCGGGCAACCAGCCCAGGTTCATCGCCTACGAGGCCGAGTGGCTGCGCCCCGACTTCCAGATCTGGAACCTCAACCACGAGTACACCCACTACCTCGACGGCCGCTTCGACATGTACGGCGACTTCAACGCCGGGGTGAGCACGCCGACCATCTGGTGGATCGAGGGCTTCGCCGAGTACGTCTCCTACTCCTACCGCAAGGTCGTCTACGACGCGGCGATCACCGAGGCCGGCAACCGCACGTACGCCCTCAGCACGCTGTGGAACACCACCTACGACCATGACACCACCCGCATCTACCGGTGGGGCTACCTGGCCGTCCGCTACATGTTCGAGAAGCACCCGGCCGACGTCGCGACGCTGCTGGGCTCGTACCGGAGCGGCGCGTGGAGCACCGCCAGGTCCTTCCTGACCAGCACGATCGGCAGCCGCTACGACTCCGACTGGAACACCTGGCTCGCCGCCTGCGCGGCCGGGGCGTGCTCCGGAGGCGGCACCGGCAACCAGGCGCCCACCGCGAACTTCACCTCCACGGCCAGCGGCCTGACCGCCTCCTTCACCGACACCTCCACCGACTCCGACGGCACCATCGCCTCCCGCCGCTGGGACTTCGGCGACGGCGCCACCTCCACCACGGCCAACCCGTCGCACGCCTACGCGGCGCAGGGCACGTACACGGTCACGCTGACCGTCACCGACAACGGCGGCGCCACCGGGACGACGTCGAAGCAGGTCACCGTCTCGACCGGCGGCGGCTCGACGCCCGAGTGCACCGCCTCCGACACCCGCAAGCTCGACAGGAACTGCAAGCGCGGCAACCTGTCGGCCACCCAGGGCAACTACGCCTACCTCTACATCTACCTGCCCGCGGGGACGGCCCGGCTGACCATCACCGCCTCCGGCGGCACCGGGAACGCCGACCTCTACTACAACGCCGCCACCTGGGCCACCACCTCGGCCTACACCCAGCGCTCCACCGCGTCGGGCAACGCCGAGACCCTGGTGATCAACAACCCGCCCGCCGGTTACAACTACATCAGCCTCCACGCCGCGCAGACCTTCTCGGGCGCGAGCGTCAAGACCGAGTACTAGACCGCCCGGGCGCCGGGGCCGGCGAACCCCCTCCCGCCGGTCCCGGCCCGGGCCCCTCTCACCTCACTGGAGTGATCCGTGACTCTCCGTAACGTGCTGACCGCGGGGCTGCTGCTCGGCGTGGCGGCCTGCGGCGGCGGCAAGGCCGCCGCGCCCGCGCCGGCGGCGGCCGGGGGCGGGACCCTGACGATCCTGTCCAACCAGGACTTCTCCCACCTGGACCCGGCCCGCAACTGGACGATGCCCCAGATGGACTTCGGCATCCGGCTGCTGTACCGCACCCTCACCACCTTCAAGGCAGGCAGCCACGAGATCGTCCCGGATCTGGCCACCGACCTGGGGACCGCCTCCGAAGGGGGCAAGGTGTGGACCTTCACCCTCAAGGAGGGCGTGAAGTACGAGGACGGCACCCCGGTCGTCTCGAAGGACATCAAGTACAACGTGGAGCGTTCCTTCGCCCCCGAGCTGCCCGGCGGCCCCAACTACGCCCAGCTCTACCTGGCCGACGCGGACGGCTACAAGGGTCCGCTGAAGGGCAGGCACCTGGACTCGATCGAGACCCCGGACGACAGGACCATCGTCTTCCGCCTCAAGCGGCCGGTCGCCGAGTTCTCCTCCACGGTGACGCTGCCGACGTTCGCGCCGGTGCCGGCCGCGAAGGAGACCGTGGCGCAGTACGACAACCGGCCCTTCTCCTCCGGGCCGTACAAGATCGAGCGCTACGACCGCGGCAAGGAGATGGTCCTCGTCCGCAACCCGCACTGGTCGGCGGCCACCGACCCGGTGCGCAAGGCCGCGCCCGACCGCATCGTGGTCAAGCAGGGCCTGCGGCAGGGCGTGATCGACGACCGGCTCATCGAGAGCAGGGGCGAGGACGCCACCTCGATCGCCTACACCGACGTCAGCGCCGCCAGCCTGGCCAAGATCCTGCCCCGGCCCGACGTGAAGTCCCGGCTGGTCAACGCCATGTCGGGGTGCACCGACATGATCGGCTTCAACACCTCCAAGCCGCCCTTCGACGACGTGAAGGCCCGGCAGGCGGTGCACTTCGCCCTGGACAAGCAGGCCCTCCAGACCGCCGCCGGGGGCCCGGCCATGACCTCGATCGCCACCGCGTACCTGCCGCCGGCCCTGTCGGGCGGCACGCCGCAGGACGTGTTCCGCCTGCCCCCGGGCGGCGACGTCGAGAAGGCCAAGGCCCTGCTCGGCGGCCGGACCCTGAACGTCCGGATGACGATCTCGACCGGTGACAAGGCGCTCGGCGAGGCCGTGCAGGCGTCGCTGAAGCGGGCCGGCGTCGAGGTCGTGCTCACCCCCGTCGATCCCTCGGTCTACTACGACACCGTCGGCGACACCGCCAAGACGCCCGACCTGTTCACCTACGGCTGGTGCCCCGACTACCCGTCCGGGGCGACGTTCCTGCCGCTGCTGTTCGACGGGCGCACGATCGTCGAGAAGGGCAACTCGGGCAACGTCTGGCAGTTCAAGGACGAGGCCGTGGAGAAGCGCATCGACGAGATCCAGTCGATGAGCGACCCGAAGGCCGCCGAGGCCGCCTGGATCGACCTCGACCGGCAGGTCATGCAGTCCTCGCCGGCGGTGCCGTACGCGTGGGACCGCAAGCCGATCCTGGTCGGCAAGGGCGTCTCCGGCGCCGTGGGCCATCCCGTCTGGTCCGGGCAGCTCGACTTCGCCGTCCTGGGGGTGAAGCAGCAGTGAGGAACGGCTACCCCGGATTCCGGCGGATCCGGACATGACGGCGACGGTCGTCACGGCGAGCCCGCCCGCCCGGCTGGTCCGCAGGCGCCTGCTGGGCGGCGCCGCCGCCCGGTTCGGGCTGGCCGTGGTGACGGTCCTGGTACTGGTCGCGCTCGCCGCGCCGCTGCTCACCCAGGTGAACGGCTGGCCGCCGGACGCCTTCGACCCGGCCGCGATCGACCAGGAACTCGCGGGCGTGCCCAAGGGGATGCTGGGCGGCGTCAGCGGCGAGCACTGGCTCGGCGTCGAGCCCGTCAACGGCCGCGACGTCTTCAGCCGCATCGTGTACGGCGCCCGCGTCTCGCTGCTCGTCTCCACCCTGGCGACCCTGGTGTCGGTGCTGCTCGGCACCGTGTTCGGCCTGCTGGCCGGCTACCTCGGCGGCTGGGCGGACGCGGTGATCAGCCGGACCATGGACCTGCTCATGTCGTTCCCGAGCCTGATCTTCATGATCGCCCTCATCTCGGTCATGCCCGACGGCGACCGCATGGTCCTGCTCGTGTGCGTGATGGGCGGGTTCGGCTGGCCGTACATCGGGCGGATCGTGCGCGGGCAGGCGATCTCCGTCAAGCACCGCGAGTACGTGGACGCCGCCCGGGTCGGCGGCGCGCTGAACGGCGTCATCGTCTTCCGCGAGATCATGCCCAACATCACCGCGCCGATCCTCGTGTACGCGACGCTCGCCGTGCCCGCCAACATCGGCACCGAGGCGGCGCTGTCGTTCCTCGGCGTCGGGGTGCGCCCGCCGACCGCCTCCTGGGGGCAGATGATCCAGGAGGCGATGCTCTGGTACGAGGTGGACCCGATGTACCTGCTCATCCCCGGCACCTGCCTGTTCCTGACCGTGCTCGCCTTCACCCTCCTCGGCGACGCCCTGCGCGACGCCATCGACCCCAAGGGGGCGGCGCAGTGACGTCGTACCTGGTCAGACGGGCCCTCGCGGTCGCCGGAGTGCTGCTGGTGATCTGCGCGGTGACCTTCGTGATCTTCTATGTGCTGCCGTCCGACCCGGCGGTCCAGGCGTGCGGCAAGACCTGCACGCCCGAGCGGGTCGCCGAGGTGCGCGCGCAGATGGGGCTGGACCGGCCGCTGTGGGAGCAGTTCGGCGGCTACGTCGCGGGCATCTTCGCCGGACGTCCCGGCTGCCACGTGCCCTGCCTCGGGTTCTCCTACCAGAACGCGCTGCCGGTCTGGGACCTGCTGATCGACCGGCTGGGGGCCAGCACGTCCCTGGCGATCGGCGCGGCCCTGCTGTGGCTGGTCGTGGGCGTCACGGTCGGGGTGGTGTCGGCGCTGCGCCGGGGGAGCGCCCTGGACCGGACGCTGATGATCGCCACGCTGACCAGCGCCTCCCTGCCGGTCTACTTCGTGGCGATGGTCCTGCTCCTGCTGGTGGTACGGGTGACGGGGCTGCTGCCGTACCCGGCGTACGTGCCGCTCACCGACGACCCCGCCGCCTGGGCCGGCAACCTGATCCTGCCCTGGGTCACGCTGGCCGCCCTGTACGCCGCCATGTACGCCAGGCTCACCCGCGCGCAGATGATCGAGACGATGGCCGAGCCGTACATCAGGACGGCCCGCGCCAAGGGCCTGCACGAGCGGACCGTGGTCGCCAAGCACGGCATGCGCGCGGCCATGACCCCGGTCGTCACCGTCTTCGGCATGGACCTGGGCGGCCTGCTCGCCGGTGCGATGATCACCGAGACCGTGTACGGCCTGCCCGGCGTGGGACGGCTGGCCTACGACGGCATCGTCAAGTCCGACCAGCCCGTGATCCTCGGCACGACGCTGCTCGCGGCCTTCTTCATCGTGCTGGCCAACCTGCTCGTGGACCTGGTCTACGCGGTCATCGACCCCAGGGTGAGGTACTCGTGATCCTTTCCGTGCGCGACCTGTCCGTGAGCTTCGGCGACGTCCGGATCGTGGACGGCGTGTCGTTCGGCGTGGAGCGGGGGCGCACCCTGGGCGTCGTGGGCGAGTCCGGGTCGGGCAAGTCGGTGACCGCGCTGTCCGTGCTCGGGCTGCACCGCCGGGCGACCGTCGCCGGGTCGATCGAGCTCGACGGGGAGGAGCTCGTCGGCGCCCCGGCCGAACGGCTGCGCCGGCTGCGCGGCAGCGCGGTTTCGATGATCTTCCAGGATCCGCTGTCGTCGCTGCATCCGTTCTTCACCGTGGGGGAGCAGATCGCCGAGGCGTACCGGCTGCACCGCCGTACCGGCAGGCGGGTGGCTCGTGAGCGGGCGGTCGAGATGCTGGCCGAGGTGGGCATCCCGGAGCCGCGGCGGCGCGCCGGGGAGCACCCGCACCGCTTCTCGGGCGGCATGAGGCAGCGGGTGATGATCGCGATGGCGCTGGCCTGCGAGCCGGGCGTGCTGATCGCCGACGAGCCGACGACGGCGCTGGACGTGACCGTCCAGGCGCAGATCCTCGACCTGATCGCGCGCATCCAGCGCGACCGGGGGCTCGCGGTCGTCCTGATCACCCACGACCTGGGCGTGGTGGCGCGCATGGCCGACGACGTCCTGGTCATGTACGGCGGCCGGACCGTGGAGCACGCGCCGGCCAGGGAGATCTTCAAACGGCCGCTGCACCCGTACACGCGGGCCCTGCTGGACTCGGTGCCCGGCGCGGACCCGGGCCGTGCCCGGCTGCGGGCCATCGCGGGAGCGCCGCCCTCGCTGCTCGCGCCGCCACCGGGCTGCCGGTTCCACCCGCGCTGCCCGGCCGCCCTCGACGTCTGCGCGACCACGCGACCGCCGCTCGCGGGCGAGCCCCACCGGGTCGCGTGCCATCTGGAAGGAGCCGACCACTGATGCTCTCGGTACGCGACCTGCGGATGACCTTCCCCGTACGCCGCGGGCAACGGGTCCGGGCGGTGGACGGCGTGAGCTTCGACGTGCCCGAGGGCCAGGCGCTCGGGCTGGTGGGCGAGTCGGGCTGCGGCAAGTCCACGACCGGGCGCATGATCGTCCGGCTGCTGGAGCCCACCGGCGGGACCGTCACCTTCGACGGCCAGGACATCACCCACCTGGGCCCCCGGGCCCTGCTGCCGATGCGCGGACGGCTCCAGATGATCTTCCAGGACCCGTACGCGTCGCTGAACCCGCGCCACACCGTCCGGCAGATCGTCGCCGGGCCGCGCCGGACCGTGGACCGGGACGGCGTCGTCGAGCTGCTCAGGCTCGTCGGACTGGACGCCGAGCACGCCGACCGCTACCCCCACGAGTTCTCCGGCGGCCAGGCGCAGCGGATCGGCATCGCCCGCGCGCTCGCCTCCCGCCCCCGCCTGGTCGTCTGCGACGAGCCGGTCTCGGCGCTGGACGTGTCCATCCAGGCCCAGATCGTCAACCTGCTCGCCGACCTGCGGGCCGACCTCGGGCTCGGCTACCTGTTCATCGCGCACGACCTGTCGGTGGTGCGGCACATGTGCGAGACGGTCGCCGTCATGTACCTGGGCCGGATCGTGGAGACCGGCTCCTCGGCCACCGTCTACGCCGATCCCGCCCATCCGTACACGCGCACGCTGCTGTCGGCCGTGCCGGTGCCTGACCCGGAGGTGGAGGCCGCGCGGGAGCGCATCGTCCTGCACGGCGACCCGCCCAGCCCGCTCGCGCCGCCGCCCGGCTGCGCCTTCCATCCGCGCTGCCCGAAGGCCCGGTCGCTGTGCCGGACGGAGCCGCCCGTGCTCACGACGGTACGGGGGCGACAGGTGAGCTGCCACTTCCCCGAGGAGTGACCGGGCCTGCCTCCGGGAGGCCGGTTCCCTGAGCGGACCGGCTTCCCGGGGCTCGGTCGGGTCGGTGTCACCAGTACCTTTCCTCTCACATCCCCCTTGTCGGGCGAAACGCGCATCCCAGTTCGTGAACCGCCGGAGCGGAGGGATGCGACAGAGAGGCATGACACCGATGAACGGGCTCCCGTGAGCGAGCACGAGACGTGGCAGGACGCCCGGCTGCTGGAGGCCGTGGCCGACGGCGACCGGCGTGCGCTGGAAGTCCTCTATGCCCGGCACGCGCCCTGGCTCCTCCTCCGGCTCACCCGCCGCTGCGCCGACCCCGCCCTGGTGGACGAGGCGGTCCAGGACACCTTCGTCGCGGTCTGGCGTACCGCGCGCAGTTGGAAGGGGCGGGGCGAGGTCGCGGCCTGGATCTGGGGGATCGGCGTGCGCCGCCTGCTCGACCACCTGCGCCGCCGCCCCGCGGCGGTGCTGCCCGCCCACGAGCAGGTCATGGTCTCCGCCGAGGAGCAGGTGCTGCTCGGCATCGAGTACGGCGAGCTCGGCCGGGCGCTCGACCGGCTCTCCCCGGAGCTGCGCGCCGTGGTCCAGGCGACCGTCCTGGACGGCCTGACCACCCGCGAGGCCGGACGGCTGCTCGGCATCCCCGTGGGGACGGTCAAGACCCGGATGATGCGCGCCCGCGCGCTGCTGAGGGAGGAACTGGCGTGAGCACCTGGCACATGGACGACGGCATGGCCGCGGCGTACGCGGCGGGCGAACTGCCCGCGACGCCGGCCGCCTCCGTCGAGGCCCACCTGCTGGCCTGCGAGCAGTGCCGCCTCCTGCTGGCCCCGCGGGTGCCGCGGGCCCGCCTGGACCGGGTCTGGGACGACATCGCCGACACCGTGGACGCCCCCGCGCCCCGCCCGGTCGAACGGCTGCTGCGGGCCGCCGGGGTGCGCGAGCACACGGCCCGGCTGCTCGGGGCCACGGTCTCGCTGCGGCTGCCGTGGCTGGCCGCCAGCGCCGTGGCGCTGTTCTTCGCCGCGCTGGCCTCGGGGGAGACGAACCGGTGGGGGCTGCTGACGTTCCTCACACTGGCGCCGGTCGTGCCGGTGGCCGGGGTCGCCGTGGCCTTCGGGCGGGACGGGGATCCGGCCTACGAGATCGGGCTGGCCGCGCCGTACTCGACGTTCCGGCTGATGCTGATGCGGGCCGCCGCCGTGGTGGCGTCCTCGTCGGCGCTGGCGCTGGCGGCCGGGCTGACCCTGCCGGGCGGCGGCTGGGCGACCGCCGCGTGGCTGCTGCCCTCGCTCGCCCTCACCTCGCTGACCCTGGCGCTGTCCAGCCGGTACGACCCGCGCCGCTGCGCTATCGCGGTGACCGTCCCCTGGGTGGCCGCGGTCGTCGGCACGAACGTACGCGAGCCGGATCTGGCCATGTTCGGGGCCGCCGGGCAGGCCGGCTACCTGGCCGTCACCGTCGTGTCCGTCGTCCTGCTCGTCGTCCGGCGCAGGGAGTTCTCATGATCGAGGCAGTCGGCCTGGTGAAGACCTACGGCCGCGACCGGGCCCTGGACGGGCTCACCCTCACCGCAGGCAAGGGCGTCACCGGCCTGCTCGGCCCGAACGGCGCGGGCAAGAGCACCCTGGTACGGGTCCTCGCGACCGTCCTCGCGCCGGACGAGGGCGAGCTGCGGCTGCTCGGCCGCGACCCGGCCGCCGGACGGCTGGAGATCCGGCGGCGGCTCGGCTACCTGCCGCAGGACCTGGGCTTCCAACGCGGTGTCACCGTCTTCGAGTTCGTCGACTACGTGGCGATCCTGAAGGAGATGACACACCGCCGGTCCAGGCACGACGAGGTGCGCCGGGTGATCGAGGAGGTCGGGCTCACGTCCGTCGGCGGCAGGCGGGTCCGTACGTTGTCGGGCGGCATGCGGCGGCGTCTCGGCATCGCCCAGGCCCTGCTGGGGGAGCCCGAGCTGATCCTCCTGGACGAGCCCGCCGCCGGGCTGGACCCGGAGCAGCGGCTGCTGTTCGGCGAGCTGGTCGCGCGCCTCGGCCAGGACCGTACGGTCGTGCTGTCCACCCACCAGACCGACGACGTCGCCGCCCTCTGCGACCGGGTGGCCGTGCTCAAGGCGGGCCGGTGCGTGTTCGCGGGGGCTCCTCGGGAGCTCCGGGCGCTGGCCGAGGGGCAGGTCTGGGTGTCGGCGGAGAAGGCGGCAGGGACGTCGCGGCGGACCGGCGACGGCCTGTACCGCGGCCTCGGCCCCACGCCCCGGAACGCCCGCCCCGCCGACCCCACCCTGGAGGACGGCTACCTGCTGCTCCTCACCACAACCACCAACACCACGGACATCACGGAGGCTTCGGCATGACCCGCGACCCCGACGCCTCCCCTCCGGACACCCCCCGCAAGTCGGCCACCCCCCGCACGCCTCGCACGCCGGACGCACCGGACTTGCTGGAGAACGGTGGCGAGCCCGTCCATCCGCTGCTCGCGCACCTGCTGCCCGCGCTCGCGCTGGCCGAGACGCGGCGGCTGATGCTGCACCCGCTCGCGATCGCGGGCCTGGCCCTGTACCTGCTCGGCCTCGCCACCACGGAATGGGCGCCCCGGCCCGCCTACAGCGCGCTCACCAACGGTTTCGTCGTCCTGTGGGGGTTGCCGATCTTCTTCGCCGCGACGCTCACGGCCTCGGCCACCAGACGCGCGGGCACGGACGAACTGCTGGCCGTCACCCCCGTCGGCCGGAACCTGCGCACGGCGGCCTGCTGCCTGGCCGGGCTGGGACCGTTCCTGCTGGCCTGCGCGATCCAGGCCGTCATGGTGACCGTCTACGTGGTCGCCGACGTCGAGCTGGAGCGTTTCCCGAGCGTCCACGAGATCGCGGCGGGGCCGTTGTGCATGCTCGGCGCCTGTTTCCTGGGGGTGGCGGTGGCCCGGTGGCTGCCGTGGCCCGGGGTGTCCGTCCTGGTGATGCTCGCGTTGATCGTCGTCAACCAGCGGGTGGAGCCGCACCACTCGACGCTGTCCATGCTGGGCCTGTACGTCGAGTTCGCGCGGTGGGGGCCGCCGCCGTACCTGGAGGGCGTGGGTTTCCTGCCGGGCTCGCCCGCCTGGCACGCCCTCTACCTGCTGGCGTTGAGCCTGGGGGCCGGGGCGCTGGCGATGACCCGCGACTCGGACCGGCGCGGGCTCTGGGTCGGCATCGGCGCCGCCCTGGTCGTGACCGCGTCGGTGGCCGCGATCCGGCAACTGCCATGACCGCCATGACCGCCATGACCGCCATGACCGCCATGACCGCCATGACCGCCACGACCGCCATGACCGCCATGACCGCCACGACCCCGCCCGCCCCGCGGCGCCTGCTCGACCGGCTGCCCGGCGCGCGGGGCCGGGCGCGTGCGCTGCTCGTCCGGCGGCTCCAGCGGGCCATCTCCGCCAACGGCCCGCAGGCCGCGCTGGCCGCCGTGATCGAGCTGGTACGAGAAGGACTGCCGGCCACCGCGGTCGCCGTGGAACTGCCGGGCACCCGGATCACGTCGGGCGATCCCGGGCCGGTCGTCCACGATCTGACCGGTACCCGGATCACGTCGGGCGAGCCCTGGCCGGTCGCTCATGACGTGCCGCTGGTGTGGCACGGACGGGCGGTGGGCCGCCTGCTGATCACCCCGTTCGCCGATCCGCGGGCGGTCGCCGCGGTCACCCCGTACGTCGCCGACGCCGCCCACACCGCGGCCGTCGTCGCGGACCTGCGCCGGACCAGGGAACGCGTGCTCGCCATCCGCGAGGAGGAACGCCGCCGCCTCCACCACGACCTGCACGAAGGGCTCGGCCGGGCCCTGCGCGACCTGGCCGGGACGGTCGACGCGGCCGCCACCGGCCACCGCACCGACCCCGCCGCGGCCGACCGGCTCCTGCTCGACCTGAGCGCCGCCATGAACACGATCAGCCAGGAGATCAGAGCCCTCCTCCAGAACCCGAGCCCCCTCCAGGACCCGCACCCCCGGGTGCCGTCGCCGCGACGTGACAGGGCGCGGGCTCATTCCGGGGCGACCGGCGTGACGTAGACCTCGCGGATCTCCGGACGCCGCCGCAGCCGTTCCTCCACCGCCGACATTGCCCGCTCGGCCCCGGGAAGGTCCGTGGCCGAGGTGAGGGTCACCCGGGCGGCCACCATGACCTGGTGAGGGCCCACGATCACCGCGATCACCCTGCGCACCCCGGCGACCCCGGGCACCTCGGCGATCGCGCGGCGGATGCGGGCCAGGTCGGCGGCGTCCACGCTGGGCGCGGCGACGAGGTTCTGGTTGAGACGCAGCAGCAGACCCGAGACCGCGACCAGCAGGATCCCGATCAGCACGCTGCCCAGCGAGTCGTAGACCTCGTTCCCGGTCGCCTGGTGCAGCCCGAGCCCGGCCAGCGCGATCGGGCCGCTGACCACGGCCGCCGCGTTGGCCAGCGTGACGGTCTTGGCCGCCGGGTCGCTCCCGGCCAGCAGCTCCGACCACAACGACCGGCCGGTCACCGCGGCCCGCGCGCCGAGGGCCCGTACCGAGACGGCCAGCGCCCACCCGTCGCTGACCGTGATCAGGGTGATCACCAGGTAGCCCAGCGCGTACGAACCGCCCGAGGCCGACGGCTCGCCCAGGCCCTCCACGATCGACGCGACGCCCCCGCCCACGAACAGCCCCACGGCGGCGAACAGCGACCAGAAGAAGATCTCCTGCCCGTAGCCCAGCGGGTGGCGCTCGTCGGCCGGACGCGCCACCCGCGCCAGCCCGATCAGCAGGAACGCCTCCACCCCGAGGTCGGCCACGCTGAACATGGCCTCGGCGTACAGGATGGCCGAGCCGGTGGCCGCCGCCAGCACTCCGAGGACGACGGCCTGCGTCGCCACGACCACCATGGTGACGATCACGCTGGTCCGGCTGCTCGGCTGCGCGCTCATGCCGGAACGACCTCCCGGCAGGCGATCATCGCTTGGGGGTCACCCGTACGACGGCGCGGCCGCGGTCGAAGGAGAGGAAGCGCAGGACGACGTCGTTCAGGGTGAGTGTGGTGACGCCCCGGATGTAGCCCGTGCAGCCGCCGCCCTCGTCGAACTTGCAGGTGGACGAGCCGCCCTGCTCGCCCTGGGAGCTCATGTCCCCGGCCCCGGTGAAGTCCGCCTCCCAGGTGACCTTGTCGCCCTCGACGCTCCCGACGGCGAAGCGGGAGATCCCGTGACGCTGCCCGAACTTCAGGACGTCCCCCGCCCTGAGGGTGACCTCGCACCGGGCGTCCCCGCACCCGCCGAGCTCCCGCCCGCCCGCGCCGCCGGCGGCGTCGGGCGGCGACGTGGACGAGCCGGACGTGGATTCGGACGCGGGTTCGGACGCGGATTCGGAAGTGGGCGCCGACGTGCGCCCGGCCGTCCCGACAGGACCGGCGCACCCGGTCAACGCGCAAGCGAGCAGGAGTACAAGCCACTTGACCATGGCAAACACCCTAGGCTCCAGGACGGATCTCACCCCGGAGTTCCTCCTCACCCGGCGTGCCGCACCCCGCCGCGAACGCCATCCTCAGCGTGTCACGCGCAAGGCCCACTCGACCGAGTCCGGGGCCTGGACCCGTACCGTCAGGGTCTTCCTGCGGCCCAGATCGAGGCGGTTCATGATGGGGCTGATCACGTCGTCGAGGCAGGTGAAGGGCATGTCGATGCCCGGCTCCAGGATGATCTCCGCCTTGCCCTCCCCCCGGCAGCGGAACAGGACCCACAGCTCGTCCTTGCCGGGGGGCACGTCGCCCACGACCATGGACCCCTTCCTCGGGCCCGCCTTGAGGACGGTGATGGTGCCGGCCTCCATGCCCGGCAGGCGCAGGGACGCGGGTTCGGGCGGTGGCGTGCTCGCCGGGGTCTCGGTGGGAGGGACCGCCGCTGTCTTGCTGGGAGGGGCCGACGGGGTGGCGTCCCGCCGCTCAGCCGCCGGATCGGTCGGAGGCGCAGCCGTGCAGGCCGTCGCCAGGGCGAGAAGGCAGCAGGGAATGGCGAGAGACGCCACCTGTCGGATCATCATGTCGAGATCACCTTTGTTTGAGGTACCAGCCGACGCGCCATGGAGTCCAGGCGGTTACGTTTTTCGGCTTTTGGCCGCATACGTGATAAACGCCGTTGGTCTTCTTGCGCCAGACGCCGTACGTGGCGGTGGTGGTTTTGCGGGCGGGAGTCGGGATCGAGATGGTGTTGCCCAATGAAGCCGTGAGACTGGCGGACAGATTCACGCCCGTGGCCACTTCGGCCCCGGCGATGAGCCTGTCGACCTTCAGGCTGCCGGAGACGTTCCAGGAGACCGAGACCGTGCCGGAGACGGTGGCGGTGAAGGTGGACGTCGCGGCGTGCGAGGTGCTGTTGTGGTTCGACTGCGTCGGGCCGATCGCCTTGTGGCTGTTGCTGTAGGTGGAGACCCGATAACTGACCTCCCCAGGCGGGCAGGCCATCGCCAGGGAAGGAGCGGAGGACTTGGCGCGGAAGATCTCCGTGTCGTCGTCGAAGCCGACGACCACGTTCGGATTGCCGGGAACGGGCCGGGGCTCGTCGGCGAAGGCCGGCGTCGCGCCCAGAATCGCGAGCGGTGCGATCAGTGCGGTTGCCGAGAGCGTGCGTTTCAGCGACATCGTGGGTAGGCTCCCTCTGCATCGAATGGTGCTCCACGGACGGGGATCGTTGGTCGCGGCACCCGTCCGTGCAGCTTTTTTGAATGTCTCCCCGGCTCTCCGCCGGGTATTGAGCGTCAGTTATTCACGCCGCTGAACGGCGAGCAACTCCTTGTCCGGCCCCGGCCCGTGTGCTAGCGGAACACGAATGGCTACATTCGGCCTACATTTGCCAGTTCTTCGGCTCGATTGACAGGGGTTTGCAACTTTATCAATAGCCCCGCCGGCGGCATTGTGGTCGCACGTTTATCGGCCGTCCATAACAAACGTGCACACTGTCGCCGGAATTATTGAGCAACGTCCGGTTTCGGGCTGATGGCGAACGACCGTTCGGCGCCTCCATGGAACGGCCCTGGAACGGGGTGGAACGCCCTCCATGACGTGAGCCACTCGTCGAAACACTCGATCCCCGCCGGACACGTCACCGGGCGCCGCCGTTCTCCGGTGTCGTCGCTGGCGCTGCTCGTCACCGGCCAGGGCTTGTCCGGTTTCGGCGACCAGTTCTACGTCGTCGCCCTCCCGGGGATCGTGCTGCTGCGCCACGGCACCGCGGCCCTGGGGACGGTGCTGACGGTCTACGGCCTCTTCCGGCTGCTCGGTCTCGTGCTCGGCGGCCCGCTCGCGGACCGCTGGACGCCCAGGCCGATCATGCTGGCGGCCGACGTCGTGCGGGCCCCGGCCGCGGGCCTGCTGTGCGCCCTGGCCTGGAACGGCGAGGACCGCCTGTGGGCGCTGGCGGCGGGCACGGCGGTGCTCGGCCTGGCCGGAGGCGTCTTCCTGCCGGCGAACTTCGCCATCATCCCCGACATCGTCGAGGAGCGGCACGTCCAGAGCGCCAACAGCCGCAACTACGCGACCGCGCAAGCCGTCGCGCTGACCGGGCCGGTGGTCGCGGGCGTGTTCGTCGCCCGACTGGGCCCGGGGCCGGCGCTCGCCGTGGACGCGGCCTCGTTCGCGGTGTCGGTCGCGACCCTCTGGTTCGTCCGGCCGCGCCCTGGACGGGTGCGTCCTGAGCAGGGCGGCGGCGGGGCCGGCATGTGGGCCGTCGTGCGCGGGTTCCCGCTGTTCAGGGTGATCCTGACGCTGGCCGCCGCCGGAAATCTCGGCTTCGCCGGGATTCTGGAGGTCGGGCTGCCCGCGCTGCTGCACGAGACCGCGCCGGCGACGTTCTCCACCGCGTACGGGATCGTGCTGGGCGCCTTCGGGCTCGGCGCGCTCGCGGGCAGCGTCGTGGCGGGCCTGCTGCGCGCCCCGCGCAACCCGGTGCGGGCGGCGGTGCTGCTGATGCTCCCGCAGGCCGCGCTGCTCGGCGCGGTCGGCCTGATCGAGGGCCAGGTCTGGCCCGCGGCGCTCTTCCTCGGGGCGGGCGCGGCGAACGCGGCGGGCAACGTGCTGCTGATCACCGTCGTGCACACCACGCTGCCCGCGGCGGTACGCGGGCGGGTGTCCGGGGCACTGCTGGTGGCCTCGTTCGGGATCTTCCCCGTGGGCGCGCTGCTCGCGGGACTCATGGCTTCCGCGGCCGGTCCGAGGACGGTGTTCGTCCTCGGCGCCGTACTGGTGGCCGCGGCAGGTGTGGCCGGCCTCGTCTCCGGGCCGGTCCGGAACTTCGCGAAGGGAGGTGAATCGCATGACTTACGAGATGAGCGACCTGGGCACTGACGCGCCGGTCGAGGTGAGCTGGATCGTTTTCTGAGCCCGACGGTAGACCCGCACACAGCGGCAGACAGTTTCAGGGCATCCGGGGAGAACGGCCGCTCCCCGGATGCCCGCTCGGCCATTTCCGAAGCGACCGCGAAAAGAAAGGACGACGATGACCCCCTCCCTGGACAGCCACATCCGCGTCAAACCCATCTATCCCGTGTACCGGCTGGACGACCGGCGTTTCCGCATCGGCGCCCAGGCCGGCGTCACGGTGGACTTCACCGACCCGTACGGGCAGCTCTGGACCCTCGTCGAGGCGCTGGACGGCGCGCGGCCGCTCGGCGAGGTCGCCGCGGCGGTCGGCCGGGCGCACCCGGGCATCGGCGTCGAGGACGTGCTCACCGCCGTCCGCGACCTGGACGGGCGCGGCTTCCTTGAGGAAGCGCGGCCCACGCCCTACGAGGACGGCCGCTACGAGGGCAACGTCAACTACTTCAGCCACTACGCCGGCCTGTCCGCCGCGCGCGAGCAGCCGCAGGACCGGCTGCGGTCCGCCCACTGCGTGCTGCTCGGGCTGGGCGGCGGCGGCTCCTACATCCTGCCCATGCTGCTCGCGGCCGGGTTCGGCAGGATCACGGCCGTCGACTACGACCGGGTCGAGCTGGGCAACCTGAACCGGCAGTCCCTCTACCGCGAGAGCGACATCGGCGCGTACAAGACCGCGGTGGCCGCCCGGCTGGCCAAGGAGGTGAACCCCGACGTCGAGTTCACCGCCGTGCAGCGCCGGATCGAATCGGCCGCCGACGTCGCCCCGCTCGTCCGGGGCGCCGACGTGGCGATCTGCGCGATCGACGAGCCGCCGTTCGTCGCGCAGCGGCGGGTGAACGCGGCCTGCGTGAAGGAGGGGGTGCCCTACGTCTGCGGCGGCTCGTTCGTCACCCGCGGCCGGTTGTTCTCGGTGCGCCCGCGCGAGACGGGCTGCATGGACTGCCTGCACCTGTACTACACGCGCGCCGACCCGAGCTACCTGTCCCAGCTCGCCGGGGCGCTGCGGGTCGAGCACGGCCGGGTCACCATCGCCTTCGCCCCGCACATCGCGCTGGTCGCGTCGCTGATCACCGGCGAGGCGATCCGGCTGGTGACCGGCCACGCCGAGCCGATCGCCCTGGGCCGTCAGCTCGACGTGCACTTCGAGACCGGCGAGCTGGAGGTCATGTCCCAGTGGCCGCGCGACCCGGACGGCTGCCCGGTCTGCGGCGACGGCGCCGACGCGGCCTCGTTCGCGGTGTGGGCGGAGGCGGAGAACGACTCCCCTATGCTTCGCTAGATGGACGTCATCCATCCCCCCAAGCTCAAGGCGGGCGACGTGGTCCGCGTGGTCGCGCCCGCCTGCTCGCGCGCGATGGTCATGGAGCACGACCACACCGCGCTCATCGACGCCCGCTTCGCCGAGCTCGGCCTGACGCTCACCTACGGCCGCCACGTCGACGAGCGGGACGCCTTCAACTCCAGCAGCGTCGCCTCCCGCGTCGCCGACCTGCACGACGCCTTCGCCGACCCGTCGGTGGCGGCGATCCTGACGGTCATCGGCGGCTACAACAGCAACGAGCTCCTGCCGCACCTCGACTGGGAGCTGATCCGGGCCAACCCCAAGATCGTGTGCGGCTACTCCGACATCACCGCCCTGCAGAACGCCTTCCTCGCCCGCACCGGGCTGGTCACGTACTCGGGGCCCCACTGGTCGACGTTCGGGATGCGGGACCACTTCGAGCAGACCCTGGAGTGGTTCACCGCGGTCCTGTTCGGCGACGCGCCGGTCGAGCTCTCGGCGGCGGCGTACTGGACCGACGACCTGTGGTTCCTCGACCAGGACAAGCGCGAGCCGATCCCCGGCGAAGGCTGGTGGCCGCTGCGGCCCGGCGCCGCCGAGGGGCGCGTCGTGGGCGGCAACCTCTGCACCCTGAACCTGCTTCAGGGCACGCCGTACATGCCGTCACTGGAGGACGCGCTGCTCGTCGTGGAGGACGACCTGGAGTCGCACCCGGCCACCTTCGCCCGCGACCTCACCTCGCTGCTCCAGCAGCCGGGCGCCGAGACCGTCCGCGGCCTGGTGATCGGACGGTTCCAGCAGGCCAGCCGCATGACCCGCGCCCTGCTGGAGCAGATCGTCGAGACGCAGCCGGGGTTGCGGGACGTCCCCGTCCTGGCCAACGTCGAGGTCGGCCACACCAACCCGCTGGCCACCTTCCCGATCGGCGGCCGGGCCCGCCTGACCGTCACCCCCGAACCATCGCTGACCCTCCTGCGCCACTGACCGCCGGCCCTCAGGACGCGGCGGCGGCCTCCCGGCGCGGAGCCGTGGCCTCGGCCAGGGCCTTCTGCTCGGCCTCGACCAGGGTGCGGCAGCGCGCCACCTCCGCCTCGACCTGGGCCCCGTCCCAGCCGAGCAGCCCGGCCATCAGCCGCGCCACCACGGGGGCCGCGTCGAGCGCGGCGGGGATCGCCTCGATGAGCATCCGGGTCCGCCGCGACAGCACGTCCTCGGCGTGCAGCGCGCCCTCGTGCGTGACGGCGTACACGGCCTCGGCCTTGATCCACGGGCATCCCTCCACCAGCGGCTCGCCGAGCGAGCGGTCGCCGTCGACCAGGGAGAGCACCTCCGGCGCCAGCGTGCCGTAGCGCTGGACGAGGTGCTCCACGACGTCGGCGTCCACGTCGTGGTCCTCGGCCAGACGCCGTACGGACACGCGCACGGCGGGCAGCCCGTCCGCGCCGATCAGCGGCAGCCGGTCGGTCACCGAGTCCGGCACGTCGAAGCCCTCCAGCGCCGCGTCGACCACGTCCTTGGCCATGACCCGGTAGGTGGTGAACTTGCCCCCGGCGATCGTGGCCAGGCCGGGCATCGGCACGTCCACGACGTGCTCGCGGGACAGCTTGGTGGTCGCCGAGCTCTCGTCGGCGGCCACCAGCGGGCGCAGGCCCACATAGACGCCCACCACGTCGTCGCGGGTCAGCGGCCGGGCCAGCACGGCGTTGGCGTGGTCGAGGATGTAGTCGATGTCCTCGCCGGTGGCCGACGGCTCCTCCCGGTCGCCGTCGTACTCGGTGTCGGTGGTGCCGACGATCCACCGCCGCCGCGTCCACGGGATGATGAACAGCACGCTCTTCTCGGTAGGGATGATCATGCCGGTGGACGCGTCGATGGCCTCCCCGGGCACCATGACGTGCACGCCCTTCGACATCCTGACCTTGAAGCCGGCCGGGGCCGAGCCGGGCAGCCCGTTGATCGGGTCGGTCCACACGCCCGCGCACACCACCACGGCGTCGGCCCTGACGTCGAGGTCGCGGCCGGTCTCCTCGTCACGTACGCGGGCCCCGACGATCCGCTCGTTGCCCTGGTCGCGCAGCATCTCGACGACCCGCGTCCGGGTGGCGACCACGGCGCCGTGCGCGGCGGCCGTCCTGGCCAGGGCGAGCGTGAAGCGGGCGTCGTCCACCTGCGCGTCGAAGTAGATCATGCTGCCGGACACGGCGTCGGCGCGGAGGCCGGGGGCCATCCGGCGGGACTCCTTGACCGACAGGTACCGGTGCCGGGGCATCGGCCGGCGCATGCCCTCCAACGTGTCGTACAGGGTGAGCCCGGCCCCCACGTACGGCCGCTCGATGAGCCCGTGCTGCAGCGGGTACAGGAACGTGACCGGCTTGACCAGGTGCGGGGCCAGCCGCGAGACCAGCAGGTCGCGCTCCTTCAACGCCTCGCGGACCAGCTTGAAGTCGAACTGCTCCAGGTAGCGCAGCCCGCCGTGGATGAGCTTGCTGGACCGGCTCGACGTGCCGGAGGCCAGGTCGCGGCTCTCCACGAGCGCGACGCGCAGCCCGCGGGAGGCGGCGTCCAGCGCGGCGCCCGCGCCGGTCACGCCGCCGCCGACCACGAGCACGTCGAAGGACTGCTCGGCCAGCCGGTCGATGGCGGCCTGACGGTTTCTGGCGTCCATCGCCCCGGTCATGTTCATTGATCCCCCGAACCACGTTTTGTGCTCAACTGCTCACAATCCGTATACGTTTCCCTGATCGGGGAATGGCACACAACGCCGACACCACGGAAGCGGGGGCAGCGGTGGTCGAACGTGTCAAGCGGCGGGAACTGGCCGGTGAGCTCATCGCCGAGTTCGCCGGCACGATGGTGCTCATCCTGTTCGGGGTGGGCGTCGTCGCCCAGGTGGTCGCGGCGGGCATCGGCGACCACGACAGCATCGCCTGGGCGTGGGGCATCGGCGTCGCGCTCGGCGTCTACGTCGCGGGCCGGATCACCGGCGCCCATCTCAACCCGGCCGTCACGCTGGCGTTCGCGGCCTTCCGGGGGTTCCCCTGGGCCAAGGTGCTGCCGTACTCGCTGGCGCAGACCGTGGGGGCGTTCGTCGGGGCGCTGCTGGTGCGCTGGAACTACACGGAGGTGCTGACCAAGGTGGACCCCGGGCACACGCTGAAGACCCAGATCGTCTTCTCCACCCTGCCCGGCAACGGCGAGCTGCCGGTGGGCATGTGGGGCGGGTTCCGCGACCAGATCATCGGCACCGCCATCCTGATGTTCGTCCTGTACGCCCTGTCCGACTCGCACAACCTCGCGCCCAGCGCCAACCTCAGCCCCGTCGTCATCGGCCTGCTCATCGTCGGCATCGGCATGGCGTGGGGCGCCGACGCCGGCTACGCGATCAACCCCGCGCGCGACTTCGGGCCGCGCCTGGCCAGCTTCCTCACCGGCTACTCGGGCGCCTGGCGCGACCAGTACGGCGACCTGTACTTCTGGGTGCCCATCGTCGGCCCCCTGCTCGGCGGCGTGGCCGGCGCCGGGCTCTACCAGCTGATGATCGCCCGGTTCCTCCCCGAGCCCGAGCCCGACCTTGAGGACGCGGGCCGCGTCTGACCCGACCGGAGGAGAACGACCATGCCCGATTTCGTGGGGGCCGTCGACCAGGGCACCACCAGCACCAGATTCATGATCTTCAATCACGGCGGCCTGGAGGTGTGCAAGTTCCAGCTCGAACACGAGCAGATCCTGCCCAGGGCCGGCTGGGTGGAGCACAACCCGATCGAGATCTCGACCAGGACCTCCGCGGTGATCGAGACCGCCCTCCAGCGCACCGGGTTGCACGACACCGACCTGGCCGCCGTGGGCATCACCAACCAGCGCGAGACCACGGTCGTGTGGAACCCGCGCACCGGCCGCCCGTACTGCAACGCCATCGTGTGGCAGGACACCAGGAGCGCCAGGATCGCCGCGCAGCTCGAACAGGACGGCCGTGGCGAGGTCATCCGCAGGAAGACGGGCCTGCGGCCGGACGCGTACTTCTCCGGCGGCAAGATCCAGTGGATCCTGGAGAACGTCGAGGGCGTGCGCCAGGCGGCCGGGCGGGGAGAGGCGGTCTTCGGCAACACCGACACCTGGACCCTGTGGAACCTCACCGGCGGCGTCCGCGGCGGCGTGCACGTCACCGACGTGACCAACGCCAGCCGCACCATGCTCATGGACCTGGAGACGCTGGAGTGGGACGACGAGCTGCTGTCCTTCTTCGGCATCCCGCACGAGATGCTGCCGGAGATCCGCCCGTCGTCCGAGCCCGCGTCCTACGGCGTGACCAGCGCGTACGGCCCGTTCGCCGGCGAGGTGCCGATCACCGGGATCCTCGGCGACCAGCAGGCGGCCACCGTCGGCCAGGTCTGCTTCTCGCCCGGCGAGGCCAAGAACACCTACGGCACCGGCAACTTCATGCTCCTCAACACCGGCACCGACCTCGTACGCTCCGAGCGCGGCCTGCTCACCACCGTCGCCTACAAGTTCGCCGGCCAGCCCGCCGTGTTCGCGTTGGAGGGCTCGATCGCCGTGACG
The DNA here is from genome assembly GCF_044455665.1 of Nonomuraea sp. NPDC051191. NCBI lineage: Bacteria > Bacillati > Actinomycetota > Actinomycetes > Streptosporangiales > Streptosporangiaceae > Nonomuraea > Nonomuraea sp. NPDC051191. The sequence goes on along the minus strand of NZ_JBITEZ010000031.1, from coordinate 16,101 downwards.
GGGTCGGCCGTGCAGTGGCTGCGCGACCAGTTGCACATCATCCGTACCTCGGCGCAGAGCGAGGACCTGGCCCGGCAGGTGACCGACAACGGCGGCATCTACTTCGTCCCGGCGTTCTCGGGTTTGTTCGCGCCGTACTGGCGGCCCGACGCGCGCGGCGCGATCGTCGGCCTGTCCCGGTACAACAGGGACGCCCACCTCGCGCGGGCCACCCTGGAGGCCATCTGCTACCAGAGCAGGGACGTCGTGGAGGCCATGCAGCAGGACTCCGGCGTGGTGCTGGACGTGCTGAAGGTCGACGGCGGGGTCACCGCGAACAACCTGTGCATGCAGCTCCAGTCCGACATCCTGGGCGTGCCGGTCAGCCGTCCCGTGGTGGCCGAGACCACCGCGCTGGGCGCCGCGTACGCCGCCGGGCTGGCCGTCGGCTACTGGAAGGACACCGACGAACTGCGCGCCAACTGGGCCGAGGACCGGCGCTGGAACCCGGAGTGGAGCGACGAGCAGCGCGAGAAGGGGTACGCGGGCTGGAAACGCGCGGTGAGCCGCACCCTCGACTGGGAGTCCTGACCGCCCGCGGGACGCCCTTACCGCGCGCTTACCGCCGCGGTCCCCACAATGAGATCTCCGGCAGAAGGAGATCGCGTGCGATTACCGTTCCACGGAAAACCGCTCGGAGAGCTGTTCGGCAGGCTGAGCATCCGCGCCCGCCTCACGCTCACGTACGGGTCCATGCTGTTCGTCGGCGGCACGCTCCTCCTGACCGTCACCTACCTGCTGTTGCGCTCGGTGCTGGACAACGTGGAGTTCTCGCTCGACGTGCCACCGGGCACGCCCGACGCGTTGGTGACGATCTGGCGGCACCAGATCGAGATCCAGGCCGTCAAGCTGAACGAGCAGATACTGCGTCTCATGGTCCAGCAGTCCGTGCTGATCCTCCTGGGCGTCGGCCTGTTCGCGCTCGTCTGCGGCTACCTGGTCGCCGACCGGGCGTTGCGGCCCGTCGCCAAGATGACCGCGACGGCCCGCAAACTCTCCGACAGCACGCTGGCCCACCAGCGTATCGACCTCCACGGCCCCGAGGACGAGCTGAAGGAGCTGGCCGACACCTTCGACTCGATGCTGACCAGGCTCAACAGCGCCTTCAACTCCCAGCGCCGTTTCGTCGCCAACGCCTCCCACCAGCTTCGTACGCCGCTGACCATCAACCGCACGGTCCTGGAGATCGCGCTCTCCGACCCGCTGGCCTCACCCGACCTGAAGGCCCTCGCCCGCACCCTGCTCGAAGTGAACGCGCGCAACGAGAAACTCATCGAAGGGCTGCTGCTGCTGGCCAGAAGCGAACGGGAGCTCGCGCGCAGAAGGCCGGTGGACATCAACGACGTGACGCTGACGGCGGTGGAACAACTGACGCCCTCCGCCGACCGGCGCGGCGTCACCGTCACCTCGCGCCTCGGCGGCACGACCATGCAGGGCGACCCGGTCCTCCTCGAACACGCCGTGGGCAACCTGGTGGACAACGCCATCAAGTACAACCTCCCGCAGAACGGGCAGATCTGGATCAGCACCGACGAGACGCTGACCGGGGAGGTCGTCGTCCACGTGGCCAACACCGGGCAGCCCGTGCCGGCGTACGAGATCGGCAGCCTGTTCGAGCCGTTCCGGCGGCTCAACTCCGACCGCGTGGACTCGGCGAACGGCTCGGGGCTGGGGCTGTCGATCGTCCGCGCGGTCGTCCAGGCGCACGGCGGCCAGGTGACCGCGTCCCCGCGCGAGGGCGGCGGCCTCTCCGTCACGATCAGCCTGCCCAACCGCTGAGGGACGACCCCGCGACGGCCTGCCTGGAGGCCGTCGCGGGGGATCTCAGAGGGTCACTTGCCGGACGGCGGGTACGCCTCGGGGTGCTTCTTCGGGTCGGGCATCTGGTCCCAGGACGGGTCGTCGATCACCTTGCACGGCTTGGCCGGCCCGTCGGCCACGAAGCCGCCGAACTGCCACAGCGCCCTGGGCTTCTCGGGCCCCGAGGTCTGGTCGTCGTCCTCGGTGAACTCCATGACGGCGGTCTGACCTGGCTTGATGCGCTTCGGGTCGATCTGCACCTGACCGTTGCCCAGCCGGAACGTCTTGGCGTTGGGGCTGTTCTCGATCGCCTTCCTGATCCTCTCGTGGACCGCGGGGTCCTTGCTCTGCAGCTCTTCCTTGGTGAAGGAGGGGCCGGCGTCGGCGGGCGCGCGGTCGGGGGCGCAGCGGGTGCCGGGCTTGAGGTAGGAGACGTCCGCGGGCAGGCCGAGCGCCGCCAGGTCCTTCTCCACCTGGCCGGGGTCCCGGAACTCGTTGATCTTCAACGTGATCGTGCCGTCGGTGTTCTTGCTGACCGCGTAGGCGGGGGTGTCAGAGCCGTTGAGGAAAGGCGTCGCGACGGCCGCGGCGGCCAGGACGGCGGCCACCGCCGTGCCGGTGAGCAGGCGCCGCCTGGTGCGCCGGCTCCGGGCCCCGTTGCGGGCCTCGATCTCGGCTTTGAGCTCCATCAGTACGCGCTCCTTGAAGTTCATCGGATTCCTTCCATGACGAAGAGGGCCGTCTCCGGTACGTCCCTGAGCGCGTGGCGGGCGCGGTACAACCTGGCGCGGGCGGCTCCCTGCCGGATCCCCAGAGCGGTGGCCGCCTCGCCGATCGTGAGCTGGTCGATGACGACCAGTTCGAGCATCGCGCGGTCACCGTCGGGCAGTCCGGCCATGGCCTGGAAGGCGCCTCTGGCCAGGTTCTCGGCGTCTATGCGTTCCACCAGCTCGGTCATGTCGTCGGGGGCGAGCTGCCGTCGCCCGCCCACCCGATCGGCCAGTCTCGTCTCCTTGAACGCCCGACGCCGCTCGGCCGAGAGCCTGTTGCGCGCCACGCCGTACAGCCAGGCGATCTCACTGCCGCGTCCGGGCCGATAGGTGTGCGCGGAGTCGAGCACCGCCACGAACACCTCCGCCACCAGGTCGGCGACCGTGTGCGGATCGTCGATCCGGCGTGCGAGGAACGAGGTGATCGCATCGACGTGACGCCGGTAGAAAGCCTCGAAAGCGTCCGGATCTGTAGCGATGTCCGGCTGTTTGCGACGCACCGGCCGTGCTCCCTTCGTCGATTACACCCCTTCTTGGTCAGTAGCCGAGAAAACGTTATGAGAGCTGACAGAACAGACACCTCGCGCCGCCCGCGTCCGGACACCGAAACCCGGACGACACCCGGCACGACCGTGGCTTATGCTCCTGATGCCACGGCAAACCGTCGGCCATCCCCCAGCAGCGAAGACGGACGGAACGCACGGTGAACCAGCCAGACGTCACCACCACGGTGGACATCGCCATCGCGAACGCCGCGCGCCTGCTCTACAACGCGGAGACGATCACCGACCTGGCGCTGATGGAACGCCTTGAGCGCCTCGCCGACTCCTGGATCTCCATCGCCGAGTTCCTGCACGAGCGTGACAAGAGCTAGCCGCGCGTTGCTACGGTGCCCGGCATGGGCCACCGAACGAGATCACTGAGCCGGGCGGACGTCACCACGGCGTTGGCCATGACACTCGACGCCGCGGGCGCCGCCGTCCCCTCGGCGCAGTACTTCGCCAGGTTCGCGGTGAACGGGGTCGAGGTCGAGCTCAGCACCGTCGAGAGGCCGGCCGGTTGGGACGTCCTGGAATGCGTAGGGGAGGGGCCGTGGCGGCATCACGTCCTGGTCGCGTGCGGCTCCCACCAGGTGCCGGCGGTCCGGCTGGAGATCCGGCTGGCCACCGAGCTCCTGCGCGACCGCGCCGACCGGTACGGCCCGATCATCGACCACCTGGGCGTCCACGGCTTCGACCCCGACCTGTTGCGGCGCGCGATGGACGCCTGCGACGTCCCGGCCGCCCGCCGGCAGCCGGTGCAGAACCTTCTCGTCCCGGGCGCCTGACCTCCTGAAACGACGGGGCCCCCGGGGCCTGGGCTTGTGCCCGGTCCCGGAGGCCCCTCTCGCGACTGACGTCAGCTCACGTCCGCGAGAACTTCTTGAACAGGTAGAAGTAGAGCTTGATGTACTGCCCGACGAGGATGCCGTTGATGATGGTGCCCTCGCGGATGAACTGCGGCCCGCCCAGGAAGATCAGCCCGATTCCGGCGGAGACGACCAGCAACGTGCAGTCGAAGGCCGTCTTGATGTTGCCCCACTTGTAGCCCGTCCGCTTGAAGACCGTGTTGACGAACATGTCGACCGGCATGAGCACCAGGTTCGCCCGGATCATCAGGAACAGCCCGAACGCCAACGTCGCGTCCGCGACCACCAGGAGGACGAACTTGGCGGCGTACACGTCCAGCACGATCCAGCTCGTCAGCATCAGGTTCAGATCGAGGAACGTGGCCAGGACGAGGGCCGGGATCAACGCCAGGAAGTTCCTGAGCTTGAAATCCTTCGGCAGGACGAGATAGGTCAGCAGCAACATCAGCAGCTCAAGGGCGAAGTTGAACGTCCCCTGGCTGACCGAGGGGAAGACCAGCGTCATCGTCCGGGTGAGACTGCTCTGCGGCGAGATGCCGATCCCCGCCCTGATGGCCAGGCTGACCCCCAGGGTCAGCAGGTAGATGCCGGCGCCGTAGGTGATCCAACGCCGCACCAGGCTTCCGGTGTCGACGACTCCGGCCTCTTTTTCATGCTGTAGCACAGTTGCCTCCTTGGCTGTATTGCTGTTCCGGCCGGAGCCTGCCGGATGACGCGGTGTACGCCTCAGACCATGAACCCGAAGCGGTCGAGCGAGATGAAGAGGGTCAGCAGCTTGTTGACGACCGGCTCGCCCTCGTTGTGGTTGCCCAGCTTCTCCAGCGCGGCGTCGATCGACCGGGTCGCGTCGACCAGCTCGGGCAGGTTCATGTTCGCCATGACGCCGTAGATGTCGAGGGGCAGCGCGGCCTTCACCTGCCCGTCCTCGGTCACGACGCAGCCGCCGACGTAGGCGTCGAGCTGCTTGAGGTTGTCGCACATCTCGGCGCTGTCGGTGCCGACCACCACGAAGTAGGCGAAGGGCGCCGGCCAGAACGTCGAGACCGCCCCCCGGTCGATCGAGACGCCCTTGAACAGGCCGTTGACGACATGGCGGGTGCCGTCCGCGTAACGCTGCACGACGGAGATCCGGTTCAGCGTGACCCCGTCCACCTCGGGCACGACGGCGCCGTCCACGAACGGGACCCAGACCTCCTGCGCGAACTTGAGATGACCGCGCCCGTAGACGTCGAAGAGCAGGACCTTGGCCCGGCCGCCGTCCTCGGAGATCTCGATCGGCGTGAGGTCGAGCTGCGCGGGAGCCAGATCGGCCAGGCCCGGCCTGGGCTCCTGGACCATGACCGAATAGTCGAGGTCGACCGGCTTGAGGAGCTTGCGGTCCTTGGCGACCAGCTCGCCGCCCTTGAACACGTACCGAGGGTTGATCTTCGACAGGCTGTCGGTGAGCACGATGTCGGCGAAGCGGCCCGGGGCGAGCGAGCCGAAGTCGTGGTCCATGCCGAAGGAGCGCGCGGAGTACAGCGTGCCCATCTTGATCGCCTGGATCGGGTTGAGGCCCATCTCGACGGCCAGGGAGATCACCCAGTCGATGTGCCCCCTGGTCAGCACGCGGTCGACGGAGATGTTGTCGGCGCACATCTGGAAGTTCTCGGCCGGCCAGCGGCGCTTGACGATGGCGCGCAGCATGGTCTTGATCACCTCGGGGCTGCCGACACCGAACTTGATCTGGGTCTGGAAGCCGTACCGGATGCTCTTCTCGATGTCGTCCTCGTTCCAGACATCGTGGTTGTTGTGCGCGCCGATCGCGGGCATGTAGTTCAGCAACATGTCCGACAGCGCCGTCACACCCCAGTGGCTGTTCACGAAGCCGCCCTTGGCGCGGCCCAGGGCGGACTTGCGGAAGTCGTCCTCGTTGCCCGTCATGTAGGAGAGGTGGGCCAGCTCGCCCAGCCCGATCACCGGGTCCATCTTCAGCATGGCGTCGGTGACCTCGACCGACGTCTTCTTGCCCGGCGCGAAGGCGTAGATCCGGTAGGGCAGCTTCTCGTAGTCCTTGAACAACGCCTCGGCGGCCGCCACGGCCTCGTCGCCCGCCGCGCTGGCGAAGTCCAGGGTCTCGGCGAAAATGGTGGTCGTGCCGCTCGGCACGATCGCCTCCCCGAACGCCGCCGGGTGGGCCAACTGGGCGTCGAAATGCAGGTGCGCGTCGATGAGCCCGGGGATCGCGTAAAGGCCCTCGCCGTCGAACACCTCGCGTACCCGCACGATCGACTCGTCGGGGTTCAGCGCGATGATCCGCTCGTTGTAGACGAGGATCGAACCCTGGTAGACGGTCTCGCTGTGGACGTCCAGAACGCTGAGGTTGCGCAGCAGCAGGTCTGCCTCCCTCTCCCCGTTCAGGATGTCGAAGACCGCCCGCACGTGGTCGTAGTGGACCGAGACCCGGTCCGCCCTACCGGTCTGGCCCGTCTTCTCCTGCTGGAGCATGATTTCCTCGCTTCAATACTCGGCTGTTGCGATTCCGCCGGCGGAACGAGCTCCAAGGACGCGGCTCCGGGATGCCGGCGGCCAGGTCGCGGAGTTGATCAGAGGCCGCCGGGGCCGTGTCGCTCGTACGCGCTGTGGCTATGAAATGGCACCGCACCGTTGCTGACAAGCAGCCGTTTTCGCACGGACTGTACTCTTTTTGCGCACAGTCCAGTTTTCTGCGCACGGTCCGGCCGGCCCGGGAGGCCCGATGCTCCACTCACGCCTGCTGCACTACATCGACGAGGTCGCGCGGTACGGCTCCATCCGGGCCGCCGGGGCAAGGCTCCACGTCGCGCCGTCGGCCATCAACCGGCAGATCCTGCTGCTTGAGGAAGAGCTCGGCGAGCCTCTCTTCGAACGCCTGCCGCGCGGCATGCGGCCCACTCCGGCGGGCGAGCTCCTCCTCGCCCACGTACGGAAGACCCTGCAGGAGTACCGCGAGGCCGTGACGGAGATCCGCGACCTGCAGTCACTGCCGAGCGGCGAGGTGGTGATCGCCACGATGACCGGCCTGGCCAGCAGCATCGTCTCCACCGCCACGGTGAGCTTCCACGCCCGCCACCCCGAGGTGCGGATCTCCATCCGCGCGCTGTCCACCCACGAGATCCTGCGCGCGGTGGCGAACAGCGAGGCCGACCTGGGCCTGGGGTTCAACGTCCCGTCCTCGGCGCAGCTCGAACTCTGCTGGCAGATGGACACCCGGCTCGGCGCGGTCATCGCCCCGCATCACCCGCTGGCCCGCCTGGAGTCCATCCCGCTGGCCCAGTGTGCGGCCTACCCGCTCATCTTCGCGGACCGCTCGATGGTGATCCACGGCATCATCGCCGACACCTTCGCCGAGGCCGGCCTGAAAGTCGAACCCGCCTTCCACACCAATTCGATCGAGACGATGAAACGCCTGGCCGCCGCGGGGGAGGCCATCGCCTTTCTCAGCAGGTTCGACATGGCCGAGGAACACCACAACGGCACCCTCGCCTTCCGTCCGGTCCGCGACCGCGCCTTCAGCGACAACATCCTCTCGCTCGTCCGCCGCGAAAAACACGGTCACGGCCTGGCCGGCCTCCTGTTCGCCGACGAAATCATCCAGACCCTGGAATCCGTGGCCCACCCGCCCCTCTGACGCCCCGGCCTTTTCCCGCAGGGTACGGCGGTCGTCACGGGCATTCGGCGCGCATCATCTCGTCCATGAACCGGCCGAATTCGAGGTCGTAATACACCCGTGCGATGGGCCAGACCTCCTGGAACTCCTTTATCTTCACGTCCGCCCGCATGATGCGCTGCCAGGTGAGCCACACGTCGTCCGGCATGAGCCCGTTCTTGCGACTCAAATAGCAGCCCTCGAAGATGTCCACCTTCCCGATCATGTAGATGCGGCGGTTGTTCAGGTCGGCCGATCTCGTGCCGGCGAAGCCTCGCGTGCTGAGCACCCAGGCCAGCAGCTTCGGGTCCTGCCGCAGGTGCACGGTCCTGAATTCGTTCAGCCGGCCCACGAGGGTGCGGTAGTCGCCGTACTGCATCGAGCGCGTGAGAGCCTGTGACTGGCGTGAAACCAGTCTGAGCTGGAGAGTCGTGAGCAGCAAGGCGACCACCACCCCGAAGAAGGATGCAATCTGCAACCACTCTGACAATCGCATGACTCTCCTTTCCGCCTTCGATCGACCCGCTCCCGCCTGTGGTCGGTCCTCTCCACGAATTGCGGCCGTTCGCGGGTTCCGCGCCCTGCCATCGGTAAGGAATGCCAGACGAAAAGGAGAGTGGCGCAATAAATGCGTCCCATGCGCATCACGCCGCCGGAAAAAGCGTCGGCGGTATCCGTGGGTCCGGCGACCCCGTGCATTTCGAGGGCGGGGGACAGCCTGGTAGGGCCGGCGGAGATCTACCGCGAAGGCCGTGCCGAGGTAGGTTGAACACCTCCGGTGGGCGTTCTTGCGGAAGCCGTCGTCAGGAGTTCGCCCGTACGCCGATCCGGCCGAGCTGGTGGTCGAGGACCGCGACCGCCTCCGTGACGTCCAGTTCGCCGACCAGCACCCCGTCGGCCAGGCCGCGCGCGAGCCCGAGCAGCACGTGAGCCTCGGCACCCGCGTCGAGGCCCGGTTCCGACGCGGTGGCGGTCACGAGCGCGGCGATCTCGCGGTGGACCGTGTCGCCGCCCGCGCGGTACAGCTCGCGTACGTCGGGGTCGGCGACGGCCGTGGCCAGGAACGCGTGTCCGGCGAGCAGGAGCACAGGCGCGCGAGCGCCCAGTTCGACGACGGCGAGCAGCGTGCGCCGCAGCGTGTCGGCCGGGCTGCCGGCGTCCGGCAGCGCCGCGCGGACATGGCGCTCGATCTCCTGCCTGAGCAGGTGTGCGCTGGCCCGCAGCAGGTCGGCCTTCGCCGGGAAATAGTGCTGCACGAGCCCCTTGGAGACGCCGGCCTCCTGGGCGACCCGCCCGATGCTCACCCCGGCCAGGCCGTCGTGGGCGCACAACCTGAGTGCGGCGTGGGCGATCTCCGCCCGCCGCGCCGCGTGGTCCACCTGCTTCGGCACGGCCCCGCCCCCCTCTTCGCGATACGAGTGTATCGTGACATTCGATGCGATACGATCGTATCGCGAAGGGTGCGAGCGGAGGTCCCGTACGTGAACGATCTTGTGGAACCCAACATCGGAGCCGCGTTCCGCGGGCGGCGGCTCGGCCACTTCCGTGACGCGTCCGCCTTCGCGCGCTACCGGACCGCCTACGACCAGGCCATGGCCCGACTGCCCGAGCCGGATCTGATCCAGGACGTGGCGACCCAGTTCGGGACCGTCCGGGTCCATCGCTTCGGCGCGGGCGACGGCGTGCCGCTTCTCCTGCTGCCGGGACGCACCGCGTCCACCCCGATGTGGGAGGCGAACCTGGCCGGGCTCGTCGCCCACCGCCCGGTCTACGCGATCGATCTGCTCGGCGAGCCCGGCCTCTCGGTGCAGACGCGGGCGTTCACGACCGCGGCCGACCAGGCGAGCTGGCTTACGGAGCTGCTGGACGGGCTCGGCCTCGACCGGGTGCACCTCTTCGGGGTGTCCATCGGCGGGTGGAGCGCCTTCCATCTCGCCCTGAACGTCCCCGAGAAGATCGCCTCGGTGAGCCTGCTCGATCCCGCCGTGCTCTTCGGCCGGATCACCTGGAAGGTCATCGTCATCTCGCTGGGCTCGGTGGTGCCGTTCTTCCCCGAGTCGTGGCGCAGGAAGCTGTTGAGCTGGATCTCCGGCGGCGCCGACGCCTCCGACGACGAGCCCGTCGCCAACCTGATCTCGGCCGGGATGCGGGACTTCACCGCCTTCCTGCCGCCGCCGACGTACCCCGCGGACGACACGGTGGCCGGACTCGACGTGCCGGTGCTCGCCCTGATCGCCGGGCGCAGCATCATCCACGACCCGCGCAAGGCCGCCCGGCGCGCCCGCCGCCTGCTCGCCAAAGGCGTCGTCGAACTGTGGCCGGACGCCTCCCACGCCATCAACGGCGAGTTCCCCGAGCGCGTCAACGCCCGGGTCCTGACCTTCGTCGACGAGGTCGACCGCACCCGCGAGACGCCGTGACGCGCGCGCCGGTGAGAGCGAATGGAGGTGAAGGGGCCCCTCAGCCGGACTGCTCGCGCAGTTCCCTGGTCGCCGAGCGGTAGGCCCGCGCGACGCCGGTGAGGATGCCCAGCATCAACGGCACCTGCTCCGGCGGGTAGTCGGCGCGGATCTCGCCCAAATGCCGCTCGGAGGTGATGCGGGTGGCGTGGTACTCGGCCATGCCACCTTCCAGCAGTTCCACGGTGACCATGCGCCGGTCGCGCTCGCCGCGCACCCGCCGTACGTAGCCGGCCTTCTCCAGACGGTCGATGAGCCGGGTCGCGGAGGCGGACGGCAACCCCAGTTCCTCGGAGATGACTCCCACGGGAAGCGGGCCGCGCATCTCCAGCAGGATGAGGGCCGCCACGTCCACGTGGTGCACGCCCAGCCGGTCCGCGATCGCCTCGATGTGCAGCATGACCGCGATCAGGAACTCGCGGAAGACGTCCTCTTCTGGGTGCTTGTCGGTCACTCGGCCCAATGTACTTCACCGCGATGTATCTTTGAATCGAAGTAACTTCGATTTGGAGAGAAAATGGACGTTCTTGTCATCGGGGCCGGGGTGGGCGGCCTGGCCGTGGCGCGGAGCCTGCTGTCCGCCGGCCACCAGGTGCGGATCTTCGAGCAGGCGCCGGCCCTGCGGACGGGCGGCGCGGGCCTGAGCATCTTCAGCAACGGCGCGGCGGTGCTGCACGATCTCGGTGTCAGCCTCGACGGGGTCGGTGGCCGGTTCGACCGGATTGACGCGCTGACCTCCGACGGACGACTGCGGCTCAGCTCCGACATGGCCCATGCGGCCGCGCTCTACGGTTTCCCGAACAAGTCGATCTCCCGCCGCCTTCTGCTGGAACGGCTGTCCGACGGGCTGCCCGACGACCTGATCGGCTACGGCACGGCCCTCCGGACGGTGACCCAGGACGGTGACCACGTCACGGCGACCTTCGACAACGGCTCGACGATCACGGCCGACCTGCTCATCGGGGCCGACGGCCACCATTCGGTCGTCCGGCGCGAGCTGTGGGGCGACGTCCCCATCCGGACGGCCACCTTCGGCACCTGGCAGGCCCTGAGCCCGATCGACATCGACCTCACCCGCACCCACCTCCACCTCATGATCACCGGGCGGGAGGGCGCGTGCGGCATGATCCCCGCCGGGGACGGCAAACTCCAGTGGTGGTTCGACGTGCGCTGGTCCCCGGGCGAGCCGCGCCCCGCCGCGCCCCTGGCCGAGCTCAGGCGCCGCTTCGGTCACTGGGCGTCGCCCGTCCCCGAGCTGCTCGCCCAGGCGTCCGAGGACGACCTCGACTTCTTCGGGCATCACTGGCAGAAGGTGCGCCGGGAGTGGGGCAAGGGCCGCGTCACCCTGCTCGGCGACGCCGCCCACCTCATGCCGCCCACCCTCGGACAGGGCGCCAACCAGACCCTTGAGGACGTGTGGGTGCTCGGGCGCGAGCTCGCCAAGGGCGGCGACCCGGCGGAACGGCTACGCGCCTACGAGCGGGCCCGCTACCCGCACGTCAACCTGGTGTCCAGGATGGCCAGGCGCAGCCCGGCCAACTGGCGCATCCCGCCGTTCATCGGCCGGATGGTGCCCGAGACGTCCCAGAGCGGGATGCTCGCCCGCTTCAGCAACCGTCTCACGGCCCTCGCAGGCTGAGAGCGGGGATGCGCCGCTGCCCGCGTTCACTTCCTGGCGGGGAAGGCGGCACGCAGCGACGAACCGCGGGTGATGAGGGCGACCCCGCCCAGAGCCGGCGCGGACAGGCCCTGGAGCACGGCGTACCAGGCCGGGCACAGGCCGGGGATCAGGTCGACGGCGACGATCGCGATGGGCAGGGTGGCCGACAGGGTGCGTACGCGGGCGAAATCCTTGTACGACCCCTGCGAGGCGCGGACGGTCATGCGGTGGATCAGCGGGGCGACCGCGACCAGGATCACTCCCCTGATCCACATGAACGCCGACGCCTCCTGCCCGGCGAACGTCGTCACGGCGACCACCCCCAGGACGATGACACCGACGACGCCGAAGAGCGTGACGCACTTCTTGATCGTGGCGAAGGCGTCCTGGGTGCGGGCCTCGCCGAGGGGCGCCGTCGCGGTCGTGGTGAGGCCGGTGTTCGCCATGGTCGTTCTCCTCCGTGTCGTTGTGTCAACGATGCTAGGAAGAGGGGATTCGGCCCGGTATGCGGCTGGCCGTACGGATGGGTGGGCCTGGACCCACTCCCGGATCGGCTAACCGTCCTGCGCGGCCTCCTGGACCCGTGTCACGGCCAGCTCGGCCGCGGTCCTGGTCAGTGCGGGGTCGAACTCGCCGACGTTGCCGTCGTGCTCCAACGCGATCAGGACGTTCCCGACCCGGACGATCACGATGTCGATCGCGATCATCATGCCTGACATGTGGGAATCCGACTCCAGCTTGCTGTTCACGAGCCCGCTGCGGAACCTGATCCCGTAGGCGCCGTCCCCGAGCCGGCCGATCGACAGCTTGCGGATGATCTCCCTGGAGGCGCCGGTCCTGATCGTGACCCTGCCGCAATGGCGGATCACGGCCTTGGCCGCGCGTTCCAGGGCGGACAGCTCACGGGAGGTGCCGCTCACGATGTACTCGCTGATCCCTTCCCACCTGTCCGTGTGCTTCAGCGCTGTCGAGACCTTGGTCCGATAGACCGGGACGAGTTTTTTGACGGCTGTGGCGCAGGGCTTCGTGTGGCTGAATTCGGGGTGCAGAAGTCCTCGGGTGCGGAATCCGCGACGGACGAACTCGTCTCCGAGGTCCTCGGGGGCGAGAAGCGCGGCCTTGGACGGGGCCGCGGACAAGTCGTGGGCCATCGCGGGGGCGGGCACTAATAGCGTCCCGCATAAAAGGGCGGCCAGGAGAAAGGATCGCTTCGTCGTCACACCGGCCACATTAGAAGCGTCGGCCGACGAAAGGGAGAGGTGTTCGCCCGGCGGGAGAGCACCCGGGCACGGCACGCTGCAGTTTCGACAGCGCCCGTGCCGCGAGCCGGGCGCACCGGCCGCCTCCTGATCGGCATGCGTCGTCCCGCGTCACAGAACCATTGATTGCTTGGCCCGGATGGGCAGGCCGGGCCTGCCGCATTACGGCCATCTCCTGACCGGGTTCGTGAAGGACGTGGTCCCACGCTACAAGACCATGCGCGGTTACCGGGTGGATCGCCGGTTCGGCTGGGACTGCCACGGCCTGCCCGCCGAAATGGAGGCGGAAAAGCAGCTCGGGCTCTTCGGCCGGGCGAACATCATCAAATATGGCGTCGACCGGTTCAACGAGTTCTGCCGGAAGTCGGTGCTGGCCTACCGCGACGAGTGGGAGTGGTACATCACGCGGCAGGCCCGCTGGGTCGACTTCGAGCAGGACTACAAGACGATGGACCTCTCCTGCATGGAGAGCGTCATTTGGGCCTTCAAACAGCTCCACGGCAAGGGCCTGGTTTATCAGGGTGAGCGGGTGCTGCCCTCTTGCTGGGAATGCGAGACCCCGCAGGTGATCGTCCAGCTCGACCTCGTCAGGGACGCGGCCATCATCAGCGAGGGGCTGGTCCGCGACCTGGTCCGCCTGGTCCAGCAGGAGCGCAAGAACCTGGGGCTGAAGGTCACCGACCGCATCCACCTGACGCTGGGAGCCGACGTCGCCCTTCGCGCGGTGGTCGAGCAGCACCGTGACTTCCTCGCCGAGCAGACGCTCGCCACGTCGGTGGAATGGGACGCCAACGCCCTGGCAGCCGAGCAGAAGCTGTCGGACGGCAACGCCGTCCGGATCGTCGTCCGCGTGGACGGCGCGTCCCACGGAGCACGCGCCACGAGCGGCCCTGACGCCGGCCCGCTGGCGGCACCTGGCAGCGGCCGCTGACCGCGATCCAGACCGGGCAGGACGCCCAGAGCCGCCTGGACCGGGACGTCTCCGTGGACTCCACGGAATGGCGGTTGAACGCGGTGATCAGGCCGCCGTCGAAGCCGTGACCGTGCTCACGGACAGCAGGTCGGCCCAGCCGCATCGATCAGCACGGTACCGGTGTGAGTTCCCTGGGCTGCGACGCCGAATCCGGACCCGCCCAGGGGACCAGGAGTGATGCCGATTCGTTGCAGAGTGTCTCCAGGGGACAGGTCCCGCGTGAAGCCGGCGCAGTGCCCTTCGTAGGTCGCCCGCAAATGCCGTCCGGTGCCATGTCGTGTCGGGTGCCGACGAGCATCCAACGAGCAGCCATGGGACGGGTGTCATCCCTTGGCCATGCGCACTCTCATTCCATTGGCTGGCCGGGATGCATGATCCATCCGTTAGCCCCTGCCCGACCGGTCGGGCAGGGGCTAGGTGAATCTCGACGGCTCGGATCGCTGATTGCCGGGTCTGGAGGTCGCCGGTCACTCGGCCATGAGGCCCGCGTCGGGTGGCGCGGTGCGGGCAACAGCGCAGTTGAACCTGGAACTTGCAGGTCAAGGCGGCAATGGCGCGCGGATGATGTCGGCGCTGACGGGGGCATGCGCAGCACGACGGCACATGTGCTAGATTGGGATCAGTTGCAGTTGTGGTACCCATAAAGACTTGTGTGCACCTGACGGTATGTAGCCTCAGGTGCATTTTTTGTTCTCCGGTCATCTCCGGGTGTGTGGTCCTATCGCGGCGACGCGGAATCCGTTCGATGCGGATTCCGGCTTTGCACCCATCGAAGGAGATCAACATGGCTTCTGGCACCGTGAAGTGGTTCAACGCGGAAAAGGGCTTCGGCTTCATCGAGCAGGACGGCGGCGGCGCCGACGTCTTTGCGCACTACTCCAACATCGTCGCCAACGGCGGCTACCGTGAGCTGCGCGAGGGCCAGAAGGTGGCCTTCGACGTCACGCAGGGCCAGAAGGGCCCGCAGGCCGAGAACATCGTTCCCGCCTGACACTGCGCACCACGTAGCCGGGGCCCGCGCCGCAGGGTGCGGTCCCCGGCGCGTTGCTTTTGTGGCATCCATCGTGCCGTGATGACCTCACAACCCGAGAAGCACAGCATGTCTGTTCTTCCGCCGCACACCGGATGCACCACCGATGGCTCCGGTTCGGGCGTAGGCTCGCTCCAGTTCCAGGGCGCCGCATCACAGCCGCGTTCTTCCCGGCGAAAGCCGACCATTTCGACGTACGAGCCCAGGCTGTTTCCGCCGGTTCGACTCGTCTTTCTTCGGCTCGTGCTAGCTGTTCTTGTGCCGCTCATCGCGCCGAGGATCCTGACACGTGCCGCATCGAGGAAGGTTCTGCATGAACCACGCAACTCGCGCGCACGATCGCAACTCTTCGCCCCGTACGGGCGGCTCCGCCCGAAGCAGGGGCGGCCGATTCAACTCTCCGGCTCAGGGCCGTTCAGGCGCCTCCAACCGGTCCGGCAACGGGCGGCGTCCCGCCGCGCTCCAGAGAGAGTTCGCGCTGCCGGTCACCGTAACCCCGGCCCTGCCGGCAGCCGCGACATTCGCTGAGCTGAGCATGCCGCCCGCACTGCTGAAGGTGCTCAGCGGCCTGGGCGTGAACGAACCGTTCCCCATCCAGGCGGCCACGCTGCCGAACTCCCTGGCCGGCCGGGACGTCCTGGGACGGGGGCGCACCGGGTCGGGCAAGACACTCGCCTTCGGCCTGGCCCTGCTCGTCCGCACCTCCGGACAGCGCGCACAATCGCGGCGACCGCTTGCCCTGATCCTCGTCCCCACCAGGGAACTGGCCCAGCAGGTCACCGATGCGCTCACGCCGTACGCCCAAGCACTGAAGCTGCGGCTGGCCACGGTCGTCGGCGGCATGTCGATCAGCCGCCAGGCCCATGCGCTGCGCAACGGTGCCGAGGTCGTCATCGCGACCCCGGGACGGCTCAGGGATCTCATCGAGCGCGGCGACTGCAGCCTGGACCAGGTCGGCATCACCGTGCTGGATGAGGCCGACCAGATGGCCGACATGGGCTTCATGCCGCAGATCACCCACCTGCTCGACCAGGTG